>JBJMVW010000311.1:0-5026 GCA_045810465.1 Massilia sp. | reverse complement strand
GGCGTCGGCCACGAACTTGACCATGCCCGAGGTGTCGCCCAGCGCACGCGCACGGCCGTTGGCCATGAACGGGAAGGTGCCGGCTTTGTACGCCACGCCTTCGGCCTTGAGCTGCTGCTCGGTCTTGCCGACCCACGCGATTTCCGGCGAGGTGTAGATCACCCACGGGATCGTGTTGAAGTTGACGTGGCCGTGCTGGCCGGCGATACGCTCGGCCACCGCAACGCCCTCTTCTTCCGCCTTGTGCGCCAGCATCGGGCCGCGCACCACGTCGCCCACCGCCCACACGCCCGGCAGGCTGGTGCGGCAGTCGGCGTCGACGACGACGAAGCCGCGTTCGTCCAGCTGCAGGCCGACGCTCTCGATGCCCAGGCCGTTGGTGTTCGGCACGCGGCCGATACACACGACCAGGCGGTCGAAGGTAGCTTTCTGCGCCGCGCCGGTGCTGTCGGCGTATTCGACGGTGACGTCGTTCTTGCCCTTGGTGATCGCACCGATCTTGCAGCCCAGGTTGATCGCCAGGCCCTGCTTGGTGAACAGCTTGTGCGCTTCCTTGGCGATCTGTTCGTCGACCGCGCCGAGGAAGGTCGGCAGGCCTTCGAGCACCGTCACCTGCGAACCGAGGCGGCGCCACACGCTGCCCATTTCGAGGCCGATGACGCCGGCGCCGATCACGCCCAGCTTGGCCGGCACGCCTTCGATGACCAGCGCGCCGGTGTTCGACAGGATCAGTTTTTCGTCGAACGGTGCGCCCGGCAGTTCACGGGCGTTGGAGCCGGTCGCCACGATCACGTTCCTGGCGACCAGGGTGTCGGTGGTCGGGCCGGACACGTTGATCGTGTAGCCGCCGTCGGCCTTGCCGGCGAACGCGCCGCGGCCGTGGAAGAAGGTGACCTTGTTCTTCTTGAACAGGTAGATGATGCCGTCGTTGTTGGCTTTGACGACGTTGTCCTTGCGCTTGAGCATTTGCGGCAGGTTCAGCTCGAGGCCGTTCACGTCGATGCCGTGCTCGGCGAAGGCGTGGCCGGCGTGCTCGAAGTGCTCGGACGACTGCAGCAGGGCTTTGGACGGGATGCAGCCGACGTTGGTGCAGGTGCCGCCCAGCGCCGGCGCGCCCTTGGCGTTGGCCCACTCGTCGATGCAGGCGGTCTTGAAGCCCAGTTGGGCTGCGCGAATCGCGGCTACGTAGCCGCCAGGGCCGCCGCCGATCACGACGACGTCAAATTGTTTTTCGTTACTCATCAATATTCCTTATTCTTGGGTAAACCCCGAACAACCGCCACACCAAAACTACGTCGCCCTCGCGAACGCGGCGGCCCATGCCGAGTATCAGAAATCGTGACGCCGATGGCGGTGCGAAGTCAGCATGGATTCCCGCCTGCGCGGGAACGACGGGAAGCTGATCGGGGATCTTATTCTTCAGGTATGAAGATCCACAACAGCAAATACAGAACCGCGCCGAAGCCGAAGGTCAGCGAGAACAGCACGAACAGCAAGCGCCACACCCAGTTGTCGACGCCGGTCGCTTTCGCGAGCCCGCCGCACACGCCGCCCAGCCAGCGGTCGCTGCGCGAGCGGCGGATGGCGTTGAGGTCGGCGCCCAAGCTGCCGGCCGCACTCCCCTTCGAGAGGTCGACGGCAGGCGCCGCCAGCACCTTGGCCTTGGCCATTTCGTATTCGGCGTCGGTCAGGGCGCCGGCCTGGTGCAGCTCGTGCAAACGCTTCAGTTCTTCGGCAATCGTCATGCTCACTCCTTCGGGCGTCAGGCACGCGCACCGGCCAGGCCGGCGCGCGGAACGGTTACAGGTCGAGCAGCAGGCGCGATGGATCTTCCAGCGTTTCCTTCATCGTGACCAGGCCCAGCACGGCTTCGCGGCCGTCGATGATGCGGTGGTCGTACGACATCGCCAGGTAGTTCATCGGGCGCACCACGACCTGGCCGTTTTCGACGACGGCGCGGTCCTTGGTCGCGTGCACGCCCAGGATGGCCGACTGCGGCGGGTTGATGATCGGGGTCGACAGCATCGAACCGAAGGTGCCGCCGTTCGAGATCGAGAAGGTGCCGCCGGTCAGGTCTTCCAGGGTCAGCTTGCCTTCCTTGGCCTTGGCGCCGAATTCACCGATCTTCTTCTCGATCTCGGCGATCGACATCTGGTCGGCGTTGCGCAGGATCGGCACCACCAGGCCGCGCGGCGAACCGACCGCGATACCGATATCGAAGTAGCCGTGGTAGACGATGTCGTTACCGTCGACCGACGCGTTGATGATCGGGTACTTCTTCAGCGCGGCCACGGCAGCCTTGACGAAGAACGACATGAAGCCCAGCTTGACGCCGTGTTCCTTCTCGAACTTGTCCTTGTACTTGTTGCGCAGGTCGATGACCGGCTGCATGTTCACTTCGTTGAACGTGGTCAGGATCGCGTTGGTCGATTGCGATTGCAGCAGGCGCTCGGCGATACGGGCGCGCAGGCGGCTCATCGGCACGCGCTCTTCCGGACGGTCGCCCAGGTTGACGGCAGGCGCGGCGATTGGCTGCAACGCCGGCTTGGCGGCGACCGGGGCCAGCGGCGCCGGGGCGGCTGGCTTGTTGGCGACAGCGGCCAGCGCATCGCCCTTGGTCACGCGGCCGTCGCGGCCGGTGCCGGCGACTTGCGCCGCGCTAATGGCGTTGTCGGCCAGGATCTTGGCGGCGGCAGGCATGGCCACGCCTGCCTTGGAACCAGCTTCGGCGGCTGCCGGAGCGGCGGCCGGGGCGGCGGCTTGCTGCTGCGGGGCCGCGGTCACTTGCAGCGGGCTGACCTGCGCCGATGCTTCGGTATCGATGATGGCGATGGTTTCGCCCGCGACGACGGTCGCGCCGTCGCTTTTGATCAGTTGCACGATCACGCCGGCCGCCGGGGCCGGCAGTTCGAGGACCACCTTGTCGGTTTCAATGTCGATCATGTTCTCGTCGCGCGCGACCGGCTCGCCGACTTTCTTGTGCCAGGACAGCAGGGTCGCTTCAGCAACCGATTCCGACAGTTGGGGGACCTTGACTTCGATTTGTGCCATTTAGAAAACTCCGTTAATTATTCGTGCAAGAAGCCCCGCCCACTTGTGGCGCGCGGGGCTTGTTGTATTACTTGGTCAGGACAAAGCCCTTCAGCTTCGCGAACGCGGTCTCCAGCAATTCCTTCTGCTGGGCGACGTGCTTGTCGGTGTAGCCGACCGCAGGAGCCGCCGACGCCGGACGGCCGGCGTACGCCAGGCGATGGCCCGACTCCATGTTCTCGAAGATGTTGTGCTGGATCTGGAACCACGGACCCTGGTTCTGCGGCTCGTCCTGCGCCCACACCACTTCGGTCGCGTTGCTGAACTTCTTCAGTTCCGCAGCGAACGACTTGTGCGGGAACGGGTACATCTGCTCGATGCGGACGATGGCCACGTCGGTCACGCCACGCGTCTTGCGCGCGTTGACCAGGTCGAAGTAGACCTTGCCCGAGCAGGCGATCACGCGCTTGACCTTGGAAGGCTCGATCTTCTCGTCGACTTCACCGATGACGGTCTGGAACGCGCCCTTGGCCAGTTCGTTCAGCGATGAGCCTGCATCCTTGTTACGCAGCAGCGACTTCGGCGTGAAGATCACCAGCGGCTTGCGGAACTGGCGAACCATCTGGCGGCGCAGCAGGTGGAAGATCTGGGCTGCGGTGGTCGGCTGGACAACTTGCATATTGTTGTCGGCGCACAGCTGCAGGAAACGCTCGATACGTGCCGACGAGTGCTCCGGGCCCTGGCCTTCGTAGCCGTGCGGCAGCATCATGACCAGGCCCGACGCGCGGCCCCACTTCACTTCGCCCGAGGCGATGAACTGGTCGATCACGACCTGGGCGCCGTTGGCGAAGTCGCCGAACTGGGCTTCCCAGATGGTCAGGGTGTTCGGCTCGGCGGTCGAGTAGCCGTATTCGAAGCCCAGCACCGCTTCTTCCGACAGCACGGAGTCGATGACGGTGAACGGTGCCTGGGTTTCCGACACGTTTTGCAGCGGCACGTAGGTACCGGCGTCCCACTTCTCGCGGTTCTGGTCGTGCAGCACGGCGTGGCGGTGCACGAAGGTGCCGCGGCCGGCGTCCTGGCCCGACAGGCGGATCGTGTAGCCCGACGACACCAGCGAGGCATAGGCCAGGTGTTCGCCCATGCCCCAGTCGAGGTTGGCTTCGCCGCGGCCCATGGTGGCGCGGTCGGCCAGCACTTTTTCAACCAGCGAGTGCAGCTTGAAGCCTTCCGGCACGGTGGTGATGCGGGTTGCCAGGCGCTTCAGTTCGGTCAGCGGCACGGCGGTGTCGGCGGCATCGGTCCACTTCTTGTTCAGGAACGGCGCCCAGTCGACGGCGTACTTGTTCTTGAAGTCGGTCAGCACCGGGTCGTGCGTGTGCTTGCCGGCGTCCATCGCGGCGCGGAAGCCCGCGACCATCTGGTCGCCGACGTCGGCGCCGATGGTGCCTTGCGCGGCCAGCTTGTCGGCGTACATCTTGCGGGTGCCCGGGTGCTTGGCGATCTTCTTGTACATCAGCGGCTGGGTCAGCGCCGGGGTGTCCTGCTCGTTGTGGCCCAGCTTGCGGTAGCAAATGATGTCGACCACGACATCCTTGCCGAACTGGACGCGGTAGTCGAGCGCGATCTGGGTGGCCAGCACGACCGCTTCCGGATCGTCGCCGTTCACGTGCAGCACGGGCGCCTCGATCATCTTGACGACATCGGAGCAGTACAGGGTCGAGCGGGTGTCGCGCGGGTCGGAGGTGGTGAAGCCGATCTGGTTGTTGATGACGACGTGCACCGTGCCGCCCGTGCCGTAGCCGCGGGTCTGCGCCAGCGCCAGCGTTTCCATGACTACGCCCTGCCCGGCGAAAGCGGCGTCGCCGTGCACGAGCACCGGCAGCACCGTGTCGCCCTCGACGTCGCCGCGGCGGTCGAGCCGGGCCTTTACCGAGCCCTCTACGACCGGATTGACGATTTCCAGGTGCGACGGATTGAAGGCCAGGCTGAGGTG
>JBJMVW010000310.1:0-6774 GCA_045810465.1 Massilia sp. | reverse complement strand
GCGCCTTTTCCGGTTGATGCTGGCGGCTGCTTCGGGTGAGCGCACCTTGAGCGAGCAGCACGGCCTGGGCGACAACGAGTTCGTGCCCTGGCAGATCGGCATCATGAGCTGAGGCCAGGCCGGCTTCCGCTTTTTTTTTCGCCTGTTTGAATTGTCAATAATATTGTCGAAACCAGCTACCGCCAGGAGAAATGCCATGCAACAGCAAGTCAGCGATTACACCAACGATGCGCGCATCGTGTCGGTCGAGGCCCGCACCGTCAGCATTGCGCTCGACAATCCGACCTCGTTCTCGACGCGCCAGGTGCTGGCGCGCGATTACACGCTGGTGCGGGTGCGTACCGCCGACGGCCACCAGGGCATCGGCTTTTGCTACGGCGGCAGCCGCGCCGGCGTGCTGGTCACGCATGCGGTGCGCGAGCTGTTCCGGGATACCCTGGTCGGCCAGAGCGCGCTGCGGGTCGAAGGGCTGTGGCAGGACATGTACCGCGACTCGCTGCTGCACGGCCGCGCCGGCTCGACCATGCGCGCCTTGTCGATCCTCGACGTCGCGCTGTGGGACCGCAACGCGCGCGCCGCCGGCCTGCCGCTGGCGCAGTACCTGGGCGCCTCGGCGCGGGACACCGTGCCAGCCTACGCCAGTGGCGGTTATTACCTCGAGGGCAAGACGGCGCAGATGCTCGGCGACGAAATGGCCAGCTACGTGGCGCTCGGCTTCAAGGCGGTCAAGATGAAGGTCGGCCGCCACGGCCTGAAGGAAGAAGAGGCGCGCATCCGCGCCGCGCGCGAGGCGATCGGCGACGACGTGCTGCTCATGCTTGACGCCAACAACGCCTGGAGCGACCTGCCGACCGCGCTCGGCTACATGCAGCGTTTCGAGCCGTACCGGCCGTACTGGATCGAAGAGCCGTTCAGCCCGGACGACATCGAAAACCACGCCCAGCTGGCCCGGCGCACGCCGGTGGCGGTCGCGACCGGCGAGATCGAAGCCGGCCGCTGGCGCCACCAGGAACTGCTGGAAAAGCGCGCCGCGATGATCCTGCAATCGGACGCGGCGGTTTGCGGCGGCATCAGCGAGTGGCGCCGCATCGCGGCCATGGCGGCCGGCTTCGGCGTGACCATGTGCCCGCACTGGTTCCACGACTTGCACGTGCACCTGGTCGCGGCCACCCCCAACGCCGGCTTTGTCGAGTATTTCTCGGACGACCGGGTGCTCAACTTCCGGCGCCTGGTCGACACCCAGCTGCAATTCGCCGATGGCAACCTGGTCGTCCCAGGCACGCCGGGGCTGGGTTTCGGTTTCGACGACGCCGCGGTCGACCGTTACGCCGTCGACAACTGGGCCTGAGGAGAACGCCATGACCCAAGCGACCCGACTGCGCGGCGTGTTCTCCCCGGTGATCACTCCGTGCGCCGACGACCCGCGCCAGGCCGCCGCGATGCTGGTACGGCATTGCCGCTGGCTGCTCGGCCAGGACGTCGGCCTGGCGGTCTTCGGCACCAATTCCGAAGCGAACTCGCTGTCGGTGGCCGAACGCATGCAGCTGCTCGACGCGCTGGCCGAGGCCGGCATCCCGGGCCAGCGCATGATGCCCGGCACCGGCTGCTGCGCGCTGGCCGACAGCGTCGCGCTGACCCGCCACGCCGTCGCGCACGGCGCCGGCGGGGTGCTGATGCTGCCGCCGTTCTTCTACAAGGGCGTGTCCGACGACGGCCTGTTCGCCAGTTACGCCGAAGTGATCGAGCGCGTCGCCGACGCGCGCCTGCGGATCTACCTGTACCACATCCCGCAGGTGTCCCAGGTGCCGATCAGCCTGGCGCTGATCGAACGCCTGCTGGAAGCCTACCCGGGCGTCATCGCCGGCATCAAGGACAGCTCCGGCGACTGGGCCAATACCAGCGCGATGCTCGAACGCTTCCAGCCGCAGGGCTTCGACGTGTTCGCCGGCAGCGAAACCTACCTGCTCGCAACCATGCGTGGCGGCGGCGCCGGCTGCATCACCGCCACCGGGAATGTGAATCCGGGACCGATCGCGCAACTGTACCGCAGCTGGCAGCAGGCCGATGCCGACGAGCGCCAGGCGGCGCTCGATGCGCTGCGCGCCACGTTCGCGCAATTCCCGATGATCCCGGCCCTGAAGGCGGCGGTGGCGCATTTCTCCGGCGACCCCGGCTATGCGGCGGTGCGCCCGCCGCTGGTGGCGCTGGACCGGCAGCAAAACACGAACCTGCTGGCCGCCTTGCGCGCCGCGCAGTTCTCGATGCCGGGCCTGTAGCCGGCCTTGCCTGATTTAACCCAGTAACCTGATATCGATAGGAAGCCAATGAAACCACAGCAATCGGTCGTCGTCATCGGCGGCGGCACCATGGGCAGCGACGTTGCTGCGATTTTTTACGCGGGCGGCTGGAACGCCCAGGTGGTCGAGCCGTCGCCAGGGGTGCGCGCCGGCCTGCCGGCCAAGGTGGCGCTGGCAGCGCAATCGGTCGGCATCTACCGCCAGGGCGGCAGCGTCGATGCGCGCGCCGCGATCGCCGCCATCGACTGGACCGACGTCGCCATCGTGATCGAATGCGCGCCCGAGAACCTGGCCGTCAAGCAGCAGGTCTTCCGCGAACTCGACACCGCCGCGCCGCCCCATGTGCCACTGACCAGCAACTCGTCGGGCATCGCGATCAGCCAGATCGGTGCGCAGTGCGGCACCCGCGAACGCATGCTGGGGCTGCACTTCTTCATGCCGGCGCACTGGGTGCCGGCGGTGGAAGTGGTGCGCAGCGACGTCTCCGACGAAGCGGTGGCGCAGGCAGTCAGCGACATCATGCGTTCGGTGCGCAAGAAGCCGGTGCAGGTCAAGCGCGACGTGCCGGGCTTCCTCGCCAACCGCATCCAGCACGCGATGATGCGCGAGGCGATCGCCCTGGTCGACGAAGGCTTCGCCAGTGCCGAGGATGTCGACCTGGCGGTGCGCTACGGCTTCGGCTTTCGCTACATCGCAGCGGGGCCGCTGCTGCAAAAGGACCTGGCCGGCGTCGATATCCACTGCGCCGCGGCCGCCGGCATCTACCCCCACCTGCACCAGAACACCGAACCGAGCCCGCTGATGCAGAACCTCGTCAGGAACGGCGATTTCGGCGTCAAGAGCGCCAGCCGCAAGGGCTTTTACGACTGGGACGAGGCCTCGATCGAACGCGAGCAGGCACGCTACAAGACCGCGCTGCGCAAGGCGATGCAGATCCTGCAGGACGAGGACGACGCGGCGCGCGCCGACGCCGCGTAACCGCCACGCCAGGAGACACACATGCATCGACTGGACGGAAAAATCGCGCTGGTGACGGGCTGCGGCACGCTCGGCCCGGGATGGGGCAACGGCAAGGCCATCGCGGTCCTGCTGGCCCGGCAAGGCGCCAGCGTATTCGGCGTCGACCTGAACCTGGAGGCGGCCGAAGCCACGCGCGCGCTGATCCGGGCCGAGGGCGGCGTCGCCGAGGTGAGCGCCTTCGACGTCACCGATGCGGCGCAGGTCGACGCAATGGCGGCGGCCTGCCTCGAGCGCTTCGGGCGCATCGACATCCTGGTCAACAACGTCGGGCGTTCGGAACCGGGCGGCCCGGTCGAGATGAGCGAGGCCACCTGGGACGAGCAGATGGACGTGAACGTGAAGTCCGCTTTCCTCACCTGCAAATCGGTGTTGCCGATCATGGAGCGCCAGGGCGCCGGCGCGGTGGTGAATATCTCGTCGGTGGCCGGGCTGCGCTACGCCGGCAAGCCGCAGGTCGCGTACGCCGCCGGCAAGGCCGCGCTGATGCAGCTGACCCGGACCACCGCCGTGCTGTACGCCGCGCGCGGCGTGCGGCTCAATTGCGTGGTGCCGGGCCTGATGTTCACGCCGCTGGTCGAGCGCCTGGCCGACAAATACGCGAATGGCGACTTCGACGGCTTCGTCGCGCGCCGTCACCAGCAGGTGCCGATGGGGCGGATGGGCGACGCCTGGGACGTGGCGCACGCCGTGCTGTTCCTCGCCAGCGACGAGAGCCGCTATATCACTGCCCAGGAAATCGTGGTCGACGGCGGACTGACTGCCTCCACCGGCCCATAACAACCCACCAGGAGACACAACATGGCACGCATTGCCTACGCAGATATCCAGAATCGCGAGATCGCACCCGAGGTCGCGCGCGTCGTCAAGGAGCGCGGCCGGGTCCTCAAGCTGTACGAGATGCTGTTGCACAGCCCACCGGTTGCGGCCGGCTGGCTCAGCTTCCTGACCGCGATCCGGCAGAAATGCGACCTGCCCGGCCGTATCCGCGAACTCGTGATCATGAACGTCGCAGTGCTCAACGGCGCCGAGTACGAGTTCCGTGCGCACACCCCGTTCGCGCTGGAGGAAGGCTACAGCCAGGCGCAGCTCGATGCGCTCCGCGACGGCGAATTCGACAGCTTCGATGCGCGCGAGCGCGCCGCGCTGGCCTACAGCGAATCGATGACCCGCGACGTCCAGGTGCCGCAGCCGGTCTTCGCGGCCGTGCGCCAATACTTCAACGAACGCGAGCTGGTGGAGCTCACCGCCACGATCGGCGCCTACAACATGGTGTCGCGGTTCCTCGAAGCGCTGCAGGTCGACCATGACTAGGGGCGCGCGATGAAGGCCGCGCTGGCGGGCGCAAACGGGTTCGGGTATGCCGACGTGGCGCGGCCGCAACCGGGACCATCGCAACTGCTGGTGCGGGTCCGCGCCGCCGCGCTGAACCGGGCCGACCTCGGCACGCTGTCGGGCGAGCCGCGCGTGCTCGGCATGGAATGCGCGGGCGAGGTCGTCGAGACCGGCGCCGAGGCGAGCGGGTTCCGGGCCGGCGACCGGGTCATGTGCTCCGGGGCGGCCGGCTTTGCCGAGTACGCGGTGGTCGACTGGGGCCGCGCCATGCACCTGCCGGTGGGCGACATGAGCTGGGAGCAGGCTGCCTGCCTGCCGCTGGCGCTGCAGACCATGCACGACGCGATCGTTACCAACGGCCGCATCCGGGCGGGGGAAGCGGTGCTGATCCAGGGCGCGTCGTCCGGCGTCGGCCTGATGGGCCTGCAGATTGCCAGGCTGATGGGCGCGGCCACCGTGATCGGCACCTCGACCGACAGCGCGCGCAGGATGCGGCTGGCCGAATTCGGGGCGGGCATCGCCCTCGACAGCTCCGACCCCGACTGGCCCCAACTGGCCATCGCGGCCAACGGGGGCGCGGGAATCGACCTGATTGTCGACCAGTTGGCCGGCCTGCTGGCGAACCAGAACCTGGCGGCGGCCGCAGTGCGGGGCAGGATCGTCAACGTCGGGCGGATGGCGGGCAAACACGGCGATTTCGATTTCGACCTGCATGCCCTCAAGCGCATCCACTACATCGGCGTGACGTTCCGGACCCGCAGCGTGCAGGAAGTGCGCGAAATCACGGCGCGCGTGATGGCGGACCTGGGACCATTCCTGCGCAGCGGAACACTGGGGCTGCCGATCGATCGCGTGTTCCGCTTCGACCAGCTCGACCAGGCCTTTGACCGCATGCGCGCAAACCAGCACTTCGGGAAGATCATCGTCGCGATGGATTAGCGGCCAGGGCGCCAGCGGAACGCGCCCGTTTAAAGGGAGCGGGCCTGTGCCGCGCGCCGGTACTGTCCCGGCGGCCTGCCGACCAGCTTCTGGAAGTCGGCGCTGAAGTGCGCCTGGTCGAAGTAGCCGAGGCCCAGCGCCAGCGCCGACAGGTCGATCTCGTGCCCGTTCGCGAGCTGGTCGGCGGCCTCGTGCAGGCGGTAACGCCGGATCACCCATTTCGGGCTGACGCCCACGTACTCGCTGAACATTTGCTGCAGCGCGCGCACGCCGATCCCGGCGCCATCGGCCAGGTCTGCCACCTGGGTCAGGCCCGGCGCCTGTTCCGCGATCCGCAATATGGCCGCGATCCGCTCGACCTGCGGATCGGCTGGCGGCAGGCGCCGGCACAACAGCGCATTGGCTTGCGCGATCATCGCGGCATCGTCCGCACCACCGAGGACTGCGCGCTCGGCGTCGGCATCGTCCCAATCGAATACGGCCGACAAGGGCAAGACCTGGCCGGTGATCGTATGCACGGGCCGGCCGAGGAACGCACGGAATGCGCCCGCACGAAAGCGCAGGCCGAGCACCTTGCCGGCGTCCTTCACCTCGTAATCGAAGGCGCCGGTCGGCACGCCGAACACGCCGCTCCTGCCAGCCTCGAACGCCACGTTCACGCACGGATAGGGCAGCGTGCGCTGCATGTGCGGCGCTCGCCCGCGCAGGTCCCATTGGACAACCCAGTAATGGTCGAGGAACGGCGCCAGCTCGGGTGGGGGAAGGTAGCGCTCCAGCCTGAACATCCTCGCTGCCGTGGCGGGATCGACCACGCCTTTCGGGCGCTGGGCTACGGTCGGCAAGCTGCTCATCGGTCTCCCCTTCGTAATTTTGAACGGATATTAGCATCCGCGATCCGTCACCGGACTGCGCATTTTTCCAATACGGCGGCGCGCGGCTGGCCTACGCTTGCAGTTCTTGTCCAACGAAGGAGATCCAGATGCACCGCCATGTCACCCTGTTCCACTCGCCCAACTCGCGCTCGGCAGGAGTACGCGCGCTGCTCGAGGAGCTCGGCGCCAGCTACGACCTGCACATCCTGAACCTGAAGAAGAACGAACAGCGCGATCCGGCCTACCTTGCCATCAACCCGATGGGCAAGGTCCCCGCGATCAGGCATGGCGACGCGCTGGTCACCGAGCAGCCG
>JBJMVW010000309.1:0-17642 GCA_045810465.1 Massilia sp. | reverse complement strand
GGCCAGCGGCGCCTGTTTCAGGTAGCGGCGCCGCACCTGGAATTCCTCCTGGCGCGCCTTGATCTTGTTGGCCGACGAGACGCTGCCCGCGTGGTCGCGGAAGATCGTCAGCGGACGGTCGAGCGTGGCCGGGCGCGCGACCTTGCCGAGGCGCAGCCAGAGGTCGACGTCCATTGCGTATTTGAGCTTCTCGTCGAACAGGCCGACACGTTCGAACGCGGCCTTGCGCACGAACACGGCCGGATGGGCCACCCAGGCGCGCCCGGCGGCGAACGAACGGTAGCTGTACGGCTGCAACCGGTTGGGCGGCACCAGGCGCCCGTCCTTGAGCACCTGCACGGTGCCGAACACCCAGTCGACCTGCTCGCGGTCGAAGCGCTCGGCCACCGTGGCCAGCACGTCGTCCGCGGCGTAGTAGTCGTCCGAGTGCAAGTGCGCGATATACTCGCCGCTGGCGGCTTCGATCCCCTGGTTCATCGCGCGGCTGATGCCGCCGCCGACGTCGCGCAGCACGCGCTTGTTGCCCGGGTAGGCGGCGAGCATGTCGAGCGTGCCGTCGGTCGAGCCGCCGTCGACGAAAATATGCTCCACGTCCTGGCAGGTCTGGCGCTGCACCGAGGCCAGCGTGTCGGCCAGCGTCGCGGCGCTGTTCCAGGTGCAGGTGACGATCGAGAATTTGGGTTTATTCGGCATAGAAGTCCAGTAGTTTGGGCAGGGTGAGCGCGGCGTCGGCGCCAAAGCTCGGCGGCAGCGCGACGCGGCGCGGTGGATGGGCGAGCTGCGCCAGCATGCGGTCGACCAGTTCCGGCATGGTCGCCGCCAGCTGCAGCTGGCCCTCGTACAACTGGTAGGCCGCCAGCTCGGGCGTGCCGCCGCGCGCCAGCGCGACGCACTGCTTGCCCAGCGCGAGCGCTTCGAGGACGGTGGTGCTGCAGGCTTCCTCGCACACCGAGGGCACCACGCACAGGTGGGCCCGGGCCGACAGCGCGATCGCCTCGGTGTATTGTTGCCAGCCCAAAAAGCGCACCTGCGCGCCGCCATAACGCGCTTCTAGCGCGGCGCGCTGCGGGCCGTCGCCGACGACCGAGATGCGCGCATGCGGCGGCAGCCGGCTCGCGGCCTCGGCCAGGAATTCGCCGAAGCCCTTGCCGGCGTCGACCCGCCCGACCAGCACGATGTGCCCTGCTTCCGGTTGCGGCGCGGCCGCGGCCACTTGCGCCAGGTGGGCGTAATTGATGAAGTTGTGGATCACCCGGCAGCGCGCCAGGTCGGCATCGGGCACCGCGCGCTGGAACTGGCGGCGCAGGAAGTCGGACACGAACACCGTCTTCTGGCTGCCGAACGACTGCGCGGCCTGGCGCCGGTAGCCGTTGACGGCGCTGGCGCTCACCATCTGGCGCAGCGGCCCGGCGCCTTGCACGATGCAGCGGGCGCAGTCGCGCGGCGCGGTGGTGGTGCACACCTGTTCGCCGTAAAAGCGCAAATGGGTCAGGCATTCGCTGCCCTGGTCGTGGCGGGTCTGGACGTAATTGATGCCAGGGCCGACGTACAGGCCGACCATCGGCAGGTGGCCGTGGTAGTGGACCACGTCGAAGCCGGCCGCGTGGCGGTTGACCGCCTGCCCCAGCTTGCGGGCGAAGAACGGCCGCTTGAGCGGGTTGAACACGCCCATCTGCAGCTCTTTCCAGCCGCGCCGCGTGTAGTCGAAGGCGGGGATGAACTCGCCTTGGAAGCCGATCTGCGCGGCGCAGCCGACGGTGCCGGCGTCGCTGCGCCCGAGGATCTGGACCTCGTGGCCGCGCGCCAGCAGCGCGTTCGACAGCGTCACCACATGCTTGCCAAGGCCGCCGATCTGTTCGCCCGGCAGGTCCTCCGAGACCATCAGGATCCTCACCCGCCACTCCCCAGCGGCCGGCAGTACGCCTTGACGCGCGACCAGGCCATCTCGCGGTCGTCGCGCCCGACCACGAACAGCGCGCCGTGCGCCGCCAGCAGCGCGCCGGTCGCGGCCAGGATGAAGGCGAAGTCGAACGCGCCGCGGTCGAACATCTGCTCGGCCAGCGCGCTCGGCAGCGCGATCAGGGCGATGCCGAAGAAGGTCGGCGCGTAGCCGTGCGCGGCCAGGCTGGCGAGCGAGGTCGGCACGGTGCGGCCGTGGACGTAGACCAGGAAGGCGGCGGTAAACACCAGCGAGGCCGCGAGGTGGCCCCAGGCCGCGCCGTCGATGCCCCACCCTTTCACGCCCAGCCAGACGATGGCCAGGCCGGCGGCGGCGCGCGCCAGCGCGAACATGCCCGATACGCGCGGGTGGCCCATGCCGTCGTTGACCAGCGACGGCAGGCTGGTGAGCGAATCGATGAACTGCGACAGCGCCATCACCGCCAGCACCACCGCGCCGTGGTCGGCGAACTCGGGATTCATCCAGTAGCGCAGGATCGGGTGCGCGAACACCGCGACCAGCACCAGGATCGCGCCGTTCAGGTAGACCACGTAGCGGGTGGCCTTCAGGTAGATGCGGTCGAGGCGCGCGAGGTCGCCGGCGGCGGCCAGCGCGCTGGCGGCCGGGAAGAACACGCCGGACAGGCGGTAGGTCAGGCCGAGGATGCGGTTGGCCAGGGTCGAGGCGACCGTGAAGTAAGCGAGGCCGGTGACGCCGACCAGCGCGCCGATGATCAGCTTGTCGGCGTAGGCATACGACAGCGAGGCGAAGCGCGACAGGAAGGAGTAGGCGGAAAAGCCGAGCAGGCTGCGCCGGATTTCGCCGCCGGGCCAGCGGAACGCGAGCCCCGGCAGCAGGCGGTGCATGGTGCGCCACAGGATCAGGCTGTGCACGCTGCTGGTGACCACGCGCAGCAGGATCACCTCGAACAGGCCGTAGCCGAGCATCAGCACGCCGACCGTCAGCAGCGGCACCACGGTGCCGAACACGACTTCGAGGCGGCTCGAGATATCGTAGCGCATCAGCGACTGCGGCACGCTTTGCAGGTAGTTCTGCAGCTGCCCGACGAAGAAGCCGAGCGCGGCCAGCTTGAGCGTGGCGGTGGCTTCCGGCACCAGGCCGGGCGGCACCGAGAACACGCCGGTGACCAGGTAGTGTGCGCCGAGGTACAGGCCAAGGCCGCCGGCGGCGCCGATCAGCGCGTACACGATCACGCCGAAGAACACGGTCTCGGCGATGCGTTCGCGGTCCTGCCGCGCGTTGAACTCGGCGATGTACTTGACCGAGCCGGCGGTGACGTTGATGTCGATGACGGCGAAGTAGCCGACGATGGCGGTGACCAGCGAATACACGCCGTAGCTGGCGTCGCCGAGGCCCTTGACCACCAGTGGCACGGTGCCGAGCGCCACCAGGGCCGGGATCACGGCGCCAAGCAGGTTGGAAAACGCATTCCTTGCCAGCCGCAGGTTCATCAGGCGTACACCGGCTTGAAGCGGACGGCCGCGGGCCCCGGCGCGGGCGCGCCCTGCAGGCCATTGGTGACGCCCATCGCGATGTAAGGCAGCGCCATGCAGATCGCCAGCATCTCGGTGGTGCGCACCTGCGGGATCGGGGTGCCGACCAGGATATCGGGCAGCATGAACGCGACGCCGGCGACGCCGGCGGTGGCCAGCGCCAGGTGCTCCGGCGGCAGCGCGCGCAGCGCGCGCCGCGCGAACAGCACGAACGCGGTGATGGTCCCGGCCAGCAGCACCAGGCCGACCAGGCCGGCCTTGAGCGCGATGTGCAGCACGCCGCTGTGCAGGAACAGGCCGCCGTCCGGGTTGGCCTGCCACGAAATGTGCTGGTAGCCGGCGTAGCGGCCCCACGAGCCGATGCCGGTCACGATGTGGTTCAGGAAGTCGGCCAGCGCCAGTTTCAGTTCGAGCACGCGCTCGCTCTCGGCGCCGAAGCGGCGCGACTCCATGTCGTAGACCAGGCTGCCGACGCCGCCGCCCGCGCCCTTGGTCTGCGAGAAGCGCTTGAGCGCGACGTACAGCAGCGCGGCGCCGACCGCCGGCACGCCGGCCACCGCCAGCTGCATGCGGCGCTTGAGCGGGAAGCGCATCATCACGATCGCGAACGCCAGCACGAAGCCGATCCACGCGGTGCGGCGGTACGACAGCACCAGGCACAGCACGGTGGCGCCGAGGGTCGCCCATTCGACCAGCACCCAGAAGCGTGGGCGCTCGGTTTTCGCGGCCTGGAACAGGTTGACCGCGGCGATCGAGAACGCGACCGCGCACAGCAGGCTGTCGTTGATGTCGAAGAAGGTCAGCTTGATCTTGATCGCGTTCATGTTCGCGTAGACGTTGTTCGGGTCGCCGCCGAACGCGGCCCAGCGCACCAGCCCGAACATCGCGCGGCCCAGCCCCGCCAGCAGGATGAAGCGCGCCAGTTCGAGCGCATGCTGCTGGGTACGGAACGACAGCTGCATCAGCGACACCAGCGGCGCCATCCAGACGATGTTGGAGAAGCCGGACGGCGCCAGCGCGTCGGACAGCTTGACGTTCGAGGCCAGCGCGACGCCGACGTGGCAGCCGAGCAGCACGAACCAGCCGAGGAACCACGGGCGCAGGTTGCACGCGGGGGCGCCGAAGCGCTGGAAGCTGGCCGAGACGCGCGCGCAGCACCAGGCGCCGAGGATGTACCACTGGACCAGCGCGAAGTACAGCAGGCCCGAGCCGCGGCTGTAGACGCCGGGGCCGGCGAACGCGGCCAGGCTGCCGTAGCTGGTCGAGTTCATCCAGAAGAAGATCGCCAGGTAGGGGTAGACCAGGAAGCGCGGCCAGACGATGCCGACGCCGATGCCGACCACCGACAGCAGCGCGACCAGGGCCACGAACAGGAACGGCAGCGAGGTGTAGAGGTAGGGGAGTATGGAGTCCATCGATGCTTTCCGAACTGCGCTCAGCCCTTGCCGGCGGTGGCGGCGGCGCCGAGCAGGCGCGCGCGGTCCTTCGGCGCGAGCACGTCGAGCATCTCGGTGACGAAACGGTCCTGCACGCGCCAGGCGTCGGCCTCGCTGGCCTGGATGGTCGACACCCGCACCAGCATGCCGTCCGGGATCTTGCCCGACAGGCCGTAGGCGAGGCGCTGCAGCTTTTGCTCGATGCCGGACATGACCGCCTTGTCGCCGATCGTGATCCAGTAGGTGATCGGCTCGTTGCGCTCGTTCTGGCGCGCGACCAGGCGCTTGACCGGCAATTCGCCGAAGCGGGTGGGAAGCGTGCCGTCGCCGGCTTTCTCCATCTGGAAGCCCTGCGCCACGTAGCAGACCTCGGGCAGGTGCAGCTGCAGCGCCTTGCTCTGGTCGCCGCCGTAGGCAATCGACAGCATCACACGCTCGCCGCGCGAGTTGACGTAGGTGCGCGACAGGGTCTGGTCGTACAGCTTCTCGATCATGGTCTGGCGCTCGGGGTCGGGTTTCAGCGGCACGATCGAGGCGTCCAGCGTCCAGCCGGCGAAGCTGGCCGGGATCATCGCCTCGAGGCTGAAGGTCTGCTGGCTGGCGGCGACCTTGACCTTGGGCGTGAGCGCCCCGGTCAGGGCCGAGGTGCCGGCCATCGCGAGTCCCAGCACCAGGCTTGCTGCAAAACGGCGGTTCATGCGGCCTCCTTCAGAGCGGCGTTGGCGGCGTCGCGGCGCCGCAGGAACCACTGCAGGGTCGAATCGACCGACAGGATCAGCACCAGCGCGGTAATGAACAGGACCATGCCGGCGAAGCCGTGCAGGAAGCCCTGGCCGGCGGCGTCGCCAAAATAGTAGGTGATCAAGGTCAGCGCCATCACCCGGATCACGTTGGCCGAGAACGATATCGGGATGATGAACAGCGCCAGGCCGATATTGCGGAAGGCCGACGGGTGGCGCATCAGGTTCAGGTAGAACAGGCCGAGCGCTTCGAGCGTCAGCAGGGTCTGCAGGCCGGCGCAGGCGTCGGCGACCAGCAGCTGGTACTGGCCGATCTGCAGGATCACGCCGGAGCGCGAGATCGGGTAGCCGGCCGCGAACAGCAGGTGCTCGGTGGCCCACGACACCGCCATCTTCATCGGCATCGTGACCGCGGCCACGAATTCGCTCGGCAGCGGCACCATGAACAGCATGAAGAAGAACGGGAACCACAGCAGGCGCAGCGCGCGGGCGCCCTGCTTGACCAGCAGGACCGCGGCCATCACCAGGATGATCGAGGCGATTTCGAACATCAGGATCTTTTGCGAACGCCCGAGCAGGTGCGACATCAGGCCCAGCGCGAGCACCGGCCAGCCGGTCCAACTCGAGCGCGGCGGCGTGGTGGCGGCGACGACCTCGGGCCACTTGCGGTAAATCAGCCACAGCGCCAGGCCGAAGATGATCGGGCCGTGGCCCTGCTCTTCGCTGACCCAGGCGCCGGTGAACAGGTCGTAGAAGGTGGGGACGAACAGGATCGCCAGGCCCGCGATCACCGGCCACCACTCGGGCAGCACGGCGCGCGCAAGCGCGGCCTGCCGGGGGATTGCGGTGCGGGCCGGGGTGCTCATCAGAACTCCACCACCACCGAACCGAGCACCTCGCCGCCGGCCTCGACCAGCTGTTCGGCCATCTTGCCGAGATTGGCGATGCGCGTGTGGTTCTTGCGCGCGACCAGCAGCACGCCCCCGGCGCGCCCGGCCACCGCCAGCGCGTCGGCGCCGAGGCCGAACGGCGGCAGGTCGTACAGCACCACGTCGTAACGGCTTTCGAGCAGCGTATTGAGGTTGCGGAAGCCTTCGCGCGCCAGCAGCTCCTGCGGGTTCGGCGGCAGCGTCCCGGCCGGCATCACCGACAGGTCGACGAAGGACGGCACGCGCGCGATCACGTCCAGGTCGGCGCGGCCGGCCAGCACGTCGGACAGGCCCTGGCGCGCCTTCAGGCCGAACAGTTCCTGCTGGCGCGGCGCGCGCAGGTTGGCGTCCACCAGCAGGGTCTGTTCACCGAGCTGGGAGAACACCACCGCCAGGTTGGAGGCGAACAGGCTGGCGCCGTCGTCCGGATCGACCCCGACGATGGCCAGCGCGCGGCGCCCGCGCGCGAACCAGCGCAGCATCAGCTGGCTGCGGATCGCGCGCAGCGATTCGACCTGCGGCGAGAACGGCTCGTAGGCGGCAACCAGGCGCGGCGAGAAGGCGGCCTGCCCTTTCTGCAGGTACGGATAGGAGAACTGGCGCGCCAGCACCTGGGCGATGTCGTCTTCGCTGACCAGGCCGAGGCGCAGCGCGGCCTCGCCGAAGCGCAGCCCGTGCTCCTTCTGCAGGCGCAGCACGCGCTCGGCGCCTTCCGGGGTCAGCTTGCCGGCGTCGAGCAGCAGCGCGCCCATGCTCGATTCGGCAGCGGAGTGGTCGGCGGCCAGCGCCGACAGGATCGGTGAATTCATGATGGTGTCCCGTGGTTAGTTCAGGCGCAGCAGGCGGCGCGGCGCCATCAGCGCGCGGATCCCGCCGGTGCGGCTGGGCGCCGGCTTCCATTCGATGGTGCCGAGCACCGGAATGCCCAGCACGTCTTTCATGTCGCTGGCCGAGCGGATCGGGCGGTTCAGCAGTTCGAGCAGCAGCGCCAGGCCGACGCCGAGCACGGTGCCGAGCATGAACGCGATCAGGGTGTTGAGCAGCGTGCGCGGGCCGGACGGTTCGACCGGCGCCACGGCCGGGTTCAGCACCGAGATGTCGGACTGCTCGGACTGGGCCTCGATGCGGGTCTGCGAGAAGCGCTGGCTGGCGGCGTCATAGGCGCGCTGGGCGCTGTCGAGTTCCTTGAGCAGCGGGCCGAGTTCGTCGCGGGCGCGGTTCAGCTCGAGCACGCGGGTCTTCTGGGCCGCGACTGCGGCGCGCAGTTCGGCCTCGCGCTGGCGCAGCACCTCGGCGTTGTTGCCGACGCTGGCCGAGATGGTGCCCATCGCGCTGTTCATTTCGGCGCGCAGCTTGTCGACCTCGGACTTGGCGGCCTGGTACTGCGGGTGGTTGCGGCCCAGGCGCGACGAGGTGTCGGCCAGCTTGGCTTCGGCGCTGGCCAGGCTCACGCGCAGGTTCTGCACCACCGCGTTGTTGGCGACGTCGGGCGAAGCGGCGCCGTGGCCGCTGGCCATGCGCTGGCGCGAGCTCGCTTCCATCGCCGCGGTCTGGGCCGCGACCAGCTGGCCCGACAGGTCGTTCAGGCGCGACAGTTCGACGTCGACCCGGTTGTTGTCGAGGCTGACGATGCCCTTCTCCTGCTGGTACTTGGAGAGCCGCGACTGGGCCGCTTCGAGGTTGTCGCGCAGCTGCTTGGTCTGCTCGTTGAAGTAGGTCGAGGCCTTCTTCGCCGGGTCGGTCTTGAGCTGCACGCTGACCTTCTGGTATTCCTCGGCAAAGGCGTTGGCCACCGCGGCCGCGAACGCCGGGTCGGCGCCCTTGAAGCTGATCTCGACCACGCTCGACTCGCGCGACGGCACGATCTCGAGCTTTTTGAGCAGCAGGTCGGCCAGCCAGTCCTTGACGTTGCCGCGCCCTTCGGTCGCTTCGTTAAACTGCTGCACCACGGCCGGGCTGGAGGCCAGGTGCAGCGCATCGACCACGCGCAGCGCGACGTTCTTGCTGCTGATGATGTCGATCTGGGTGGCCATGTAGCCGGGCATCAGCTGGCCCGGCATGGTCAGGCCGGTCAGCGGGTCCACCCCCTTGTAGTTCAGCAGGACCGAGGCGGTCGCCTTATAGGTTTTCGGCTGCACCAGGGAAAAGCCGAGGGTCAGCAGGACCGTCACCAGCAGGGTCGACAGGATGATCTTTTTGCGTGCGCGCAAGATCAGCAGGAATTGTTGGACGTTCATGGCGAACTCTCGAAACAGGGGTGGACAGGACCGCTTTAGAACCAGCTTTCGCGCACGGTGATGACGTCGTCGACCTGGACCAGGTCATTGGCCTTGACGTCGATCGTGGTCGGATTGCCGCTGGCGTCGCGGCGCGTGATGCGCATGCCGTTGTTGCTGCCGCGCGGGGTCAGGCCGCCGCCGGCCGAAATCGCCTGCTGGACGGTCATGCCGCGCTCGATGCGCAGCGCGCCCGGGCGTTGCACTTCGCCGGTCACGTAGGCACGCGGGGCGCGCTCGACGTAGATGATGTCGCCGCCGGCCACTTCGAAGTCCTTGTTCAGCTCGCCCTTGCGCACCATGTCGACCACGTCGATGGTCTCGCGGGTGGTCTTGCCGTTGCGGTTGCGGATCAGGCTGACGGTGTCGGCCCCCTCGGCGCCGATGCCGCCGGCCATCGCCAGCAGGTCCAGCACCTTGCGCTTGCCTTCGACCGGATAGCGGCCGGGACGGTTGACCTGGCCCAGCACCGACACCTGCTGGCTGGCCAGGGTGGTGATCAGCATGTTGACCTGGGCCTTCTTCAGGTAGCCGCCCTTCTCCAGCAGGTCGCCGACCTTCTTCTCGGCGGCCGCCACCGGCAGCCCGCCGACCGCCACCTGGCCCAGCAGCGGCACCGTGATCTGGCCGCTCTCGGAGACGCGGGTCTCGACCGACAGGTCGGGGCTGCCATAGACCGACAGCTTGACCACGTCGCCCGGCCCCAGCAGGACTTCGGCGGCACCGGCCACCTGCACGCTCATGGCCAGCACGGCCGCCATCATCCAAAGTACGAATCGTTTCATGATTGCTCCTGTTAAATGTTATCGGTGTGGTCGGGGGGCTTGTTTTACTTGAGGCCGGCGACGCCGCGGTCGAGCGCGGCCTTGTCGGCGTTGCCGTCCGCCGGCACCGCGGCGGTGGCCGACACCGGCGCGGCCGGCGCCGCAGGGCTGGCGGCCGGGTGGGCGGCGGGCGGGGTAGTCGCATCCGGCGCCATGGACTTGTTCAGGTACTCGATCTTGGCGGTCGAGCGCAGCCGCTGCAGCTCGGCGGTGGCCAGTTCCTTGTTTTTCTTGTTCAGCAGGAACTGTTCGATCTGCTGCGACGCGACCTGCAGCGTGACCGGCGCGTCCTTGATTTCGGCGATCGAGATCAGCATCGCGCGGTCGCCTTCCTTGACGATGAAGATCTGCCCTTTCGGCAGCGCCAGCAGCTTTTGCGACAGCTCCGGATTAAGGTCGGCGGTGCTGCGCGTGACCTGGGTGCGGCCGTACTTGATCTTGTGCGCGTCGAGCCAGACCGCGACCTCCTCGAGCGACTTGGCGCCGTCGGCGGCGGCCTTGAGTTCCGGCGTCATGGCGGCGCCCGGAACCACCAGCTCGTTCATGTAGAACTGCTTGCGGTTGGTGAAGAACTGCGGATTCTTGTTGAAGTAGTCCGCGATCTCGGCCTGGGTCGGGCGCGCGGTGCTGCCGATGCGCTTTTGCATGTAAGCCTGCGCGATGATCAGCGAGCGGGCGCGGTCGATCGCCTGCATCACCTTCGGGTCGCGGTCCAGCTTTTCCTTGGTCGCCTCGCTCTCGAGCAGCTGGCGGTCGATCAGCGCCTGCAGCAGCTGCTTGCTGGCCGCGTCCTGCTGGGCCGCCGGGACGCCGGCGCGCTGCAGCTCTTCGTTGAGCTGCAGCACCGTGACCTCCTGCCCGTTCACGCTGGCCAGCGCCTGCCCCGGTTTCGATTCCTTGGCCTTGTCCTTGTCGCCGCAGGCCGCGAGCGTGGCCGCGACCAGGATCAGCGCCGCGCACAGCGCCCGCTTCGGGGTGGAGGGAAAAGATGATTTCATGGTGGCTGCCAGGTGGAAGTTGTTCAAGATAGTTCCTCGGACGTTGGGGCGGGCGCTGGGCGCCTCGCCGTTGTTGTGGGTGTGTTTTATGGTCTGGTCAGGACATCCATCATTCTGGGAGTCGCGCTCTGTGATATCTGTTCGTCAATTAACAGTACTGTCGAGCCCGCGTCACACGGGGATCTCCTCGGGAGTGCGTTCCACGAACGCGGCGTAGGCGCGGCGCAGCCCCTCGGGCAGCGGCGTGCTGGCCGACCAGCCGAGCGCTTTCAGCTTGGACACGTCGAGCAGCTTGCGCGGCGTGCCATCCGGCTTGCTCGCGTCGAACACGATGCGCCCGCGGTAGCCGACCACCTCGCCCACCAGCCGCGCCAGCTCGCCGATGGTGACGTCCTCGCCGGTCCCGACATTGATGTGCGAGTGCATCGGGTCGGTGTTGGCCTCGTACACCTCGCGCGCCAGGTTCATCACGTACACACTGGCGGCGGCCATGTCGTCGACGTACAGGAATTCGCGCATCGGCTTGCCGCTGCCCCAGATCACGACCTCGTCGGCGCCATGCGCCTTAGCCTCGTGGAAGCGCCGCACCAGGGCCGGGATCACATGGCTGTTTTCCGGGTGATAGTTGTCGCCCGGGCCGTACAGGTTGGTCGGCATCACGCTGCGGTAGTCGGTGCCGTACTGCCGGTTGTAGCTCTCGCACAGCTTGATGCCGGCGATTTTCGCCATCGCATACGGCTCGTTGGTCGGCTCCAGCATGCCGCTCATCAGGTACTCCTCGCGGATCGGCTGCTGCGCCATGCGCGGATAGATGCAGGACGAGCCGAGGAACAGCAGCTTTTGCACGCCGCTCTTCCAGGCTTCATGCACGACATTCGCCTGCACCATCATGTTGTCGTAGATGAACTCGGCCGGATAGGTGTTGTTGGCGTGGATGCCGCCCACCTTCGCCGCGGCCAGGTAGACCTGGTCGATCTGCTGGGTGCGGAAAAATTCGCGCACCTGGGCCTGGTCGGTCAGCTCCAGTTCGGCGTGGCCGCGCGTGACGATGTTGGTATGGCCTTGCGCACGAAGCGTGCGCACGATGGCCGAGCCGACCAGGCCGCGGTGGCCGGCAACGTAAATGCGGGGTTGCGTGGTTTTCAACAGTTCACTCCAATGAAATTGCAACGTTGTAGCCATGCGACTTGAGCAGCTTGTGGCGGCGCGCCGTGTCGAGGTCGTGCGCCACCATTTCCTGCACCATCGCTTCGAAAGTGGTCGTCGGCTCCCAGCCGAGGCGGTCGCGCGCCTTGCCAGGGTCGCCCAGCAGGGTCTCGACTTCGGTCGGCCGGAAGTACTGCGGGTCGACCGCGACGATCGGCTGGCCGGCCGCCACGCCAGGCGCCTTGTCGCCGCTGATGTCGGCGACGACGCCGCGCTCGTGGACGCCTTCGCCCTGCCACGCGATCTCGATGCCCAGCTCGCGCGCGGCGATCTCGACGAACTGGCGCACCGAATACTGGCGCCCGGTCGCAATCACGTAGTCTTCCGGCTTGTCCTGCTGCAGCATCAGCCATTGCATCTGCACGTAGTCGCGCGCATGGCCCCAGTCGCGCAGCGCGTCGAGGTTGCCAAGGAACAGCTGCTGCTCAAGGCCCTGGGCGATATTCGCCAGCGCACGCGTGATCTTGCGCGTGACGAAGGTCTCGCCACGGCGCGGCGACTCGTGGTTGAACAGGATGCCGTTGCACGCGTACATGCCGTAGGCTTCGCGGTAGTTGACCGTGATCCAGTACGCGTACAGCTTGGCCACCGCGTACGGGCTGCGCGGGTAGAACGGCGTGCTCTCGCGCTGCGGGGTTTCCTGCACCAGGCCGTACAGCTCGGAGGTGGAGGCCTGGTAGAACCTGGTTTTCTTCTCGAGGCCGAGGAAGCGGATCGCTTCGAGCAGGCGCAAGGTGCCGAGGCCGTCGACGTCGGCGGTGTACTCGGGCGACTCGAACGACACCGCCACATGGCTCATCGCGCCCAGGTTGTAGACCTCGTCGGGCTGGACCTGCTGCAGGATGCGGGTCAGGTTCGAGGTGTCGGACAGGTCGCCGTAGTGGAGGAAGAAATTCTGGTTGGCCGCATGCGGATCCTGGTAGATGTGATCGATGCGCTCGGTGTTGAACAGCGATGCGCGGCGCTTGATGCCGTGGACCTCGTAGCCCTTCTCGAGCAACAGCTCGGCAAGGTAGGAGCCGTCCTGCCCGGTGACCCCTGTGATCAGTGCCTTCTTCATATTTTTATTCCTGTTGGGGCCAGGGTGCTCGCTTCGGCAGCCCCGGCTAAATGTTGCAAACTCATCAATTATTCTACGCAGCCCATCTGCTGCTGCAAGCGGCGATTCGATTGAAGAGCGCCGTTTAAGTCGGCCTTAAGCGTGCCGCGGGAACCCTACGGCCGAGCCGTGTTGATTGCCCCCTCAGTGCGCGTTTTCGCGCGTGAGCACCACCTTCACCGTCTTCAAAATAATCCACAGGTCGAGCCACAGCGACCAGCTGCGCAGGTAATCGAGGTCGTACTGGATGCGCGCTTCCATCTTGTCGAGCGTCGCGGTTTCGCCACGCAGGCCGTTGACCTGTGCCCAGCCAGTGATGCCCGGCTTGACCTTGTGGCGCAGCATGTATCCCTTGATCAACTTGCGGTACTGCTCGTTGTGCGCGACAGCGTGCGGCCGCGGTCCGACGATACTCATCCTGCCCTGCAGCACGTTGATGAACTGCGGCAATTCATCGAGCGAGGTGCGGCGCAGGAAACCGCCAATCGGGGTCACCCGCTGGTCGTCCTTCTTGGCCTGCACCACGTTGTCGCCATCCTCGGCGACGGTCATCGAACGGAACTTGTAGACGATGATCTTTTCGCCGTACAAGCCGTAGCGGCGCTGCCTGAAAATCACCGGCCCGTGCGAACTGAGCTTGACCGCCAGCGCGATCAGCAGCATCAGCGGCGCCAGCAGCAGCAGGATCGCGCCGCCGACCATGATGTCGCTGGCGCGCTTGATGGTGCTGTTCAGGCCCATGAACGGGGTCTCGCAGATCGCGATCACCGGCATCCCGCCGACGTTGTCGAAACGGGCCTGCATCAGGTCGAAAATGTAGACGTCGGGCAGGAAATAGACCGACGCCGTGGTGTCCTGCAGATCGTCGATCAGCTTGCGGATGCGCGGCTGCGCCGAGATCGGCTGGCTGATGAAGATCATCTTGATGTTGTGTTCCCGCACGTAGGCGACGATCTCGCCCATCTTGCCCAGCACCGGATGCGGCATCTGGGGTGGATGGCGCTCGATGGCGCGGTCGTCGAAAAAGCCGCGCACCTGCATGAACAGGTTCGGGTGGCGGTCGCAGATGGCGGCGAACTTGAGGCCGACGTCGTTGGCGCCGACCACCACCACCGAGCGCACCTCGTCGCTCTTGGTCGGGCTGGCGGCGGCACGCCGCACCGCGATGTGCGAGGTCAGCAGGATCACCGGCACCGCCAGGAACCAGGCCATCACCACCCGTTCGTCGTAGTAGTACTTGAGGCCACTGGCGGAGCCGAGGAACATCAGCACCGCGATCGTCACGCACCAGCCGAACACGGTGTCGCGCGCGTAGGCCAGCATGCGCCCGCTGCGCCAGGTGCGGTAAGGATCGATGTGCTGGTAGACGGCGGACGAGATGAAGAAGGCCAGGATCATCAAGACCAGCGAATATCCCGAGAACGGCTCCTTGAACACCATCGAGGACAAGTACAGCGTCCCCATGATGATCAGCGGGTCGAGCACGCGCTGGAAAAAAGAGATCAGCGGGATATCGTTTACCGTCATTTGGCTATGCCCGGTCAGAACTGCGCGCTGGCGTTGAAGGAGACGCTGTTCGAGGTGAAGCTGCCGGTGCCGAGCACCGGCGAACCGCTGCGCGCCTGGTGCACGTAGCCGGCCGACAGCTGGATTGCCGGGCGCACCGACCACACCGCGCGCAGGCTGGCCGAGCGGATCGAGTCGCGCAGGTCACCGCCGCCGTTGAAGGTCGCGCGCGGGTTGTAGGCGCGCCGTTCGTAGATGGCATTCGCATCGACCTTGATCTTCGCAGTCGCATCCCAGGTCGCGCCGACGCTCGCGCCGTTGTTCCGGGTGTAGCTGACGATCGTGCTCTCGAGCGGCGCGAAGTCGCGCCAGACGGCCGCGTTGTAGCTGATCTTGCCGCGCGGCGCATAGGTGGCGTCGACTTTGCCGTTGAAGCCGCTGGTGCGCCCGCCGAACGACGGCTGGTCGCGCCGCGCATAGCCGGCCAGCGCGCGCACGGTGGTCGAGCCGCTGGCGAGCCATTCGACGCGCGCCTTCAGCTCGTCCTGGGTGAAATCGTCATTCAGCAGCGCCGCGCCGATCGGGCGCCGGAACGGGTACTTGCCCTTGATCCGGCGCAGCACCAGGCCGACCGTGCTGCCGCTCCTGGGCAGGTAGTCGCCTTCCAGCTCGACCGTGTCCTCGGTGCGGTTGTTGAAGCGCTGGCTGGCCAGCTCGTAGGTGTATTTGTCGGTCGACGCAGCGGTGCGTGCGCGCCAGCTCGGATGGAAGCGCCAGGCGCCGTCGAAGAAGCTGCGGCGCTGCTGGCGCAGGTTGCGCTCGTTGCTGCGGAAGTCGGTGTAGGGCGCCAGCACCTGCGCATAGGTGGTGCCCAACCTGCCCTCGAGGTGATTGCCGAGCTGCCAGTACCAGGTCGCCTGCAAGTCCTTGCCGTCGTAATCGAGCTGCTTGAAGTGGTTGAACTTGCTCTTCGACAGCTTGGCCGTGGCGGCGATGCGCTGGCGGCTGTACATGTGGTCGAAGATCAGCCCCGCTTCGCTCTGTACCCACGAGTCGCCGCGGGTATTGTCGAAGGCGGGCTCGTTGTCGGGGATGCGCAACAGGTTGTCGTCGTAGGCCCAGCCGACGCCACCATACACGTGCAAGGCGTCGTTCGGACCCGCGGAGGCGGAAACGGAAAACAGGGCCCCGATTAACAGGGCGACGGGTTGAAGGCGAGAACTCAACATGTTTTTTGTCTTCTTAAAGTCAATTCGCTGAACGGGAAATCACCAATACGACCAGTTGCCTGTCGCGACGACCCAGATGCCGAGTAAACCGTTCGTGACAGCATGGGCCAGGATCGGCGACCAAAGCGTGCGGTGGCGCATAAAGAGCACGCTGTAGGCGGCGCCGGCAACGATGCCGGCAAGCCACAAATTGTGTTCAAACCCGAACAGGACGATTGTGATAATGAAACTCTTCGGCCCTGCTTGCGCGGGATCAACATTCTGGAAATCAGCAGCTTCGATCCAGCGCAGCAGGAACGAGCGCCAGAACAATTCCTCCATCACGGGCACCACCAGCGCCGCGCCGGCGATGCGCAGCACCACCAGCGTCCAGTCGAGCTGTCCGTTATCGCGCGGATCGAAACCCGTCGACGAACCGATCGACATCCAGCTGGCGTTCAGGGAAATCCATAACGCAAGCACCACGACACCGACCACAATCGCGACCAGCGCTGCAAGTGGACCTGTCCGGGTATGCCTGAGTTCCGCGTATTGGCGCCAGAACACCGCGAGCAGCAGCGCAACCGCGCCGACCTTGACCGGGTACAGCCAGCGCAACAGCGCCGGGGCCACGCCGAAGCGCTCGAGCATGTCCTCGGCAAAAATGAAGAAGACGTAGGTGACGAACGGAAGAATGCGCGCCCACGCGGCGCGGTTCAGCGCCGGGCCGTCGACCGCGCCCGTGGCCGCCGGGGCCGGCGCGATCCGCTGTTCCTCTTGCTCAGTCATGGTCCTCCATCGGCAGGCACTGTTGCCTGTTGCATAGCTCAACTTTACCGTCTTGCCGGAAGCGTTCTGTGCGGTAGATGACATATCAGCGCGTTTTGCAGAGCCAGGCTAACGCGCAGGGGGTGGCGGCCGCATAGGAAAACCCGGGGCTTTGAACAGCGGCAGGAATGATGGAAATACGACGCGTTCATGCCACAATGCGTAACATTTGGAAACAAATGCGTGCAACGGGGCATGCCTGCACGGCAGGCAGGAAAGGGACGAAAAAGGAAGCACCGGCCCGCTGGCGCCGCTCGGACGACGCCCGCTTGCGGCCGGGTTAAGTCACGGCGTTCCCGCCGAGCCGGGAACGCCGCTGCCTGGGTAGCGCGGCCTTACACCGCATTGGCTTCGGGCGAAGGCGGGGACGTGTCGTCCCTGTCCTTGCCGAGGCTCGAGGCCTGTTGCGGGTCGACGCCGCCACTGGTCCTGAGAGGCTCGCCCGCCGGATCGACGCGTTGCTGCCCGGTCGCGCCGGCCACCCCGACCAGTTGCTCGCCAGAAGTCCGCTGGTCGATTCCGGTCATGGCTTCGAGCACGCCGGACTCCGTCTTGCGTGCCGCGCCTGCCGCCGGACCAGCCGGCGCGGCAGGGGCCGGGCCACTGGTGTCGCTGGGCGCCGACACCTTCTCCACGACCTGCCCGACATCCGCTTCCCCACCCGCTTTGGTCGCCAGGTCGCCAAGCGACACGATGCCCACCAACTTGTGCTGGTCGTCATGCGACACCACCGGGATCCGCCGCACCAGGCTGCCGGCCATCAGCGCCACCACGTCATCGACAGGCTGGTCCTCGAAGCACCAGCGCACCTCGGCGGTCATCACCTCGTCCACGTGCGCGGACTGCGGCGCCTTGCCGGCGGCCATGCCGCGCACTGCAATGTCGCGGTCGGTGACCATTCCCACCAGGCGCTCGCCATCGCAGACGGGCAACGCGCCGACATTCAGGGAGCCCATCAGCTGCGCCGCGCGCTGGATGGGTTCGCCGGGCGCCACCGCCTGCGCGTTGCGGGACATCACTTCAGATACGGTCTGCATCATCATCTCCTTATCTCAGGCCAAAAATCTTGCCCAAGCTTTGAGATGGCTTCACAAAACCAAGTTCGACACGGCCGCGGAAAATATGAATGCCTTGCACAT
>JBJMVW010000308.1:0-1541 GCA_045810465.1 Massilia sp. | reverse complement strand
CTCGCAGGTCAAGCCGGCGGAGTGGTTCAAGTACACCAAGGCGGGGCTGGAATTCTTCGACGAGTATTTCGGCATCCCCTACCAGTACGGGAAATACGACCAGCTGCTGGTGCCCGACTTCCTGTACGGCGCGATGGAAAACGCGGGCGCAATCACCTTTGCCGAGGCCCGCTTCATGTACAAGGCCGACATGACCGCCGCCCAGCGCCATTCGCTGGCCTCGGTGATCATGCACGAGATGGCGCACCAGTGGTTCGGCGACCTGGTCACGATGAAATGGTGGAACGGCCTGTGGCTCAACGAAAGCTTCGCTTCGTTCATGGGTACGCTCGCGACGGCCGAAGCGACCGAGTTCAAGGACGCCTGGCAGGCCTTCTATTCGTCGGGCAAGCAGGCGGCCTACGTCCAGGACCAGAAGGTGACCACCCACCCGATCGAGGTGCCGGTGCCATCGACCCAGAACGCGTTCGACAACATCGACGCGATCACCTACTCCAAGGGCGCGTCGACGCTGATGCAGCTGCGCCACCTGCTGGGCGCGGACGTGTTCCGCAAGGGCGTGCACAACTACCTGGTCAAGTACCAGTTCAAGAACGCGACGCTGGACGACTTCATCGCCAGCCTGGGCGACGCCGCCGGGCGCGACCTGTCGAAGTGGACCCAGCAGTGGCTGTACCAGCCGGGCGTCAACACGATTGCCGCCAGCTATACCTGCAAGGGCGGCAAGATCGACTCGTTCGTGCTGAACCAGACGGCGCCGAGCGTCAAGCTGCCGACGCTGCGCGAACAGCGCGTGCAGGTGGCGAGCTTCAAGCTGAACGGCCAGCAGCTCGAGCTGGCCAAAAACGTGCCGGTCACCTACTCCGGCGCAAAAACCGCGGTCCCCGGGATGATCGGCAGCACCTGCCCGGACATGGTCTACCCGAACTACCAGGACTGGGGCTTTGCCAAGGTGCAGCTCGACAAGCGCTCGTTCGACACCGCGCGCAACCACCTGGCGGTCGTGGCCGACCCGCTGCTGCGCACGATGTTGTGGCAGAGCTTGTGGGACGGCGTGCGTGACGGCAAGCTGCCGCTCAACGAGTTCATCAAGACCGCGATCAATAACGCGCCGGCCGAGAAAGATTACACGCTGTTGGGCGACGTGCTCGGCAAGGTCGGCGCATCCAAGCGCTACCTCGACGCGATGGGCCCGGACAGCGCCTACGCCAGGCAAGCGACGCGCGAACTGGAGCAGATGGCGTGGAATGGCGTGCAGTCGAGCAAGGGCGACGACAACTTCCAGCGCCGCTGGTTCAACCAGTATGTCGGCATGGCCAGCAGCCGCGAAGCGCTCGACCGCCTCGCGTCCATCCTTGACGGCAAGACCACGGTGGAAGGATTGAGCATCAACCAGGACCTGCGCTGGGCCATCATCGGCCGCCTGAACCGCTACAACTACCCGGGCGCGGCCGCCCTCGTCGAGGCCGAGCAGGCGCGCGACAAGTCCGACGCGGGCCAGGCCGCCGCGCTGTCGGCCGTCGTCAGCCGGCCCGACCCGG
>JBJMVW010000307.1:0-9239 GCA_045810465.1 Massilia sp. | reverse complement strand
CGTCCATCAGCGGGCCTTCGATCACGTGGATCGGGCGGCCGTTGGCAGCCAGCACCTGCTGGCGCATCTCCTCGGTGTCCTCGGTGATGAACTGGGTGATGCCGTGCACCAGCGCGTGCGCCAGGCGCTTCTCGACCGGGGCTTCGCGCCATTCCAGGTTCTGCGCGTCCTGCTTGCCGGCGCCGGCCTTCAGGGTGCCGGCGATGTCGATCATGCGTTCGGTGGCGTCGTCGCGGCGGTTCAGCACCACGTCCTCGACGCGCTCGCGCAGTTCGGCCGGCAGGTCGTCGTAGACGCCGATCATGCCGGCGTTGACGATACCCATCGTCATGCCGGCCTTGATCGCGTGGTACAGGAACACCGTGTGGATCGCCTCGCGCGCCGGGTCGTTGCCGCGGAAGCTGAACGACACGTTCGACACGCCGCCCGAGATTTTCGCGTGCGGCAGGTTGGCGCGGATCCAGCGGGTCGCGTTGATGAAGTCGACCGCGTAGTTGTTGTGCTCTTCGATGCCGGTCGCGATCGCGAAAATGTTCGGGTCGAAGATGATGTCTTCGGGTGGGAAGCCGACCTGCTGCGTCAGCACCTTGTAGGCGCGCTGGCAGATCTCGGTCTTGCGTTCGAAGGTGTCGGCCTGGCCCTGTTCGTCGAAGGCCATCACGATCACGGCGGCGCCGTAGCTGCGGCACAGGCGTGCCTGGCGGATGAATTCCTGTTCGCCTTCCTTCATCGAGATCGAGTTGACGACCGCCTTGCCCTGCACGCATTTGAGGCCGGCTTCGATCACCGACCATTTCGACGAGTCGATCATGATCGGCACGCGCGAGATGTCCGGCTCGGATGCGATCAAGTTCAGGAAGCGGGTCATCGCGGCGGCCGAGTCGAGCATCGCCTCGTCCATGTTGATGTCGATGACCTGCGCGCCGTTCTCGACCTGCTGGCGGGCGACCGACAGCGCCTCGTCGAACTGCTCGTTGAGGATCATGCGCGCGAACGCCTTGGAACCGGTGACGTTGGTGCGCTCGCCGACGTTGACGAACAGCGAGCTGTCGTCGATGGTGAACGGCTCGAGGCCCGACAGGCGCAGCGCCACCGGCACTTCCGGCACCGCGCGCGGCGCCGCTTTGGCCAGCAGTTCGGCAATCGCCTTGATGTGTTCCGGCGTGGTGCCGCAGCAGCCGCCGGCGATATTAATGAAGCCGGCGTCGGCGAATTCGCGCAGCAGCGCCGAGGTGTCCGACGGCAGTTCGTCGAAGCCGGTGTCGCTCATCGGGTTGGGCAGGCCGGCGTTCGGGTAGATGCACACGAACGTGTCGGCGATCTGCGACAGCTCCTCGGCGTACGGGCGCATCAGGGCCGCGCCCAGCGCACAGTTCAGGCCGATCGTCAGCGGTTTGGCGTGGCGCACCGAGTTCCAGAAGGCGGCCACGGTCTGGCCCGACAGGATGCGGCCGGAAGCGTCGGTCACGGTACCGGAAATCATCAGCGGCGGGCGCGGCGTTTCGGGATGCGCGTCGAAGTACTGGTCGATCGCGAACAGCGCCGCCTTGCAGTTGAGGGTGTCGAAAATGGTTTCGACCAGCAGCACGTCGATGCCGCCGTCGACCAGGCCGCGCACCTGCTCGTGGTAGCTTGCCACCAGCTGGTCGAAGGTGACGTTGCGCGCGGCCGGATCGTTCACCTCCGGCGAAATCGAGGCGGTCTTCGGCGTCGGGCCGAGCGCGCCCGCGACGAAGCGCGGCTTTCCAGGCGTGGTGTACCTGGCGACGGCGGCGCGCGCCAGCCTGGCGGCCTGCACGTTCATCTCGTAGACCAGGTGCGCCATGTGGTAGTCGTCCTGGGCAATGCTGGTGGCGCCGAAGGTGTTGGTCTCGATCAGGTCGGCCCCGGCGGCCAGGTAGCGCTCGTGGATTTCCTGGATCACCTGCGGCTGGGTCAGCGTCAGCAGTTCATTGTTGCCCTTGACGAACAATTCGCGCGCGCCGCTGCCGGCGGGCGCGGCAAAGTCGATGAAACGGCCGTTGGGGCCGCCGCGGTAAGCCTGCTCGTCCAGTTTGTACTGCTGGATGATGGTTCCCATCGCGCCATCCAGGATCATGATCCGGCGCGACAGGATGTCGCGCAGCTGGGCTTCAATCGGTGAGATCGCGGGAATCGGGGAGGTCATCGTTCTACTTTCAATGGCGCCGGATGGCCGGCACGGTTTGTTCGGCGGGTCTGAAATTATACAGTCATCAGCGTGTTGGGATTCGACCCGCAGGGGACGCCGCTGGTTCGGCGCTGCGCTTTGCGCGCATTTGTATCGTTTTGTGTGGACCTACCGATTTGTTACGTTCTGATACAATTCCCACCCCCTTAGCAATCTTCGCGTTACATAGCGGGACGACAATCGGGTGAATGTCACAGGTAGCGTGGCAAGTTTTACAGGGATGATTGCATGAACAAAGAATACGAACCCGACTGGGATCAGCCGGCGGCCCGCAACCAGGAAATTGCGGCACCAAAACAACATGGTGCGGGAGCGGTGAAGCAAATCGTCACGATTCGCCTCGACGTCGACATGCTCGAGTGGTTCAAGTCGGCAGGGCCAGGCTACCAGACCCGCATGAACCAGGTGCTGCGCGAGTATATGGATGCGCAGCGCCTGGTGGCTGCGGAGCATTAAGCAACATCAGTCGCAGGCGCGGCGGTTGAAGCGCCGCTGCGTGCGCTCCTGAGCGCACGCGGGCTGGCTAATCGAACGCCAGCTTCTCGAGCGGAAAGCCCTTGAGGAATTCCGCGGCCGGCAAACGCTTGCCGCCCGGCTTCTGCAGTTCGGCCAGGCGCAGCGCGCCTTCGCCGCACGCGACCACGATGCCGTGTTGCGGGTCGGCCGACAGCACCGTTCCCGGCGCGGCGCCGCCGGCATCGCGCGCCGCCACCTGCGCACCCCAGATCTTGACCGTCACGCCGCCGACCTGCGCTTGCGCTCCGGGAAACGGATTGAACGCGCGCACCTTGCGCGCCAGCGCCAGCGCCGGCTGCGCAAAATCGAGCTTCGCTTCTTCCTTGCTGATCTTGGCCGCGTAGGTCACGCCCTGTTCCGGCTGCGGCACCGCGCCCAGGCGTCCCGCCTCCATCTCCCGCAGCGCCTCGACGATCATCGCGCCGCCCAGCGCCGCCAGCTTGTCGTGCAGGCTGCCGGTGGTGTCGCTGTCGTCGATCGCGACCTTTTCGATCAGCAGCATCGGGCCGGTGTCGAGGCCTTCTTCCATTTGCATGATCGTGACACCGGTTTCCCGGTCGCCCGCCTCGATCGCGCGGTGGATCGGCGCGGCGCCGCGCCAGCGTGGCAGCAGCGAGCCGTGGATGTTGATGCACGGCCTGATGTCGAGCGTGCTGCGCGGCAGGATCAGGCCGTAGGCGGCCACCACCATCACGTCATAGTCGAGCGCCAGCAGGCGCTCGTGCGCGGCGCGCGCTTCGGCCGCGCGCTGCGGATCCTTGCTGTCGATCCGCAGCGACAGCGGCTGCAGCACCTCGATCCCGTGCGCCAGCGCGTACTGCTTGACGCTCGAGGCCTGCAGCTGCATGCCGCGCCCGGCCGGGCGGTCGGGCTGGGTCAGGACCAATGGAATGTCGAAGCCCGCCTCGTGCAGCGAGCGCAAGGCGACGGCGGCAAACTCCGGGGTGCCGGCAAAAACGACTTTCATCGGGGCGCCCGGTCAGTAGCGGCGGCCGGCGGCCTTGAGCGCGGCTTCGCGTTCCATGCCGCGCTCTTCCTTGAGCAGCTTGGCCTTGATGCGGTTGCGCTTGAGCGGCGACAGGTATTCGACGAACACCTTGCCCATCAGGTGGTCCATTTCGTGCTGGATGCACACCGCCAGCAGGCCGTCGGCCTCGAGCTCGAACGGCTGGCCGTGCTGGTCGAGGGCGCGCACCTTGACGCGCGCCGGGCGCTCGACGCCATCGTAAATGCCGGGCACCGACAGGCAACCCTCGTCATAGACCTGCTTTTCTTCGCTGGCCCAGGTGATTTCCGGGTTGATGAACACCTTCAGGTCGTCGTGCGTCTCGGAGATGTCGATCACGACCAGGCGCTCGTGCACGTCGACCTGGCTCGCCGCCAGGCCCACGCCGGGTGCGTCGTACATGGTGTCGGCCATGTCCGCGACCAGCCTCTGGATGCGCTCGCCGAAGTCGGTCACCGGCCTGGCGACCTTGTGCAGGCGGGCGTCGGGATAGCGGAGGATGTTCAATATGGCCATAAACTCGTGTGGTATCAGTTCAATAATATTTCGTAAACACGGCAGGCTGGCCCAGGGCACGAGAGCAGGAATGCAACACGCGGCCCCATCAGCAGGACGCGGTTTGTCTTGCTAGTTCAAGGATTTGTGTGCAGAATTTGATTCACTTAGGCAACCCTTCTTGACCTGGTTGCGATCAGGGAGCGTATAAATCGTGCTGTCTCTTGCGCTGCGGCCGGGCCGGGGTGACAAGCGCAGCCAGCAACCCCGTGTCAATGCCGCACTTTACGGACGTCTTCAATGAAAAATTCTAGCACAGTCGCGACCCGCCTGGCAGCGGCGGCACTGTTCGCGTGTGTGGCGGCAGCCCCCGTCCAGGCCGCTGCAAGCTGCGCGTTCCGCCCGAACGCGCCCGACCAGCACGTGGTCGTCAAGCGCGACACCTTGTGGGACATTTCCGGCGCCTTCCTCGAGCGGCCCTGGTGCTGGCCGCAGGTGTGGGGCCTGAACCGCGAGGAAATCCGCAACCCGCACTGGATCTACCCAGGCCAGGTCATCTACTTCGACCGCGTGCGCGGCCGCCTGACACTGGACAAGCCGGGCCTTGAGGGCGCCGACGGCAACCAGCCGCCGGCCGCGCGCCTGTCGCCGCAACTGCGCACCGAAGGCATGGGCGACGATGCGGTGCCGTCGGTGCCGGCCGGCGCGATCGAGCCGTTCCTGACCCAGCCGCTGGTGGTCGAGGCCGACGAGTTCGCGGGCGCGGCGCGCATCGTGGCCTCGCAGGAAGGCCGGGTGTACCTGGGCAAGGGCGACAAGATTTATGTGCGCGGCAACCTGAAGGGCGGCAATTCCTTCCAGGTCTTCCGCCCCGGCAATCCGCTGAAGGATCCGCAGACCGGCGCCGTGCTCGCGCTCGAAGCGGCCTACCTCGGCACCGTCGCGCTGGCGGCCGAGGCGCATGGCGACAGCGACGTGCATACGTTCACGGTCGCCAGTTCGAACCAGGAAATGGGGATCGGCGACCTGCTGCTGCCGGCGCCGCCCACGCCGTTTCGCAACTTTGTCCCGCACGCGCCCGCGCGGCAGGTCGACGCGCGGCTGCTGTCGGTGTATTCCGGCATGAGCTATGCCGGACAGAGCCAGGTCGTGACTGTCAATCGGGGTTCGCTTGACGGGCTCGATGTCGGCGCCGTGCTGCAGCTTTATCATTTCGGGATGACGGTGCCTGACCCGACGGGAAGCAAGGGTTTCCTCGGTCTCGGCAGGTCGACAATGAAGTTGCCCGACGAGCAGTACGGCAGCCTGTTCATCTTCCGCGTGTTCAAGCATGTTTCTTACGGCCTGATCATGCAGGTCAGGGAGCCGGCGCAGGTGGGCGACGTGGCCAGATCACCGGAGTAAAACCACCGTGCACGACACGGACCCCATCCCCGCCGCCAGCCGTACCCAGCACATCGCCGACTGGCTGCGCCTCGAACAGGCGCCCGGGGTGGGGCGCAAGTCGGCCGCCATCCTGCTGGCCGAGTTCGGTTCCCCGCAAGCCATCTTCAATGCCGGCTACGCCGCGCTGGCCGCGCACGTTTCTCCGGCCAAGGCACGCACGCTGTGCCAGCCGATGGCGCCCGAAACAGCGCGCCTGGCCGAGGCCACGCTGGCCTGGCTGGGCGCGCCCGGCCACCACCTGCTCACGCTGCACGACGCCGCGTATCCGCCACTGCTGGCGCATATCCCCGATCCGCCGCTGCTGCTCTATATAAATGGCAGGCGCGAGCTGCTGGCGCAAGCGGCGCTGGCGATCGTCGGCAGCCGCAACGCCAGTAGCCAGGGCACCGCCAACGCCACCGCATTCGCGCAAGCACTGTCCGGCGCGGGCCTGGCGATCGTGTCGGGCCTGGCGCTCGGGATCGACGCCGCCGCCCACACCGGCGCGCTGCGCGAAGCCGGCTCCACCATCGCCGTGGTGGGCACCGGCGCCGACCGCATCTATCCGGCCCGCAACGAGGCGCTGGCGCGGCGCATCGCCGATGAGGGCTGCATCGTCAGCGAACAAGCGCTCGGCACGGCGCCGCTGGCGGCAAACTTTCCACAACGCAACCGCATCATCAGCGGACTGTCGGCCGGTGTGCTGGTGGTCGAGGCTGCCGCCGAATCGGGCTCGCTGATCACCGCCAACCTGGCCGCCGACCAGGGCCGCGAGGTGTTCGCGATGCCCGGTTCGATCCATTCCGCGCTGGCCAAGGGCTGCCACAAGCTGATCCGCAACGGCGCCCGCCTGGTCGAGACGGTCGACGAGGTGCTGGAGGCGATGCGGATGTCGCCGCTGGCGCGCGCGCCGGCGCCGCAACGCGATGACGGCCAGGGCACGCTGCTGGCGGCGCTTGGCCACGGCCCGGTCGGATTCGATGCCTTGCTGGCGCATACGGGCAGCGACGTCGCCAGCCTCAACAGCGAGCTGCTGCTGCTCGAACTGGTTGGACTGCTCGAGCGCCTGCCCGGCGGCGTGTTCCAGCGCGTGGTGCGATGATCAAGGCTCGCATACAACGGTTTTCATAGCAGGCGCATGGCCGCGCGCGCGCCTCTTGTGCCGCGGCGAGCTTAGCTGCTACAGTAGCGGCACTATGTTCGACATTCTGGTCTACCTCTACGAGACGTACTATCGTCCTGATGCCTGCCCCGAGCCGGCCGCGCTCGCGCGCAAGCTGCTGGCGGTCGGTTTCGACGACGTCGAGATCTCGGAGGCGCTGGACTGGCTCACCGGTCTGACCGAAATGGCCGGCGAGGAACATCTCGATGCGGAGGCTTCCACCGGCACCCGCTATTACGTGGACGAGGAATACATCGAACTGGGCAGCGCCGCGATCGGCTTCATCCAGTTCCTCGAAAGCGCCGGCGTGCTCGGCCCGGTGCAGCGCGAAATCGTGATCGAGCGCGCGCTGGCCGTCGACGAGTCGCCGGTCACGCTGGGCAAGCTCAAAATCATTGTGCTGATGTTGCTGTGGAGCCAAGGCAAGGAGCCGGACGCGCTGATGTTCGATGACTTGTTCGGCGCCGACGACGAGCAGGCGCCGCGCCTGCTGCACTGAGCAACACGGGGCCTGCGGGCCCTTTTTCTTTCTTCGGTGCAAATTTCGGGCCGTTTTTGCAGGCCGTCGCCGCGCCATGCCGCGACCGGCCCCTGTGCAGAGGCCACTTGCGGACAGCGCGGCAACGCGCTTATCATTGGCCGCTAATTCGACTGTTACCTTTAAGACATCATTCAGGCAAACCATGCCCGCCGGCTGCCGACCATGTATGATGCGCGAGCCAACCTAATATAAGTACGACGAGAAACTATATGACCAAAACCCTCATCATTGCCGAGAAGCCCTCCGTCGCGAACGACATCGCGAAGGCGCTCGGCGGCTTCACCAAGCACGATGAGTATTTCGAATCCGACGACTACGTGCTGTCGTCGGCCGTCGGCCACCTGCTCGAGATCGCGGTGCCCGAAGAGCACGACGTCAAGCGCGGCAAATGGAGCTTCGCGCACCTGCCGATGATCCCGCCGTATTTCGCCCTGAACCCGATCGCCAAGACCGAGTCGCGCCTGAAAGTGCTCAACAAGCTCATCAAGCGCAAGGACGTCGGCGCCCTCGTCAACGCCTGCGACGCGGGCCGCGAAGGGGAGCTCATTTTCCGCCTGATCGCCCAGAACGCGAAGGCCAAGCAGCCGGTCAAGCGCCTGTGGCTGCAGTCGATGACGGCCAACGCGATCCGCGACGGCTTTGCCCACCTGCGCAGCGACGACGAGATGCTGCCGCTGGCCGACGCCGCGCGCTGCCGCTCGGAAGCGGACTGGCTGATCGGCATTAACGGCACCCGTGCCATGACCGCCTTCAACTCGAAGGAGGGCGGGTTCTACCTGACCACCGTCGGCCGGGTGCAGACTCCGACGCTGTCGATCGTGGTCGAGCGCGAAGAGAAGATCAAGAAGTTCATCGCCCGCGACTACTGGGAAGTGCGGGCCGAGTTCGTGTGCGCGGCCGGCGTCTACGAAGGCCGCTGGCTCGACCAGGGCTTCAAGAAGGACGAGCACGACCCGGAAAAGCGCCCCGAGCGCCTGTGGAGCAAGACGGCCGCCGACTCGATCGTCGCGGCCTGCCGCGGCCGCCAGGGTGTCGTTACCGAGGAAAGCAAGCCGACGACCTCGATGGCGCCGGCCCTGTTCGACCTGACCAGCCTGCAGCGCGAAGCCAACGGCCGCTTCGGCTTTTCGGCCAAGAACACGCTCGGCCTGGCACAGGCGTTGTATGAAAAGCACAAGGTGCTGACCTACCCGCGTACCGATGCGCGCGCGCTGCCCGAGGACTACATCGGCACCGTCAAGGACACGCTGGGGGTTCTGAAAGACAACCCGAACTACCACCAGTTTGCCAAGCAGATCCTGGACAAGGGCTGGGTCAAGCCGAACAAGCGGATCTTCGACAACACCAAGATCTCGGACCACTTCGCGATCATCCCGACCGGAGTGGCGCCGAAGAACCTGTCGGAGCCGGAACAGAAGCTGTACGACCTGGTGACGCGCCGCTTCATGGCCGTGTTCTTCCCGGCCGCCGAGTTCCTGGTCACGACCCGCTTCACCGAAGTGTCGGGCCACCAGTTCAAGACCGAGGGCAAGGTGATGACCAACTCCGGCTGGCTGGCGGTGTACGGCAAGGAAGCCGCCGGCGCCGACGACAAGGATGGCGCGACGCTGGTGCCGGTGGCGCAGGGCGAGAAGGTGCTGGCCGACAAGCTCAGCGCCAACGGCCTGGTCACCAAGCCGCCGGCGCGTTACAGCGAAGCGACGCTGCTCTCTGCAATGGAAGGCGCGGGCAAGCTGGTCGACTCCGACGAATTGCGCGACGCGATGGCCGGCAAGGGCCTGGGCACGCCGGCGACCCGCGCGGCCATCATCGAGGGCTTGCTGACCGAGAAATACCTGCTGCGCGAAGGCCGCGACATGATCCCGACCGCCAAGGCGTTCCAGCT
>JBJMVW010000306.1:0-10455 GCA_045810465.1 Massilia sp. | reverse complement strand
TGCTGATCTCGCAGCCGGACACCGGCGAGCAGGCGCTCGAAATCACCGACGCGCTGGTGCGCTCGGGCAGTGTCGACCTGGTGGTCATCGACTCGGTGGCGGCGCTGACGCCGCGCGCCGAGATCGAGGGCGACATGGGCGACTCGCTGCCGGGCCTGCAGGCGCGCCTGATGTCGCAAGCGCTGCGCAAGCTGACCGGCTCGATCAACCGCACCAACACGCTGGTCATCTTCATCAACCAGATCCGCATGAAGATCGGCGTCATGTTCGGCAGCCCGGAAACCACGACCGGCGGTAACGCACTGAAGTTCTACGCCTCGGTGCGCCTGGACATCCGCCGCACCGGCTCGATCAAGTCCGGCGACGAAGTGATCGGTAACGAAACCAAGGTCAAGGTCGTCAAGAACAAGATCGCGCCGCCGTTCAAGGAAGCCCACTTCGACATCCTTTATGGGGAAGGCACCTCGCGCGAAGGCGAAATCCTCGACCTGGGCGCCGACAACAAGGTGGTCGAGAAGTCCGGTTCCTGGTACAGCTACAACGGCGAACGCATCGGCCAGGGCAAGGACAACGCGCGCCTGTTCCTGAAGGAGCGTCCGGCGCTGGCGCGCGAGATCGAAAACAAGGTCCGTCTCGCGCTTGGCGTGCGCGAACTGCCGCCGGCGGCCGGCGACGACGCTGCCAAGCCCAAGCTGAAGGCAGTCTCGGGGGAATAAGCTGCCACGCCGACAGCAAGCCAGCTGCCGGCGATGCACCTGTTTTCCTCCCGATCGCACCATCATGCCGCGGCCCCAACTGAGCCTGAAAGCGCGCGCCTTGCGCTACCTGTCGATGCGCGAACACAGCCGGCTCGAACTGGGCCGCAAGCTGGCGCGCTACGCGGAGGAGGGCGACGACGTCGACGCCTTGCTCGACTTCCTCGAGAAGAACAACTGGCTGTCGCAAGAGCGTTTCGCCGAATCGCTGATCCACCGGCGCTCGGCGCGTTACGGCAACAGCAGGGTGCTGGCCGAGTTGCAGAATCACGGGGTCAGCGGCGATTCGCTGGCCGAGCTGAAGTCCGAGCTGGCCGACAGCGAAACGGCGCGCGCCTGCGAGGTCTGGCGCCGCAAGTTCGGCAATGTTGCGCAGGATGCCGCCGAACGCAGCAAGCAGATGCGCTTCATGCTGCAGCGCGGCTTTTCGCAGCGCGCATCGCGCGCCGCGATGCAGGGCCGCGACGACGACGACTTTTAAGCCGCTCCCAGGCCCAAGCGCGGAGCGTCATCCGCTGTATGCACCGTCCGCCGGAGCATACTCCTCACCGTGGATGGCGCTGCGCGCTTGGGCCTGGGCCGACTGTGTTCGGCCCGAGTCCCTCCGTTACCACCCTCCCGATGCTCCGGCTCCACCGGATCGCCCACCGCTCCCGCCGCAATCCGAGTCGCTGCTTGAACTGCTACTGCTATCGCTCGAATCAGACCAGACGAAGGACGAAGTCGTTTTGACACCACGGCTTTTCCGCATCCGAATGGGGCGGCCTCCACCGTCGCTGAGGAAGAACACCCGTAGTGACGTGACAAGCGGGCTCCTGGAGGGTTTGAAATGATGCTTTCGTAAGTCCGGTGCGATCAACGCCCGCCGCCCGTAAAGCCATGCGCTAATAATCACTGCGGAAACCAGGTGGCCTGGCCATCCGGGAAGAAAGATCGCCGGCAGAATCAGGGCGGGAAGACTGATGAACAGCAGGCCGTAGACGCCAAAGCAGAGGGAAATCAAGCCCAGAACCAGCGCCATTACCCCCGCGATTGCCAAGCCCATGTAGTTGTGGATGCGGTCGCTCCAGGGTATTGGCTCGACCGGCGGTGTCGTATCGAGCCTCGGCGCGGCGAGCGTGCGGAGAACAGCGTCTACCCCACTCTCGGTCCCGACGGCATATTGACCACGTGCGAATTGCGGCGCGAGTAGATCGTGAATGATCCTCGAACAGCGTGCGTCGGTTAGCCAACCTTCAAGCCCATACCCGACTTCGATCCGCGTTTTTCGGTCGTCCACGGCAACGACCAACAACACGCCATCATCAATCCCTTTCCGCCCGATTTTCCATTGCTGGAAGACCCCAACGGCGTACTCCTCGATCGAACGGCCGCCCGTCGTTGGAACGGTCAGGACAAACACCTGTTGACCGGTAGCCGCTTCATGCGCCCTGAGCTTGTAGTCGATGACGGCCGCCCGGGTCCCCAGCACTCCGGCGTTGTCGGTCACATACGACTCAAAAACCGGAAACTGGTCTTTGGCAATGCTGTGCGATGCAAACGTGTACAGCAGCGCCAACAGGAAGAATTGGAGCAGCCGCGGGAGCAGGGCAGTGGTCGTCATGGTCGGAATGCGGAGGTGGGCCAGCTAACAGAGTGTTCCAGAAATCGTGTCGTATTATTGACACAATGCAACACTTCGCCACTTGCGCGGAAACGCGGTAGAGCAATTTGTCACTGCGGTGGATGTGGCTGGCGGCACGGCTCGGCATTGTTGTATGGCAGTTGAATTTTTATTGGCGGGACGACCATAAATTCCGCGTTACGTCCGGCAGGTCCCTGGCAAAGCCCGATGTTGCGGTGCAACTGGCGTGCCGCTGTGATAAACTTTTGTGGTTTAAGCAGCGCCGCATGAGCGGTAGTTGCCGTAGAAGCTGCGGCGACGTGCAAATAGCACAACAGCTGCGCAATTTATCGCCGCTCGCCGGCATTGGTTTTTATGCCCTTGTCTTCTCCCGCCCCGCGCTCGCTCCGGCACACGCGCGCCATCACCGTCGAAGCGTACGCGCGCGACGATGGCCTGTGGGATCTCGACGCCTGCATCCGTGACGTCAAGGTGCGCGACACCCAGCTCGCCTCCGGCTTGCGCCCAGGCGGCGTGCCCGTCCATGACCTCAAGCTGCGCATCACCATCGACCGCGAACTGCTGATCGTCGACGCCGAAGCCGCGTCCGACGCCGTTCCCTATCCCGGTTTCTGCGATACCATCGGCCCCGCGTACAAGAAGCTGATCGGGCTGTCGTTGATGCATCATTTCCGGCTGCACCTGAAAGACCGCCTGTCCGGCGTGCTCGGCTGCACCCACCTGACCGAACTGGCGCAGGTCCTGCCCACCGCGGCGATCCAGGCCTACGCCAATGACGTGTTCCAGACCCGCGACGGCGTCGACGCCGACGATTCGCCGGAACGCCCGTTCCAGCTCGACCGCTGCCACGCGCTGCGCGTCGACGGCCCCGCGGTGGCGAGGTTTTACCCGCGCTGGGTAATCAAGGCTGTGACGGGTTAGTATTCGTTGTCGCGTTTTTTAATTCAACCGCATTTCTAAATCAGTAACAGAAGAAGGGAAGCCAGCATGAAAATCCATGAGTATCAAGGCAATGAGATCCTCCGAAAGTTCGGGGTGACGGTTCCGCGCGGCATTCCGTGCATGTCGGTGGAAGAGGCCGTAAAAGCAGCTGAACAGCTGGGCGGCCCGGTCTGGGTAGTCAAGGCGCAGATCCATGCTGGTGGCCGCGGCAAGGGCGGTGGCGTCAAAGTCGCCAAGTCGATCGAGCAAGTGCGCGAATACGCGAACCAGATCATGGGCATGCAGCTCGTTACGCACCAGACCGGCCCGGAAGGCCAGAAAGTGCGCCGCCTGCTGATCGAAGAAGGCGCCGACATCAAGAAAGAACTGTACGTCTCGCTGGTCACCGACCGCGTCAGCCAGCGCGTGGTGCTGATGGCCTCGTCGGAAGGCGGCATGGACATCGAGGAAGTCGCGGCTTCCCATCCTGAAAAGATCCACTCGATCGCGATCGACCCGGCTGTCGGCCTGACCGACGCCCAGGCAGACGAGATCGCCGCCAAGATCGGCGTGCCGCCAGGCTCGATCGCCGACGCGCGCGCCAACCTGCAAGGCCTGTACAAGGCTTACTGGGAAACCGACTCCTCGCTGGCCGAAATCAACCCGCTGATCCTGACCGGTTCAGGCAAGGTCATCGCGCTCGACGCCAAGTTCAACTTTGACGCCAACGCGCTGTTCCGCCATCCGGAAATCGTCGCCTACCGCGACCTGGACGAAGAAGATCCGGCCGAAGTCGAAGCATCGAAGTTCGACCTCGCCTACATTTCGCTCGACGGCAACATCGGCTGCCTGGTCAACGGCGCCGGCCTGGCGATGGCCACCATGGACACCATCAAGCTGTTCGGCGGCGAGCCGGCCAACTTCCTGGACGTCGGCGGCGGTGCAACGGCTGAGAAAGTGACCGAAGCCTTCAAGATCATGCTGAAGAACCCGGGCCTGAAGGCAATCCTGGTCAACATCTTCGGCGGCATCATGCGTTGCGACGTGATCGCCGAAGGCGTGATCACCGCTTCCAAGGCTGTCTCGCTGAAGGTGCCGCTGGTGGTGCGCATGAAGGGCACCAACGAAGACATCGGCAAGAAGATGCTGGCCGACTCTGGCCTGCCGATCATCTCGGCTGACACGATGGAAGACGCAGCGAAGCAGGTCGTGGCCGCCGCTGCAGGTAAAGCCTAACTCGAGGAAATAACATGTCGATTCTGATTAACAAAGACACCAAAGTAGTCACCCAGGGCATCACCGGCAAGACCGGCCAGTTCCACACCCGCATGTGCCGCGATTACGCGAACGGCCGCGAAGCCTTCGTCGCCGGTGTGAACCCGAAAAAAGCCGGTGAAGACTTCGAGGGCATCCCGATTTTCGCCAACGTTGCCGAAGCCAAGAAGGAAACCGGCGCCAACGTGTCGGTGATCTACGTGCCGCCGGCAGGCGCCGCCGCCGCCATCTGGGAAGCCGTTGAAGCCGAGCTGGACCTGGCGATCTGCATCACCGAAGGCATTCCGGTCCGCGACATGATGGAAGTGAAGGACCGCATGGCCAAGGCCGGTTCGAAGACCCTGCTGCTGGGCCCGAACTGCCCAGGCCTGATCACCCCGGACGAAATCAAGATCGGCATCATGCCGGGTCACATCCACAAGAAGGGCCGCATTGGCGTGGTATCGCGCTCGGGCACGCTGACCTATGAAGCAGTCGGCCAGCTGACCGCGCTGGGCCTGGGCCAGTCGTCGGCAGTGGGCATTGGCGGCGACCCGATCAACGGCCTGAAGCACATCGACATCATGAAGATGTTCAACGACGATCCTGACACCGACGCCGTCATCATGATCGGCGAGATCGGCGGTCCGGACGAGGCCAACGCCGCTTACTGGATCAAGGACAACATGAAGAAGCCGGTGGTCGGCTTCATCGCTGGCGTCACCGCTCCGCCAGGCAAGCGCATGGGCCACGCCGGTGCGCTGATCTCCGGCGGCGCCGACACCGCGCAAGCCAAGCTGGAAATCATGGAAGCCTGCGGCATCACGGTCACCAAGAACCCATCCGAGATGGCGCGCCTGCTGAAGGCCATGCTGTAATACCTTCAGCACTGGCAAGGCAAGAAAACGGGGAGCTGCGGCTCCCCGTTTTTACGTCCGGCGGCGCCACTTTTCGTTCTTCATCACGAAAAATGACAAAGATCGCGAGCCGAAGCTGACAAAAATTGTCATCCGGCAAGCATAAACTGCCAGTTTTTGCTGGTTTTATTAGTGGAAAAGCAATCAAGCGCTACCGGAACGAGCTGGCACGCGGATTGCGTACAGGTAAGGGCAGCAGCAAAGCATTGTCACCCTCAACCACTTGGAGAGATAACATGAAACAAATGAAAATCGTTAAGAAGGCACAAGCCGGCTTCACCCTGATCGAGCTGATGATCGTTGTCGCCATCATCGGTATCCTGGCCGCCGTCGCAATTCCGGCTTACCAGGATTACGTCGCCAAATCGAAATTCGCAGCTGGTTTGGCTGAAGTTTCCGCTGGTAAGACCGGTATCGACGTCCTGATGAACGACCAGCCAGCTGCGGCGGCGGCGGATGTGCTGACCGCATCGGGCGTGCCGGCAACTACCGCGAGCTGCGCTAACGCGGTCCCGGCCGCCGCCTCCGCGGGTGCGGTTTCGCTGACTTGCACCTTTAACAGCGGCCCATCGTCGGTCAATACGCACACGGTCTCGATGAAGCGCGCTGCGGACGGTACCTGGAGCTGCGAAACCACCGTAGACACCAAATTCTACGGCGCGAACGTCTGCACAAAGATCGCTGGCTAAGCCGCCGAGACGGGCCCCCGGTGTAGCTGCCGGTTGGGCCTGGTTTTCGTGCACCCCAACGCCCGCTGTTCGCAGCGGGCGTTTTTTTTCGCAAAACACATGGGGCCAGTGTTTACGCGCACGATAGATACAGCTTGCAACATCCGGCGTGCTACTATTTTGTAAGTGAGCGGAGGCAATGTGTGCACCGGTTCGCCGGCTGGCATTGGCGCGACGATTGACGCGCACTGCGGGCTGGCACGAGGTGCGGGGCGCGCATCGCTCGGGGGCGCGGTTGCGCGGTGGTTTGACATGTTATAGCATCGGTCGACATCAGCGGGAAGCGAAGCCGCCGTTGCCGTTCCCACGGCCTGCGGACCGGTTTCCGGATCGGTCGCCGACGAGGTTTTGTGCAAGGGGCGGGATGCAATGCGGGACGCGCACGGATCTGAAGTGACTGAATCTGTTCAAACCTACGCAATGGCGGAGCGGGCCAGCTACCTGGAGTTCGACATCCGCGACCAGGCCGCCCGCGAACCGTTGTCGCGGCCGCATCGGCACGAGTATTTCCAGATCCTGGTCACGCTCGAAGGCCATGCCCGGCAGACCATCGGCGGCGCCGTCCGTCCGGTCCAGCCCGGCACGCTGACCTTCGTGTTGCCGTATCGCGTGCACTTGGTGCCGCTGCCGGCGGGCTCGCGCTTCGTTGTCATCAATTTCTCGCAGCGCTTCCTGCGTCCCGACCTCGACGTCGACCCGCTCGACCTGGAAGACGTGCCGGTCTCGCGGGTGCCCGAACTGGCGCCCTTCCTCTACCAGGAATACATGGACTTCGTGCTGTCCGGCAGCGACCTGGCCGAAGCCAGGACCATGCTGTCGCAGATGCTGGCCGAAAATGCCGAGCGGCGTTTCGGTTCGCTCCAGATTTTGCGCGGCATGCTGCTGCAATTGATCGGGCTCACCTGCCGCCGCCACGAAGACCAGCTGCTGCGCCTGGCCAACGAGAAGACGCGCTCGGCCTGCCGCCGCGACGCGCTGCTGCGGGTCACGCGCTACATCCGTGAGAACCTGGCGCGCGACCTGAACCTGACCGAAGCGGCGGCCACCGCCTTCCTGTCGCCCAATTACCTGGCGCACCTGTTGAAAAACGAGGTCGGCAAAACCTTCACCGACCTCGTCACCGAGCGCCGCATGGAACGCGCCCAGGAACTGCTGGCCAACACGCCGATGCGCGTTGCCGAAGTCGCGCATGCGTCCGGCTTTCCCGACGAAGGCTACTTCACCCGGCGCTTCCGCCAGTGGTTCGGCATCACGCCGCGCCAATACCGCGAAAACGTACGCGCGGCCGTCGCCACGGCCTCCTGACGCCCCAAGCCGCTTCTGGCTCGTCGGGTGGGCAGCCCCTGCCTACGCGGATCTGCGCAACCAGTCGGCATACGCGTGGGCACAGGGTGCCCACCCTACGGCCTGCTGCCAGCGCCTACTCTTCTGCCCCCCTTTTGCGAGGCCTTTGCCGCACGAGTAACAACAATTCCGCGGCTGAACCTGCTCAGGCAAAAAGCGGGAATCTCCTGATACATGACAGTTTTGTCCCTGTTCAGTGCGTCGCGAGCAGTGATACTTTGCTACCAGCGGGTTTGAAAAAAAAGCGCACCAGACGCCGGGCCCGAACAAGCGTGGCCTGTTTTTTTTACAGGTCGGCTGTTAAACATAAATAGGAGACACAACATGCTCGCAGCAGCAGAAGTCGGCGTCGGCGCGCTCAGTCCAGGGCGATCGCAGCGCATCACAAACCGCAAAGTCATCTTCTTTGTACTGGGGTGGCTCTTGCTGGCCGCATCCTACCTGTTGCCGGTCCCGGCCGGCATGTCACCGAAAGCCATGCACACGCTGGGCATCATGGCCGTCGCCGTCACCTGGTGGGTCACCGAAGCCCTGCCGGTTCCGGTCACCGCCATGATGGTCCCGGTCCTGCTGCACGTCACCGGCGTGCTCAACCTGAACAAGTCGATGGCCCAGGCGTTCGGCGACAGCTTCGTCCCGTTCCTGATCGGCGTGCTGGCGCTGTCGGTCGCGTTCACCCGCTCGGGCCTGGGCAAGCGCATTACCTACCTGTTGTTGCTGGCGTCCGGAACCCGGGTCAAGGCGGTGATCGGGGTCTACCTGATGGTCTCGTTCGTGATCTCGATGTTCGTCAGCGACGTGGCCGTGGTCGCGATGATGCTGCCGATCACGATTGGCCTGTTGAAGTCCGCCGACGCCAAGCCCGGGGAAAGCAATTTCGGGCGCGGCATGATGATGGCGATCATGCTTGGCTCGACGCTCGGCGGCATTGCCACCCCGTCCGGCGTGACCGCCAACATCATCACCATGAGCTTCCTGGAGAAGAACGCCGGCATCCACGTCTCGTTCCTCGACTGGGTCGTCATCGCAACCCCGATTTCGCTCGTGATCGCGGCCGCTGCCTACTTCCTGATCCTCAAGATGTTCAAGCCCGAGATGCAGGAGCTACCGTTCGGCAAGGACCACATCCGGCAGGAACTGCACGGGATGGGCCGTTGGACCACCGCCGAACTGACGACCCTGGTGGTGTTCCTGCTCGGCGCGATCCTGTGGCTGACCGGCGACTGGAACAAGCTGCCGATCGCGCTGGTCTCGCTGATCATCCTCGGCCTGTTGTCGGTCCCGCGCATCGGCGCCTTCGACTCGTGGGGCCCGATTGAAAAGGGCGTGGAATGGGGTGCACTGCTGCTGGTTGTGGGCGGCTTCACGCTCGGCATCGCGGCCAAGGAAAGCGGGCTGGCAACCTGGGTTGCGCAAACCGCGCTCGGCCCGATGGCTTCGCTGCCGGTCGAAGCGCAGCCGCTCGCCGTGACGCTGCTGGTGGCGGTCGATTCGCTCGGCTTCTCCAGCTTCGGCGCCTCGTCGGCGGTCAATGCGCCATTCGTGATCGCCTATGCGCAGCAACATGGCTTCCCGGTTCTGGCGCTGGCGATGGCCTCCGGTTTCGCGGCGTCGACGCACTTCATCCTGGTCACCGAAAGCCCGTCGTTCGTGCTGCCCTATGCGTTCGGCTACTTCTCGTTCAAGGACCTGTTCAAGATCGGCTTCATCCTGACGCTGTTAAGTGCCGCGATCATCAGCATCGGCCTGGTGGTGGCCGGCCTGCCGGAAGGGAAGGTGGTCGCCAAGCCGCCGACGGCGACCGTGGTCGCTCCCGTCAACCACTGAACCAGGGCCATCCAGCCGCCTCGCCCCCGGGGCGGCTTTTTTTTGTTTGCATGCATGGTGCGCTCGGGAGCGCACCTTACGCCTGTTCGGCCACGACACGGCGCCGCCGAACGCCTCCATGGGGCAGGAAAAAAGCCGAATTATCAGATCGGTGGATAGTCCCAGAGTTGCACATTTGCCGACATTGGCGCGGCTGTGCCGCTCCTGTTTAATGAACGTACCGGATACGCCGCAACCGCGCCTGACGGACGGAGACACTTTAATTCAAACGATAGAGGAGCAACATCATGGCAGCAGTTTTGGACACCCCCCAGCAGACCCGTACCACCCAGCCTGGCGCAGGCCAGGACGAGCAATACAAGGTCCCGCCGACGATGAAGGCATGGGTGCTCGGTGCGCCGGGTGAAATCTCGCTGAGCGAAAAGCCGGTGCCGCAGCCTGGACCTGCAGAGGTGCTGGTCCGCATCGATGCGATCGCGGTGTGCGCGACCGACCTCGAAATCATCAAGCACGGCCCGCCGGCCCTGATCCAGGGCGGCCTGCCGTTTAACAAGAACTTCACGCCCGGCCACGAGTACATGGGCACCGTCGTCAAGCTGGGCCACGGCGTCGACGAATACAAGATCGGCGACCGGGTCGCGGTCGAAGTGCACGCCGGCTGCGGCCGCTGCGAGCGCTGCCGCGAAGGCATGTACACCTCGTGCCTGAACTATGGCCAGAACTACGGCGAGCATGACAAAGGCCACCGCGCCAACGGCTTCACCACCGACGGCGGCTTCGCCGAATACGCGATCAACAACGTCAACACCCTGGCCCACGTGCCGCATAACCTGACCGACGAGGAGGCGACCCTGATCGTCACCGCCGGCACCGCGATGTACGGCATCGACGCGCTCGGCGGACTGATCGCCGGCCAGTCGATCGTCGTCACCGGCCCCGGCCCGATCGGCCTGATGGGCGTCGGCGTGGCCAAGGCGCTCGGCGCCGACCAGGTGATCCTGACCGGCACCCGCGACAACCGCCTCGAGCTGGGTAAGAAGTTAGGCGCCGACTACACCATCAACGTGAAGAACGAAGACGCGGTC
>JBJMVW010000305.1:0-4109 GCA_045810465.1 Massilia sp. | reverse complement strand
GATCGGGTCCTTCTTCAGGTCGAGGCCGTTGATCTTCTTGAACTCGTCGATGATGTAGTCGATGATGCGCTGGTCGAAGTCTTCGCCGCCCAGGAAGGTGTCGCCGTTGGTCGACAGCACTTCGAACTGCTTCTCGCCTTCGACGTCGGCGATCTCGATGATCGACACGTCGAAGGTGCCGCCGCCGAGGTCATACACGGCGATCTTGCGGTCGCCCTTGTCGGTCTTGTCCAGGCCAAATGCCAGCGCGGCCGCGGTCGGCTCGTTGATGATGCGCTTGACGTCCAGGCCGGCGATGCGGCCGGCGTCCTTGGTGGCCTGGCGCTGCGAGTCGTTGAAGTAGGCCGGCACGGTGATGACCGCTTCGGTCACTTCTTCGCCGAGGTAGTCTTCGGCGGTCTTCTTCATCTTGCGCAGCACTTCGGCCGAAATCTGCGGCGGCGCCAGCTTCTTGTCACGCACGCCGACCCAGGCGTCGCCGTTGTCGGCCTTCATGATCTGGTAAGGCATCAGGCCGATGTCCTTCTGCACTTCTTTTTCTTCGAACTTGCGGCCGATCAGGCGCTTGACGGCAAACAGCGTGTTCTTCGGGTTGGTGACCGCCTGGCGTTTCGCCGGCGCGCCAACCAGGATCTCGCCATCTTCCTGATACGCAATGATCGACGGCGTGGTGCGCGCGCCTTCGGCGTTCTCGATTACCTTTGGCTGACCATTTTCCATGATCGCGACGCAGGAGTTGGTGGTCCCCAGGTCGATACCGATAATTCTGCCCATGATTATTTTCCTTTTATGTTACTGAGTTTTCGAATGTTTCTGATATGAGGAAAAACTGCGCGGTTTCAAGACGTACGCAGCACCTGTGCTCTTTTATTTAGGTGCTGCGGCGGTCACGATGGCTGGACGCAGTAGGCGATCGGCGATCATGTAACCTTTTTGCAACACGTTGACGACGGTATTGGCTTCCTGGTCGGCCGGCACCACGGCGACGGCCTGGTGCTTCATCGGGTCAAGCTTGTCGCCCTGTTCCGGCATGACTTCGACCAGGCGGTTCTTCTCGAACGCCGAGGTCAGTTGCTTGAGGGTCATCTCGACACCTTCCTTGATCGACTCGACGGTCGGGGTCTCGACCTTCAGGGCCATCTCGAGGCTGTCTTTGACCGGCACCATCGCTTCGGCAAAGCTTTCGATGGCGAATTTATGTGCTTTGCTCACATCTTCCTGGGCGCGGCGACGGATGTTTTCCGCTTCGGCCTTGGCGCGCATGAAGGCATCATGCGTCTCGGCCAGTTTGGCTTCGGTAGCGCTCAGCTGTTCTTCGAGGTTCGTGTCCGCTGCGGGAGGTGCTGCCTGGGCCCCATTGGCCGCGGCCGCACCTTCTGGCTGGTCGGAAACCTCTTGGTTTTCTTGGTCTTGCATCGAAAAAACTCCTAGAATCAAGGACTTGGCTGATTGGTTGGCGTGTCCTGCTTACTACACTCGCCCCATATTGGGCGATCTCCTATATTTTCAAGGGGAATTGAAAAACTGCCATGTTGAAATTGTACGCACTACATTTGGTTACAACATTTACTCAACAGCGGGTTCTTTTCCCGGGTCGGCGTTTTATTATTGCCCAGACAAGGTTGTCGGGTACGAGCAGCCGACCAGGAGAGGTCCATGAAATTGCAATTGATCAGCGCCGCCGTGCTCGCCTACACCATCGTTGCGATGGCATGGCTGTGCTACGCCGGCGTGGGCGCAACGCCCTGAAAACCTGGTATTTTAGCAGGCCGGGGCCGGGCAGTTGATGGTTCGACAAGGAACTTCAAGCGCCCGAGCCCATTTCCAGCGCGCGCTCGCGCCCGGTCCCGACATCGCGCCGTTCGGCCTCGCGTTGCGACGGGCTCATCATGGTCGGCCAGCCGATCAGGTGCTGCTCGGCGATCTCGGCCATGCCGGCAATCCACCCGGGCGACTCGTTCAGGCATGGAATGTAATGAAATTCCTTGCCGCCGGCCGCCTCGAAATCGTGCCTGACTTCCATTGAAATCTCTTCCAGCGTTTCCAGGCAATCGCTGGTAAAGCCGGGACAGATCACGTCGATCCGCTGCAGGCCCTGGCGCGCCAGCTGCTGCACGCTTGGCGCGGTGTAGGGCTGCAGCCACTCGGCCTTGCCGAAGCGCGACTGGAACGTCACCATGTACTGGTCCGGCCCCAGGCGCAGCCGGTCCGCCAGCAGGCGCGCCGTCTTCTGGCACTCGCAATGGTAAGGGTCGCCCAGCAGCAGCGTGCGCTTGGGCACCCCGTGGAAACTCATCACCAGCATCTCGCCGCGGCCGTGCGTTTCCCAGTATTCGAGGATCTGGTCGCGCAGCGCGTCGACGTAGCCGTCGTGGTCGTGGTAGTGCTTCACCAGCCTCAGCTCCGGCACATTGCGCACCTGCGCGTAATGCGCGAACACCGCGTCCCAGATCGAGCCGGTGGTGGTGGCCGAATACTGCGGGTAGGCCGGCAGCAGCGCGATGCGCTCGCAGCCCTCGGCCTTCAGGCGGTCGAGCACCTCGGGCAGCGAGGGCGAGCCGTAACGCATCGCCATGGCCACCTTGACGCAATCGTGGCCGCGCTCTTCCAGCGCGTCCTGCAGCAACGCGGCCTGGCTGGCGGTATGGACCTTCAGCGGGGACCCCTCGCGGGTCCAGATCATCGCGTACTTCCCGGCCGATTTGCCGGAGCGGAAAGGCAGGATCACCAGGTGCAGGATGAACCACCACAGCAGGCGCGGAATCTCGACCACGCGCGGGTCGGACAGGAATTGCTTCAGGTAGCGCCGCACCGCCGGGCGGGTCGGCGCGTCGGGCGTGCCCAGGTTGACCAGCACGACTGCATTCTGAGGCACGGTGCCGTGGGTGAACGGCGGTTCTTTTCGGAAAGGCATGGGCGGCAGGTTAAAGTCGAGGCACGAGGGCGCTATTATAAATTCGCGTAGCGCCCGCAAGAGAACCATTTGGCGGCATTTTAGAGAAACGTCTAGCATGTAGGGCTTTACATGTTCCGCAACGAGGATTCCCAATGAAAGCTGTTGCCTACCGCCAGTCCCATCCGATCGACCATCCCGAAGCGCTGCTCGACGTCGAGCTGCCCGACCCGACGCCATCCGGCCATGACCTGCTGGTGCAAGTGCATTCGATCTCGGTCAACCCGGTCGACACCAAGATCCGCCGCAAGGTGGCGCCCGCCGATGGCGAGGCGAAGGTGCTGGGTTGGGATGCGGCCGGGGTCGTGCGCGCCGTCGGCGACCAGGTGACGCTGTTCAAGCCGGGCGACCGGGTCATGTACGCCGGCTCGCTGCTGCGCCCCGGTACCAACAGCGAACTGCACCTGGTCGACGAGCGCATCGCCGGGCCCGCGCCGCAGAGCGTCGATTTCGATGCCGCGGCCGCGCTGCCGCTGACCTCGATCACCGCATGGGAACTGCTGTTCGACCGGCTCCAGGTGCCGCGGGACAAAGCGGCGACCGGCACCCTGCTGGTGGTCGGCGCCGGTGGTGGCGTCGGCTCGATCCTGGTGCAGCTGGCGCGGCAACTGACCGGGCTGACGATCATCGGCACCGCTTCCCGGCCCGAGACCCGGCAGTGGGTCGAGGAACTGGGCGCGCACCACGTGATCGACCACGGCCAGCCGCTGTCGCAAGAGCTCAAGCGGATCGGCATCGGGCAGGTCGGGCGCGTGGCCAGCCTCACGCAAACGGACACGCACCTGTCCGAGATCGTGGCATCGCTGGCGCCGCAGGGCCGGCTGGGGCTGATCGACGATCCGGCCACGTTCGACGTCCTGCTGCTCAAACAGAAGAGCATATCGCTGCACTGGGAATTCATGTACACGCGCTCGATGTTCCAGACCGCCGACATGCTGGAACAGCACCGGCTGCTCAAGCGGGTGGCGCAGATGGTCGACGAGGGCCTGGTGCGCTCGACCGTGACGGAGCGCTTCGGCACGATCAACGCGGCCAACCTGCGCCGCGCGCACCAATTGCTCGAAAGCGGCAAGTCGCGCGGGAAGATCGTGCTGTCGGGGTTCTGATTGCCGGTAGGGTGGGCACCCATGCCCACGCGCCATCCAGGACGTCGTTC
>JBJMVW010000304.1:0-41985 GCA_045810465.1 Massilia sp. | reverse complement strand
CGGTAAAGATGCGCATCATGCCAACCTTGCGACCGAGAAGGCCCAGGCTCATTTTTTCTCCATTCCCACCTACGATTGGGCGGGGCTTTGTTGAACTACCAAAAAACGCATGGACCCTGAAAAAAGACGGATCCATACCGAAGCCGGCTAGTATAGCGCGCAAAAGACCTTGACGCAACAAGTAAGTTGGGGGTATGTCGAGCTGTTGCGTTTGACGCGGTCGACTGGGAGAAGGAGGGAAATCTGACCTTGCCGGTCAGCACAGAAAAGGCCTGGAAGCACCTTTTCTCTGCAGGACCACTGGGATCCCGCGATGTTTTTGAAGTCTGGTGGGCGGTGCAGGATTCGAACCTGCGACCCCTTGGATGTCGACCAAGTATTCTAACCAACTGAACTAACCGCCCGGGGACCGGCATTATAAAGACTATTGTTAAACTTGTGCAAGGGGCGCACGGATTATTTCCTAAAGGTCCCACGGCTGGAGCCGGCGGATTATAGCGCCGTTGCAGATGTCCCATCTTTGGGGGAGCAGTGTACTGACGAAAAAAAGCCAGCTTGAGGCTGGCTTTTTCCGGTAGTGCAACTGCAGCGATTACTGCAGTTTGATTTCGACGTCGACGCCAGCTGGCAGGTCCAGCTTCATCAGCGCGTCAACGGTCTTGTCCGTCGGGTCCACGATGTCCATCAGACGCTGGTGCGTACGGATTTCGAACTGGTCGCGCGAGGTCTTGTTCACGTGCGGGGAACGCAGCACGTCGAAACGCTGGATGCGGGTCGGCAGCGGGACTGGGCCCTTGACCACTGCGCCGGTGCGCTTGGCGGTGTCGACGATTTCCAGTGCGGACTGGTCGATCAGCTTGTAGTCGAACGCTTTCAGGCGAATGCGGATTTTCTGGTTTGGTGCGGACATGCTATTTCCTTTAAAAGAACGAACCGGCTTGGCGCCGGCGATATGAATGCCTGGTACTCGGTACTGCAAAGAAGCGGGAGTATATCAGCCTTCCCGCCCCTTGTCCTCAAACAGAAGGGACAGAACCGAAGCCCTGCCCCTCTTGTTGCGAAGACAGGACGTTCGCCCTGCCCTCAACGATAACCGCTAATTAAGCGATGATCTTGGCAACCACACCCGCGCCAACGGTACGGCCGCCTTCGCGGATTGCGAAGCGCAGGCCTTCTTCCATCGCGATCGGGTTGATCAGCTTGACGGTGATCGACACGTTATCGCCTGGCATAACCATTTCCTTGTCCGCTGGCAGCTCGATCGAGCCGGTCACGTCGGTCGTACGGAAGTAGAACTGCGGACGGTAGTTGTTGAAGAACGGAGTGTGACGACCGCCTTCGTCCTTCGACAGCACGTAGATCTCGCCGGTGAAGTGGTTGTGCGGCTTGATCGAATTCGGCTTGGCCAGCACCTGGCCACGCTCGACGTCTTCACGCTTGGTGCCGCGCAGCAGCAGACCGACGTTGTCGCCAGCCTGGCCCTGGTCCAGCAGCTTGCGGAACATTTCGACGCCAGTCACGGTGGTCTTCACGGTGTCCTTGATGCCGACGATTTCGATCTCTTCGCCAACCTTGACGATGCCGCGCTCGACACGACCGGTCACCACGGTACCGCGGCCCGAGATCGAGAACACGTCTTCAACCGGCATCAGGAAGGCGCCGTCGACAGCACGCTCCGGGGTCGGGATGTAGGTGTCCAGGGCTTCTGCCAGGCGGACGATGCAGTCTTCGCCCATTTCGCCCGGCTGGCCTTCCAGCGCCATACGCGCCGAACCCTTGATGATTGGCAGGTCGTCGCCCGGGAACTCGTACTTCGACAGGAGCTCGCGCACTTCCATTTCGACCAGTTCCAGCAGTTCTGCGTCGTCGACCAGGTCGCACTTGTTCAGGAACACGATGATGTAAGGAACACCAACCTGGCGTGCCAGCAGGATGTGCTCGCGGGTCTGCGGCATCGGGCCGTCAGCAGCCGAGCACACCAGGATCGCGCCGTCCATCTGGGCAGCGCCGGTAATCATGTTCTTGATGTAGTCGGCGTGGCCTGGGCAGTCAACGTGAGCGTAGTGACGGGCAGCGGTCTCGTACTCGACGTGCGCGGTGTTGATCGTAATGCCGCGCGCTTTTTCTTCCGGAGCCGCGTCGATCTGGTCGTAGGCCTTGGCTTCACCGCCGAATTTCTTCGACAGAACGGTTGCGATTGCCGCCGTCAGGGTGGTTTTGCCGTGGTCAACGTGACCGATGGTGCCGACGTTGACGTGCGGCTTGGTCCGTTCGAATTTACCTTTTGCCATTTTAGACTCCTAACGATCCTAAGATTTTTGAAATTACCAGGCACACCTGACCGCCGATTCGCTCACTGCTGTCGACTGCCGTACTAAATTCTGGTGCCCTTGACGTGGATTGAACACGTGGCCTCTCCCTTACCAAGGGAGTGCTCTACCACTGAGCTACAAGGGCTTTTTATTGCGATGTCTTTGCATTGCAAGAATCACTGGAGCGGGTGAAGGGAATCGAACCCTCGTCGTAAGCTTGGAAGGCTTCTGCTCTACCATTGAGCTACACCCGCGAGGCATTTCTTCACTACCGCAACAACAACTTCCTGCAATTAACTTGGTGGAGGGGGCTGGATTCGAACCAGCGTACTCATAGAGAACAGATTTACAGTCTGTCGCCTTTAACCACTCGGCCACCCCTCCGCGAGGAACCGCAGAGTATGAAGCACGCACTAACTACTGTCAACTATTTTCGCCGGGACTGATCCAACTCAAACAGCGGCGTTGCTTCGGGGCGTGATTTTACCCGCACGGACTGCAAGAGTGCAAGGGCTGTTTGCACGTACGCGCGGCACGGCGCGCAATCCGGTTTTGCACTGTCTAATGGCCAACGACAGCACAAGGGATTGGCATGACTCCAGAGTATTACCGTTGGCGCTGGCCGCAGCTGCTGCTGGCTAACCTGTCCATCGTCGGCGTCTACCTGGCGACCCGCGTGATGAGCGATGCACTCGACCTGCCGCCCGGCTACGCCACGCCCCTGTTCCCGCCGGCCGGCGTCGGCCTGGCGCTGGTGGTGGTGGCCGGTTGGCGCGTGCTGCCCGGCGTCGCGCTGGGCGCCCTGCTGCTGCACCTGCCCGCTAGCTGGCTCGGCCCCGACGTGCCGCGCATGGCCGGGGTGCTGGCCACCGCCGCCGCCACCGTTGGTTCGCTGCTCCAGGCCTGGCTCGGCGGGCGCCTGTTCCGGCGCTGGATCGACCCGGCGATCGACTCGACGCGCGACGTCGCGCGCTTCCTGCTGCTGGCGCCGTCCGTGTGCCTGGTCAGCGCGACGGTGACGGTGCCCAGCCTGTACCGGCTCGGCCTGGTAGCCGAGAGCGAGCGCGTCTCCAGTTGGCTCAGCTGGTGGGCTGGCGACGTCATCGGCGTGTTGCTGTTCGCCCCGCTGTGCTGGATCGTGTGCGGCCAGCGGCGCCCGCTGTGGCGCCGGCGGGTCAGGATCGTCGCGCTGCCGCTGGTGCTGGCGGGCGCCGCCGTGGTGGCGACCTACGAGCAGGCGGTGCGATGGGAGACCGACCAGCACCTGGGCAGGTTCCGGCTCGAGGCCCAGCAGACGGCCGACCTGATGCAGGCCGAATTCAACGAACACGAGCGCTTCGCCAGCACGGTCGCGCGCGCGCTCGGCGACACCGACGCGCTGCTGCCCGAGGAAAAATTCCAGCGCGTTGTCGGCGGCTATGTCGAGGGCCGGCCCGAGCTGCAAGGCATCAGCTGGGTGGTACGGATCACGCATGCCCAGCGCGCCCGGTTCGAAGCCTGGGCGCGCAGCCATGTGGCGCCCGGTTTCGAGGTGCGCGAGGTCGATGCCGCGGGCAGGCTGCGGCGTGCCCCCGAGCATCCCCAATACTTCACGCTGCTGTACACCACGCCGCCCGCCAACACGGCGGTGCTCGGCCTCGACTTCCTCGCCGAGCCGCTGCGCGCCGACGCCATCTACCGCATGCTGCGCGGCGGCCTGCCGGCCGCCACCGCGCCACTGCGGCTGGTGACCACCGGGCGCAGCGGCATCGCCCTGTTCCGCGCCGTCGGCATGCAGCCCGAGGCGCCGGCGGCGCTGGTGGCGCTGGTGCTGGACGCCGGCGCGCTGGTGGAGCAGGCGGTGCACCGCACCGGCCTGTCCGAGTTCGTCTTCGAGTTCGCCGACGTGACCCGGCCCGGCGTCGTGCTGCCGCTGGCCGGGACCCGCTTGCGCGGCGTCCAGACCGGCGAGCACCGGGTGGAGCTCGGGTTCGGGGGCCGCCGCTACGCGCTGCGTTTCGCGCCGACCGTCCCCTACCTCGAACAGCAGCACGGCTGGGCCAGCTGGACGGTGCTGACCACCGGCCTCCTGCTGACCGGCCTGCTGGGCGCGCTGATGCTGCTCATTAGCGGCGAGCGCGCCCGGATCGAGGCGCTGGTGGACGACCGCACCGCGCGCCTGCGCGACCGCGAGGCGCGCCTGCAAGCGATCCTCGACAACGCGGCCGATGCGATCGTCACGGTCGATGCCGACGGCATGCTGGTGTCGGCCAACGCCGCCACCGCGGCGCTGTTCGGCTACCCGGCATCGCACCTGCCGGGGCTGCCGGTCGCCGCGCTGGTGCCGCCGCCCGAAGGCACAAGCGCGTCCGAACTGCTGGCGCGGCTGCCGCAGGCGCCGCCCGACGAGCGCGAACTGGACGGCGTCAACGCGCGCGGCGAGCGCTTCCCGCTAGCGATCTCGGTGTCGCGCGTGCTGCTGGCGACCGAGCACCTGTTCGTCTGCATCCTGCGCGACCTGACCGAGCAGTACCACTCGCAGGAGCGGATCTACCGGCTGGCGCACCACGACGCGCTGACCGGCCTCGAAAACCGCTTCGCGCTCAACGAGCGGCTGCAGCAGCAACTGGCGCTGGCGCGGCGCAGCGGCGAGCCGGTGGCGGTGCTGTTCATCGACCTCGACCACTTCAAGAAGATCAACGATTCGTACGGCCACGAAGCGGGCGACATCGTGCTGGTCGGCGCGGCCCAGCGCATGAAGGACCTGCTGCGCGACGTCGACACGCTGGCGCGGCTGGGCGGCGACGAATTCGTGATCGTGCTGGGCGGCTCGCTGACGCCCGACAGCGTGACCGCGGTCGCGGTGCGCGTGGTGCACTCGCTGGCGCAGCCGTACCAGCTGCCCTGCGCCGCCACCGTGCATATCGGCGCGTCGGTCGGGGTCGCGCTGTTCCCGGCCGATGCCGAGGACGGCCCCACCCTGCTGCGGCACGCCGACACCGCGATGTATGCGGCCAAGCGCGAAGGGCGCGGCAACTTCCAGTTCTTCTCGCCGGCGATGAACGCCGCCACCCACGAGCACCTGATGCTGGAAAACCGGATGTGGATCGCGCTCGAACAGAACGGCTTCGATCTGCACCTGCAGGCCCAGGTGCAGCTCGACACCGGGCGCGTGATCGGCGCCGAGGTGCTGCTGCGCTGGCACGACAAGGAACTGGGCAACATCGAGCCGAGCCGGTTCATCCCGATCGCCGAGGAATCCGGGCTGATCCTGCCGCTGGGCGACTGGGTCCTGACCCGCACCATGCAGCTGCTGGCGGAATGGCAGGAGGAAGGCCTGGGCGGGCTGCGGCTGGCGGTGAACCTGTCGGCGCGCCAGTTCGGCGGCGGCGCGCTGGTGGCGCGGCTCGACCAGCTGCTGGCCCAGCACCGGATCGACCCGTCCTGCCTGGAACTGGAGATCACCGAAACGGCCGCGATGCGCGACCCGGAGAACACGCGCCACCTGCTGCGCCAGCTGCGCGCGCGCGGCTTCAAGCTGGCGATCGACGACTTCGGCACCGGCTACTCGTCGCTGGCCTACCTGAAGCTGTTCGCGATCGACCGCATCAAGATCGACCGCGGCTTCGTCAAGGACATCGAGACCAATCCGAACGACGCCACGATCGTCGCGGCCACCATCGGGCTGGCCCATTCGCTGGGCCTGTCGGTGGTCGCGGAAGGGGTGGAAACGCACGCGCAGTGGGGCTTCTTGCGCGACAAGCATGGCGACGAGGCGCAGGGCTACCTGTTCGCGCGGCCGATGCCGGCCGCGCAGTTCCGCGACTTCCTCAAGGAGCCAGCGCAGCCAGTACCTGGCCCTTGAGCGCCTTGATCAGCGAGGTCTCGTCCGGCGGCACGCCCTCGGGTGCGGTGTGCGGGCGGTCGGCGTAGAACAGGCCGAGCTGCCGCTTGCCCAGCACCAGCGGCAGCACGATGAAACTCCTGGCGTCGGGCAGCAGTTCGCGGTGCCAGTGCGGCAGCAGGTCGCGGATCTTGGGGCTGGCCGCATCCTCGATCATCAGGTCGGCGTCGTTATCCATGGCCAGGTAGAACAGGTCGCGGCCGGGCGCGGCCGGGAACGCGAAGCCGGCCTGCAGCCGCGCTTCGTCCTCGCCGAACGACACCCGGGCGCGGTACTGGCCGCGGCGCGCGTCCTTCAGGCACACGGTCGCGAAGCGAAAGCCCATGCTGCGGTACAGCGTCTCGAGCACGGCCAGGATGACGTCGTTGACCTTGCCCGGGCTCGATGCCCGCAGCTGGGTCACGTCCTGCACGCCGGCCAGCAGCAGCTCGCGCGCGTTCCTCGGCTTGCCGCTCGGGTGGCTGCCGGTGGCCGCCCCGGCGCCGGCGTCCAGCGTCGCCAGCTGCAGCACGTCGGGCAGGCCGCCGCCCTCGAACTGCTCGCCGGGGTTCGGCGCCGGCCCCAGGTTCATACTCTCGAGCAGGCTGTGCATGCCCTGCTGGACCGAGTGGAACAGCTCTTCCAGGCGGGTGCTGTCGATGTCGAGCGCGTGGCCATAACGCTCGAGCAGCGCCTTGGCCTCGGGCGCGCCGGCCGGGCGGGCGGACTGGCCGAGCAGGCGCGCGACGTCGAGGCTGAACGAGGCGACCTGGCGCATCCACTCGCCGCGGTTGGCGGGGACTTTGAGCGCCCCGGGCCGCAGCGCCGCCTGGGCACGCACGATCACGTCGGGGATCTTCCATTCGGCCAGCACCGACTCGGACAGCGCGTCGTAGCTGCAGCCCAGGATCAGCTGCGCCGCCTGGCCGACCGTGTGCTTGCCGGCGGCGACCAGCGCCCCGATCTCGCGGTAGCGCTCGTGCTCGTGGGAGGCAACCAGCAGCGGCGCCAGGTTCTTGAACAGCGCGCCGATCGAGGCTTCCTCGGCGCCCTGGTAGAAGCTGCGGCGCGCCAGCTCGCGCCCGACCAGGCTGGCGCACAGCGCGGCCTCGAGCTCGACCCGCACCGCGGTGGCGTGGGCGCTGTTCGACAGCGCATCGACCAGCAGCATCCCGAGCGCGGTGGTCTTCACGTTGTCGAAGCCGAGCAGCGAGATCGCGCGCGAGACCGTGGTGACCGAGGTGCCGGACGCGGTGCGGTACTGGGCCGTGTTGGCCAGGCGCAGGATGCGCTGGGTCAGCGCCACGTCCGACAGCACGTAGTACGCCAGGTCGTGGGTGCCCTGGTCGTCCGAGGACGCCATCTGGACCACGCGCGCGACCGAGGTGCCGAGCGCGAACATGTCCTCGTCGCCGCATACCTTGTGCATCAATGCCGCGCGCACCTGGCGCGAGGCGCCGTCGGGGCGGGAGGAAGGGAGCCCTGCCATGAACATTATCCTGCTTTCCTGACCCGCGGGCCCTTGTCGTATTTCTGCAGTATCTGCTGGTGCAGGCCGGCCAGCGCCGGCAGCTTGGCGTTGACCGGGTCGAGCCGGCGCACGTTGCCGATCAGCGCCTGCGCCTGCTGGCCGAGGCGTTCTTCCCAGCCCTCGTTGTCGAGGCACTTGAGCACCGCCAGCGCGGCGTTGAACGCCACCTGCGGATTCTCGGGCAGCGCGCCGGCCGCCTCCAGCATCAGTTCGACCGCGCCGCGGTAGTCGCCGTCCCGGGCCCTGGCCGCGCCGGAAGCGACCAGGTCGACCACCTGCTGGCGGCTTTCCTGCGCCAGCGCCTGCGCCAACTCGGGCCGGCCGGCCTCTTCGAGCACGTTCATCGCCCTGGCCATCGCGGCGCCGTTCGGCGCATTGCGCATGACGTCGCGCAGCACTTCGGACGCGCCATCCTCCATGTCGTTCTGCAGGCAGGTGCGCGCCAGTTCGAGCTTGATCGGCGCCGACAGCGCCGGCGCCTCGCGGCAGTAAGCCAGCGCCGCGCCCAGCGCCTCGTTCAGGCGCTCGTCGTTGCCGGTGAATTCGTGCAGCAGGCTCGAGGCGATCGCGCTGCAGGCGGGCGTGTTCTTCAGGCCGCCCATCGAGCGCTCGAGGTCGCGGATGACGGCGGCAGCCGCCACCGGGTCGCCCTTCTTCACCAGCGTCTGGACCAGCCTGACGTGGTCCTCGGGATCGCGGAACTCGGAGTATTTGGCCTTGCTGACGACCTGCTTGAGCACCTTTTCGGCGGCATCGAGGTCGCCTGCCTCGAGCGCCGTTTCGCCGAGGCGGCGCAGGCGCCGGACCGCGTGCGGCGACACCGCCACCGCATCGGCCAGCACCGCCTGCGACTTGTCCAGCTCACCGGCCGCCGCGTGGGTGCGCGCCAGCCAGTCGTAGGCGTCGACGAAGTTCTTGTTGGTCTCGACCAGTTCCTCGAGCATTCCTTTGGCCTCGTCGAAGCGCTCGCGCAGGAACAGGGTCTTGGCCAGGCCCAGGCGCGCCCACGCGATCGCCTTGGCCTCGACCAGCTGCTCGTAGATCGGCGCGGCCTGTTCGGGCTCGCCGAGGAAGGTGTGCAGCTCGGCGCGCAGGCGCATGAAGTCGATCGCGTGGCGCGGGTGCGCCTGCTCGCCCTCGGCGCAGGCGGCGATCGCCTCGCGCTGGCTGCCCTCTTCCATCAGCTGGTAGACCGGCATGAAGACGTTGCGTTTTTCGAGCGCGCGCGCGATGCGCTCGAGCAGGCGGTCGGCGGTGAACGGCTTGAGGATGTAGTCGGTCGGCGCCAGCTCGGCGGCGCTGACCACCTTGCCGTAATCGCCCTCGGCGGTGACCATGAAGAACATCGTCGACAGCGAGATCAGCTTGTGGTGGCGCAGGTCCTCGAGCAGCTGCTGGCCGTCCTGGCCGCCTTCGAGCTCGTATTCGCACAACACCAGGTCGAAGTTCTTCAGGCCCAGCTGCTTGACGGCCTGGTTGGCGCTGGCGGCGTCGTGGATCTTGTTTAGCCCGCACAGGTTCAGCATGTTGTGCACGCTCGCGCGCATCCCGGCATGCGGCTCGATGATCAAGGCGCTGAGGCCGTCAAGTTCGTTCATGTCCGAGATGTTTTTCCGTTCTGGCCTTCGTTGGGCGGGCGGCGCTGCATGGGCGCCCTGTTTGCGAACAGTATATTACGGCACGGGAACGGAATTATTTAATTCGGGTGATGCGCAGAGGAAAGGAAGGCGCGAAAAACCACAGGTTCCACGCTCATACGTCGTTCCCGCGCGGGCGGGAACCCCAGTTCCTGTGCACACTGTTGAAACACGCGCTTGCTCTGATCACGCAAACTGGGGTTCCCGCCTGCGCGGGAACGACGTTGGTTCAGGTGCCCGCTGTCGCCGCCGCGGCCTGGCGCAACGGCGCGCGGCGGCCATTGACGCACTCGGCACGGTTGCCGCCTGCGGTGATGTTTTGATAACGGACTTCGTACTTGCCGGCCGCCAGCTTGTCGATCGTCAGGGAGCCGCGCGCTTGCACGTAGGCGTGGCGCACGTTCGAGCGCCGGTCGAGGTCGTAGATTTTCACGAAGACCGGCGAAGCGTTCGCGCTGTTGTCGATCTGCACCTGCATCTCGTCGCCGAGGTTGCCCACCGGGTAACCCACCACGTAGCCCGATTGCGCCGGCCACGGTTCGCCATTGGGCGAGAACAGCGACTGCAGGTCGCTGTCGCAGTCGGGGGCGCGCGCCGGGATCACCAGCTGGGTGACCGCGAGCGCCTTGATGTCGGGCGCGGGCGCCTTGTCGCGGCCATCGGCCCGGGCCCAGCCGTCGGACGACGCATCGGCGCCCAGGTCGTCGGCGCGGGAAGTGCCGGCCGCCGGTTCGGACTTGCTCCAGGCCAGCGCCGATGGCAGCACCCTGGGCGGCTCGACCAGCAGCACCGCGACCAGCGCGCCGGCCGCGAAAAAACCGCCCATGCCCAGCCACCAGCGCGGGTCGCGCAGCAGGCGGTGGCGCGGGCGGCGCGCGGGTTGCGGCGCCTCCCAGCCGGCGTCGGCGCGCGGCCGCTCGCGGCCGTCCTCGGCGTGCGTGCTTTCGAGCCACTCGACTTCCCACTCCTCGGCCGCGATCCACTCGTCGTGCTCCTTGCGGCGCATCGGGTCGGACAAGGTGTTGTAGGCGGTGTTGACGATGGCCATGATGCGCGCGGCCTTTTCGTCGCCCGGGTTCTTGTCGGGGTGGTATTTCTGGCTCAGGGCCTTGTACGCGGCACGAATGACTTCCTGCGGCGCGCCGCGCGACACCTTCAGGTTGTCATAGTGCGTATGGATCTTGGCCATGTATTTGTCCGCCGGCGCCCGCCCGTTTCCTTAACTTTATGATAGCCCATCCTGGCAAGGGTGCCAGACGGATAGTGGTAGAGCATAGCCGGGTTTGTATCCGTCATGCAAGACGTTGCAAAGTCTACAACCGGTGGCTGCGGTCGGCGCGCACGATTGCCGGGTCGAGCTCGACATCCTTGCCCACGACCAGCACCTTGAACAGTTCGCCCATCTCGCTTGGCGCCACCAGCTTCTGCACCGCCCGCGCCTGCGGCAGGTAGCGCAAGGCGTCGGCCGGATCGGTGCGCAGCAGCAGTTCGCCGATCCCGCATGCGAGCAGGAAGGCGGCCTGGCTCATGTAGGCCAGCACCGGCAGGCCGGCATCCTGCGCCGCCAGCGCCATCGCGGTGAAGTCGACGTGGGCGGTGATGTCCTGCAGGCCGGGCAGAAAGAACGGATCGGGGTGCGCGTGGTGGCGGTAGTGGCACATCAGGGTGCCGCCGGTGCGCTCGTCGAAATAATACTCGTGCGCCGGGAAACCGTAGTCGAGCAGGATCGCGGCGCCCTTGCCATCCATGAACATCGCGGCGAGCGAAGCCATGAAGCCAGCCGCGACCGGATGGATTTCGGTGGCGTAGCCCTCCTGCAGCGCGTCGGCGCCTGGCACCTGGCGCCGCAGCTGCGCGGCCAGCGCCGGATCGAGTTCCTGCTGGGTGAACGCGAACTGGCCGTCCTCGATCGTGACCATCTGGCGGCGCCAGCCATGCGCGGCCTTGATCACCAGTTCGACCGGCATTGCGTCGAGCACTTCGTTGGCCAGCACCACGCCACTGAAGGTCGCCGGGAAGCCGTCCAGCCAGCGCACCTGGGGGAAATCCTTCAATGCGTCCTGCTGGCGTGCGCGCAGCTCGCCCGACAACTCGATGATCGCGTAGCTGTCGACCTGCACGCCGTCGGCGGCCAGCGCGGTGAGCACGTCGCGCGCCAGTTTGCCGGTGCCGGCGCCGAATTCGATGATGTTGGGCGCGCTTTGGGCGATAATAGCGGCTGCGGCGCGGGCCAGCGCGGCGCCGAACAGCGGCGAGATCTCGGGGGCGGTGGTGAAATCGCCGGCCGCGCCGAGCTTGGCGGCACCGCCGCTGTAGTAGCCCAGCCGGGGCGCGTACAGCGCCAGTTCCATGAAACGCGCGAACGGAATCGCTCCGCCTTGTTGTTCGATCTCGGCAGCGATCTGCTGCTGCAGGGCGTGGGACGCGGCCAGCGCGTCGCTATCTGGTGCGGGTAAGGACATCCCGGCATTGTAGCCATATCGGCCATCAACGACAAAATGACGACAACATCGACAAGCTCCCGGCAACAGGTCGCGCTCGTAACGGGCGCGGGACGGCGCATCGGCCGCGCGATCGCACTCGGGCTGGCGCAGGCCGGCTGGGACGTAGCCGTGCATTACCGCAGCTCCGAACTCGACGCCGGCGAACTGGCCGCCGCGATCCGCGCGCTGGGGCGGCGCGCGGCGCTGCTGCAATGCGACCTGGCCGACGAAGCGGCGGTGCGCGAACTGCCGGCGCGCGCGGCGGCCGAACTGGGCCTCGTGACCTGCGTGGTCAACAACGCCTCGCTGTTCGAATACGACAGCCCGACCGCGTTCTCCCCGGCCCTGCTGGCCGCGCACATGCAGGTCAACGTGGCCGCGCCGATCCTGCTGGCGCAAGCGCTGCACGCGGCCACGCCGTCGGGCAGCCAGGCGGTCGTGATCAACCTGCTGGACCAGAAACTGTACAATCTGAACCCGGATTTTTTGTCGTACACGCTGTCGAAAGCCGCGCTGCACACGGCCACGACGATGCTGGCCCAGGCGCTCGCGCCCACGGTCCGCGTGGTTGGCGTCGCGCCCGGCATCACGATGGTGTCGGGCGACCAGACCGAGGACAGCTTCGCGCAAGCGCACCAGCAAACGCCGCTGGGCCGCTCGTCGACGCCGCAGGACATCGCGGACGCGGTCGTGTATGCGGCCTCGGCGCGGGCGCTGACCGGCACCACGCTGGTGGTCGACGGTGGCCAGCACCTGGTGCCGCTGCCGCGCGACGTGATGTTCCTTACTAAATAAACCTAACATGTCGGGACCGAGTAGCGCCTGCCGAAGCAGCGCTTAACTCTTTGCCACAAATAGAGATAAAGGCCTTTTATGCTGTCCGCCCTGACCCACCCGAGCCTGCGCAATTGCCGCCGGCTGTTCCTGCGCAATTACGAAGTCATGATCAACATCGGCGTCCACGACTTCGAAAAGAAGGGCGAGCAGCGCGTGCTGATCAACGTCGACCTGTACATCCCGCTGGCGCAATCGACGCCGAAGGCCGACCAGCTGTCGGAAGTGGTCGACTACGATTTCATGCGCGAGACCATCGCGAAACGGATGGCGCTGGGCCACGTGCACCTGCAGGAGACGCTGTGCGACGACGTCGCGCGCCAGATGCTGGCGCACCCGCGCGTGCGCGCCGTGCGCGTGTCGACCATGAAGCCGGACGTGTATCCCGACTGCGAAGGCGTCGGGGTTGAAGTATTCCAGATCAAGGATGAAGCATGAGTGAAGTACTGATGGACGCCGAGGCGCTGTCCGTGAAACAGGCGGAGAAGACCGCCCTCGAGAACAACAAGCTGCACAAGCGGCTGTGCCGCCTGGTCGGCCAGGCGATCGGCGACTTCAACATGATCGAGGACGGCGACAAGGTGATGGTGTGCCTGTCGGGCGGCAAGGACAGCTACGCGCTGCTCGACATCCTGATGACGCTGCGCGAACGCGCGCCGATCCATTTCGACATCGTCGCGGTCAACCTCGACCAGAAGCAACCGAACTTCCCGGCCGACGTGCTGCCGGCCTATCTGGAAAAGTTGGGCGTGCCGTTCCACATCGAGAACCAGGACACCTACAGCATCGTCAAGCGCCTGATCCCCGAAGGCAAGACGACCTGCTCGCTGTGCTCGCGCCTGCGCCGCGGCATCCTGTACCGGGTTGCCGATGAACTGGGCTGCAACAAGATCGCGCTGGGCCACCACCGCGACGACATCCTCGAGACCTTCTTCCTCAACATGTTCTTCGGTGGCAAGCTGAAAGGCATGCCGGCCAAGCTGGTGTCGGACGACGGCAAGCACATGGTGATCCGCCCGATGGCCTACGTGAAGGAAGCCGACACCGAGCGCTACGCCGAGGTCAAGGGTTTCCCGATCATCCCGTGCGACCTGTGCGGCTCGCAGGAAAACCTGCAGCGCAAGCAGATCAAGGGCCTGATGCGCGAGTGGGAGAAGAAGCATCCGGGCCGCGTGGAGAGCATCTTCTCGTCGCTGTCGACGGTGGTGCCGTCGCATCTGATGGATCGCGATTTGTTCGGATTTAAAGACATCAAGGCGGACGGCGAAGCGAATCCGCTGGGCGATATCGCGTTCGACGAGGAGCCGTGCTCGACGCCGGCGCCCACCACTATTCCACTGCAGCCTCTATAAGGCGCGCCACTAAGAAAGCCACCTCCGTATGAGAGTGCGTAGGGTGGGCACGGCGTCCTACGCGGCCCGGCCCACCCTACATGGCTGGCGCCCGTCCCGGGCCCAGCGCCGAATCGCTTAGCGACTGGCTGTTGCCGTGCTTGCCGGCGTGCTTGCCGGTGGATTCTTCACGTACTTGTCGAACCAGCGCAGCATTTCGTACACCAGTTGCTCGTTCGACTCGCGCGCTGCGTACCAGTGCGGCTCGTGCGGCAGCATCACCAGACGCGCCACACCGCCATTGCCGCGGATCGCTTCGTACAGCTTGATCGATTGCAGCGGCGTGGTGCCGGGGTTGGCATCGTCGGCGCCGTGCACGATCAGCAGCGGCGTCTTCAGCTTGTCGGCGTAGAAGAAGGTCGAGGCCTTGGTGTACACGTCCGGCGCTTCCCACACCGAGCGGCGCTCGTTCTGGAAACCGAACGGCGTCAGCGACTTGTTGTACGAGCCGCTGGTGGCCACGCCGGCGCGGAACAGATTGGAATGCGCCAGCAAATTGGCGGTCATCAGCGCGCCATGGCTATGGCCGGTCACGCCGATGCGGTCGGGATCGGTCACGCCCAGACGGACGGCTTCGTCGACGGCAGCCTTGGCGTTGGCGACCAGTTGCTCGGTGTACGTGTCATACGCCTTGCGCGGATCGCCGACGATAGGGAAGGCGGCGCTGTCGATGATGGCGTAGCCCGACAACAGCAGCAGACGGTACTGGCGCAAGCGGGTGAAGGTGGCCTGCGAGCCGGTGGTCTGGCCAGCCTTGGACGCGTCCGCATAGTCGAGCGGGTAGGCGTTCAGGATGGTCGGCAGGCGCGTGCCTTCCTTGTAGCCCGGCGGCGTATAGAGCGTGAACGACAGCTCCAGGCCATCGGCGCGCTTGTATTTCACCAGGCGCTTCTTGATCTCGCGCACCTGCGGCGACGGATCGCTCAGGTGGGTCAGCGCCAAGCTGGACGAGGCATAGCCTGGCTCGCCCTCAGCGGCCGTGGTGCTGGCGCCCAGGGTGCGCACGAAGGCGTTTGGCGTTTCCTCGGCCGACTGGGACCAGGTCAGCAGACGGCCCGCATCGTTGCTGGCGAACGCGATGAACTGCTCATAGGAGGTTTTGCCGCTGCGGAACAGGCGCTCCGCTTGCTGCGTTTTCAGGTTGAACTTGTCGAGGAAAGGACGGTCGCCGTCGGGCGAGGAACCAGCGCCGGACAGGAAGATGGCGTCGCCGTCCTGGCGGATCACCGAGAAGCCGTTGGCCAGCTGGCGGCGCACCGGCAGGCCCGGGTTGGCGTACTTCTCATCGCTCGACATGTCCCAGACCAGGCGACGCGAGTTTTGCGCATCGTCGACATTGAGCTGCCAGGTGCGGCGCCATTTGCGGTTGACGTCGTAGTCGCTCAGCAGGGCTACGCCCGGCTGCTCGCTCCAGGACAGGCCGGCGTAGCGCTGCTCGGTGCGGGTGATTTCCGCCGGCGCCGCGTTGAACGGCGCTTTCAGCATCATCAGCTTGTCGCGTTCGGCTGCCCGGACGTTCGGATCGCCGCCGTCCAGCGCTTCAGCCCAGACCAGCGTCGCCGCTTCGGTAGGACGCCAGGTGAAGTTGCGTGGACCGACAGGCACGCCGCGGTTCGGCACGCGGTCGGCCAGCGGCAGCGCAGCGATTTCGCGCACCGCGGGGTTGGCGCCTTTGGCCGGACGCTGGGCCAGGTCCCACAGGTCGATCTGTTTGGGGAAGCGGTCGAAGGTGGTGACGTAGGAATACGGCGGGCGGATCTCGGTCACGACCATGTGACGGCCATCGGGCGCCACGCTCAGTTCTTCATACAGGCCGGGCTTGCCTACCGGTGTGAGCTTGCCGCTGGCGGCATCGACCAGCGCGAGCTGCGACGTGCCGTAGTAGTTGAACAACTCTTCGTCGTGGCGATTGCGCAGCGTGTCGCGGTTTTCATAAGTGCTGCTCTGGCCGGTCTCGCCAAACGATTCCTGGATGCCGGGGCCGGCCGAGCCGGGCAGCGCCACCGGTGGCCCCTTGCGCGCGGACACCAGCTTGACCAGCAGCGTTTTCTGGTCAGGCATCCACTGCACCTGGTCGCCGAACATCTGGTTCAGGCGCACGCCCGGCAGACGGCGCACGGCGCCGGTCCTGGCGTCGCCCACCCACAGTTCGACCGCTTGAGTGGTGATGTTTTCGAAGGCAAAGCGCTGGCCGTCGGCGCTCCAGACCGGGCGGCGCGGGCAGGCGTCGGCCGGCAGCTTCACCGCGGTTTGCTTGCCATCGGCGACCTGGACCAGATCAATGGCGCTCACGCATGGCGGGATCCCGTAGCCGCCCGGCGTGTCATGCTGGCTTTGGTTGCCCGGTTCGATACGCACGCCCGCCAGGCGCAGGAAGGGCGTGGCCACCTTGGCGATCGACGGGTAATCCTGCATGGTGACCAGCATCAGCTTGTCGCGGGTCGGACTGAGGGAAGGCGATGGCGGCGGTGGCGCGCGCATCACGTCGAGGATTTCCTTCGGCGGCTGCTTGTAGGCGCTGGAGGCGGAAGCGGTGGCTGCCGTTGCAGCCGTTGGCGCCGCGATCGAGGTGGACGTAATGCCGACTGCGAACGTGGCACTCACGAGGCCGCACAACAGGTATTTTCCCTGCATGGTCATTCTCCGTTTTTATCAAACTACATGGGTGCACCGTCAGGATCGCCCGCAGCAACATCAATTCTCGGCAGGAAAACCTTTGCTGCACATCTCTGCTCAGGGGTAGCGCGCCAACACCGCTTTCTCCAGTGCCGGTTCCAGCTCATGCTTCACCATCCGCGCCGCCGGGAAGGAAAAAAGGCCAGCATGAATGCCTGGCCTTTTTGGGGGCTTAGGCTGCCTTAGTAGGTATAAGCAGCGCTGAAGCCAATGGTGCGGAACTGCGGAGACCAACCGTCGCGCCATGTGACCGGCGAGTCCTGATTGAACACGTTGTTGACGTACAAGCTCAGCTTGGCGTGGGGGATGCCGCTGTACGCCAGGTTGTAGTCGATGGTGCGACGCGGCTCGACGCGTTCGCAGGCCGCCATGTTCTCAGGCGCTACCTTCTGCGTCACGCAGTAGGTCGGCGAAGAGTCGTTGTTGTTGCTGTAGCCGCTGAGATAGTTCACGGTCACGCCATTATCCCAGTCGCCCTTCTTCCAGGCGGCGCGCACTTTCATCCGCAGGCGCGAACCGAAGTCGTAGTTGCCGGCGATGTTGTCGGCGTATTTGCCGTCCGCTTCGCTGTAGGACTGGTAATTGAGCTTGTAGTTACCTTCCAGGCGCAGGCGCAGGTCGCCGTACTCCTTCAGGTTGAAGCGCGTGGCGGCGTCAAAGTCGAGGCCGGAAACTTTGGTCTTGCCGGTGTTGACGTACGGGTTGTACACCATGCCCAGCTTGCCGACGCCACCGTAGTTGATGGTGTTGCCCGGCGAATACTTCTTCACCAGGGCCAGGAACTCGTTGTCGGTGGCGGTGTTGTCCGTCCGGATCAGCTGGCCGGCTGGCAGCGAGGCTTCGCCTTTCAGGATGTCGCTGGTCGAACGGGTACCGATTTCATCCTTGCGCCTGATGTTGTAGTAGTCCAGCGCGAAGGTGATGTTCTTCACCGGCTCCCACACCACGCCGGTGGTGAAGGACTGCGAGGTTTCCGGTTTCAGGTTCGGGTTCGAAGCCACGAAGCTTGGCAGCGAGCTCAAGCAGTCGTTATTGCGGAAACTGTTGGCCTGCACCTTGTCGGCGGCGGTCGCGTTCGGGGCGCCCTGCACCAAAGCGTTCAGCTGGTTGGCGACCGGACAGCGGCGCTGATCGACCACGTTGGTGGCCACCGAGCTGCGGCCCAGGCCGTTACCCGATTCCACGATGTTCGGCGCACGGAAGCCGCCAGCCGCGGTGGCGCGCAGCAGCAGGTTGTCGAGGGCGTTGATGCGCAGGCCGAGCTTCGGCGACACGTGGGCCTCGGCATTGCTGCTCTTGTCGGCACGCACGGCAGCGCTCAGTTCCACGCGCTTGACCACCGGGATGGTCGCTTCGGTAAACAGGGCGTAGTGGCTCACGGTGTCATTCACCTGCAGGCCGAAGATGCCCACCAGTTCGCCCTTGAGCACGTTGTCCGAGCTCTTCATATCATAGTGTTCGCGGCGGATATCGGTGCCCACTGCCACGGCGAGCGGGCCAGCTGGCAGCTGGGCCACTTCGCCGGTGATCGTGCCGTCGATGAAGGCGACGCGCGCATTGCCTATGGTGGTGCGGACCGGGAACATGGATTCCAGCAGGGCCGGATCGTTCTGCTGGCCGAACTTGTAGGTCTTGTTCAGGATCGCGTCGGTGTAGCCCTTGGCGCTGACGGCGCGGGTGGCCTTCGTCGCCGACGAGTTCATGATGCCGGCAGCCGATTTCCAGTCGTAGTTGCCGAGCGTGCCGGTCAGGGCCAGCATCACGCGCGACTGCTGGGAGTCGGTGCTGTTGAAGTTGAAGCCGTTACCGGTGTCCATCAGGCGGGCACGGTATTCGACCGGGGTGCTGTACGGGTTGCTGGGGTGGCCCACCGGCAGTTTCGGATACGAGAACGGGCCGACCATCTTGCCGCCAATCACGTCGTACCAGATGCTGCTGGAGCTGGTGGCGCTGCCGTTGCTCGCGTTCAGCGGCGCCACGATGTAGTCGTTGGTGGCGCCAGCGACGGTGACTTCGAAGTTGGCGTCGACCGACGAGCCGATGCGGAAGTGGGTGTTGCTCGCCACCGCCCAGCGCTTGTTGTCCGTGGTCAGGCCGCTATAGGGCAGCACATCCCATTTGCACTGCTTGTCGACCGGATCGATACTGTTTGCCGGGCAGCCTGGCGCGGCCACGATGTTGGTACTACTCAGGAAATAGTTACCGGTGGGCGAGTACGAGCTCTGGGCATCCCAGGTCGAACGGCCCGGGCTCTGGCGGTGCCAGTCCGGATAGTGGTCGCGCAGCTCGCCGGTGGTGTAGCCGTCGCGCTTGTAGCCTTCGACGCTGATATAGGTGTTGAAGCCATCCTTGTCGATGTCGCCATAGCCGAAGAGTCCGGAGACGTTGTGATTGCGGAAGTCCTCGAAGCCGTCGGCGATCGTGTAGTTCGCCTTGAGCTTGGCGCCCACGAATTCCTTGCGCAGGATGATGTTGACCACGCCCGCAACGGCGTCGGAGCCGTAGATCGCGGAGGCGCCATCCTTCAGGATTTCAATGCGCTCGATCGCTTCGGAGGCGATAGCGTCGAGGTTGGTAAAGTTCTCTTGCGCGCCGTCGGACAGGCCGTACTGGGCGATGCGGCGACCGTTGACCAGCACCAGCGTGGATACCTTGCCGAGTTGACGCATGTCGATCGCCGACGCGCCGGTGGCGAAGCTGCCCGAGCTGCTGCTGGCCGAGTTCAGGTTGGTGTAGGTCGCGGCCGAAGAACGCAGCACTTCCAGCGCGGTCGAGGCGCCGGTGCGCTCGATGTCGTCGCGGGTCAGCACCTGGATCGAGCCGGCGGCCTCGACATCGGTGCGCTTGATGCTACTACCGGTGATTTCCACGCGCTGCATCTGGCCCTGCGGCGCAGGCGCTTGCTGCGCGAACGCGGAATGCGAAAATGCGAGGGTCAATGCTGCAGCGATCGCGTTCTGGTTCAGTCTGGACTTATGTCGCAAGGCTCTCTCTCCGGTTCATTTAGATTTATGAATAAAGTGAAGCAAGAAAATTGTATCTAAATGTTACAGAGATTGGCTTCTTTTCAAGAATTATTTCTCGTTATCTAAAACTGTTGGGCAAAAACCGTGCTTCACGGCTAGTCACTGGCGCGCGCTGTTGTTAGGATGCAACGCCCCGACTATCTCCGCATTTGCCAGAAGGAAAGACAGCTACGCGCTGCTCGACATTGTGATGACGCTGCGCGAGCGCGCCGATCCATTTCGATATCGTCGCCGTCAACCTCGACCAGAAGCAGCCGAACTTCCCGGCCGCCGTGCTGCCGGCCTACCTCGACAAGCTGGGCGTGCCGTGGTGGCAAGCTGAAGGGCATGCTGGCCAAGCTGGTGTCCGACGACGGCAAACGATTGAATCGGCGTGGCGTCGAGGCCATCGCCGGCGTGCCGCTCCGCGTCCGGCAGGCGCAGCCACTGCACCAGCGCGGAGGCCGGTTCACCGCCGGCGAGGAACACAGCGGCAAGACGCCGCCGCCGGGACGGCGTCGGGGCGGCGGGCAGCTTGCCAGCAGCCGGCCGATCTCGGCGGATTGAAGCGCGCGCCAGCGGACGTGTTTCGGCGTGGAGAGCCTACTGTAGGCGGATGCGGCTGTTCAGGAGGGGACCGTGCGACAGGGTGCAGGTTTGGTGGAATGGGATGCCGTTGGTATTGCCAGTTTGAGTCTGGAAAACGCCCGGCTTATCCACGAAAGCCAGACCAATTTCCTCCCCAATTGTTTTGACTGCTAACGTCCATGTGTAACTCGTAACACCCGTGCGTCGTCCTTCGCTATCTGAATCAGGAATACCCCGCCGATGCCGGCTTTTGGCGGTCCTCCCGTGACTGTCCAAACATTGTTGGATAGCGTGACTTTGAAGGGCTTTTGCCTTTCAATCGCATCTCGTCCGTAGATCGGTACCAAAACGGCCTGAGCGACTGCAGCTACTGTTTTTTCATCAGGGATAAACCCGTTTGCGGGAACGAATGAGTGCGCGCCAGGGTCGTGATCAGTAGCACCGACATCTTCTGCACTTCCGAGTTGCGCAAATAGCATGAGAACTGCCGCGACAAGGGCTCTTTTGACGGAACGCATATTTTCTGACCTCACTTTGTTGCAGCGGTTGCCCAAGTCAGTGATGGCCGGGTCGCGGCTTACTGTCCCGTCCGTGTCGGTTTGTCGGCACTGCCCCCGTGCGCCGGCGTGTTTTTCCGCCGCACCCGCGCAACCGTTCGATAAACCGCTTCGTAATAAAGAACATTTGTCAGGACGAGCAGCGCCCAGGAAACATTGGCCGTAAAACCTTCGCGAATAAAGATCACCACAACCCCGGGCGACAAGAGCAACGTCAGGAAGCCCAAAGACGTGGAATGCACGAGACCAAAGCCGAACACATTAAGAACATAGGCGGCCGCGATCGACAGGATCAGGAATGAGAAAAGCCGAACTGTCATTGACATCCACATTCTCCAAAGTTGCCAGCCATTGCGTTGTTCATCGCATCGACGGTTCGCTTCGTACGCACCATTCGTCGGATGCGCCGCGCTTATCCGACCTACGGGCTTACGGCACATCCTGGCGCAATGCTTCGTGGCCCATGGACCTTCTATCAATTATTCAGATGATTGAATCTGAGAAGATAGATGCACTTATCATTTTCCGCGAGGCGCATGTCAGTCAACTCGGTCGCCATATGATTTTTGGCCGTTCGCTGGCACGCTTCCAATGGGGTATCTGCGCAGCAAGACGCTGCGAATATTTTTCACCACAGATGTCGCCCATCGCTCCTGCCCCATGGTCGTTCTCCCAGTTCATATCAGGGTTCAGGGTAGCTGGACGAATGCGCCCAAGTATTGCTCAGCCGCAGCACTTGGCTTTCTCAGGATTAATACTTGTGCTAGGTTCAGGTGGCGGTCGACCGGTGAAGTGGCAGTGATCAGGCGTGCCTTGTTCACCAGTTTCCCATGCGCTGGCAGACTCCCTTGAAAAGATCATCCGTCGAGTACTCAGGCCTATGAAGTTGCCCGAGACTTATTTGTGATTCGCTCTAGAGCGCTCCTGCACTTCTTCCTGAAGCACCGCGGACATTTCGGGACGCCCTCGGCTGTACTTAAGCCGTTTTTCCTCGCGGGGCAGTCGATGCCGGGTGCGTCGCGTAGAAGATCGAGACTGCCAGCACGAGCGTGCCGGCCAGGGCCAGCGCCACAGCCGGGCCGCCCAGGCGAATCAGCACCGTGCCGATCAGCGCGCCGGCAAACATGCACAGTACCCCTGAAAGGCGGCGCTGCCAGCGGGTGTTGCGCCCGGCCGCAATCCACGAGTCCGCGGCCAGCCCGGTCAAGGTCTGGGTCAGCACGGTGGTGGTCATGTCGGGCACGGCCAGCGCGCGCGTGGTGGCGTTGCGCAGGCCCATGGCAAGTGCGGTCATCACGATCATCAGGTACAGCGCGCCCTGCGGCTCCAGGCGGCGCACGTCGTAGCCGATGGCCGCCCACGCGGCAATGAACAGCACCGCCGATTCGATGGCGGCAATGACCAGCAGCCAGCGGCGCCGCGGATGGTTTTCATGCGCCCTTGCCAGGCGTCCGCCCAGCGCGGCCCCCAACATAAAGGCCACGACCGCAACCACGCAGCGTGGGATCGAAAACTCGGGCTCGCCTCCGATCGCGAAGCCAAGGAACGCAATGTTTCCGGTCAGGTTGGCGACGAACACTTTGCCGAGCGCCAGGACGCTGACGGCATCGACCAGCCCGGTGGTGACCGTCAACAAGAGAAGAATGGCGGGGAGCGGGTCCCGCCAGGTTGGCGCGTCCATGGTTTTCCTCCCGGTTTCCCGACAAGGGTTTGACCATCAGGACGCAAAGGCGGCACACCGGCCCCCACCGGTTTGACATACCTGACCGGTCAATTTCTTCTTGTACTTTCAGTCGGCCGGCCGTTACCGGCGAACCAGCGCAGGACATTCGACTCCAACCAGTCGAATGTGGTCCGGGATTTCAACGCGGCCAGCAGTTGGCCGCCGGCACGGTGAAGCGATGCAACTGACGCGCACAATCAGACGGTCGTCCACGCCCCCACCAATCTGGTCTGTGGTGCGCGCGGGCGGTGCGCTTGCGTCGCTGGCGTTCGTGGCGGCAGTGTTCGCCGGCTGCAACCGCAGCGAGCCAGCTGCGCCGCCCGGCGGCGCCAGGCCACCGCAGGTCCAGGTGGCGCCGGTGGAGCGCCGCGTGGTCGAGGAGTTCGACGAATACAGCGCGCGCCTGGCGGCGGTGGAGCTGGTCGAGGTGCGGGCGCGCGTGGCGGGCACCCTGGAGCGGGTTCATTTCCGCGACGGCCAGACGGTGCGCAAGGGCGACGTGCTGTTCACCATCGATCCACGCCCGTTCGCGGCCGAGGTGGCGCGCAACGCCGCCACCCTCGAGTCCGCGCGCAGCCAGGGCGAGCTGGCGCGCATCCAGGCGGCGCGTGCCGAGAAATTATTGCCGATGAATGCGATTTCCCAGCAGGAGGTAGACCAGTTTCGGGCCGCGGCAGCAAATTCGACCAGCACGGTGCGCGCTGCCGAGGCCGCGCTCGAGACCGCGCGCCTGAACCTCGGCTTCACCCGCATCGTCGCGCCGATCGCCGGGCGGCTGTCGCGCACCGGGGTCACGGCGGGCAACCTGGTGAGCATCAACGAGCCGGTCCTGACCACCATCGTGTCGACCGACCGCGTGTATGCCTACTTCGAGCCGAGCGAGGCGGCGTTCCTCAAGTACGGGCAGGCGGCGGGCGAACGGAAGACGGAACCGAAGGTGCGGATGGGCCTGTTCGACGAACCGGGCTTTCCCCACACCGGCCGGATCGACTTCGTCGACAACCGGGTCAATCCGGGCACCGGCAGCATCCAGCTGCGCGCGGTGTTCGACAACTCGCAGGGACGCCTGACGCCGGGGCTGTCGGCGCGCGTCAACGTGGGCGCCGGCAAGCCGTACGAGGCGACACTGGTGCCGGACCGGGCCATTGTGACTGACCAGACGCGCATGATCGTGCTGGTGGTGCGCCCCGACCGCCGGGTCGAGTCGCGCGAAGTCAAGCCGGGCGCGCTGATTGCCGGCATGCGCGTGGTCAGCGGGGTCCAGCCCGGCGAGCATATCGTGGTCGAAGGCCTGCAGCGGGCGCAGCCAGGCTCGGCGGTCACGCCGCAGCTGGTGGCGCTGGACGAGCACGGCATGCCGGTCGACGGCGGCCGCGGCGCCGCCCCTACTGCCTCGACCAGCCAATAGGACGGCAAATGGATATCGCGCGCAAGTTCATCGACCGGCCGCGCTTCGCGACGGTGCTGTCGATGTTCATTTTCCTGCTCGGCGCGCTGTCGATCTTCCTGCTGCCCATTTCCGAGTACCCCGGCGTGGCGCCACCGCAAGTGGTGGTGCGCGCCCAGTTCCCGGGCGCCAATCCGCGCGTGATCGCCGAGACCGTGGCCGCCCCGCTCGAAGAACAGATCGGCGGCATCGAAAACCTGCTGTACTACGAAAGCCAGGCCACCGCCGACGGCGCGATGAACCTGACCGTCACGTTTGCAATCGGCACCGATCCGGAAGTGGCCGAGACGTCGGTCCAGAACCGCATCAACCGCGCGCTGCCGCGCCTGCCCGAAATCACGCGCCAGATCGGCGTGACCACCGAGAAGCAGTCGCCCAACCTGACGATGGTGGTGCACCTGATCAGCCCGGACAACAGCCGCGATGCGCTCTACCTGCGCAACTACGCACGGCTGCAGCTGCGCGACGACCTGCTGCGCATCAACGGCATGGGCAGCGTGCAGTTGTTCGGCGGCGGCGACTACGCAATGCGTATCTGGCTCAACCCGGACCAGCTGGCGACGCGGGCCATGACCGCCAACGAGGTGGTGGCGGCGGTACGCGAACAGAATGCGCAGGTGGCTGCGGGTGTGGTCGGCGCACCGCCGGCGCCACGCGGCACCGATTTCCAGCTGCCGATCAATACCCAGGGGCGCCTGTCCACACCGGAGCAATTCGCCGACATCATCGTGCGCACCGATCCCGCGACGGGCGCAGTGGTGCGCATCAGGGATGTGGGGCGGGTCGAACTGAGCGCCAACACGTTTTCCCTGCGCAGCCTGCTCAACAACAAGGAAGCGGCGGCGATCGGGATTTTCCAGGCCCCGGGCAGCAACTCGCTGGCGCTGTCGAAGAATGTGCGCGCGCTGATGGCGCAGGCCAGCAAGTCGTTTCCGCCCGGGGTGGGTTACGACATCGTGTACGACCCGACCCGCTTCGTGCAGACCTCGATCGAAAAGGTGGTGGGCACGCTGATCGAGGCGGTGCTGCTGGTGGTGCTGGTGGTGATCCTGTTCCTGCAGACCTGGCGCGCGTCCATCATTCCGCTGATCGCGGTGCCGGTGTCGATCATCGGCACCTTCGCGATGCTGCTGGCGCTCGGGTTCTCGATCAATACGCTGACCCTGTTCGGCATGGTGCTGGCGATCGGGATCGTGGTCGACGACGCGATCGTGGTGGTCGAAAACGTCGAGCGCAATATCGAAAATGGCCTGACCGCGCGCAACGCCACGGTCAAGGCGATGCAGGAAGTGAGCGGGCCGATCGTCGCGATTGCACTGGTGCTGTGCGCGGTGTTCGTGCCGCTCGCGTTCGTGCCGGGCCTGTCGGGCCAGTTCTACCGCCAGTTCGCGATCACCATCGCCATTTCCACCGTCATCTCGGCCTTCAACTCGCTGACGCTGTCGCCGGCGCTGGCGGCGATCCTGCTGCGGCCGCACGACGCGCCGAAGGATCGCCTCACGCGCGGGCTCGACCGCCTGTTCGGTGCGCTGTTCCGGCGCTTCAACTACCGCTTCCACCAGGCCACCGAGGCCTACCAGCGCGGCGTGCGGCGCCTGCTGGGGCGCAAGCTGGTGGCCTTGCTGGTGTACGGGGTGCTGCTCGCCGCCACCGCGCTGCTGTTCACGCAGGTGCCGTCCGGCTTCGTGCCGGCGCCGGACAAGCAATACCTGATCGGCGTCGCGCAGCTGCCGGCCGGCGCGTCGATCCAGCGCACCGAGGACGTGATCCGGCGCATGGGCAGCATCGCGCTGAAGGTGCCGGGAATCGTCAATGCGGTGCAGTTCCCCGGCCTGTCGATTGCCGGCTTCTCGGCCGCGCCCAACGAGGGCCTGGTATTTTTTGCGCTCGCGCCGTTCGAGGAACGCACTACGCCCGAGCTGTCGAAGGACGCGATCCTGGGCCGGGTCAACGGCGCGATCCAGCAAATCGAGGGCGCGCGCATGTTCGTGGTGCCGCCGCCGGCGGTCGAGGGCGTGGGCACGGCCGGCGGCTTCAAGCTGCAGGTCGAGGATCGCAATGGCCTCGGCGAGCAGGCGCTGTACGGCGCGGCCTGGGGCGCCCTCGGCCAGATCTACGCCAACCCGCACTCGTCGATCGGGACCCCGTACTCGACCTACGACATCAACGTCCCGCAACTGCTGGCCGACGTCGACCGCACCAAGGCCAAGCAGATGGGGGTCGCGCTGAACGACATCTACGACGTGCTGCAGGTTAACCTTGGCTCCTTGTACGTGAATGACTTCAACCGTTTCGGCAAGATCTTCCAGGTGATCGTCCAGGCCGATGCGCCGTACCGCGCCGACGCGGCGGACATCACCCGGCTCAAGACCCGCAATGGGAACGGCCAGATGGTACCGCTGGGCGCGCTGGTGAAGGTTGGCCCCACCTTCGGCCCGACCCGCGTCACGCACTTCAACGGTTTCCCGTCGGCTGACCTGAACGGCGCGCCGAAGCCGGGGTTTTCCAGCGGACAGGCGGAAGCGGAAATCGAACAGCTGCTGGCGGCGCTACCGAAGGGCATCCGCTACGAGTGGACCGAGCTGTCGTACCAGGACCGGCTCACGCGCGACGTGCCGGTGCCCGGCACCGACGCCAGGGTGCCGACGCTGGCGGCGCTGCTGACGCTGTCGCTGGTGCTGGTGGTGCTGGTGCTGGCCGCGCAGTACGAGAGCTGGACCCTGCCGCTGGCGATCGTGATGATCGTGCCGATGTGCACGCTGTCGGCGCTGTTCGGCGTCTGGCTGTCGCGCCTGCCGCCCTTCCTGCAGCCGGGCGACCTGAATATCTTCACCCAGGTGGCGCTGGTGGTGCTGGTCGGGCTGGCCTGCAAGAACGCGATCCTGATCGTCGAGTTCGCCAAGGACCTGGAGCAGGCCGGCAAGCCGACGCTGGCCGCGACGATCGAGGCCGCCCGCCTGCGCCTGCGCCCGATCCTGATGACGTCGATCGCGTTTTGCGCCGGGGTGATTCCGTTGATCGTCAGCAGCGGCGCCGGCAGCGAAATGCGGCGCGCGATGGGGATTGCGGTGTTCTCGGGGATGTTGGGCGTCACCGCGTTCGGCATCTTCCTGACGCCGGTGTTCTACATGCTGCTGCGCCTCGCCACCGTGGGCCGGCGCCAGCACGCGGCGCAGGTGCGCGCCGAGTGCGACGCTTCGGCGCATCCCTACCATCCGGGCGAAGAGCCGGCCCGCAAGGACCAGCCGTGACCGGCCGGCCCGCACGCTTATTCGTAGCGCAGCGCGTCGATCGGGTTCAGGTTGGCGGCCTTGGCGGCCGGCATGATTCCGAACAACATGCCCACCGCGCTGGAAAATCCAAAGGCCATCAGCACGGCCCACCACGGCACCACCGCGTCCGGGAAATTCGGGATCATCTTGGCCGCCCCGAAGCCGAGCAGGTAGCCCAGCCCCAACCCGACCAGGCCACCGAGCAGCGACAAGGTGGTGGCCTCGATCAGGAACTGCAGCAGGATGTGGTGGCGCTGCGCCCCGAGCGCCTTGCAGATCCCGATTTCGCGGGTGCGCTCGGTGACCGACACCAGCATGATGTTCATGATGCCGATGCCGCCCACCAGCAGCGAAATGCTGACGATCCCGCCGAGCACCAGCGTCATCATGTCGATGATGTTCGAAAACGTGTCGGTCAGCTCCTGCGCTGTCTGTACCTTGAAGTCATTGCGCTGCCCGGGCTTGAGGTGGTGCGACTGGCGAAGCAGCGCTGTCAGCCTGCCCTGCACCGCTTCCAGCTGCTCGATCTCGTTGACGCTGAACGTGATCCTGATGTTCAGCTTGACGTTGTTGCCGGCCAACGCCTGCCCGGTCGAGAACGGAATCAGCGCGTAGTCGTCCTTGCTGAAGCCGAAGGCCTCGCCTTTTTGCTCGGTCACGCCGATGATCTTGAACCACTCGCCGCCGATCTCGAGGAATTTGCCGACCGGGTCCTCGGACAGCTCCAGGTTCTCGCGCAGCTTGGCGCCGATGACGCAGACCCGGCGGCGCGACTGGTTATCGCTGGCGGTAATGAAACGGCCAATGTCGGGATACACCTGGTTGGCCTCGCGGTAGGCCGCCGTGACGGCGGTGACCTGGGTGAACGCGGAGTGGCTGCCGTTCCTGACGGTGGTGCCGAAATTGCCGAACGGTGAAAGCGTCGGCGACACGTTACTGATGTCGTCGATGTGCGCGACGATGTTGTCGTAGTCGTTCAGGCCCAGCACATTTTGCTTGCCCCGCAGCGCTTCCTCGAACGGCGTGTACGCCTGCACCGACAGGCTGTTCGACCCGAGTCCCTTGAACTGGCTGCCGATCGAGGCGGACAGGCCCTGCACGATCGACACCACGGCAATGACCGACGCCACGCCGATGATGATCCCGAGCGAGGTCAGGAAGCTGCGGAAACTATGGGCGCGGATGCTGTGCAGCGCCGAACGAAAGCTTTCGATGACGCTAAACACGTTGCGGCTCCGGCGTGGCTGGGCGCGCGCGCGCCGGGTTGATGGTGTCGCTCTGGACCCGGCCGTCCGCCAGCCGCACCACGCGCCGGCAATGCGCGGCGATGTCCGGCTCGTGGGTGACGACGATCAGGGTCTGGCCTTCCGCGTGCAAGGTATCGAACAGCGCCATGATGTCGGCCGCGGTGGCCGAATCGAGGTTGCCGGTCGGCTCGTCGGCCAGCAGGATCGACGGTTCGCTGCACAGCGCGCGGGCGATGGCGACGCGCTGGCGCTGGCCGCCGGAGAGCTGGTTGGGCAGGTGGTCGAGGCGCTTCTCCAGTCCCACCCGCACCATCGCTTCGCGCGCGCGGCGCGCCCGTTCGGCCGGACGCACGCCACGGTAGATCAGCGGCTGCATCACATTTTGCAGCGCCGTGGCGCGGGTCAGCAGGTTGAAGCTCTGGAAGATGAAGCCGATCTCCTCGTTGCGGGTGCGCGCCAGGTCGGTTTCGCTCATGCCCGCGACATCGCGCCCGTTCAGGAAATACCTGCCCAGCGTGGGCGTATCGAGGCAGCCGAGGATGTTCATCATGGTCGACTTGCCCGAGCCCGACGAACCGATGAAGGCCACATAGTCGTTGCGCGCCACCTCCAGGTCGATGCCGTTGAGGGCGGCAATCGTTTCGCCGCCCATCTGGTAATGCCTGGCGATCCCCTCGAGGCGGATCAGCGGGTCGGTACTGCTCATGAACGCTTTTTTTCCGGCGCCGGTGCCGTGCCGGCAGCCGCGACCCGGTCGCCCGGCTTCAGGTGGCGCAGGATTTTGTACGGCCCGGTGATGACCGGCTCCCCCGCGCGCAGCCCGCCGAGGATTTCCTGCTGGCTGTCGTCCGAAATCCCGATCGTGACCACCCGCTTTTCGGCCTTGCCATCCTGGTTGACGAAGACGTAGTTCTCGGTCTTGACGACGGGCGCCTTGCTGCCCTTTTTCGTCGCCAGCTCCGTATTCTCGTCATTGTTCGACAGCACCGCCTGCAGCGGCACCGCCAGCGATTTGCCGGTGCCGGCGGTAAAGATCTCGGCGCGGCAGGTCAGGCCCGGACGCAGCGACAAGCCCTTGGTATCGGCCAGCCTGACCTTGATGCTGTAGGTGCGCGACAATGCAGCGGCCGCGCCCTGCCCGTTGGGCGTGTTGGCCTTGGGCGAGAGCGGGATCGACTGGACTTCGCCCTTCAGGGCCACGTCGGGATAGGCGGCCGTATGCACCGCAACTTCCTGGCCGACCACGATCTTGGCGATGTCGGTTTCGTCCACGTTCACTTCGGTGATCATGGTTGCGGTGTTAGCGATCGTCATCAGGCTCGAGCCGGCGATGCTGACCTGGCTGGCCACCGCGGTTTCGCCAACCTTGATGTCCATCGAGGTGATGGTGCCGGTAATCGGCGCCCGGATCGTGGTCTTGGCCAGGCGCTCCCGGGACTGCTTCAGCACCGCTTCGGCCTGCTGCAGCCGCGCGCTGCTGTTGCGCAGCTCGATCTTGGCCAGGTCGACCGCATAGCGCGCGTCGTCGATCAGCGAGTCCGCGATCATCTTGACGCGGTGCAGTTCGGCCTTGCGCTTGTGCTGGTTTTCCTGGTTCGCCAGGTTGAGCTGCTGCTGCTCGATGTTGATCCGTTGCTGGCGCACTGCCGCTTCTTGCTGGGCAACCTCGGCGCGGTAGGTCTGGTCGTCGAGGTCGAGCAGCAGGTCACCGGCTTGCACCCGTTGCCCTTCCTTGACATAGATCCTGCTGACCTTGCCGATCACTTCGGGCGAGAGCAGCACCTGTTCCTCGTACAACAAGTGGCCGGACGCCAGGATCGAGGATTTGACTTCCCGGTACGCCACCTTTTCGATGTCGACAGGGCGCGCCGGTTCGCTGCGCGCCAGTTTGGCGATGACGGGGATGCAAAGCAGCGCAACCAGCCCAAGCCCGGCGATGGTCTTGCGCTTCATGCCGCCTTGCTCATCAGGTTGTACGCGGCCCAGATGCCGTAGATGGCGACGTAGGGAATCAAGGTGATTCTGAATGCGGTTGCGCGCGACACCCTGGCCCAGACCTGGAAGCCGATCGCGGTCAGCACCATGCCCCAGATGGTGATGACGCTGAGGCTGTCGAGCAATCCGGCCCAACGACGGCCCATGTCGACATGGAACAACAGCTGGTTCAGCGAGACCGGGTTGAGCTGGGAGAAATCGAGCTGGCCGCCAGGCGTCAGCACGATCTGCAGGCCGCCCAGGGCCAGCATCAGCAGGCCCGGCACCGAAGCCCACGCGGATAGCGCGAAGCCCTTGCCGAAACCGAAGTCGATGTTCCTGACCTTGCCCACGATCAGGAAGTACAGTCCTCCGATCGCAGCGAACAGTGGCACGGTCAAGGCGCCGCCGATCATTGTGGTGGTCTGCATCATCCCTTTCGACATCATTTTCATGGCGTGTTCGCGTTTTTCGACATCGGCAATCATGGCAAACATGCGTTCCAGCAGCCAGGCGAAATCGACCACCGAGAAGTACCAGAACAGCAAGGCGGCATTGGAGGCGACCAGCAGGACCAGCGGGAGCCAGGCATGGCGCCGCGCCTGGAGCATGGCAAAAGCCCGGGTCGGATCGTAGAACATGGCGGCCAGCGCGTTGAATGGCGATGCGGCTGGCGCATCGATGACGTTTGTCGTCTGCATCTGTGACCTGCTTTCTGGATTGCGTTCGAGGGGATCAAGGTGCCCCAAAGTGCCGGGGGCAAACTGTCGTGAATGTACCCTACTTGTTAAACGGCAAATCTATCCAACAGTCACATTTTCTTGCTTTCAGGTTATTTTTCGCGGCAGAAGCCGGGGAAAAGCCGCGCGCAAATGCATTGGGCGGACCCGGGTTCAGGTGTGGTGCGGCCGTTGTAGCGAATGGTTTTGTGGTGGATAATTGGCGCCCATGAACGACACCACCACACTCCCACCACTGCCTGACCGCCTGTCGATCGACCCGCGCAGCCCCCACCATGTCGCCGCCGTGTTTCAGCACGAGGTCGGCATCAAGTTCAACGATAAAGAGCGTTCCGACGTCGAGGAATACTGCATCAGCGAGGGTTGGATCAAAGTCGCTGCCGGCAAGACGCTCGATCGCAAGGGCAAACCCATGCTGATCAAGCTGAAGGGCAAGGTCGAGGCGTTTTATCGATAAGGCTTGTTGCACCTGAGCAGCCAGCTCAGTATGGATTCCCGCCTGCGCGGGAATGACGCTTACTTTGGCCGGCGCTTGACTGCGTAGCCATATTGAATCGGCCAGGCCGGCTCTTCCTCGAATACATGCTGGGCCTTCAGCGCCCAGTACGGGTCGCGCAGTAGCTCGCGCCCCACCAGCACCAGGTCGGCATCGCCGCCGGTGATGATTTCATCGGCCTCCTTCGGATCGGTGATCAGGCCCACCGCAGCGGTCCTGACATCGGCGTCGTCGCGAATGCGCCGGCTGCACGGCACCTGGTAACGCTTTGCCACCGGAATGCGCGCGGTCGGCAGGTTGCCGCCGGTCGAGACATCGATCAGGTCGGCGCCGAGCGCCTTGAGCCGCTTGCTCAGTTCGACAGATTGTTCGATATCCCAGCCGCCCTCGGCCCAGTCGGTGGCGGAGATCCGTACAAACAGGGGAAGCTCGTCCGGCATCAGCGCACGCAGCCGCTGGGTGACCCGCAGCAGCAAGCGCATGCGGTTGTCGAGGTTGCCGCCATATTCGTCGTCGCGCTGGTTGCTGTGCGGCGACAGGAATTCGTGGAGCAGGTAGCCATGCGCGCCGTGGATTTCGAGCACCTTGAACCCGGCCGTCAATGCACGCCGCGCCGCCGCCTCGAACGCATCGACGATGCCGTCGATGCCCTTCTGGTCCAGCGCAACCGGCAACGGATCGTCCGGATAAAAGGCAATCGCACTCGGGCCTACCACCGGCCAGCCGCCCTCCGCGGCGGTTTTCAGCGTCGCGCCACCTTTCCATGGCGCGGCGGTACTGGCCTTGCGGCCGGCGTGCGCGAGCTGGATGCCCGCAACCGCGCCCTGGCTGTGCAAGAAGCTGGCAATGCGCGCCAGCGGTTCGACATGCTCGTCGCCCCAGAGCCCGACGTCGCCCGGCGTGATGCGCCCCTCCGGCGTGACGGCCGTCGCCTCGACAATCACGAGGGCGGCGCCGCCGACGGCGCGACTGCCCAGGTGTACCAGGTGCCAGTCGTTGGCCACCCCTTCCTGGGCCGAATACTGGCACATCGGCGCCATGGTGATCCGGTTGCGCAGCGACACGCCCCGAATGTCCAAGGGACTGAGTAAATCTTCCTCCGGCACTTCGCGGTCGTGGGCGGCGTCAGCCAGCGCCCCGCGGTTGGCAGCGGGCACGGCCTGGCCCTGGGTGGGTACGGTGTTCATGGCTTGCCCCCGGCGTTTGAGGTGAATACCCGGATTAGGCACGGCGCCCGGTCTTAAGTTGCGCCTGATTGCATCGCGACAACACCAAATATGGCTTGCGTCCGCCTGCCAAGCCGAATATTCTTATTGAAAATATTATCAATAATGACAAAGGCGACGAATGACCGATTCCAGCGACTCCGGTAAAAAACCAGCGGCCGACCCCAGCGGCCTGCGCAAAGGCCTGACCAGCTATGGGGACAGCGGCTTTTCGCTGTTCCTGCGCAAGGCCTTCATCAAGGGCGCCGGCTACAGCGACAGCGCACTGGAGCGTCCGGTGATCGGCATCGCCAATACCGGCAGCGCCTTCAACCCCTGCCACGGCAACATGCCGCAGCTGATCGAGGCAGTAAAGCGCGGCGTGATGCTGGCGGGCGGCCTGCCGATGGATTTCCCGACCGTGTCGATCCATGAAAGCTTCGCGTCGCCGACCTCGATGTACCTGCGTAACCTGATGTCGATGGATACCGAGGAAATGATACGGGCCCAGCCCATGGACGCGGTGATCCTGATCGGCGGCTGCGACAAGACCGTGCCGGCCCAGCTGATGGGCGCCGCCTCGGCCGGCATCCCGGCGATCCAGCTGGTCACCGGCGCCATGCTGACCGGGTCGCACCGGGCCGAACGGGTCGGCGCCTGCACCGACTGCCGCCGCTTCTGGGGCAAATACCGGGCCGACGAAATCGACGACGCGCAGATCGCCGAGGTCAACAACCAGCTGGTGGCCAGCGTCGGTACCTGCTCGGTGATGGGGACCGCCAGCACGATGGCCTGTGTGACCGAAGCGCTCGGCATGATGGTGCCGGGCGGGGCGGCGCCGCCGGCGGTCACCGCCGACCGCATCCGGGTCGCCGAGCAGACCGGCGCGACCGCGGTGGCGATGGCCCGCTCGGGGCTGACGCCGGACAAGATCATGACGGAAAAGGCGTTCGAAAACGCGCTGCGCGTGTTGCTGGCGATCGGCGGCTCGACCAACGGCATCATCCACCTGACGGCGGTGGCCGGGCGCCTGGGCATCGACCTGTCGCTCGAACGGCTCGATGCGCTCGGCCGCGAGACGCCGGTACTGATCGACCTGAAGCCATCGGGCCAGTATTACATGGAGGATTTCCACGACGCCGGCGGCATGCACGCGCTGTTGCGCGAACTGCGCCCGCTGCTGCACCTCGACGCGCTGACCGTGACCGGGCGCACGCTCGGCGAAGAACTCGACGCCGCCGGCCCCGGCTTTGCACAGTCGGTGGTGCGCCCGCTGGCCAACCCGATCTACCCGCAGGGCGGCATCGCGGTCCTGCGCGGCAACCTCGCTCCGGGCGGGGCCATCATCAAGCAGTCGGCCGCCGATCCGGCGCTGATGGAGCACGAGGGCCGCGCCGTGGTGTTCGAAAACATCGACGACCTGGTGCTGCGCATCGACGACGACGCGCTCGACGTGCAGGCCGACGACGTGCTGGTGCTCAAGCATATCGGGCCGACCGGCGCCAGCATGCCGGAAGCCGGCTATATCCCGATCCCGAAAAAGCTGGCGCGCGCCGGCGTCAAGGACATGGTGCGCGTGTCCGACGGGCGCATGAGCGGCACCGCAGCCGGCACCATCGTGCTGCACGTTACGCCCGAATCGGCGATCGGCGGCCCGCTGGCCTACGTGCGCAGCGGCGACCGGATCCGGTTGTCGGTCAAGGCGCGCGAGATCAGCCTGCTCGTATCGGACGCTGAACTGGCCCGGCGCGCGCAGGAGCAGCCAGCGGTGCGCCCGCGCGCGCGGCGCGGCTACCGCCAGCTGTTCCTCAATACCGTGACCCAGGCCGACCAGGGCGTCGACTTCGACTTCCTGCGCGCCGACCCGGTCCAGCCCCTTGACGCCGCCGATCGCCCCGCATCCGACGATGCGCAATCCAACCCTGCCCTGCCATCATGACCACTACTGCCTTGTTCCACCTCGCTTTCCCGGTTCGCGACATCGCCGAAGCACGCCAGTTCTACGGCGAGCTGATCGGATGCGCCGAAGGCCGCAGTTCCGCCAACTGGGTCGACTTCAACTTTTACGGCCACCAGCTGGTTGCCCACCTGGCGCCGGACGAATGCGGCTACAAGGTGACCAGCGCGGTCGATGGCCATGAGGTGCCCGTGCGCCACTTCGGCGCCATCATTTCGCTGGCCGAATGGGAAGCGCTGGCAGCGCGGCTGCGCGCGGCCAACATGGAGTTCGTCATCGAACCGTACGTCCGGTTCAAGGGCGAGGTCGGCGAGCAGGCCACGATGTTTTTCCTCGACCCGTCCGGCAACGCGCTGGAATTCAAGGCCTTCGCCGATCTCAGCCAGGTATTTGCAAAATAAGCGCCCGCCAAGCAGCGCTCCGCGGGACGCTTGACCACCCATCCAGGGTAGCCCCGGCCCTTACGCGGCCGGGGCTTGCGCACGCCGGTACGCCCCGCCGCATCGTTAAAAATATTTTCGATATTATTATCGATAATTCGTGACTCAGCCGCTTTTTCGGTCTATTCTCTGCTCATCAAACCATGTAAAAAAAACAGGAGACAGCATGCTCGAGGACGCTTCGATACCATTGCTTGATGTACAAGGTGTGACACTGCAATACAAGACCCGCGACCACCTGATCACCGCGACCTACCGCGTCAATTTCAAGGTGCTCAAATCGGACCGCTTTGTCCTGCTCGGCTCGTCGGGCTGCGGCAAGTCGACGCTGCTCAAGGCGGTGGGCGGCTACCTGGCGCCGACCGAAGGCGAAATCCGACTGAAAGGCACGCCGGTGCGCGGCCCGGGGCCCGACCGCATGATGGTGTTCCAGGAATTCGACCAGTTGCTGCCGTGGAAGACGGTCAAGGAAAACGTCATGTTCGCGCTCCAGACCTCGGGCAAGCACAAGGGCCGCGCCGCCGAGGACAAGGCCATGCAGTACATCGAAAAAGTCGGGCTGGCCAAGTTTGCCGACAACTATCCGCATACCTTATCGGGCGGCATGAAGCAGCGCGTGGCCATCGCGCGCGGCATGGCGATGGAGCCCGACATCCTGCTGATGGACGAGCCGTTCGCCGCCCTCGACGCGCTGACCCGCCGCAAGATGCAGGACGAGTTGCTCGACCTGTGGGACGACACCAAATTTACCGTGTTGTTCGTCACCCATTCGATCGAAGAAGCGATCAAGATCGGCAACCGGATCCTGCTGCTGACGCCGCATCCGGGCCAGGTCCGCGCCGAACTGGGCAGCGTCGCACGCGAGCACCTGCTGACCGACGAAGCGCGCGCGCTGGAAAGCCGCATCCACAACATGTTGTTCGTGCCAGAAACCGCAGCCGAGGTGTCCCATGCTTAATCCCGCCATGTCCGAACCGGCCGTCCGCAGCAAGGAAGTGATTCACGAAATCGTCTCGGCCTCCGAGTTCGGCGTCATCCAGAAAAAGCTGTCGCCGTGGGAAGCGGTGTACCAGGTCGGCGCGCTACGCAAGGGCGTGATCCTGGCCGTGCTGGCGCTGATCTGGGAAGTCTATGCGCGCTCGGTCAACAACCCGCTGATGTTCCCGACCTTTTCGTCGACGATGGAAGCGTTCGCCAGCGGCCTGCTGTCGGGCAGCCTGATCGTCAAGGCCTGGACCTCGATCCAGGTCCTGTTGATGGGCTACGCGGCCGGCATCGCGCTGGCCGGACTGTTTACCGTCATCGCCATCAACTCGCGCATCGGCACCGACCTGCTCGAGACGCTGACCGCCATGTTCAATCCCTTGCCGTCGATCGCCATCCTGCCGATGGCGATGATCTGGTTCGGCCTCGGCGTGCAGAGCCTGGTATTCGTGCTGATCCATTCGGTCTTGTGGGCGGTCGCGCTCAACACCCACACCGGCTTCACCGCGGTGTCGAACACGCTGCGCATGGTTGGCCGCAACTATGGGCTGCGCGGCTTTTCCTACGTCGGCAAGATCCTGATCCCGGCCGCCTTCCCCAGCATCCTGATCGGCCTGAAGGTGGGCTGGGCCTTTGCCTGGCGCACGCTGATCGCCGCCGAACTGATCTTTGGCGTCAGCTCCGGCCAGGGCGGCCTCGGCTGGTTCATCTACGAAAACAAGAACCTGATGGATATTCCGAATGTGTTTGCCGGGCTGTTTTCGGTGATCTTCATCGGACTGATCGTGGAAAACCTGATTTTCCGCACGATCGAAACACGCACCCTGCGCAAGTGGGGCATGTTGAACTGAGCTGTCCCTGAACGGCCCGCACGCATTTCGCCAACGACAAACAAGCGCGCAAAGCGCTATAGGAGACTGACAATGAATGGATTCACGAGCAAACTGGCCACCGCGCTATGCGCACTGGCAATGGGCGCGGCGCTGCCGGCCCAGGCAACCGACCTGCGCATTGCCAAGCAACCCGGCCTGACCTATTTGCCGACCATCATCATGGAAGAAAACAAGCTCATCGAAAAGCATGCGGCCGCGATGGGCATCAAGGACCTGAACGTCTCCTGGCGCATGTTCAATTCGGGCGCCAGCTTCAACGACTCGCTGATCTCGGGAAATATCGACATGGCGGTGGCGGGGACCACCAACCTGATCCTGCTGTGGTCGAAAACCCAGGGCGCGATGAAGGGTGTTGCCGGGGTCGGCGCGATCCCGCTGGTGCTGGTGACGCGCAATCCGAAAGTGAAGACGGTGGCCGACTTTGCCGGCGACGACCGGATCGCGGTACCGACCGTTAAACTGTCGAGCCAGGCGATCGTGCTGCAAATGGCGGCCGAGAAGGAACTGGGCTTGCCGGGCCGCGCCCGCATCAACGCGCTGACCGTGTCGATGGGCCACCCGGACGGCGTGATCGCGATGCAGAACAAGAGCGCACAAATCACCAGCCATTTCACGATGTCGCCGTACGCCGAAATGGAATTGAAACAGCCAGGCACGCGCAAGATCATGACCTCCAACGAGGTCCTTGGCGGCCCGATGTCGATCGCGATCATTTTCGGTTCGGTCAAGTTCCATGACGAAAACCCGAAAGTGATGCAGGCAATGAACGCCGCGCTCGACGAAGCGCTCGAGCTGATCGCGAAGGACAAGACCGCCGCCGCCGCCGTCTATATCGCCAACACCAAGGACAAGACGCCCTTGCCCGAGCTGGTCAAGATACTCAATGGACCGGACATGGTGTATTCCAAGACGCCATCGAATACCATGCAGATGGCAAATTACTTCGCGCACGCGGGATATATCCAGCGTGCTCCCGCCGACTGGAAGGAGATGTTCTTCCCCGAGGCTCACAAGCTGAATGGCAACTAGAATGGCCGGCCATTGCGGCCGCCGCCGGCGCGCCGCAATGGCCACACTCACTCGTATTATGGATTTTGAAATAGCATGAACAGCACACCCCAACCTGAACTCACCATCGCACCCGACATCGACAACGAGGCGCAAGTGCGCATGGCCGTCGAAACGCTCGAGGAAGACATCGCGTTCGGCTATATGCACCCGCGCGAGCGGCTGGTCGAGGACGAGTTGCGCGCGCGCTTCGGCCTCAAGCGCCATATCGTGCGCCAGGTGCTGGTCGAACTGGAGCAGATGGGGCTGGTCGAGCGCAAGAAGAATATCGGCGCGCTGGTCAAGTCGTACAGCGTCAAGGAAGTGATGGACCTGTACGTGGTGCGCGACATCCTCGAGACCAGTTGCGTACTCCAGATCGCGCTGCCCGTCGCCCCGGAAAAACTGGACGCGCTCGACGCCATCCAGCAGCGCCACGACGACGCCGTGCGGGACGCCAACCTGCACCTGGCGTTCCGCATGAACATCGAATTCCACAAGGCTTTTTTTGCGCTGTCCGACAACGCCACCCTGACCGAGATGATCGAGCTGGCGGCGCAGCGCGCCCACGTGATCCGCTCGCTGTCGATGGTGGTTCCGCAGTACCTGGAAAAGGCCCGCCGCGACCACCGCGCGATGATCGACGCCTTGCGCCACTGCGACCGCGAGCGCCTGGTGGCGCTGTGCCGCGACCACCTGCTGCCCTCGCGCGACGCCTACATCGACAAGCACCAGCGCCTGGCGCCCCCGGCCGAGCGCGCGCGCTGACCCCGACCCGAGCGAGGAAAGACCCACCACGATGCAAGACCTTCTGCAGATCGGCACGTTCCCGCAACTGGCGCAGGACCTGATCGACACCGAATTTCGCTGCCACAGCCTGGAAGCGCTCGAGCAGGATGAGGCGCTGCGCGCGTCAGTGCGCGCGATCATCACGCGCAGCAACTGCGTGGTGCCGGCCGAGCTTGTCGAGCGCCTGCCCAGCCTGGGCATCATCGCGACCTGCGGGGTCGGCTACGACCTGATTCCGCTCCACGTCGCCGCGCGCCGCAACATCCTCGTCAGCAATACCCCGGACGTGCTGAACGACGCCGTCGCCGAGCTGTGCGTGGGACTGTTGCTCGCGCTGTTGCGCCACATTCCCGAAGGCGACCGCTTCACCCGTAGCGGCGCCTGGCGCAGCGGCGCCTTCCCGCTCGGCGTCAGCCTGGCCGGCAAACGGGTCGGCATCGTCGGCCTCGGCCGGATCGGCAAGGAGATCGCCAAGCGCCTGGCCCCGTTCGGCGTCACGCTGGCGTATTTCGGCCGTTCCGACCAGCGCCTCGCCTGGCGCTTCGAGCCCGACCTGCACCAGCTGGCGCGCGCCAGCGACATCCTGATCCTGTGCGCTCCGGGCGGCGCCGCTACCGAACACCTGGTCGACGCCGCGGTGCTGGACGCGCTCGGCCCGCAAGGCTACCTGGTCAACGTCGCGCGCGGCTCGGTGGTGAAGGAGGACGACCTGATTGCGGCGCTGGCCGGGGGCGCCATCGCCGGCGCGGCGCTCGACGTGTTCGACAACGAGCCTTCAATCGACCCGCGCTTCTTCGACCTCGACAACGTGGTGCTGGCGCCGCACGTGGGCAGCGCCACCAGCGAGACCCGGATGGCGATGGCGCGCCTGACCCTCGACAACCTGCACCGTTTCTTCGCCGACGGCAGCGCGCTGACCCCGGTCGCGCCCTGACCTGTTCCAATTGACTTTACCCGGGAATAACAATGATAGAGACCTCTGAAAAACGCGTGATCGGACCGATCATCCGCCTGCATTCGAACGACAACATCGTGGTGGCGCGGGTCGACGTCGGGATCGGCGCGCCGATCGATGGCGAGGGCATCGTCTCGCGCAGCCAGGTGCCGGCCGGCTACAAGATCGCGACCACCCGCATCCGCAAGGGCGAGCCGGTGCGCAAGTACAACGTCGTGATCGGCTTCGCCGGCGCCGACATCGAACCGGGCACCATGGTGCACAACCACAATATGGACTTCCGCGAGTTCGAGCGCGACTATGCGCACGCCAGCGAATACCGCGCGGTCGAGATGATCGAGGAGTCGCAGCGCGCCACGTTCCAGGGCATCGTCCGCGCCGACGGCCGGGTGGCGACCCGCAACTTCATCGGCATCCTCGCCACCGTCAACTGTTCCGCCACGGTGGTGCGCAAGATCGCCGACTGGTTCACGCCGGAGCGCCTGGCGGCCTGGCCCAACGTCGATGGCGTGGCCGCGTTCAGCCATTCGATCGGCTGCGGCATGGAAATGACCGGCGAGCCGATGGCGCTGCTGCGGCGCACGATGGCCGGTTATTCGCGCCACCCCAACCTGGCCGGCGTGCTGGTGGTCGGCCTGGGCTGCGAGCGCAACCAGTTGCGCGGCCTGATGGAGGACGAGCAACTGCACACCGGCCCGACCCTTCGCACGTTCGTGATGCAGGAAACCGGGGGCACCCGCAAGACCATCGAAGCGGGCATCGCGGCCGTGATGGAGATGCTGCCCGAGGCCAACAAGGTGGCGCGCACCACGGTGCCGGCCAGCCACCTGACGGTCGGCCTGCAATGCGGCGGCTCCGACGGCTTTTCGTCGATCACCGCCAATCCGGCGCTGGGCGCCGCGGTCGACCTGCTGGTGCGCCACGGGGGCACTGCGATCCTGTCGGAGACGCCCGAAATCTATGGCGTCGAGCACACGCTGACGCGGCGCGCGGCCAGCCGCGAAGTCGGCGAGAAACTGGTGGCGCGGGTGCGCTGGTGGAAGGAAGAGTACTCGGTCGGGCGCGACGTCCAGATCAACGGCAACGTCAGCCCCGGCAACCAGGCCGGCGGCCTCGCCAACATTTTCGAGAAATCGCTGGGCTCGTCGATGAAGGGCGGCACCGGGCCGTTGATGGAAGTCTACAAATACGCCGAGCCGGTCAGGGCCAAGGGCTTCGTGTTCATGGACACGCCCGGTTTCGACCCGGTCTCGGCCACCGGCCAGATCGCCGGCGGCGCCAACCTGATCGCCTTCACCACCGGGCGCGGTTCGATGTTCGGCGCGAAGCCGGTCCCGAGCCTGAAGCTGGCGACCAACACGCCGATGTTCCGCCGGCTGGAAGAGGACATGGACATCAACTGCGGCGAAATCCTCGACGGCACCTGCACGCTGCAGGACATGGGGCAGCGCATCTTCGACCTGATGCTCGACACCGCGTCCGGCACCCGCTCCAAAAGCGAACTGCTGGGCCTGGGCGACAACGAATTCGTGCCCTGGCAGATCGGCATCATGAGCTGAGGCCAGCCCCGTTTCCGCTTTTTTTTGCCCGCTTTAATTATCAATAATATTGTCGAAACCCGCCACCGGAGAACTGCAATGCCACAGCAAGCCAGCGATTACACCAACGATGCGCGCATCGTGTCGGTCGAGGCCCGTACCGTCAGCATCCCGCTCGACAATCCCACCGCGTTCTCGACCCGCCAGGTGCTGGCGCGCGATTACACCCTGGTGCGGGTGCGCACCGCCGACGGCCACCAGGGCATCGGCTTTTGCTACGGCGGCAGCCGCGCCGGCGTGCTGGTCACGCATGCGGTGCGCGAGCTGTTCCGGGCGACCCTGGTCGGCCAGAGCGCTCTGCGGGTCGAAGGGCTGTGGCAGGACATGTACCGCGACTCGCTG
>JBJMVW010000303.1:0-9635 GCA_045810465.1 Massilia sp. | reverse complement strand
CCTTGCAGGCTGGCGAGACCGTGCTGGTGCTGGGCGCGGCGGGCGGGGTCGGGCTGGCGGCGATCGAGATCGGCAAGGCGCTTGGCGCGCGAGTGATCGCGGCGGCGTCGAGCGAGGACAAGCTCGCGGTATGCCGCGCGCACGGGGCCGACGCGACGATCAATTACGCCACCTGCGACCTGCGCGAGGCGATCAAGGCGGCGACCGGCGGACGGGGGCCGGACGTGATTTACGATCCGGTCGGCGGCCCGTACAGCGAGCCGGCGTTCAGGTCGATTGCGTGGCGCGGGCGGCACCTGGTGGTCGGCTTTGCGGCTGGCGACATTCCGCAGCTGCCGTGGAACCTGATGCTGTTGAAAGGCGCGTCGGTGGTCGGCGTGTTCTGGGGCGAATTCGCGCGGCGCGAAGCGAAGGCGAATCTGGCGGCGATGCGGCAGATGCTGGGGTGGATGGCGGAGGGCAAACTGCGGCCGCTGGTGTCGGCGCGCTATGCGCTGGAAGACACGGCGCGGGCGCTCAACGACATGGCGGCGCGCAAGGTGACGGGGAAGATCGTGATCGTGCCGTAAGCCGGGCGGGTCGAACTCGGCCTGCCTTCAACCAACGTCTTCCCTACCCTCAACCAACGTCCCCCAACCCTCAACCAACGTACCCCCAACCCTCAACCAACGTCATGCCCGCGCAGGCGGGAATCCCAGTTTGCATGCAGTTTGGCCACACGCGCGGCAGCGGCAATCCACGCGCTGAACTTGGGTTCCCGCCTTCGCGGGAACGACGTTTCCTCATGGGTTCCGCCGCCGCGGAAACGACGGGCAAACGGGGCGCAGCTTATTCGGCCTTCGTGCTGTCCGTGCTACCAGGCTTGAAAAACTCGATCACCTCGGCCTGCACCCGGGTGCGCTTGAACGGCGGCAGGCTTTGCCAGATCCGGCGCCCGTACGGCTTGCTGATCACGCGTGGATCGCACAGCATCAGCACGCCACGGTCGTCGACGTCGCGGATCAGGCGCCCGGCGCCCTGCTTGAGCGTGATGATCGCTTCCGGCAGCTGGTGGTGCATGAAGCCGTTCATGCCCTGCTTCTCCATCACCTCGATGCGCGCCGCCAGCACCGGGTCGTCCGGCGGCGAAAACGGCAGCTTGTCGATGATCACCAGCGACAGCGCGTCGCCGCGCACGTCCACGCCCTCCCAGAAACTCTGGCTGCCGACCAGCACCGCATTGCCGGCATTGCGGAACGAATCGAGCAGCTCGGTGCGCCCGCGCTCGCCCTGCACGAACAATGGGAACTCGAGCCCGCGGTCGGCGAACTCGGCGCGCAGGCGCTCGGCCACGCGGTTCACCGCGCGGATGGTGGTGCACAGGAAAAAGGTGCGCCCGCCGGCTGCCTCGATCACCGGCAGCGCGCAGTCGACCACGGCGTCGGTGTAGCCCATCGAGTTTGGCTCCGGCAGCCCGGTCGGCACGTACAGGATGCCCTGGTCCTGGTAATTGAACGGGCTAGGCCAGGTCTTGGCCGGCTCGCCGGTCAGGCCCATCTGGTTCGAGAAGTGCTTGAAGTCGTTCTTCACCGCCAGCGTCGCCGAGGTGAAGATCCAGGTGCGCGGCGTGCCTTCGCGCTGGTTCGAGAAGATCGGCGCGATCGACAGCGGGGTCTTGTGCATCTGCAGCGACGACGCGAACGCTTCCACCCACAGCACGGCCTGGTCGCCCTCGACGACCTTGCCCTTGCCGTCAGGCTTCCATGCCTCGAGCGCGGCCTTGAGCTCCACCGCGCGCACGCGGCATTGCTCGATCGTTTCGGCGCGCGCGGCCTGGTCCTCGAGCACGTCGATCATGCCGTCCAGCTCGTCCTTGAGCTTTTCCAGGGCCGGGAAAAATTCGGAGGTCGGCAGGATCTGCGGCAGCGACAGCCGCATGCTGTCTTGCGGGAAGGTCAGGCGCAGGTCGCGCGCGGCCTTCTCGACCACGGTCACCACCTTGGCCCAGTCCGGCCCGCCGCGCGCGTGCGCCAGGCCCTCGGCCAGCACGTCGCGGCACAACTCGAGCACCTGCGAAGTCGACACGGTCTGGCCGAAGAACAGCGTGGCGGTGTCGGGCAGCTGGTGCGCCTCGTCGAAGATGATGGTGTTGGCCGACGGCAGCAGTTCGGCCACCCCGGTATCCTTCAGCGCCACGTCGGCGAAGAACAGGTGGTGGTTGACCACCACCACGTCGGCCTGCTGGGCCTCGCGGCGCGCCTTCATGACGAAGCAATCCTGGTAGTACTGGCACTCGGCGCCCATGCAGCTGTCGCGGGTCGAGGTGACCAGGTTCCAGACCGAGGCGTTCTCGGGCACCTTGGCCAGCTCGGCCTTGTCGCCCGAGTTGGTCATCTTGATGAAGCGCGAGATTTCGCGCAGGTGGCCGACGTCGTCGCGCGAGGTCAGGCGGCCGTTCTGCAGCGTGCGCTCGAGGTGGTAATGGCATACATAGTTCGAGCGGCCCTTGAGCAGCGCCACCGAGACCGGCGCGCGCAAGGCGGCGCGCACGGTCGGGATGTCGCGCATGAACAGCTGGTCCTGCAGGTTCTTGGTGCCGGTCGAGACGATGGTCTTGCCGCCCCACAGCAAGGCCGGGACCAGGTAGGCGAAGGTCTTGCCGGTGCCGGTGCCGGCCTCGGCCATGAGCACCTTCTGGTCGGCGATCGCCGTTGCGATGGCCTTGGCCATCTCGGTTTGCGCCTCGCGCGGCTTGTAGGTGCCGACGGCGGGCGCAAGCGGGCCGCCCGCCCCGAACAGGCGGTCGACTTCGGCGTCGTATTTACCCGGCGGCTGCTCGGGCAGGGCCGCATTGGGCATGGCGGGGTCGCCGGCGGACGCGCCGGGCACGGGAAGGTGGTCGGTCAAATGGTTGGTCGCAATCAGGCCGGAACGTCCGGCACCAGTTGCATCTTCAGCAGGGTGATATGGTCTTTCAGCTGCAGTTTACGCTTTTTCAGGCGGCGCAACTGCAACTGGTCGGCTTGGCCGCTACGGATCAGCACTTCTATGACAGCGTCGAGGTCGCGATGTTCCACGTCGAGTTCTACGATGCGGCGCTGGATATCCTCTACGTCGGTCATGTGGGTTCCAAGAGATTGTTACAAAAAAATTCGTTCGGCCTCGTCAGCAGCGGCCGCCAGCGCATACAATCGCTGCGCCGGCCGCCCTCGCGGCGGCCGAGCACAGCGCGGGTGAAGCATGAACCGTTACGGCTTGCAACACTGATGCTCTCAGTGCATAGTTTAATCTACGTCGAGGTTGCCGCCAACAAAGAGTGGCGCACGGGACACGGAAAACCCCAAGTTTATGACTTCTTACAAGATCGAAGCCGGCACCGCCCAGCACATCGGGAACCGCCCGCAGCAAAACGACCGCGCGGCGCTGTTCACCGGGGCCCGTGCGCCCGGCTATGTGCTCGCGGTACTGTCCGACGGCGTGGCCGGCTCGGCCGCCTCGGAGCAGGTCCTGCACACGGCCAAGCACGTGTTCGACGAATTCAAGCCGGGCGACCATCCGAGCATCGAGCGGCTCGCGCAACTGCTGCGCGACATGGTGCAGGAAACCCACCTCGTCATCAACATGAACGGCGTCGCCGCCCAGGCCGAGACCCACGCCAGCTTCGTCGGGCTGGTGCTCACGCCGCACGGCGAGGCGGTGTGGGCGCACGTGGGCGATTCGCGCCTGTACCGTTTCTCGCACGGCAAATGCGAGCTGCGCACCAGCGACGCGCCCTACATCGAGCACCTGGCCGGAAGCGACAAGCTGCCGCTCGAGGCCGCCCGGAACCACCGCCGCTCGAAACTGTTGCTGAACCTGCTTGGCAACAGCCGCAAAGAGCCGTTCGTGACGATTGGCCACCACGCCGGGCTGGCGCCGGGCGACGTCTTCCTGCTGTGCTCGGACGGCTTGTGGCACTTCTTCACCGATGCCGAGCTCGCTACGGTGACTGCCACCGCGACCCCGCGCCAGGCGTCCGAAATGCTGATCGACAAAGCCGCCGAGCGCTCGCAGGGCAAAGGCGGCAACTGCACGATGGCGATCGTCAAGCTGGTCAAGCCGGCACAAGAAGCGCCGGCCGACATGCTGCCAAAAACCAGGCGGGCCTAGCTGTCCAGCCGGGAGCGGCGTGCGAGTTCGACGAAGGCTTCGAGGTAGTCGATCCGGGCGTCGCTCTCGCGCACACCCAAAAAGATCTGCTTGGCGATGCCTTCGCGCCCGAGGCGCACCGGCGCGATATCGATCGTCGCCGCATACTGTTCGACCAGCCAGCGCGGCAAGGCCGCCACGCCCCGGCCACTGGCCACCATCTGCAGCATGATGTCGGTGGTCTCGATCACTTTGCGTTTTTTTGGCATGCAGCCGGCGGGCAGCAGGAACTGGTTATAAATGTCCAGCCGTTCGATCTCCACCGGATAGGTAATCAGCACTTCGTCGGACAGCTCGTGCGGCTCGACCGACACCTGCCCCGCCAGCCGATGCCGGCGCCCGACCACCAGCACCTGCTCATAATCGAACACCGGCTCGAAGCGCAAACCCGGCTTGTGCAGCGGGTCGGGAGTGACGAGGATATCGATGTCATAGCCGAACAATGCACCGATCCCGCCGAACTGGAATTTCTGTTTGACGTCCACATCGACGTCCGGCCAATCGGCCAGGTAAGGCGACACCACCTTCAGCAGCCACTGGTAGCAGGGATGGCACTCCATTCCGATGCGCAGGCTGCCACGCTGGCCTTGTGCATACTGGCGCATAAGTTGTTCGGCGTGCTCGAGTTGCGGCAGCAGGCGACTGGCGAGCCCCAGCAGGTATTGGCCCGCCTGCGTCAGCCGCAACGTGCGCCCTTCCCTTTTCCAGATCGGCGTTCCCAGCTGCTGCTCCACTTTCTTGATCGTGTGGCTGAGCGCCGACTGGGTCAGGCAGAGCACATCGGCTGCCGCGGTCAGCGAGCCCTGGCGGTCGACCTCACGGATGACGTTCAGGTGCATTCGTTCGAGCATGCTTAATCCATGAATGAATCTAATCGATGCATGAAATAATACCACTTCTGCTCATGCATCCGGCTCACTATGATGAGTGTCTTTCAATAGGACGTCATTCATCATGGTCACCACACACAACCTCGGATTCCCCCGCATCGGGGCGCAGCGCGAACTGAAATTTGCGCTCGAAAGTTACTGGCGCGGGTCTTCCACCCAGGACGAACTGCTGGCGCTCGGGTCGCGGCTGCGCCAACGCCATTGGACGAACCAGTCCGCCCTTGACCTGGTGCCGGTCGGCGATTTTTCCTTCTACGACCAGGTGCTCGACATGAGCTTCATGTTGGGGAACATCCCTGACCGTGCCCGCGGCGGCGCCGGAAACAGCCTGGACGATTACTTCCGCGTCGCGCGCGGCCGCTCGGCCAGCGATTCCGACTGCAGCTGTGCGCATGCCGGCGAAATGACCAAATGGTTCGATACCAACTACCACTACATCGTGCCGGAATTTAGCGCCGCGACCGGATTCTCGCTCGATGCCTCGCGCCTGCTTGCCCAGCTGGAGGAGTCGCGCCGCCTCGGCGTCAAGGCCAAGCCGGTCATTATCGGGCCGCTGACCTATCTGTGGCTGGGTAAGGCGAAAGACGGTTCGGACAAACTCGACCTGCTGCCGCGCCTGCTGCCGGTGTACGCCGCGCTGCTCGACCAGCTGTCGCGGCACGGCGTCGAATGGGTACAGGTCGACGAGCCGATCCTGGTGACCGAACTCGGGGCCGAATGGCAGCAAGCCTTCGCACAGGCCTACGGCACGCTCAAGGCCAGGAAGGTCAAAATGCTGCTCGCGACCTATTTCGGCCAGTTGCGCGAGAACCTTGCGCTCGCATGCTCGCTGCCGGTTGACGGCTTGCACGTCGATGCGACCCATGCCCGCACCGAGCTCGAACAGGTTGTGCGGCAGCTGCCCGCGGCTAGCGTGCTGTCGCTGGGCGTCATCAACGGCCGCAATATCTGGAAGACCGACTTGCATGCCACGCTCGAATGGCTGGAGCCGATCCACGGCTTGCTGCAACACCGCTTATGGATAGCGCCATCCTGCTCGCTGCTGCACGTCCCCGTCGATTTGAACAGCGAACAGGAACTGGATCGGGAGATCCGTTCATGGCTGGCCTTCGCATTACAGAAGCTCGAGGAACTGCAACTGCTGGCCGCGGCCCTGAACAAAGGCCGCGTGCCGGTACAGGAAGCGCTGGTTGCGAATAATGCGGCGATCGAACAACGGCGCACTTCCGCGCGCGTTCACAACCCGGCGGTCAAGGCCGCAATCGACAGGATCGACGATACCTGGTGCCAGCGCAGCGGCGCCTACGAACAGCGGGCGGCAAAACAGTCGGCCCTGCTGCGGTTGCCGGCTTACCCGACCACGACCATCGGCTCGTTCCCGCAAACCGGCGCGATCCGGCAGGCCCGAAGCCGGTTGCGCAGGGGCGAGCTGGGCGCGGCAGATTACAAACAACTGATCCGGGCCGAGATTGCGCGCTGCGTGCGCGAACAGGAAGCGCTCGAACTGGACGTGCTGGTGCACGGGGAAGCCGAACGCAACGACATGGTCGAGTATTTCGGCGAGCAGCTCGATGGTTTCGCATTCAGCCAGTCCGGCTGGGTGCAATCCTACGGGTCGCGCTGCGTCAAGCCGCCGATCCTGTTCGGCGACATCAGCCGCCCGCGGGCGATGACCGTCGAATGGACCGCGTATGCGCAGTCCCTGACCAGCAAGCCGATGAAAGGCATGCTGACCGGCCCGGTCACGATGCTGAACTGGTCGTTCGTCCGTGACGACCAGCCGCGCGCGGTCTCGTGCCGCCAGTTGGCGCTCGCAATCCGCGCCGAGGTACTCGACCTTCAACAGGCCGGGGTGCGGGTCATCCAGATCGACGAAGCCGCGCTGCGCGAAGGGCTGCCCCTGCGCCGCGCGGAGTGGGATGGGTACCTGCAATGGGCGGTCGAATCGTTCCGGATCGCGGCCAACGGCGTGCGCGACGACACCCAGATCCATACCCACATGTGCTACTCGGAGTTCAACGACATCATCGCTTCGATTGCGGGGATGGATGCGGACGTGATCACGATCGAGACCTCGCGCTCGGATATGCAATTGCTGGACGCGTTCGACGACTTCAACTATCCGAATGAGATCGGGCCGGGGGTGTACGACATCCATTCGCCCAATATCCCGAGCCAGGACCAGATCGTGCAACTGATGCGCAAGGCGGCGGAGCGGATTGCGCCGCAGCGGCTGTGGGTCAATCCGGATTGCGGACTCAAGACGCGCGGCTGGGCCGAAGTGATCCCGGCGCTGAAAAACATGGTCGAGGCGGCGAAACACCTGCGCACGGGCGCCTGAGGCGCGCGCAGGGCAGCCTTGCGGGTGCTTACTGGCCGGTCGCCGGTGCAGGCGCGGCTGCAGGCGCCGCCTGCTGTTTCTTCGCGTCTTTTGCAGCCTTTGCCTCCTTGGCCGCCTTGCGCTCGGCGACCGCGCGCTGGCGCTCCTCGGAGTCCGCCTTGCGCTTGTTGAAGGCGGCGACACTCGCGGCGCGCTTGGCGGCATCGGCCTGGTCGCGCGCTTCGGCGGCCCTGGTGCGCGCCTTCTGGCGGGCCAGGCGCGAGGCGACCGGCGCCGGGCGCGGTGGCGGCGTTTCGGTGACCCCGCGCCGAGGCGCCGGCTGCTCGGTGGCCAGCTGCGCTTCCTGTGCCTTGTATTGTTCGTCGGCCGTGGCCATGGCGCGGTCGCGCTCGTCGACGATGGCCTGGCGCTTGAAACGCTCGGCCTCGACCTCGATCGCACGCTGCGCCGCAAGCGCGTTGCGGCGGCGCTCCTTGGCCTGGTCGAGGCAGTGATTAACGAAGAACTTGTCGTAGCAGGCCCGTTCGCGCCCGGCGTAGCGGCTTTCGATCGCGGCGCGCTCGGCCGCCACGGCCGCCAGGCGCTGGTCGGCCTGCTGCACCGAGCGAGTCGGCTCGGGAGCGACCTGGCTGCCCACTTGCGGCGCCGAGCCGCAGGCGGCCAGTGCCGCCGCGAGGCTGGCGGCGGCGATGCTGCGGGATACCGGTTGTACTTTCATCCTTGGTCCTTTGACTTACGCGAGTGCGTCGGCTGCGCCGCGACGTTCCGCGCGCATGTATTCACGCGACTGCATCTCTATGATACGCGAGACGGTGCGGTGGAACTCGTTTGCCAGCATGCCCTTGGTGTATAGCTGGTCGGGCTCGACTTCGGCCGACATCAGGAGCTTGACCTTGTGGTCGTAGAACACGTCGACCAGCCAGGTGAAGCGGCGCGCCTCCGACGACTGCCCGGCCGACATCGCCGGCACGCCGGACAGGATCACGGTATGGAAGCGCGTCGCCAGTTCGAGATAGTCGTTCTGCGAGCGCGGGCCGCCGCACAGGGTCGCGAAATCGAACCAGATCACGCCGCCGGCGCGGCGCAGCGCGCGGATCTCGCGCTCCTCGATGTGCACGCGCGGATCTTCGTCGGCGGTGTCGGCGATTTGCGCGTACGCGTCGCGCAGCGCCTTGTCGCTGGCGGCGTTGAGCGGCGTGTAGTAGGCGCGCACCTGCTCCAGCGTGCGGTGGCGGTAGTCGATGCCGGCGTCGACATTGACGACGTCGAGCTTTTCCTTGAGCAGCGCGATGGTCGGCAGCATGCGGTCGCGGTGCAGCCCGTCCGGGTACAGCGTCGACGGCTCGTAATTCGAGGTCATCACGAAGCTGACGCCGCTGGCGAACAGCTCGGACAGCAGGTTATACATGATCATCGCGTCGGCGACGTCGTTGACGTGGAATTCGTCGAAGCAGATCAGGCGGTATTTCCTGGCGATCCGGCGGGCCACCTCGACCAGCGGGTCCTCGATGCCTTTCAGCTCGTCGAGCTGGCGGTGCACCGCGCGCATGAATTCGTGGAAGTGGATGCGCGTCTTGCGCACCACCGGCACCACCGAGTAAAAGCTGTCCATCAAAAACGACTTGCCGCGCCCCACCCCGCCCCACAGGTACACCCCGCGCGGGACATCGGGCCGGTTGATCAGGCGCTTGAAGCTCGAGGAACGTTTGGCCTTGTAGTCCACCCACTCGTCGTACGCTTGCTGCAGGCGGTCGACCGCACGCTGCTGGGCGGGGTCGGATTTGAAACCGCGCTCGGTCAGCGCGTGCTGGTAGTACTCTTGGACGTTCATGTGCAGATGCTGGTTAACGTAGGGTGGGCGGGTCTCCCGCCCACGCGTTCAACCAGCGCTTGCTGGACGCGTGGGCGGGAAACCCGCCCACCCTACGCGGGCCGGAGCCCGACTACGTTATTAGAAGTTCAGCGAACGCTTGTCGACGGCGAGCGCGGCTTCCTTGGTCGCTTCGGACAGCGACGGGTGGGCGTGGCAGATGCGCGCGATGTCTTCCGCCGAGGCGCGGAATTCCATCGCCACCACGGCTTCCGAAATCAGCTCGGATGCCATCGGGCCGACAATGTGCACGCCCAGGATTTCGTCGGTCGTGGCGTCGGCCACGAACTGGACCATGCCCGAGGTGTCGCCCAGCGCACGCGCACGGCCGTTGGAGATGTTATGTTCGTTGGTTGGTTTTTAGTGT
>JBJMVW010000302.1:0-72154 GCA_045810465.1 Massilia sp. | reverse complement strand
CGACCAGATCCACAACATTGCCGACGCGCTGCTGCGGCACAAGATCGACGGCGTGATCGCCACCAACACCACGCTGAACCGGCGCGACGTCGAAGGCCTGCGCCACGCGAACGAGGCCGGCGGCCTGTCCGGCGCGCCGGTTTTCGACCTGTCCAACATCGTGATCCGTGCGCTGAAGAAGGAACTGGGCAACGAGGTGCCGATCATCGGCGTCGGCGGCATCATGCGTGGCGCCGATGCCAAGGCCAAGATCGCGGCCGGCGCCCAGCTGGTGCAGCTGTACAGCGGGCTGATCTACGCCGGCCCGGCCCTGGTGCGCGAATGCGCCGCCGCACTCAAAACCTGAACGTCCGCGGTCAGCGCGGCCGCTGGCGCCCCATCGTGAACATGGCGGCGCCGATTTTTGCACAGAGACTATCGGGCCGGCAAGCCGGGGGTCGGGGTTACAGCTCAGGCGGCCGGATGCAGCGCGCTTTCGATCTCGGAGCGCGTCAATCCTGGCGCAAAGCGTTCGATGAAGTGGTAGGCGTACGCGCGCAGGTAAGCCCCGCGCCGAACCGCCAGCCGCGTCACGTTGGGCGCAAACAGGTGCGACGCCTCGATCGCCCGCAGTCCCTTGTCGCGGCCATGATCGAACGCCATCGACGCCACGATCCCCACGCCCATCCCCAGCGACACATACTGCTTGATCACGTCCGAATCCATCGCCGTCAGCGTAATGTCGGGCACCACCCCCGCTTCGGCGAAGCCGGCGTCGATATGACTGCGACCGGTGAAGCCGACGTCGTACGTGATCAACGGGTACGCCGCCAGGTCGTCGGCCTTGAGCGGCGTCTTTGTCAGCAGCGGGTGCCCGTCCGGGGCGACCACCAGGTGGCTCCAGCGGTAGCAGGGGAACGACACCAGCCCGGGGAACGCCGACAGGCCTTCGGTGGCGATGCCGATGTCGGCCTTGCCCGACAGGACCCACTGCGCGATATGCTCCGGCGCGCTTTGCTGGAGCGCGATGCGCACGTTCGGGAACGCGGCGCGGAACGCCTGCACCACCTGCGGCAGCGCGTAGCGCGCCTGCGTGTGGGTCACGGCGACGGTCAGGGTGCCGTTGTCCTGGTCCGAATATTCGCCGCTGGCCTGCTGCAGGTTCTCCGCCTCCACCAGCAGCCGCTCGATGATCGTCAGGATGCCTTTGCCCGGGCCGGTAAGGCCCGTCAGGCGCTTGCCGTTGCGTTCGAAGATGACCACGCCCAGCTCGTCCTCGAGCTCGCGGATCTGGCGCGACACGCCGGGCTGCGACGTGAACAGCGCGTTGGCGACGTCGGTCAGGTTGTAGCCGCGGCGCGCCGCCTCGCGCACCGAGCGCAGCTGCTGGAAGTTCATATGCCGGCGCCTTCGTCGACGTACACGTGCATGCGCCGCGGCCGCACCACCAGCGTCTCGCCTTCCTTCAGCGCCAGCCTGCCGAAGCGCTCGTTCGGGATCACCGCCTCGATCAGCTGCTCGTTGTCGGTCCGCTCGAGGTCGAGCTGCGCCAATGGCCCGATCGCGTGCGCGCGGCGCAGCTTGACCACGATCCCCTCCGCCCCCGGCGCATAGCGCTCGACCTCCAGGTCGTGCGGGCGCACATAGCCGATCGCCTCGCTGTCGCGCACCTCGGCATGCTGCGGCACTTCGAGCTGCGCGTCGCCGCTGGCCAGCACGCCTTCGTTGACGCGCCCGTGGAACAGGTTGACGTTACCGAGGAAGCCATACACGAACGGCGACGCCGGATGGTTGTAGACCTCGCCCGGCGCGCCGATCTGCTCGATATGGCCCTTGTTCATCAGGACCACCTGGTCCGCGACTTCCAGCGCTTCCTCCTGGTCGTGGGTGACGAAGATCGAGGTCACGTGCAGCTCGTCGTGCAGGCGGCGCAGCCAGCGCCGCAACTCCTTGCGCACCTTGGCGTCGAGCGCGCCGAACGGCTCGTCGAGCAGCAGCACGCGCGGCTCCACCGCCAGCGCGCGCGCCAGCGCGATCCGCTGCCGCTGGCCGCCCGAGAGCTGCGGCGGATAGCGGTCGGCGATCCAGTCGAGCTGCACCAGCTCCAGCAGCTGGCGCACGCGGTCGCGGATCTGCTGCTCGGACGGACGCTCGCGGCGCGGCTTGACGCGCAGGCCGAACGCCACGTTCTCGAACACCGTCATGTGCTTGAACAGCGCGTAATGCTGGAACACGAAACCGACCTGGCGCTCGCGCACGTGGCGCGTCGACGCGTCCAGGCCATCGAGCAGCACGGCGCCCGCATCGGGCGACTCGAGGCCGGCGATGATGCGCAGCAGCGTCGTCTTGCCGCAGCCGGAAGGCCCGAGCAGCGCGGTCAGCTGGCCGTCCGGGAACTTGATCGAGACGTCGTCGAGCGCGGTGAACTGGCCGAACTGTTTGCGGATGTGTTGGACTTCGATGGTCATGCTGCCTGCTCCGTGGTGCGTGCGTCTGCCTTGCGCGACTGGTGCAGGCGCCATTCGATAAAGGACTTGACCGCCAGCGTCACCAGCGCGAGCAGCGCCAGCAGCGACGCGATCGCGAACGCGGCGGTGAAGTTGTATTCGTTGTAGAGGATCTCGACCTGCAGCGGCATGGTGTTGGTCTCGCCGCGGATATGGCCCGACACCACCGACACCGCGCCGAACTCGCCCATCGCGCGCGCATTGCACAGGATGACGCCGTACAGCAGGCCCCACTTGATGTTCGGGAGCGTGACCTTGAAGAAGGTCGACCAGCCCGATGCGCCCAGCACCAGCGCCGCCTCCTCCTCTTCGCTGCCCTGCTGCTGCATCAGCGGGATCAGTTCGCGCGCGACGAACGGGAAGGTGATGAACACGGTGGCCAGCACGATGCCAGGCACCGCGAACAGGATCTTGATGTCATGCTCGGCCAGCCAGGGACCGAGCCAGCCCTGGGCGCCGAACAGCAGCACGTAGATCAGGCCGGCGATCACCGGCGACACCGAGAACGGCAGGTCGATCAGCGTCAGCAGGATGCTCTTGCCGCGGAATTCGAACTTGGTGATGGCCCAGGCGGCAGCCACGCCGAACACCAGGTTGAGCGGCACCGAGATGCCGGCCGCGACCAGGGTCAGCTTGATGGCAGAGATGGCGTCGGGGTCGACCACCGCGTCGACGTAGGTGTGCCAGCCATTCTTGAGCGCCTGCGCGAACACCGCCACCAGCGGCACGAACAGGAACAGCGTCAGGAATGCCAGCGCGACTGCGACCAGCAGGTAGCGCACCCAGTTCGGCTCCAGCGCATTGTTGGCCGGCGCGGCGGCGCGGCGCGGCGCTGTGGCCGCCGGCTTGTCGAGGACCGCGCTCATTTCTTGCCCGCCCGTTTGCGAGTCCACGCCTGCAGCAGGTTGATCGCCAACAGCAGGATGAATGACGCGACCAGCATCACGACTGCGATCGCGGTGGCGCCGGTGTAGTCGTACTGTTCGAGCTTGGTGACGATGAACAGCGGCGTAATCTCGGACACCATCGGGATATTCCCGGCGATGAAAATGACCGAGCCGTACTCGCCGGTGGCGCGCGCGAACGCCAGCGCGAAGCCGGTCAGCAGCGCCGGCACGATCGACGGCAGCACCACGCGCACGAAGGTCTGCAGCGGCGACGCGCCGAGGCTGGCGGCGGCCTCCTCCAGCTCGCGCTCGGATTCTTCCAGCACCGGCTGCACGGTACGCACCACGAACGGCAAGCCGATGAAGGTCAGCGCCACCACCACGCCGAGCGGCGTGAACGCGACCTTCAGGCCGAACTGCTGGAGGTACTGGCCGATCCAGCCGTTCGACGAATACAGCGCCGTCAGCGTGATGCCGGCGACGGCGGTCGGCAGCGCGAACGGCAGGTCGACCAGCGCGTCGACGAATCGCTTGCCCGGGAAGCGATAGCGCACCAGCACCCAGGCCACGATGCCGCCGAAGACCACGTTAAGCAGCGCCGCGATGGCGGCTGCGCCGAAGCTCAGGCGGTACGACGCCATCACGCGATCGGAAGTGACGGCGCTCCAGAACGCGGCCCAGGTCATCGTGAAGGTTTTGAGGAAGACAGCCGACAGCGGGATCAGGACGATCAGCGCCAGGTAGAAAATCGTGAACCCGAGCGACAGCCCGAAACCGGGGAGTACCCGGCCCGGTGCACTGCGGGGATTTGCAAACAACGCCATGAGAGCCTTATTACAATTTCTTCTAATAGACCCTCATAATCGCACTGGAAGTACATAAAGCAAACGAAGCATTCCTTATTTGCATAGACAATAAGGCTATTAGCAACGGCGTTCCGATTCGCGTAGGGGGCGCTCTCGAGCGCGCGCGCCGCCGCGGCGAAGCACCCGAAGCCTTAATAGATCAGCTTGGCCGCAATCCCCGTCAGCGTGGTCGCCAGCAACCCGCGCAGGAACCGTTCCGGCACCGCGCGCGCCGCCCAGGCGCCAAGGGTAATCCCCGGCACCGAGCCGACGAGCAGCGTCAGCAGCAGCGACCAGTCGATCGACCCCAGCCACCAGTGCGCAAACGCGGCGATCGCGGTGAGCGGGACCGCGTAGGCGATGTCGGTGCCGGCCACCTCGGCGGGAGTCAGGCGCGGATACAGCATCACCAGCAGGGTTGCGCCGATGGCGCCGGCACCGATCGACGACACCGTCACCAGCGTCCCCAGCACGGCGCCGGAAAGGATGGTGGCCGCCGCCAGCGCCCTGCCCTGCAGCTGGCGCCCTGGGCTGGCATGAATCCACGCCAGCATCTTGCCCCTGAACACGAGCGCGACGACAGTGAGCAGCACCGAAGCGGCGATCGAATAGCGGATGACTTCACCGATCCGCTCGTCGAGCGCGCCGAAATGGCGCAGCCCGAGCGCGGCCAGCAGCGCGGCCGGCAGCGCCCCGAGGCACAGGCGGCGCACGATATGCCACTGGATGGTGCCGTTGGAACGGTGCGTGATGGTGCCGGCGGTCTTGGTCAGCGACGCGAAGGCCAGGTCGGTGCCGACGGCGACCGACGGCGAGACGCCGAACAGCAGGGTCAGCAGCGGCGTCATCAACGAGCCCCCGCCGACGCCGGTCATACCGACTAGCAACCCAACTGCAAAACCCGAGAATACATATGTGACAGACATGCTTTACCCCTACGTTGACCGCAAGGGTAAAGCGCCCCAGCCGTCGCGCCAACGACAGCTTCCTTATTTGCTTATGCAGAGGCTGGTCGCCAGAACCGGGGTCATGAGACCCCGGTTTTCCATTACTTGTTCGGCTGCGGCGTCAGGCGCAGGTAGGGGCGCGCCGCGGTGTAGCCTTTGGGGTACTTTTGCTTCAGCACTTCGGGGTCCTGCACGGTCAGTGGGATGATCACGTCGTCGCCGTCTTTCCAGTTGCCCGGCGTCGCTACGGTATAGCCGTCGGTCAGCTGCAGCGCGTCGATCACGCGCAGTACCTCGTCGAAGTTGCGGCCGGTGCTCATCGGGTAGGTGAGCGTCAGGCGCACTTTCCTGGCCGGGTCGATCACGAACAGCGAGCGCACCGTCGCCGTGGCCGACTGCTCCGGGTGGATCATGTCGTACAGCGCCGATACCTTCTTGTCCGCATCGGCAATGATCGGGAAGCCGACCACCGTGTTCTGGGTTTCTTCGATGTCCTTGATCCAGCGCTTGTGCGATTCGGCCGGGTCGACCGACAGCGCAATGGCCTTGACGTTGCGCTTGTCGAATTCCGGCTTCAGCCTGGCGGTCAGGCCCAGTTCGGTCGTGCACACCGGCGTGAAGTCGGCCGGGTGCGAAAACAGTACCACCCACGAGTCGCCCGCCCACTCGTGAAACTTGATCTTTCCAATCGAGGAATCCTGCTCGAAGTCGGGAGCGGTATCGCCAAGCCGTAATGTCATCGTCATCTCCAAAAGTGAATGGTCAAGTGGGTGCTGCATGCCAACAGCGGCCGGTGCCGCCGTTCAGAAAAAACGGTTGTACAGCACGACCGCCCACGCCGCCACCGCCAGGCCGATCGCCAGCGCCACCGCGGCGCTGCCGAAATCCTTGGCGTTTTTGGACAGCGGATGGCGCTCGAGCGAAATGCGGTCGACCACCGCCTCGATGGCGGAGTTGATCAGTTCGACGATCAGCACCAGCACCAGCACGCCGATCAGTACCAGCTTCTCGAAAGCCGATATCTTCAACGACAACGCAGTCACGACGCCAATCACCAGCGCCAGCGACTCCTGCCGGAACGCAGCCTCGTTTTGCCAGGCGGACTTGACGCCCTCGGTCGTGTTGACGGTGGCGGTCACGATGCGCTGCCAGCCGCGCTTGCCTTTGAATTCGCTTGTCGGGTGTCCCATCGGTCTTTCCAAATGTGCATGCAGAACTGCCATTATGCCTTCCCGCCTCAGCGGTTGAGAAACTCGTTTTTCGCGCATGGCTATTCGTTTGCCAATGTTTTTCACATTATGGTATAAAGAGGGCGAATTTACTGCACCGCACCAACCACATCATGAAAATCGAAACCCTTGAACCTGCCAAGACCTCGATCCAGGTGATTGAACGTATGGTCGCGCTGCTCGATGCGCTGGCGACCTACCCCGATCCGGTCAGCCTGAAGGAATTGTCGAAGGTGTCCGGCCTGCACCCGTCGACGGCGCACCGGATCCTCAATGACATGGTGGTTACGCGCTTTGTCGACCGGGTCGAGCCAGGTACCTACCGCCTCGGCATGCGCCTGCTTGAACTGGGCAACGTGGTCAAGAGCCGGTTGTCGGTGCGCGAGGCGGCGCTCGACTTCATGCGCGGCCTGCACAAGAAGACGCAGCAGACCATCAACCTGTCGGTGCGCCAGGGCGACGAAATCGTCTACATCGACCGCGCGTTTTCGGAGCGCTCGGGGATGCAGGTGGTGCGCGCGATCGGCGGGCGCGGTCCGCTGCACCTGACCTCGACCGGCAAGCTGTTCCTGTCGGTCGACGAGCCGAAGGCGATCCGCGCGTACGCGACCCGCACTGGCCTGGCCGGGCACAACAAGAATTCGATCACCGACCTGGCGCGGCTCGAACGCGAGCTGTCGCTGGTGCGCGCGCGCGGCTATGCGCGCGACAACGAGGAGCTGGAACTGGGCGTGCGCTGCATGGCGGCCGGCATCCACGACGATAGCGGCAAGCTGGTGGCCGGTCTGTCGATCTCGGCGCCGGCCGATCGGCTGCAGGACGATTGGCTGGAGGACCTGGTGTCGACGGCGGCGCAGATTTCGGCGACCCTGGGGTTTCGACCGGCTTCGGCGGCCTGAGGTACCGTCGTTCCCGCGAACGCGGGAACCCATGCCGGGCCTCCTTTTCACTCGGCACGCTTTTGGCTGCGGCGCTTCAGTATGGGTTCCCGCGTTCGCGGGAACGACGTGCTGTGATTCGGTATCGCCGTGCGCGGCCGGGTTGAACCGCGACAGCCACTTACTGCATCTGCGCCGGCGTATCCGATACCGCCGACAAGGCGGCGGGCGCGGCGGTGGTCGTGATGCTCGACGGCGACAGCGCCTCGAGCCAGCGCCGCATCCGGCCGGCATCGGCGGTGCGCGACATCTTGCCCTTCGAATCGAGGAACACCATGATCACGTCGCGCCCCTGGATCATGGCCTGCATCACCAGGCAGCGCCCCGCTTCGTTGATGAACCCGGTCTTCTGCAGTCCGATGTTCCAATCCGGCAGCGCCACCAGGTAATTCGTATTGTTGAAGCGCATCGGCCGTCCGTTGGCCTCGACCACGTAATTCGGATCGGTCGTGTACTGGCGCAGCAAGGCTTCGTGGTGCGCCACCCCGACCAGCTTGGCGAGATCACGCGCGCTGGAGACGTTTGCGCTCGATAGCCCGCTCGAATCGACATAATGCGTGTCGTTCATGCCCAGTTCGCGCGCCTTGGCGTTCATCGCGTCGACAAACGCGTTGGTCCCGCCCGGATAGTTGCGTCCCAGCGCCGCCGCCGCGCGGTTCTCCGAACTCATCAGCGCGATATGCAGCAGGTTGGCTCGGGTCATGCGCGCACCGACGCGCAGGCGCGAGCTGGTGAACTTGTGGTGGTCGACATCGGCTTCGGCGATCGTCAGCAGCTCGTCCATGTCCTGGCGGGCCTGCACGACAACCAGGCCGGTCATCAGCTTGGTGATCGAGGCAATCGGCAGCGCGACGCTGGCGTTCTTTTCGAACAGCACTTCCGAGCTGTTCTGGTCGAGCACGAAGGCCACGTTCGAGCGCAGCGCGAGCGGGTCGCGGGTCTGGTGCAGGCCGGCCAGGTCGCCGGCGCTGCGCGCGACGACCTCGGGCGCGGCGCGGCGGAGGCGCTGGTAGACCACCTTGCGCCTGCCGTGCACCATCTCGATCCGGCGCACCATGCGCTCGCGGTTGTCGTCGGCAATCGCTTGTGCCAGGTCCTTGCGCTTGGCGCGCGCTTTCCTGACCACGTGGCGCGCCGGGCGCCCGCCGCTGGCTCCTTCCCCAGCGACAGCCGCGCAAGCAGAGAGCGGTTCGAGCGCGAACAGCAGGGAAACGACCGTGGCCAACACAAGCTTAAACATCTGAAACACCCTTCGAAGCGAACTGATGAGGTACAGAGTGCAGTGTAGCGAAACACGAATCGAGCGCAAGCGAATTTAACATTTCCGTGCGTAATTTGCCGCCGCGCAACAAACCGCTTGAGCAAAAAACCCGTTCCGTATCAATAGTATACGGTCTAGCCCACAAAGCGGACGAAGGCGGACAGGGGTTCGCGCTCGGTGACCAGCGAGTTTTCAATTTTGTCAGGATCCGCCCATCCCAGCGACATGCCGCACACCACGGTTTCGTTGTCCGGTAGCTGCAAGTGGCGGGCGATGATGCGGTGGAACTGGGTGAACGCCGCCTGCGGGCAGGTGTCGAGTCCCCTGCCGCGGGCCGCTACCATCACGTTTTGCAGGAACATGCCGTAGTCGAGCCAGGAACCCTGTTCCAGGATGCGGTCGATGGTAAAGATGAAGCCGACCGGCGCATCGAAAAAGCGGTAGTTGCGCGCATGCTGGGCGGCCATGCCGGCCTTGTTGTCGCGCGTGAGTCCCAGCAGTGTGTACAGGTCCCAGCCGACCTTGCGCCGGCGGTCGATGAAGGGGGACACCCACTCGCGCGGGTAGTAGGCGTATTCCTCGGTATGCTGGCTGGCCCGGGCCGGGTCGGCGTAGACCTCCAGGATTGCATCCGACAGCGCGCGCCGGGCCTCGCCGGTCAGCACATAGACTTTCCACGGCTGGATGTTGGTGCCCGACGGCGCGCGCGCGGCCACCGCGAGGATCGCTTCGATGTCCTCGCGCTCGACCGGCTTGTCGAGGAAGGCGCGGATCGAGCGGCGCGAGGTGATGGCGGCGTCGACCGCTTCCTGCTGCTGGCTTGAAATCATGGGTTCTCCTATTTTTTGACGACAAAGGCGACGCCCGCCACCGCGACCGCCATGCCGGCCAGCCCGAGCAGGCTCAGCGACTCGCCGAACATCAGCCAGGCCATGATCGCGGTGGTCGGCGGGGTCAGGTACAGCAGGCTGGTGACCTGGGTGGCGTCGTTGCGGCTGATCAGCTTAAACAGCAGAAAAATCGCGCCGATCGACAGCGCAAGCACCGACCACAACAGCGCAATGACGAAGCTGGCAGTCCACTCTACCTTCGACAGCGACAGGTCGAACTGTTCGAACAGCACTGCGAACGGCAGCAGCGCCGCGACGGTGGCGCCGAACTGGATCACGGTGCCGGTGCGCAGGTCGAAGCGCGGGCAGAAGCGTTTCTGGTACATGGCGCCGGCGGTGATCGACAGCAGCGCCAGCACGCACAGCGCGATCGCCTGCGGCGACAGGCCGGCGAGCGAGAACTTTGCATACACCACCAGCGCCACGCCGCCGAGCCCGAGCAGCAAGCCCAGCCACTGACGCGGGCGCACGCGCTCGCCGATCAGCGGCGCCGCGACGGCGGTCAGGATCGGCTGCATGCCGACGATCAGCGCGGTCAGTCCGGCCGGCATGCCGATCTTGATCGCGCACCAGACGCCGCCCAGGTACATGGCCTGCAGCAGCAAGCCGGCCACGGCGATATGCCCGATGCTGCCGCGCGGCCATGGCGCCTTCCAGAACAGCACGACCGGCACCAGCACCACCAGCACGCCCAGGCAGCGCAGCAGCAGGAACGTCAGCGGTGGCGCATACGGCAGGCCGAACTTGGCGACGATGAAGCCGGTGCTCCACAGGACAACGAAGAAGATCGGGATCGGGGCCAGCCAGGCCGGTAGTAGACGAACGGTTACGGACGAGTCAGCCATGTTCCCGATAACGAAAAAGCAAAATGGCGAGTCTAGCACGGCCGGTCAAATCAGTTTCCGCAACCCAATCAAGCGGCACAAAAGTTTCCTGCAAACCAATAAGTGTGGCAAAAAACGTTATTTCCGATGCAAGGTAGAAATACTTGTGGCTGCTATGGTGCGCCGCACCAAAAAAGCTTGACGCGCCTTGAAAATTAAGTAAAACTTTGCCCTGTTGCGGTGCACAATTGAACGCGCCGTCAGTAGTCAGGAACAAAAAGCTTGTATCGATCCACGCAACATTTATCCACTAAACGTCCTAATTGGAGAACCACATGTTTGCAATCCCCGAGCAGTTCTCGAACGCTACCAAAGCCAACCTCGAATCGCAATTCGCCCTGCTGTCGTCGCTGACCTCGAAAACCTTCGAAGGCATCGAAAAGCTGGTCGACCTGAACATCAACGCCGCCAAGGCAACGCTGGAAGAATCGGCGGCAGCGACCCGCCAGCTGCTGACCGCAAAGGACGCGCAAGAATTCTTCTCGCTGTCCGCGGCCCAGGCCCAGCCGACCGCCGAGAAGGCCCTGTCGTATGGTCGCCAACTGGCATCGATCGCCACCGGCACCGGCGCCGAGTTCACCAAGGTCGCCGAAAACCAGATCGTCGAGACCAACCGCAAGGTGATCTCGCTGGTGGACGAAGTGAGCAAGAATGCACCGGCCGGCTCCGAGACCTTCGTTGCCGCGGTCAAGACCGTGATCAGCAACGCCAATGCTGGTTACGAGCAGTTCAGCAAGACCACCAAGCAGGCTGCCGAAGCAATGGAATCGAACATGAACTCCGCTGTTTCCCAGTTCGCCCAGGCGGCACGGCGCGTGACGCCGGCTGCTGCCGCTGCTGCCGCGTAAGCGACCCAGGAAATACAAACGGGGCCAGAACCGCATGCCGGTTCTGGCCCCGTTTTTTTGTGTGCTCGCCGGCCGCGCCCACGCGAGGGCGGGCTCGCTGTTATTCCCCCAGGTAGGCCGCCTGCACGCGCGGGTCGTGCAGCATGTCGTCGGCGTTGCCGGTCATCGTGACCGCACCCGACTCCATCACGTAGCCGCGATGCGCTGCCTGCAGCGCCAGCTTGGCGTTCTGCTCGACCAGCAGGATCGTGATGCCCTGCTTCGACACGTCGCGGATCACTTCGAAAATCTTCTCGACCATGATCGGGGACAGGCCCATCGACGGCTCGTCCAGCAGCAGCAGGGTCGGGTGGCACATCAGCGCGCGCGCCATCGCCAGCATCTGCTGCTCGCCGCCCGACAGCGTGCCGGCCAGCTGGCCTGAGCGCTCCCTCAGGCGCGGGAAGACGCCGTACCACTTCTCGATGTCGGCCTCGATGCCCGCCTGGTCATTGCGCGTGTAGGCGCCCATCAGCAGGTTTTCGTGAATCGTCATGCGCGTGAACACGCCGCGCCCTTCCGGCACCATCGCCAGCTTTTGCTCGACCATCCTGAACGACTCGGTGCCGCGCAGCGGCCGCCCCATGTACGAGATCGCGCCCTCGACTTTGCAGGGCGGGAGCGTGCCGGTGATGGCTTTGAGCGTGGTGGTCTTGCCGGCGCCATTGGCGCCGATCAGCGTCACCAGCTCGCCCTTGTTCACCTCGAGGTCGACGCCCTTGACCGCCTTGATGCCGCCGTAGGCGACCTTCAGGCCGGCGACTTTCAGAATGTTTTCGCTCATTGGTGAGCCCCTCCCAGGTAGGCTTCGATCACGGCCTTGTTCTTCTGGATCTCGGCCGGCAGCCCTTCGGCGATCGGTTTGCCGTACTCCAGCACCGTGATGCGGTCGCACAGTCCCATCATCAGCTTGACGTCGTGCTCGATCAGCAGCACGGTCCTGCCTTCGTTCTTGATCTTCACCAGCAGCTCGCGCAGCGCCAGCTTTTCGGTCGCGTTCATGCCGGCCGCCGGTTCGTCCAGCGCCAGCAGCTGCGGATCGGTCGCGAGCGCGCGCGCGATCTCGAGCCGGCGCTGGTCGCCGTACGACAGGTACCTGGAGGTGCGGTTGGCGAATTGGCCGATGCCGACAAAATCGAGCAGCTCCTGCGCGCGCAAGCGGATCGCGGCCTCCTCGTCGCGCGCCGCCTTGTGGCGGAAGATCGCGCCGAACACGCCCTGGCGGGTGCGCACGTGGCGCCCGACCATCACGTTTTCGAGCGCGGTCATTTCGCCGAACAGGCGGATGTTCTGGAAGGTGCGCGCGATGCCGGCCCTGGCCACTTCGTGCGGGGCCGACGGCGAATACGGCTTGCCGGCCAGCTCGAAGCTGCCGCTGTCGGGCTGGTACAGGCCCGTGATCACGTTGAAAAAGGTGGTCTTGCCGGCGCCGTTGGGGCCGATCAGGCCGTAGATCTGGCCTTTCATGATCTTGATGCCGACATCGGTCAGCGCCTGCAGGCCGCCGAAGCGCTTGTTCACGCCGGAGATATTGAGAAGGATCTGTTCGCTCATGGTGTCTGTCTCCCGCGCGGCGATCAGGCCGGCGTGGTCTCCGTTTCGGTTTCGTCCTCTTTGGCGGTGGCCGCGACGGGCCGGTCCTCCTTGTTCGGCGATGGCCACAGGCCGGCCGGACGGTTCAGCATGATCAGCACCAGCGCCAGGCCGTACAGCAGCAGGCGCAGCACTTCGGCCTCGATCAGGACCTTGCCGAACATCGCCTGCTGGGCCGGTTCGACCACATGGCGCAGCACTTCCGGCAGCGCGGCGAGCAGCACGCCGCCCAGGATCACGCCCGGAATGTGGCCGATGCCGCCCAGGACCACCATCGCCAGCACCGAGATCGACTCGCTCAGCGAGAACGACTCGGGCGACACGAAGCCCTGCAGGGACGCGAACATCGCGCCGGCGATGCCGCCGAACGAGGCGCCCATCGCGAACGCGAGCAGCTTGACGTTACGGGTATTGATACCCATCGCCTTGGCCGCGATCTCGTCCTCGCGGATCGCGACCCAGGCGCGGCCCAGGCGCGAATGCTGCAGGCGGCTGGTCACGAACACGACGGCGATGCACAGGACCAGGAACAGGAAGTAGTAGGCGTTCACCGACGGCATGCCGACGCCTCCGATGTACACCGTCGCCTTCGATCCCGCTTCACCGGCCAGCGAAGTGCCGAAGATCCGGATCGGGTCGATCATGTTGATGCCCTGCGGGCCGTTGGTGAAGTTGATCGGATCGTTCAGGTTGTTCATGAAGATCCGGATGATCTCGCCGAAACCGAGCGTCACGATCGCCAGGTAGTCGCCGCGCAGCTTGAGCGTGGGCGCGCCGAGCAGCGCGCCGAACATCGCCGCCACCAGCGCCGCCAGCGGCACGATGAACCACACCGACAAATGGATGCCGTTCTGGCGGATGTCCTCGCCCAGCAGCCGGACCAGGCCTTCGCCGAGCGCCGGGTAGTTGTTGACGATCGACTCGAGCAGCGCGGCGAATTGCGGCGACGCGAACAGGCCGGCGAGATAGGCGCCGACCGCGAAGAAAGCGATGTAGCCCAGGTCGAGCAGGCCGGCGAAGCCGACCACGATGTTCAGGCCCAGCGCCAGCATGATGTACAGCAGCGCGATGTCGACGATGCGCACCCACGAATTACCGAATTGGGCGGCGAAGAACGGGAACGCCAGCAGCAGCGCGAGCACCACCGCCATGCTGGCGTAGGCCTGGCGCGGCTTGTGCCGGACGTCGAAAGTCAGGAGAGCCATGGTCGTTATCCTTTCGGTGTCAGGCGCGGTCGGCCACGCGTTCGCCCATGATGCCGGACGGGCGCACGGTCAGCACGAGGATCAGCACCACGAAGGCGAAGATGTCCTGGTAGTGGCTGCCGAGGAAACCGCCGGTCAGGTCGCCGATATAGCCGGCGCCGAGGCTCTCGATGATGCCGAGGACGATCCCGCCGATCATCGCGCCGTAGATGTTGCCGATGCCGCCCAGTACCGCCGCGCAGAAGGCCTTCATGCCCGGCACGGTGCCCATCGCGAACTGGATGGTCGCGTAGTTCGCGCCCCACATCACGCCGGCGACGGCGGCCAGCGCGGCGCCGATCGCGAAGGTCGCGACGATCACCCGGTTCGAGTCCACGCCCATCAGGCCGGCCACGCGCGGGTTCTCGGCCACCGCGCGCATCGCGCGGCCCATCTTGGTCCGCTCGACCAGCATCACGAGGGCGAACATCGCCACCGCCGCGAGCACCAGCAGCAGCACCTGGGTTTGCGAGATCACCGCGCCGCCGATCATGATCGGCTCGGACGAGAGCACTTGCGGGAACGGCAGCGGGTTGCGGCCCCAGAACGGCATCGCCATCACCAGGGCCTGCAAAATGATCGACACGCCGATCGCCGTGATCAGCGGCGCCAGGCGCGGCGCGTTGCGCAAGCGGCGATAGGCGACGCGCTCGATGATCACGTTGACCAGCATGGCCGCGGGAATCGCGCCGAGGATGGCGATCGCCAGCTGCAGGTAGCCGGACAGCCCGGGCGCGTAGGTGTCGAGCACCTTCAGGATCGAGAGGCCGACCATGGCGCCGATCATCAGCACGTCGCCGTGGGCGAAGTTAATCAGGTTCAACACCCCGTACACCATCGTGTAGCCGAGCGCGACCAGTGCGTACATACTGCCCAGCACCAGCCCGTTGAGGATCTGTTGGACGAAAGTCTCCATGGATTGCTGCCTCTTTTATTTGAATCACTAACAAAAACGGCACCCCGGGGTTTCCCGAAGTGCCGCTCCTGGCCTGACGTAGTTCACAAATACTTGTTTTACCGCGACCGCGCACCGCTGCGTAAGGCAACAGTCCAAACGACAAAAATTCCGAGCGTCGCCATCATAACGAGGTTTTTGGAAAACTAATATCGGAAAATAACAAAATCGCCAAATATTGTTTTTCTGAGCGGAAAGTGCGCGCTGGTGGGGCGGGAGGTGCACTGTGGATGGGCGGCGGTTTGGCGGATTGCCCCGCGCGGGTGCGCTGTCGCCGGCTCGGCCGAGGGGTGGCAGGCCGCAGGGTGGGCACCCCGTGCCCACGCGCAAGCGGGCCCTGTGGAGGCGTTCGCGTGGGCACAAGGTGCCCACCCTGCAAACCTCAGCACGTCGTTTTTGCTTTATCAGGCCGTCAGCGCCTTATTAACATCCAGCCCCTTCGGCAGCGGGAAGGTCACATTCTCTTCCACGCCTTCAAGTGGCCGCACGCTGGCCGCGCCCAGTTCCTTGAGCCGGTCGATCACCGCCTGCACCAGCACCTCGGGCGCCGACGCGCCAGCTGTCACGCCGATCCGCTTTTTGCCCACGATCCATTGCGGATCGATCTTCGTCGCGTTGTCCACCATGTATGCCGGCGTGCCCTTCTTCTCTGCCACTTCGCGCAGCCGGTTCGAGTTCGAGCTGTTCGGGCTGCCCACCACGATCACCACCTCGACCTGCGGCGCCATGAACTTGACGGCTTCCTGGCGGTTGGTGGTCGCGTAGCAGATGTCGCCCTTCTTCGGCTCGGTGATGCTCGGGAAGCGGCGTTTGAGCGCGGCGATGATGTCGGCCGTGTCGTCCACCGACAGCGTGGTCTGCGACACATAGGCCAGCAGCCCGGGATTGGCGACCTGCAGCCGGTTGACGTCGGCCACGGTTTCGACCAGGTGCATGCCCTCTTCCGCCTGGCCCATCGTACCTTCGACTTCCGGGTGGCCGGCATGGCCGATCATGATGATTTCGCAGCCCTGCTTGCGCATCTTCGACACTTCGACGTGCACCTTGGTCACCAGCGGGCAGGTCGCATCGAAAATCTTCAGCCCGCGCGACTCGGCTTCCTCGCGCACCGCTTTCGACACGCCGTGCGCCGAAAACACCAGCGTATTTCCGGCCGGCACGTCGTCCAGCTCCTCGATGAAGACCGCGCCCTTGTTGCGCAGGTCTTCGACGACGTAGGCGTTGTGCACGATCTCGTGGCGAACGTAAATCGGCGCGCCGAACTGCTCGAGCGCGCGCTCGACGATCTCGATCGCGCGGTCGACGCCGGCGCAAAAACCGCGGGGCTGGGCTAACAGAATTTCGTTTTCCATGAAGGGCTTCCTGGGGTTACAGAACCGAAATCAGTTTCACTTCAAATTGCAGGGCCTGGCCGGCCAGCGGGTGGTTGAAGTCGAAGATCGCCGAGTCGCCGCGCATTTCGCGCAGCACGCCCGCGAAGCGGCCCCCCTTCGGCGCCGCGAAGTCGACCAGGTCGCCGACCGCGTAGTCGGCGCCCGGCACCGAGTTCTCGTCCAGCGTCGCCTTCGACACGGCCTGGATCAGCTCCGGATTGCGTTCGCCGAACGCCTCGGCCGCGCTCAGCTTGAAGGTTTCGTGCGTGCCTTCAGGCAGGCCGATCAGCCTGGCTTCGAGGAACGGCGCCAGCTGGCCCTGGCCCAGCATCAGTGTGGCCGGGTTCCCGGCAAAGGTAGTGACGAGATCAGTACCATCCGCGGTAGCGAGTCGATAATGCAGGGTCAGGTAAGCCGATTCGGTGACGACGGCGGGAGAAGCGTTGGACATATTCTTTGTTCTGGCAAGCAAACCGGTATTGTAAGCCACCCCCGCCCCTTCCGCCCGCCGTGGCCGCCTTTTTTGGGGAAAGCGATGGGAATCAAGGACTGGCCCGAGCATGACCGTCCGCGCGAGCGGCTGGTACGGGCAGGCGCGCCGGCGCTGTCGAATGCCGAACTGCTGGCGATCTTCCTGCGGGTGGGCGTGCGCGGCAAGAGCGCGGTCGAGCTGGCCCAGGACATGCTGGACCATTTTGGCTCGCTGCAGCGCATGTTCCATTCGAGCCTGGGCGACTTCTCCGAGGTGAACGGACTGGGCCTGGCCAAGTATGCCCAGCTGCAGGCGGTGCTGGAACTGGCGCGCCGGGCCGGGGCGGAACACCTCGCACGCGAGTCGCTGTGTTCGCCCGACGCAGTGAAGACTTACCTGCGCAGCAAGTTCGGCTGCCAGCCGCATGAGTCCTTCATCGTGTTGTTCCTTGACGTCAAAAACCGCCTGATCGACTCGCAGGAAATGTTCACTGGCACCCTGACCCACACCAGCGTTTACCCACGTGAAGTGGTAAAAGCGGCGCTGCGCCGCAACGCCGCCGGCGTCATGCTGGCGCACAACCACCCGTCCGGTGTATCGGAGCCCAGCGACGCCGACCTGCGGCTGACGACTGCGCTGGTGCAGGCCCTGGCCCTGGTCGACGTGCGCGTGCTCGACCACTTTGTTGTAGCGGGATCACAGGTCCATTCCTTCGCAGAGAACGGCCAGCTTTGAAACCCGCGCGGAGAACAATTGCCCGAAAACCGGGGTCAGAGCAAAACCGGGGTCAGAGCACGTTTTTTTCGCAACTTTTTGTTCCGCTAACAATGGAAACCGGGGTCAGACCCCACCCGGGCAAACCGGCGCCTGGCCCCTCCGCGCAGCGGTCCCGGCAAATGTTAAATTTATGTGACTCGTCATGACACACTTGTTTTTCACAAGTCATTGATTAGCTGATGGTTTTCACGCTATACTCTCGTTTTTCCAATTGTGGAATATTACTAAGGAGTGCGCTATGGCACGTGTCTGCCAAGTTACTGGGAAGGGACCGATGGTTGGCAACAACGTCTCCCACGCCAACAACAAAACGAAACGTCGTTTCCTGCCGAACCTGCAGAACCGTCGCATCTTCGTTGAATCCGAAAACCGCTGGGTCTCCCTGCGTTTGTCGAACGCCGGTCTGCGCGTGATCGACAAGATCGGTATCGACGCTGTGCTGGCCGATATGCGCGCCCGCGGCGAAAAAGTTTAATTAGGGAGCTATCATGGCAAAAACTGGCCGCGACAAAATCAAGCTGGAATCGACCGCAGGCACGGGTCACTTCTACACCACCACGAAGAACAAGCGCACCATGCCGGGCAAGATGGAAATCATCAAGTTCGACCCGAAAGCCCGCAAGCACGTAGCGTACAAAGAAACCAAGATCAAGTAATCTGGTTTCCCGCACCTCCAAAAGAGCCGCCCACGACAAGTGCGCGGCTCTTTTGTTTTTGTCGCGGGCGCCCGTCCTGTTGACGAGTATCAACCTCCACTGATTTTGCCGGGCCCTACTGTTGGGAACGCCTATATTGGAAAAGGAGTGTCGAAAAAAACAACGGGAGGATCGCCATGTGGCACATCAGACTGCTTACCGTCGCCTTGTCCGGTTCGCTGGCCGCCTGCTCCACCCCCTACAGTCCCCCGGTCGTCGTGCACGACAGTTCCCCGTTCCCCGGGATCGCGAGCGTGATCGCGCAAAATAGCGCGCGCGCCGTCGACATCGTGCTGGTACACGGCATGTGCACCCATACCCCGGCCTGGGCGGACGGCGCAATCAAGACAATCTCGAGCGCGGTCGACGCGAATGCCGGTGGCCAGCCTGCCGCGCCAGCCGCCGCGGCCGGCGCCCGGATCGAGGTGATCGAGCGCACTGCCCCGCTGGCCGGCGGCATCGCCCGCTTCCATGCCCTGATCTGGTCACCCCTGACCGCCGGGCTGAAACACCAGCTCGACTACGACAACACGGGCTCGCCGACGGATTGCACCGCAGCCGGCGAATGCAAGCCCAAGCGCGCTTACTTCAACGGCAAGATCAAGGACCAGCTGCTCAATGATTGCCTCGCCGACGCGATGATTTACGAGGGCGTCAGCCATGCAGCGCTGCAGCAGAAGATGGTCGACACGCTGACCCGACTGCTGGAGGACTCGGAAGCCAAGGGTGGCGCAGCCCCGCTGGTCGTCGTCGCCGAGAGCCTGGGCAGCAAAATCCTGTTCGACGCGCTCGCCGCGATGCTGCAGCCGGAAGCGCCCAGCCATGTGCGCGACCTCGGCCAGCGCGCTTCGCGCAGGCTCGCGCTGGTGTTCATGGCGGGCAACCAGCTGCCGATGCTGGACCTCGCTGAACAACAGGCCGCGGCGGCCCAGGCCGCTCGCGACGGGTCGCAGGATGCCTTGCAACGCTTCCTGGCGCTACGCCGGCAGCAAGCCGGGCCGAGGGCGGAAACCTTCGCCAGGCTGGCCGTGGTCGCGTTCACCGATCCCAACGACCTGCTGTCGTATCGCCTGCTGCCCACGCGCTACCAGGCGCCCGATGTCGCGATCGCGGATGTGCTGGTGTCGAACGCGAGAACCTGGCTCGGCCTGCTCGAAGACCCGTTCGCCGCGCACCTGGACTACTTGATCAACCCACAAGTTGGCAGCCTGATCGCGTGCGGCTGGCCGAGGTCGAAGGTTTGCCGCTGAAAAGCCAGGCGATAGAATTTTCGGACCGGAGCAGGCTGGGTTTGAACGCGTGGGCGGACCAGCCGCCCACCCTACCTTTGGCCGCCGGTGTCCAGTAATAAAAAACGGCTCCCGCAGGAGCCGTTTTTTATTGAAAGCGAGAAGCTTACGCGTAGCTGCGCAGGCGGAGCGAAAATTCCTGCAGCGACTTGATGCCCGACGCTTCGGCGCGCGCGCACCAGTCCTGCAACTGTTGCAGCAACTGGTCGCGGGTCGAGTGCGAGCGCTCCCAGATCGCCGCCAGTTCCACGCGCATGTGGTGCATCGTCTCCAGCGCCTTGCTATGCTGGAACAACTCGACCAGCTGCTGCTTCTGCGACGATTCCAGCTTGGCCGGCTCGCGCTGCAGCAGCTTGCGCGCACTCTTCAGGAAGCCGGTTTCCAGTTCGGCCTTGTGCTTCAGGTGCTCGAGTTCCTCGTGGAACGCGCGCTTGACCGACTTGGCGTATTTCGCCATCACGTCGTAGCGGTTGGCAATCACCGACTGCAGCGTGTCGAAGTCGGCTTCCAGCTTGTCCTTGGCCAGCTTCGGCTTCGGCGCCACCTTCTTCACCTTCGCCAGGCCCAGCATTTCCAGCGCGCGGATATAGGCCCAGCCCATGTCGATTTCGTACCACTTGCTCGACAGCTTGGCCGAGGTCGCGTAGGTGTGGTGGTTGTTGTGCAGCTCTTCGCCGCCAATCAGGATACCGAACGGGAAGATGTTGGTCGCCGCATCGTTGCAATCGTAGTTGCGGTAGCCCCACCAGTGACCGAGGCCGTTGATGATGCCGGCGGCGGTAATCGGGATCCACACCATCTGCACGGCCCAGATGGTCGCGCCAATGACGCCGAACAGGGCGATGTTAATCACCAGCAGCGCCGACACGCCGACCCAGCTGTACGGGGTGTAGACGTGGCGTTCGATCCAGTCGTCGGGCGTGCCGTGGCCGTATTTTTCCAGCGTCTCGAGGTTCTTGCTTTCGGCGCGATACAGCTCGGCGCCTTCCAGCAGCACTTTCTTGATGCCGCGGGTTTGCGGGCTGTGCGGATCTTCCTCGGTATCGCACTTGGCGTGGTGCTTGCGGTGGATTGCCGCCCACTCCTTCGTGACCTGGCCAGTGGTCAGCCACAGCCAGAAGCGGAAGAAGTGGCTCGGGATCGCGTGCAGTTCGAGCGCGCGGTGGGCCTGGTGGCGGTGCAGGTAGATCGTGACGCTGGCGATGGTGATGTGGGTGACCACCAGCGTGTACAACACAACTTCCCAAGCGGACAGGCCAACCAGGCCCCCGTTCAGGAATTCGAGCACCGCGTAAAAGGTGTTGCTAAACAAATTCATTACTGCTCCAAGTGGAATTGCTTGTGTGCACGCCGCCTTTTCTGTGAAACGGTCGCAATCAAGTACAACTCACATTTTACGCGTATCCACTGCCCTGCGGCACGACTTAAGTCGACGAATCGGCCTCGGTTTGTGCGATTCGTGCTACCACCGATGCTATATGTGCATCGAGCAGCCGGGTATCAAGGGCGGGAACACCGAGCTTGATCTCGCCAGCGCGCACCAGTTCGTAGATTTTCTTGTTCACGTCGGACACGACGCCGCCCTGCCCGTTCTCGGGGTCGCCGATCCAGAAACCAAGTTCGACTTCGAAACCATCCGGGCCGAAACGATTGATGCCCACGCCGGGCCCCGGCTCGGCCAGCACGCGCGGGGTCGCGCGCGCTTGCGCTTCCAGCATTGGAATGATGACCGAAAGGTCGCTGCCGTATGCCACCGTGAGTCGCGTGAACGCGCGCACCTTGCGGTTGGTCAGGGACTGGTTCTGTACCGGACCTGAAATGAGCATTTCGTTCGGCAGCACCGTCTCCACACCGTCGAGCCCTTGCAAGACCGTATAGCGCGTGTTGATATGCGCGACCTTGCCCGAATACTTGTCGACCGAGATCATGTCTCCAATCGACAGGCTGCGTTCGAGCAGGATCACGAAACCGGACACGTAGTTGCTGGCGATGCGCTGCATACCGAGGCCGAGGCCGACGCCGAGCGCGCCGCCGAAGACCGACAGCACGGTGAGGTCGAGGCCGACGAGATTGAGGCTGAGCAGCACCGCCACCAGGATCAGCACCGCGCGGCTCATGCGCGCAAGCACCACCCGCAGCGAGGTATGGATTGCGCCGACACCCATCAGCCGCTCTTCCAGCGCCGCGCCGGCCCACAGCGCCAGCATCAGCAGCACGACCACCGACACGGCGGCCTGCAGCACATCGGAAACTTGCACCTTGTGACGGCCGAGCGGCACATAGGTATGGTCGAGATAGCGAAGGATGTCGGGCCACGCGCCGGTCAGGTACAGCGCAACGGCCAGCCACACCACCAGCGCGAAAATTTTCTCGAAGGTCTGGAGCGCCGCGCCAAGCGGCCCGTGCCGCGCGAACACGCGCCGCAACAGGTAGAACGCGAGCCGGATCACCGCCAGCGACGACGCCACCGGAATCGCCACCCGCAGCACGTTGATGTGCAGGTGGTTGCCGGCAAAGATGTACTTGGCACCGACCAACAGGCCGACTACCAGCAACGGCGCCAGCACCCGCGCGAAACTCTCGACGCCGATGCGCAGCATGCCGGTTGCGCCGTCGCGCCCGTGCAGCCAGGCGCTGCGGACCAGGCGTGCCAGCAGCCAGCCGAGGCCAGCGCACAGCACGACCGCGATAGCCTGCCACAGGACGTCCGGGTTCCCGAGGTCGCCGATCAGGTCGGCCAGCATGCTCGACAGCGGCATGGCCGGCTTACTCGCCAGCTTCGGCGTCGGCGTCGGCCTTCGGCGCCTTGGCGCTCATCGGCTTGCGCTCGAGCACGGCGGCAAAGAAACCGTCGGTCTGGTGCTTGTGCGGCAGCATCTTGAGGTACTGGCCCATCTCGAGCGGAATCCTCTGCTCGGCCAGCACCTTGTTCATCGGCACCAACTCGAAGTCCGGATGGCTCGCCAGGAACTGCTCGACGATCACATCGTTTTCTTCATTGAGCAGACTGCAGGTCGCGTAGACCAGGCGGCCGCCGCCCTTCAGCAGGCGGGCGGCGCCGTCCAGGATCGACGCCTGCTTTTCCTGCATCTCGGCAATCGCTTCCGGTGGTTGGCGCCACTTCACGTCCGGATTGCGGCGCAGGGTCCCCAGGCCCGAGCAAGGCGCGTCGACCAGCACCCGGTCGATCTTGCCAGCCAGGCGCTTGATCTTGGCGTCGCGTTCGTGCGCGATCAGCACCGGATGCACGTTCGACAGGCCGCTGCGCGCCAGGCGCGGCTTGAGCTTCGAAAGACGCTTCTCGGACACGTCGAACGCGTACAGGCGGCCGGTGTTGCGCATCACCGCGCCCAGCGCCAGGGTCTTGCCGCCGGCGCCGGCGCAGAAGTCGACCACCATTTCGCCGCGGCGCGCGCCGACCAGCTGGGCCAGCACCTGGCTGCCCTCGTCCTGCACTTCGATCGCGCCTTCCTTGAACAGCGGCAGGTTCTGCAGCGCCGGCTTTTTCAACACGCGCAAGCCGAGCGGCGAATACGGCGTCGGCTCGGCGGCAATCGGGGCCTCGGCCAGTTGCTTGATCACGTCGTCGCGGTTGGCCTTCATCGAGTTCACGCGCAGGTCGAGCGGCGCCGGCGTGTTCAGCACGGCTGCCAGTTCCTGCGTTTCCTCTTCGCCATACTGGGCGACGAATTTGTCGTACAGCCACTCCGGCAGGTTCGCGCGCATCTTGGGCGGCAACAGCTTGCGGTCGATTTGGTTGATGCGGGCGAGGAATTCGTTTTCCTCATCCGTCAACCCGCCGAGCGCATCGACGCCGACCGCTTCGGCCATGCCGAGCAGGGTCAGGCGGCGCATCGTGGCAGCCTTGCCGGAACCGGCAAAGTCGGTGAAGAACGAGCGGTTGCGCAGCACCGCGTAGACCGCTTCGGCGACGGCGCCGCGTTCGCGGCCGCCCAGGCGCGGGTGGTCCTTGAAGTAGCGCGACAGGGTGACGTCGGCGGGCGCGCTAAAGCGCAAGACCTCGCGCAATACCTCTTCAGTATTGCCGAGGATCGCTGGTGGCAATCTCATGAAATTCCTTGTTTAAATACTTGTTGTGTCGGCAGGCAGGTCCTCGCGGACGCGCACCTCGCCGTTTTCTATGCTGAGCCTGTCTTCGACGAACGCCCGCACCGCGCGCGGATACAGCTTGTGCTCCTCGACCAGCACGCGCGCGGCCAGGCTCTCGGCCGTGTCGCCCGGCAGCACGTCGACGCGCGCGTGGGCGACAGCCGGGCCGTGATCCAGCTCGGCGGTCACGAAATGCACGGTCGCGCCATGCTCGAGCGCACGCGCGTCGAGCGCCTGCTGGTGGGTCTTGAGGCCGGGGAACAGCGGCAGCAGCGACGGATGGATGTTGAGCATGCGTCCCGCGTAGTGCTCGACGAACGGCGCGGTGAGGATGCGCATGAAGCCTGCCAGCACCACGAGGTCGGGCGAAAAACCGTCGATCACCTGCTGCAGCGCGGCGTCGAACCCGGCGCGCGTCGGGTACTGCTTGCTTGGCACGACCGCGGTCGGGATGCCGCAGGCCTGCGCGAACGCCAGTCCTGCGGCATCAGGCTTGTTGCTGATCACTGCTGCAATGCGAGCCGGCCATTTCTCAGCTTCAGCAGCGCGCACGATGGCTTCCATGTTGCTGCCGCGACCAGAAATGAGGACCACAATGTTTTTCATAGCGCGCATTGTACCCTGAGCCAAGGTGGCGCCGGAAGGAAAGGGAAGGCGCGACGGGCGTCCGCAGGGTGCGTACTTGTGCGCACGCGCAGTTTGCCGCAGGGGCAACGCTAACTGGGGATTGCGCCGTTCACTGCGTGCGCACCAGTGCGCACGCTACTGAATTTACTGGAACGAATAGAAAACCCGGAACGGCACTTTCTTTTCAGCCCAGAATTCGGCCGCGTCACGGAATACGTCGAGCAGCGTTTCGCGCGCCTCGCGGTCGAATTTTTGGGTGTTCGGCAGCTGTTCGATGACAACGATAAAGCCCGGCTGCGGCCCGGCTTTGGCAATCGTATCGGTCAGGCAGACCCGCAGCGCCTCGAAGTTCTTGCTGCAGGGCTTGGGGAAATAGAAGTTCTCGCCGATCCGGGCGCAGACTTGCTGCTTGGTCAGCGTGTTGGCACAGTGCGCGTAGAGAAAGTGCTGCCCCAGGCGAGCCGCTTCCTGCTGCAGGTCCGTGACACGGAAAGCGCGGATGGACTGCACAAGATTGGGCGGCACTGTCATCAACAAACTCATTTTTCCCTCAAGTCGACCTGGTATCTGTGTGGCGCTCGAATCGCCTCGGCGCCCTCACCCCGCAAAGCCTCGGCAGCCTCGCTGTTCCCCCGATATCGTTTCCACGCGCCAATAAACCATTTAGTGTGTAAGGGTAACGTTTTGTGGTAACTGAATCAACCCGTATGTGATCTGAAGTCTAAGATTTGTAAGGAAAACCATACTTTTTACCCTGCTTCGGGCCCTTTTTCGACCGTTTTTCACTCTGAAGAGTGGTACCGCGGTCGGTAGCGTCCTGTTACAATTTGTTGCCACGAGGATCGTTTACGGCCGTACGCCCGCATTAAGATACAAGCGTGGCAGTAAAAAGAGACCACAACCACATACCAAGCACCACCACTGACGAGGTAACAAATGAAACTGCAAGCCAAATTGATGATTTCCGCCCTGGGCCTGTGCGCCCTGCCGCTCGCGCAGGCAGGCGATTTCGAAGACTTCGGCCGCGTGGTGCGCGTGCAGCCACGTATCGAGCAGGTTCGCACCCCGCGCCAGGAATGCCGCACCGAATACGTCCAGGTGCCGGTCCAGCAGCAGCGCGGCTCGGGTGGCTCGGTAGTTGGCGGCATCGCCGGCGCCCTGCTGGGCAGCCAGGTCGGTGGCGGTAACGGCAAGGTCGCCGCGGCAGCAGCCGGTGCGATCGCGGGCGCCGTGGTCGGCGACCGCGTCGAAAACGACGGCCGCAACTACGCCCCGGGCGTGCAGGAACAAGCCGTGCGCCAATGCCGCACCGTCGATTCAGTCGAGTCGCGCAACGCCGGCTACGAGGTCACCTATGAATACCGTGGCCACAGCTACACCGAGCTGATGAGCCGCGACCCGGGCGAGCGTATCCGCCTGCACGTGTCGGTTCAACCAGAGCGTTACTAATCCTTTATCAGCCGGCACCGGGAACGCCTGTTCCCTGGGCCGGCCCCGCATCGGCGGCCGCCCGTTTGTGCTTGCGCTACGGGAACCCCTCCCCCGATAATAGGGCGATTCAACAGGCCGCCCTATGCTCATCAAACGCAAATCCATCGAACAAGCCGAATCCTCGCGCCGTCCCGCCCGCAAGCCAAAGTACGCGCCCGTGACGCTATCGGAACAGGACGGTGTGCGCTACCTGCACTTCGGCACCGAGTGGGTGCAAGGCGCGATGCGTATCCGCAAGCCGGACTGGCCCGAACTCGAATACGCACAGCAGATGATGGCCTGGATGCTGTTCATCGACCAGCCGCGCGCGATCGCGCAACTGGGCCTTGGCGCGGCGACACTGACCAAGTTCTGCTACCGCCAGTTCCCGCAGGCGGCCGTGACCGCGGTCGAACTGAACCCGTCCGTCATCGCTATTTGCGCCTCGATGTTCAAGCTGCCGCCGAACGACGAGCGCCTGAATGTGATCGAGATGGACGCGCTCGACTTCGTCAACGACCCGGCCAACCATGGCGCGTTCGACGTGTTGCAGTGCGACCTGTACGACGCCACGGCGCGCGGCCCGGTGCTCGACACGGCCGAGTTCTACGTTGCCTGCAATGACTGCCTGGCGCCGCACGGGATGATGACGGTCAACCTGTTCGGCGACCACCCGAGCTTCGGCAAGAACATCAAGGCAATGAAGTTCGCGTTCGGCCAAGTGATCTGCCTGCCGGAAGTGCACGACGGGAACGTGGTCGCACTGTGCTTCAAGGAACGGGTGAAACTTGATATGGAGGCACTGAAGGCACGCGCGGCCCAGATTGTCGCGGCGACCAAGTTGCCGGCAAAGTCGTGGGTCAAGGGCATCGAAGCGGCGCAGTGACTACCCACGGCGCGCGCGCAGCCAGTTCGCGCTTGCATCGTCGTTCACGCGTAAGCGGATTCCATGCGTCGCGTGCTTATCGCCTCGGCATGGGTTCCCGCCTGCGCGGGAACGAAGGCTAACCTGATGGAGGAAATGTTGAGCCGTGACGTGACGCAAGCAGCGCAAGCTAAGCCAACCCGCCTGAAAACCCTCGACCTGCAGGCAATCTTCTCCTGGCTGCTGGCCGACGGCATTGTCGAAAAAGCCAACGTCAAGGCCAACTTCGCGCAGGCGCAGGGCATTCTCAAAAACGCCGTCGGCTCGATGCATCCGCTGACTGCCGTGGCCCAGTGCAAGATCGTCTCCGCCCTGCCGCCGCACCGGCTGCTGACGCTCGACGTGCTGACCGAATGGTGCGCAGCGAAGGTCGGCCTGCCCTTCATTCGCATCGACCCGCTCAAAATCGACTTCACCAGGGTCGCCGATGTGATGTCGGCCAGCTACGCGGCGCGCTTCAACATCTTGCCGGTCGAGCTGACGCCGGCCACGCTCGTCGTCGCCACGGCGGATCCGTTCGCCAACGAATGGGTGGGTGAAATCGCGAAGGTATCGCGCCGCAAGGTCGAGCTGGTGCTTGCCAATCCGCTCGACATTGCACAGTACATCGCGCAATTCTTCAGCCTCGCCAAGTCGATTCGCGACGCCAACAAGGCAACCGGCCCCGACGTTTCGCTGCGCAACAACTTCGAGCAACTGGTCGAACTGGGCAAATCGGACAAGCAGTTCGACGCCAACGACCAGCACATCGTCAACATCGTCGACTGGCTGTGGGGCTACGCGTTCGAGCAGCGCGCGTCGGACATCCACCTCGAGCCCAAGCGCGAGTTCGCGGTGATCCGCTTCCGCATCGACGGCGTGCTGCACCAGGTCTACCAGGTGCCAGCCTCGGTGATGATTGCGATGACCGCGCGCATCAAACTGCTGGGCCGGATGGACGTGATCGAAAAGCGCCGCCCGCAGGACGGCCGCATCAAGACGCGCACTAACGGCGGGCAGGAGGTAGAGCTGCGCCTGTCGACGATGCCGACCGCGTTCGGCGAAAAGCTGGTGATGCGTATTTTCGATCCGGAGGTGGTGGTCAAGACCTTGCCGGAACTTGGCTTCCCGCCGGACGACGCCAGCCGCTGGGACGCGCTGACGAATCGGCCGCACGGCATCATCCTCGTTACCGGCCCCACCGGTTCCGGCAAGACGACCACGCTCTACACCACACTCAAGGCGCTCGCCACGAGCGAAGTCAACGTGTGCACGGTCGAAGACCCGATCGAGATGGTGGAACCATCGTTCAACCAGATGCAGGTGCAGCCCGGCATCGACCTGTCCTTTGCCGACGGCGTCAAGGCGCTGATGCGGCAGGATCCGGACATCATCATGGTGGGCGAGATCCGCGACCTGGCGACCGCCGAGATGGCGATCCAGGCTGCGCTGACCGGCCACCTGGTGCTGTCGACGCTGCACACCAACGATGCGCCGTCGGCCGTGATGCGCCTGCTGGAACTAGGCGTGCCGTATTACCTGCTCGAAGCCACGGTGATCGGCATCATGGCCCAGCGCCTCGTGCGCACGCTGTGCGCGGATTGCAAGGCCGACGATGGTACCCTCAACGACGAAGTCTGGGAAAGTATCGGCGGCGCGTGGAACATTCCCAAGCCAACGGTGGTCTATCGGCCTGTCGGATGTCCGGAATGCCGCCAGACGGGGTACCGCGGCCGCACTGGCATCTACGAATTGCTGACCGTTACGGAGGGTTTTTCAAGCTTGATCACGGATGTGACCGACGTGCAGGCGCTGCGCCGGCAAAGCGTGGCCGACGGCATGAAGCCGCTGCGGATCGCCGGTGCGATGAAGGTGGTCGAGGGCGTGACCACGGCCGAGGAAGTGTTGAAGGTGACGGCGGCGTTGTCCTGACCACGGAGAAAATTTCATCTTCCCCTAGCGCAAATAAGAACAGGCGGCTATAATGTTGCCTCTTTCGGGTCGTTAGCTCAGCTGGTAGAGCAGCGGACTTTTAATCCGTTGGTCGCAGGTTCGAATCCCGCACGGCCTACCACGAATTTGTAGTAGCAAATGAAGGCGTTACGAGTGATCGTGACGCCTTTTTTGTTTTTGAGGCAGTCCACTCATCTACTCGTAGTTTCACTTCTGTAGGCTCAAACAAGCGTGTTCGTTCTTAGCCCAGCCATCTGGCACAAGTATGCGTAGGTGTGCTATTCGATTGTCATCGGTCATTTCTGCTTGGCACGTTCTCGCCCATCAGAATAATCGATTTCACAAACTGCACGATTTCGCCGCTGACATCACCTTTTTTGCCGTCCTTCAATACATAGGTTTTGGCCCAGCCACAAAAATTTGTTCTCTCACCGAACAGGCAAAAACTTAATTCACGCACTGGTTCATTATCTTCGGGTACGGGATTATCCATCAGCGAAACAGATCCCCGAGCGTTTGGCCCCTGAACTGGGAAAACTTCCTCGCCCTCCTGCTGATTTTCAAATCCAGTTGGCGCCGACGCGGGAAGGCAGGAGAAGTTAAGCCAGACAGTTGTAAGAGATGATGTCTTGGGTGCAGCGAACTCGCACCCCTTACTCGTACATTTCTGCACACGGACAGGGAAGCTAACGTGACAAGCCGGCTCATCAGACCAAACGTTAGCGACCACTATCTCCTGAAGGACAACGTCCGTCTTCTTGTAGCTGTCTGCAAAGACAGAGATCGGTGCGAGAGACGCGACGAAGAACAAAAACAATTTCATCAACTTCTCCTTAGCATATATCCTTCTGGAACGTCGAATGACTCGACTGCATCATGTCCCGGGAATTTCATCTCCGATAACACTGCCAACGAACATGCGTATGCCACACATCGCGCATCAAACCCGTTGAGCTTAGGAGAATAAATCTTATCAATTTCTCCAGGAAGGTTCACGGCCGCAGCAGCGCGCCAAAAGCTAGGACTACGCTAATAAATTTTCGCTCCTTCGTCGGTCCACACCGGCACTTGGCGGCGCCTGCTGCCTGAACTGATTCACCGGCCAATTTTCGATTCCCAGGCTGCAATGAGTTTCTTCCCCCGCTCCCTCTGGAGCTCGTCTCGGCTTCCCTTGCTGAGCTTGATTTCAACCGTATCATCATCGTAAATATGGAGCGCCAACCACTTAACGCCCTCCGGCAATTCATGTAGTACAGGCATATTGTTCGCATTGACCAGTTCGCCGTTTCTTGGCATTCCTTCTGGTCCATCAAGCTTCCACGAGACTGATTGAGGTCCAAGAACTATCGTTTGCATAACCATTACGGCATTCGCCCCGTAAAAGGCACGCTCCGACGCCGCCATGAAATCCGTTCCATTCATATCTACGTCGAAAATGGGGTGGTTTAAATAACTGAACAGGGAAATATTGAGATGAACTCGCATCGATTTCGCCTCACAAGTGGGCAAAAGAAGCAGGGATAGACCAGCACCGCAAAAGGCTCGGCGCCGCAGGGAAATGGCTGGTAAACCTTTCAAGTTAGGCTCCTGTTCTTTGCGGCGATTTCTCGAGCTCGTTGAACAACGACAGATTGTTACTCATGAAGTCTTCCTGATTCTGTCTGATCAGTTCCCATCCTTCACGCCGATATTCCAGAGAAGACTCGGGCCAACCTTTCAGCTTTCCAGGCCATTTGGGGTGCTTTGGTTGAAAGCACTTGAGATAACACTCATGAGCCTATCAGCGCCTCCTACTACCCAAAGCTCCCCGGCGTGCCGTCGACATAGGCAGCCACCATCCAAGAGGTGCACTTCTTTGACTTCGGGAAGATCTCTATCGGGCCTTTGACAACAAATGTGTGGTGTGAAGCCGAACCTTGATTCCCGGCCGCCATTTCTTGGGGAGAGAAAAACAACATGTCGTTCCACCAGCCGCGAAAGGATCACTCAATTCGCCGCCACCGCTACTATCCGGTTTAGCAGGGTCAACCATGCAGTAATTGAATCCATCGCCGCTATAGTTGGCGGCGTGAATGCCTTACATCCTGCGCTCGTTGTTCTCATCCAACAAGGGCACAAGTAATGAGCAGCCGCATCACCAACCAGAACGGGCGGCTCAAAATTGATTTGAACATTTTAACCCGTAGCCAGCCGAATCGAATTGACAACGGAGTCCCAAAGCTGAATCGCCTCGTCGTCGGACATTAGTGTCTTAGTCGGCGAGCCATCTTCCAGCGGTTGTGCCGTCTCAAACGTTAAATGCATGCCCGGCGTCGTCTTACCGGGCGTTGGCCGCATAGTCTCCAATACAAACTTAAGTGTTTTCGCATCCTGTTCTTCGCTTAATCTAGCCCATCCCAGCCATTCCTGTGCACGCATACCAGCAAGAGTACGTTCGCGAGCCCGAAGCACCTTGTGGCGCACATCAAATATCGTCAAGAGCGAATCAGAGCCGGACATTCGCGCAAGTAACGGAACTTGTTCGTCGGGGGTATAAGTAACAATTTCGATACCAAAATCCGCTCCCTTGTTATTTCGGAAAAGGAAACTACCGTTCTCGTCGTTGAACTCACCTGTAACGACTACCGGGCCCAGGCAGAATCCGTGAGATTGCTCACCGCCGACCTCTTCATGTTTATCTTTGATTCCGGCAGCAAATTTGATGAGGCTCTCTTCTGCAGCAAGAAATTGTCCGCGATACGACTCCAGGCGAACAGTGACCACACTTGAACCACGCAGCAGAATTACCTCGCTAACGTACGCGTCGTCAATCTCCTGAACACGGAAAAGAGTTGTGTCATCACTCACCTCCTTTTCTAGCCGAAGGACTTTAACATTTCCGCTACTTGATTCCGCGATTTCAGCGCGTCGTTTCTGGACTTCCGAGGCAAATTGCGACCGCGTCATTCCCATCGCTCGAACGACCACGTCGAACGACGGGTCTTGGGCGCTCAGTCCCGATCCTTTAAAGGTGCCGGTAGTTACGGGCGACTCCGTGAATGAACCCGGGAGCCCGACAGTATGGCGCCCCACACAATACGTGTTCTGCGGCTCATTTTTCGATGACATTTCTTTTTCCTTTCTCTCGACCCTACACCCGGAAATGATCATGAGCAAAGCAAGGGTTAACCAAATTTCTTTCATGACAAATCCGCCATAGCTGCAAGTTTCGTGATCGCATAATAAGTGACCTGTTGAGCTATTGGATAGTCCCTGTAGGCTGGCTCGTGCTCAATCCCGGCCAATTCAAATTGCTGCCGGATTCCCATCCCCCCACTGTGTCGCGGATCTTGCCCAGAATGCGCCGGAACTGTTCCATCTCCAGCACTGTCGTGTTGACCGCAGCGAACCTCCCAGAAACTCGTCTCAGTCGTAATGGCGACGGGTGCATCGCCGCGGCTAGTGGTTTTAACAACTGTTTCGCCGCCCACGTAGAGATTATTCGAACCGTCAGTCCTCACGTCTCGATGGCTCAAGTTCAGAAAATCAGCTGTCACGGGGACTGAATGTGCCATTGACGATAGAATTCCCTTCTTTATGTTCCAACGGATCTTCGAAAAACTTCTCTTCTCCGCACCGCCACCGTAGAACACATAAGTGTTACGGTGGTAGCTTCCTGTGATCCGCCGGTGGAACTCCTTCGCGGTTTTGACGTTCTTCGCGAACTTATCCCAGCTAATTGGCATTCCTTTCTCGGGGCTCAGCCAGTCTTCTCGAATCAGACCCCACCACTTGTCTTTCTGGAGATAGATCTCGTCATATGGGTCGGCGATAGGCAGCGCCGCGATCAGTTTTCCCGAAGGATCATTTACCTCCAGCCATTTTGTCCCATAATCTTCCGATGGAAGCAGCTGCAAAGCGCCCGGGGACTGCGCAAACACAGCCGCAACCTGTTTTCCATCAGAGCCGATTACCAAACCTGCCTTGAAGTCTTCGTCCCTCATCCCGACTTTACAGCGCCTGTATGCCACTGCCGCGCCTGTCGCTGGCATCACGCCATGTACAATGCCTACTATTTTGCTCGGCATATCAGGTAATTGACTGCAAGCTCGGGCTACAAGTCCGCCCATTGAATGCGTAACCAAGATCACCTGGGTACATTTAATTGTGCCTACATTATTCTCTGATATCACTCTCCGGATCCGTGCCTTCAGCGACTTGGCGGCGTCCTCATTCGAGGCAAGCCAGTTATATCCAAACGCGTAGACCGGAAATATCGACTTTGATCGCTTTAACAGTTCGTCCGACGTTATCGAATCCACCACATGTCCGTTTTCCGCGACATCCGGCAAACCATACATTTTCATTATAAGGCCAGTTGGCAGCTTCCTGATTAATTGCTCGGCTGGCGTCGAAGAGGTGCCTAGAGACGAATTTTCGAAATCCGACCAGAACGCCGGGTTGCGCTCTCCGTTCATTTTAGTGTCTAACCAGAGCAGAAATTTGTGGTAGCTCGCTTCCGAAACTTCGCCCCATCCTCGTTTTAAATAATCCGGCGCCGTCCTTGCGGATGCAGATTCACCTTTCGGCACAGCGCCCACATCGTATACTTTGGTTCGTTCCGGATGGAGTATTGCTTGGCGCGCACCCGCCTTTCTTCCAGCCCAATCCCATGCAAGGCCAACGGGTTTATCTTTAAAACCGTTCAACAACCAAACCGGCTTATTCTTCAGATTGCAGAGGTTCGACCCCATAATCCCGGGAACAAAGATTATCGGTATTGCGTTGGTCGGCGGCAAAGTCAGTCGCACCGCGTCAATTAATTTGGTATCAGTTAGCTGCCATTCAGCTTGAAGCCGCCCATTTTTGCCCGGCCGCAGTTCAGCGAACCTTTGTTTTTTCGGGGATGAATATTCCATTGGTTTCTCGCTTTTTATTTTTGTAGGCGGCCAAGTACCGTTAACAATAATTTGTCGGCCGAAAATCCTTGCTGTAACGAGATCATCCCTTCATCGTCCGTTACGCCTTCAATCTTCCCACCGCCTTCTTTAGTTATTGAATACCTCATATTTCGCACCGGATCTCCTGATGGATCCAGGAGTTGAAACTTCTCATCAAACTGCATGGTGCCGCGTGGAAGGACGGGAAGATTCGTTCCCATATTCGTGGGGCCGGCGAAGCTCTTCTTCCCCGCATGCACCGTAATCTTGCCCGGGCACTGCACCGTGATATTCCCGCCAGCGATCGTGATATTCGCGCCGCCGGCCGTCGACAGGCTGATACGCTTCGCCGCAGCCCAATCGATATGCGCGTTGGCACTAGTGACATTGACCTCGTCCCGCGCCTGCACCTTCAGCTCATCGGCCTGGGCCTGAATGTCGATCGCATCCTTGGCCGCTATCAGCTGCAGGCCGACATTGCCCTCCCCGGCTTTCGCCGCTCCTCCCAGCACCCCGATCGCCTGCCCCGTATGAACCCGCATCTGTCCGCCGGTGACAAATTGGGTATCTTGCCCACTCATCAGCGTGATGGTTTCTCCGTTTGCCAGCAGCAGGCTTTGCCCCGCGTTCGCACCGAAGCCGTCTTTGGCAGCGATCGCGATGATCGCATCGGTCGAATGCGGTAGTTTCCCGTCGCCGGGAGTGGTGTTCTTAGCATTCGCATCCGCCCTGGCCGCATCGAGGCTCTCCTTGCCAACCATTCCTGACACTGTCGTTTGCATCGCCTTGAGCGGCGCCGCCTTGTCGTCCAACACGCTCGCGTTGGCTTTCACCGCACCTGCATGAGCCGCCAGGCCTACCGCTTGATGGGTAACGGCAGCGGAACTGAACGTTTCCGCAAGTTGCACGGCCTGCTGCAGCAACGCGATGCAGGCCCCGTTATCGCCAGCGGGGCCGCGCGCGGCCGCGCTGTGGTTGACCTTGTAGCTCGACACCAGCAAGCCCCCTCCTGCCCGCACCGCGCCGTAAGCGTCGGTGCGCAGTTCCGCGCCCAGGCCTCTAAAGCTGCCTCGGAAATTATCCGATGAGTGAATCAAGTGGCCAAGATTGAGCTCGCTGGCAGCGTGTGTGCTTTTGAGCTGGATTCGCCCTTGCGCATCGGTGTCATCGAACAGCAGTTGGTTGTAGCCCGAGCCGCCAAACTCCTTGCTGCGCACTCCCCACTGCGCGGCGCCATTGCGATGGCCGGCGGTGTCGCCCGACGCGCCGTGCCACAAGGGGCTGTTACCGCCGGCGATATTGCCTTGCGCCGATGGTACAAGGTCGTGGGCCGGCTCGAAGCGTGATGCCTGGCTCTCAGAATCCGCCTTCCCACCCGGCGTGGGCGCAATTCCGCCCTCGCCTTGTCCGTTGTACAGGGCGCCGACGATGACCGGCCTGTCGATGTCGTTCTCTAGAAACTGCACCAGCACTTCCTGCCCGATGCGCGGCAGGAACTGGCTGCCCATCCCGCCGCCGGCCGAGCGCTGCGCGACACGTACCCAGCAGGTCGCATCGCCGCTGTCCTGCCAGTGGTATCGAATACGCACACGGCCTAGCCGGTCACAGTAGAGCTCATCGGCGCCACTCGGACTATCGCAGCCATCGGCGCCAATCACGATCGCGCTTTGCGTTCCGGGCACCGTCGGCCTCGGATGGCTGCGGCCGTCGCTTCCGGGTAGTTGCGGGCGCCATGTCACATCGGCCGCGATCGCTTCAAAGCAGTTGGCGTAACCCGTCTGAATGGCCTGCGCTATGGCCAGCGCCAGCTCGTCGGGCTCGTTAGCTGGCCTGATGTCCTGCAATAGTTCCGGGATGGGGCCGAATAGTTCGGCCAGCGCGTGCTGCGCCGGAGGTGGCATATTGTTTACACCAACGCTTGTCACGCGCACGATGGCGAATGCCGGCGCGTCGCCAAGCTGCTGCAAAGGCGTGCCAGTGACCGTCAGCCTGGTTCCGGCACGCGAGGTGCGGACAGTGGAGCGGCCGCGCCACAGCTGGGCTCGCGCCTCCTTTGCCTGCATCTGCAAGTCCGCATAGCGCTGCGACTGGTCCCTGTTCGCATAGGCGTACTGGCCAGGCACATCGTACGATTCCAGCGCCGGCACATTGCGGCTGCTCTGAAGCCGCGAAGGCGAACTCGCGGCCACGATCTGCCTGGCCTTGTAGTCGTAGCTGAGCACTGTGGCGAGCGAAGCATGAAGGCGGCGCTGCGCCTGGAGCGCCTGCACCGTATCCTGGCGTTCGACCGAGCGCACGCCGTGGTAGCGGATTCCACCGGCGGCCTCGCTGCTGGCGTCTTCCGGCACCGCGCTCAGCTGGCTGCTGTCGGCAAACAGCACAGCACAGGGCCCATCCTCATTCTGCTCGAAGCGCCAGGACAAGCCCTCTTCGGTCAGTATCCTGCGCACGAAATCGAGGTCGGATTCACGGTACTGGCAGCAGTAGCTGCGTGGCATGGCGCCATCCATGAACGGCCCCGTTTCGTCGCTCCAACGCCACTTGGCCAGCGGCAGGTAGGCCTCGAACACTGATTCGACAATCTCGATGACAGTCTTGTCTTGCCATACGCGGCTGTTGCGCACCTGGCCCAGCCGCCACATCCACGGCGAGATCCGCACGCGATAGCGCGCGAAACCGCCGTCACTGCCCAGCATGGCCACTTCACTGATGTCCCCCGCAAAGCTGGTACGGGTTCCGTCGGCCAGGCTTACTTCCAACGTCGCCCCCTGGCCGAGCAGCAACTCCAACTTGATAAAGGAACTCGTCGACAAGAGGATGACATCGCGTGAACCGATTTCCTGCACTGCGTCGTCGGCGACAAACGCTTCGACCAGAAGCTCGCCTGAACCGATGTCGATACTTCCATCTTCGACAGCAAAGGCGTAGAGCCTGGTCGCACTCTCAAATTTCGTCAGCGCGGCGAGCACCTGTTCAGTCAGTGCAGTGCTCATGACAAATGCGCTCCTTATCGAGTTGGGAAAGCGTTTGTCAAGATACCTCACTCGCGAATGCAATTCTTGCGCGATGTCATCACCATTGCGTCCCGTCAATTTCGAGTGCGTGTTGGTGGCAAAAATCGATTGGGGCCACTTGGCCGTTGCGAATCCAGCCGTTATAATGCTGGCCTTCGGGTCGTTAGCTCAGCTGGTAGAGCAGCGGACTTTTAATCCGTTGGTCGCAGGTTCGAATCCCGCACGGCCTACCACGAATACGCAGCAGCAAAAAAGAGTCACGAGTCATCGTGGCTCTTTTTTTTCGCCCGCCGCTCCGCCAGCCCCCTTCAGGAAGATATTGCACAGGCAATCACAATGTGGGACGATTAAAGGATTGGCAAATATTCAATTAGTTTTTTGGCTTCCACGAGGGGTGTCGATGTGCGAATCCGGTCACTGATGCGTCAAGCTTGTACTCTGCTTCTATTCGTCTCGCTCGGCGGCTGCGCGCAGCACGAAGTCATGCGTTCAAGCGGCCAGTCCGTGCCAGCCCGCCTCGAACAGAATGCGATTGCCGTCCAGTTGATAAAGCCGGCTCCGCGCTTATCGGTGACGAAGCACGAAAGAGGATTTGGCTTGCAAAAGCCGACCCTCACGGCTGGCGAGAGGACAGTCTCTGGCGCCCGGGCTCAAAAACTGACACTGATGCTTGCCCTCACACTGGTCAGTAACACGGCCAAGGACCTCGCATCGTATGCCTGCAATGGTTGCCATCCAAAGTATGTGCTCAGCCTCGAAATCAATAGCATCGCTTTCGATACCGACGGCTCCACGGAAGCCACGCTCACTGCCGTGCTGACGCCCGCTGGCGGCAAGCCGATCTGGCTGCGCACTGTCCGGGTGTCAGAATCAAAATTCAGCTCGGATGAGGCAGTATCGACCGATCTGGCGCGCGCCGTCTTTGAAGAAATGCGAAGCAGTGGCCTGCTTAGCTGATGCACCCCCTGCGCCCGGGCCATCCGGGCTAGAATTGCAGGTCCAAAAAGCAGTGCCTGGTTATCCTCATGCCTCACACCATTGCCGCAGCCGTGCATAGCGAGCTGTTAATCAAGAAAAGCCGCTTCATCTCTTGCGTCCAGCCGATGGCCGACCGCGCCGGTGCGCAGCAGGTCGTTGCCGAACTGCGCGCACAACATCCGGGCGCGGCGCACGTGTGCTGGGCCTTGCTGGCGGGCGGCCAGTCGGCGGCGGTCGACGACGGCGAGCCGAGCGGCACCGCCGGACGGCCGATGCTCGACGTGCTACGCCATCAGGACCTCGAAGGCGTGCTTGCCACGGTGGTGCGCTATTTCGGTGGGGTCAAGCTCGGCGCCGGCGGGCTGGTGAGGGCATATACGGATGGCGTGGCACAGGCGCTGCTGCAGGCGCAGAAGGTGCCGATCATCAAGCAGCGCCGCCTGCAGTGCAGTGTGCCCTACGCGCTCGAAGGTTTTATCCGCCGCGAACTCGACACGGCAGGCGCCCTCTTGCTAGCTGTAGAGCATCAGGCGGACGTCCTGTTCGATTTCAATTTACCGGACGATGCGGCCGAACAATTGGCCGCGCGCCTGAACGAGGGCACGCATGGTCGCCTGGCATGGCTCGACATCGACGACCGCGAAGCGTCGTAGGGAATAACATGGTAAGTTGTTATTGAATGTCCAAATAACAACTCACCGTCGAGGTCCACATGTCGCAACCCTATCCGCACCTGATTCGCGCCGCCGAAATTAAAGTAGCCGAATCGAGCGTTTCGCATCCCTGGAATCCAAAGTCGCTGATCATCGGCACCCACTTGAGCCAGCTCGGCGGGCTTGCGCGCACCGGGATCAGCGTGGCGCGCATACCGGCCGGGCACGAATCGTTCGTCTACCATTCGCACCAGCGCGAAGAGGAATGGATCTATGTATTGTCCGGCCGCGCCATGGTCGAGATCGACGATGCCCAATACGAACTCGCGGCCGGCGATTTCGTGGCCTTCCCGACGCCATCGGCGGCGCATCATCTGCGCAATCCGTTTCCCGAAGACCTGGTCTACCTGATGGGCGGCGAGAACCGCGACTTCGATGTGGCCGACTTCCCGCGCCTGGGCAAGCGCATGGTCAAGCTCAACGGTGAACCGGTGATCTACGACCTCGACGCCGGCAAGCCATTCGGACCGCTGGAGAGCCAGCACAGCAATTAGCCTGCTTTGGCTCTGGCGGCTGTGCTCGCATTCGATCAGGCCGCCGAATACCTGTCATCACGACTCGAAAGCGGACCGGTGGGCAGCAAGCGGTTATAGTCGTTGGTTCCCCATCGCATTCGCATCGGTAAGACAGTGATCAAGAAGAGTCTCGTTCCCCTGGCCCTCGGCGGGTTTGGTATCGGCATGACGGAGTTCGTCATGATGGGCATCCTGCCCGATATCGCGCGCGGCCTGCAAATTTCGATTCCCCAAGCGGGCTACCTGATTTCCGCCTACGCCCTCGGCGTGGTGGTCGGCGCGCCGACGCTGGTCGGCCTGATGGCGCGCCGTCCGCCGAAGAACGTGCTGATCTGGTTCATGCTGATGTTCACCGCGTTCAACGCGCTGTCCGCGTTCTCGCCCAACTTCCACGTGATGATGCTGTGCCGCTTCCTGGCGGGCTTGCCGCACGGCGCGTTCTTCGGCGTTGGCGCAGTGGTGGCCAGCCGCCTCGCGGACGAAGGCAAGACCGCCGCCGCGGTGGCGACCATGTTCACCGGGCTGACCGTGGCTAACGTGCTGGGCGTTCCGTTCGGCACCTGGCTCGGCCACAACCTGAGCTGGCGCCTGGTGTTCCTGATCGTCGCCGCGATCGGCCTGCTGACCGCCGTCAGCCTGCACAAGCTGGTACCGTATTTCGAAGCAAGCAAGGGCGGCAGTTTCATGGACGACCTGAAGATTTTCCGCCGCCGCAGCCTGTGGCTGGCGCTCGCGATCACGTCGATCGGCACCGGCGGCTTTTTCGCCTGGTTCAGCTACATCGCGCCGCTGCTGACCGACGTCACACTGTTCTCGGCAGGCTCGATTCCGATGATCATGACGGTGGTGGGTGTCGGCATGACGGTCGGTGTGGTGCTGGGCGGCAAGCTGGCCGACCGCTTCGATCCGCTCCGCGCCGTCGTGCTGCTGCTGATCTCGATGGCCGTGCTGCTGCTCCTGAACGGCGCGCTGGCCGCGTCGCAGCCAGTGATGCTGGTGCTGGCCTTCGCCACCGGCGCCAACGCCCTCGCGCTCGGCCCGCCGATCCAGATGCTGCTGATCGGCCATGCGAAGGAGGCTGAAATGCTCGGCTCATCGCTCGGCCAGTCGGGCTTTAACATCGGCAACGCGACCGGCGCCTTCCTCGGCGGCATCCCGCTCACGCTCGGCTATTCGTACGCGGCGCCGCAATGGGTCGCCGGCGCCCTGGCTGGCTGCGGACTGCTGCTGTCGCTGATGATGATGGCGCACGGCCGCGCACGGTTGGCCCACGGCAGGTAGCCGTCTCCGCGCAGGCGGTCGAGGGCGGCGACGATCGCCGCTTCCGTCTCGACCGCTTCGGTAAAACCTGGGCGGCCGATGCCCTAGCGCGGCCCGCCCAGCCTCTCGATCATGTTGCCGAGGATCTCGACCGGCAGCGGGAACACGATGGTCGAGCTCTTGTCGCCCGCGATCGCCGACAGCGTCTGCAGGTAGCGCAGCTGCATCGCCCCGCCCTGCCGCGCCAGCACCTGCGCTGCCTGCATCAGCTTTTCCGAGGCTTGCAGTTCCCCTTCGGCATGGATCACCTTGGCGCGCCGTTCGCGCTCGGCCTCGGCCTGCCGCGCGATCGCGCGCACCATCGATTCGTCGAGGTCGACATGCTTGATCTCGACGTTGGCGACCTTGATGCCCCAGGTATCGGTCTGCGCATCGAGCACCTTCTGGATGTCGATGTTGAGCTTTTCGCGCTCGGCCAGCATCTCGTCGAGCTCGTGCTTGCCGAGCACCGAACGCAGCGTGGTCTGGGCCAGCTGGCTGGTCGCCTCGAAAAAATTGGCGACCTGGATGATCGCGCGCTGCGCGTCGATCACGCGGAAATACAACACCGCCGACACCTTCACCGACACATTGTCGCGCGAGATCACATCCTGCTTCGGCACGTCGTGCACGATGGTGCGCAGGTCGACCCGGACCATCTGCTGCAGCACCGGGATCAGCAGGATCAGGCCGGGCCCCTTGACCGCCCAGAAGCGGCCCAGTTGGAACACGACCCCGCGCTCGTACTCGCGCAGGATACGCACCGACATCGCAAACAGCGCGACCAGAACGATCACGATCAGGCCGATACCAAAACTGAACTGGAAAATCATGTCAGGCTCCTTGTGCGTGGTTGTCGTACGGAGCCACCTCGAGCACGGCGCCGCGGCGGCCGAGCACGCGCACCTTCTGCGCGTGCGCCAGTGGCGTGTCGCTGACGACGCGCCAGGTTTCGCCGCCAACGTTGGCCCAGCCCTCCCCCGATGTCGCAGCGAGCATTTCGGCGACGCTGCCGATCAGCGTGTCGGCGCCACTGACCGACTTGCGCCGCCGCGTGCGCAGCGCAACGTTGGCCGTGGCCACCACCAGCAGCCCGGCGACGATGGCCACGCTGATGACCACGAAGGGCGGAATCCCGAAGCCGCGCATCCCGGTATCGATCAGCATCAGCGCACCAATGGCGAATGCGACCACGCCGCCGATGCCGATCGCTCCGAACGTGGGCAGGAAGGCTTCGGTGATCATGAAGGCAATGCCCAGCAAGATCAGCGCCAGCCCCGAGTAATTGACGGGCAGCAGTTGTAGGCCGTACAGCGCCAGCAGCAGGCAGATGGCGCCGAACACGCCCGGCGCGACCGCCCCCGGGCTCATGAATTCGAAGATCAGGCCGTAGATGCCGATCGTCATCAGGATCAGCGCAACGCTGGGATTGGTGATCGCCGCCAGCAGCCGCGTGCGCCAGTCGGGCTGGGCGTCGACCACGGGCGCCCCGGCGGTATGCAGCACGCGCTCGAGCCCGAGCACGTTGACGGCCTTGCCGTCGAGCAGCGCCAGCAGGCGCGGCAGGTCGGGCGCGAGGTAGTCGACCACGTGCGCCTTCAAGGCCTCTTCGGCCGGCAGGCTGACCGCTTCGCGCACGGCCCGTTCGGCCCAGTCGGCATTGCGTCCACGCATGTTGGCCAGCCCGCGGATGTAGGCGGCCGAATCGTTGACCTGCTTGTGCTCCATCGCCGACGGCGCCGCGTTCCTGTCGCGTTCAGGCGGGGCGCCGCCGGCGCCGATCTGGACCGGCGTGGCGGCGCCGATGTTGGTGCCCGGCGCCATCGCCGCAATATGGCAGGCGTAGAGGATATAGGTGCCGGCGCTGGCCGCGCGCGAGCCGCCCGGCGCGACGTAGCAGGCCAGCGGCACCGGCGAGGTGAGGATGGCGCGGATGATCGTGCGCATCGAGGTGTCGAGCCCGCCCGGAGTATCGAGCTGCAGCACCACCAGCTGGCTACCCTCCTGCTGCGCCCGATTGATGCCACGCACCACGTAATCGCCATAGGCCGGGCCGATCGCGCCGTCGATCGTGAGCAGCACGACCGGCGCGACCCGGGGTGCGAGCGCGCGCGCGTGCGGCCAGATAGTAATCAGGAGCAATGCGGCCAGCGCCGCTGCCAGCAAGGCCCGGAAGGACGAGGCAAGCCTTGCTGCCGTTTGTTGGAACATCTTGCACCCCGGGCGCGGGACGATGTGTCCCTGTACGCATTAGAAGTGCCGGCTCGTCACTGGTTCCTCAACTAGACCAGCAACGCGTCGCCCATCGAATTGTAGGCTTCGCCTGCTTCGCGCAGGATGTCGTGCAGGGTTGCTTCGTCGAGCACGAAATCGAGCACGCTGTCCTGGTGGTGCGGCAGCGGCGGCGCGTCGCTGCCGAGCGGGGACGGCACCGGCGCGTACTGGTTGGCCAGCAGCAGCGTGTCGAGCAAGGTGTTGGGCGGCATGTTCAGCCAGCCGTCGCGCAATTGGGTGATCGCGCCGGCCACCGGCTCCGGAATCGCCAGCTTCTTCATCACCTCGCGGCTGACCACGTCCTCGCACAGCGCGCCCCAGTTCTCGGGATCGTCCTCGAGCAGGCCCGGAAACTCGTCGGCGCGCGACAGCAGGTAGAAGCCGCCGACTTCGTGCACGATGCCGGCGAACAGCGCGGTATCGGCGTTGACGAAGGTAACGCGGCGCGCGAACACCTGGGCCAGCACCGCGACGTAGGCCGTGTGCTCCCACAGCTGGGCCGCTTTCGAGCGCAGCAGCGGGTCGCTGATGCGGCTGCCAAACTGGCGCACGATCAGCGCGGCCACCAATGCCTGCAGGCGGCGGTAGCCGAGGCGCGTGACAGCCGCGCGCACGCTGGTGACGGGCGCGCCGGCGCCGCCGTTGAAGGCGGCGGTGTTGGCCAGCGCAACGGTGCGCGCCGCCAGTTGCGGCTCGGCCAGCACCAGGCGGATCGCATCTTCGACATGGCAGTCGGGATCTTCCAGCGCGAGTTGCAGGCGCAGCACGGCGTTCACGCTGGTGGGGAAACTGATCTCGCCGCGCTCGGCCTGGGCGACGATGTATCCGAAGGCTTCTAGTCTGTTCACCGAAGGATTATACCTCCGGTTGTTTGGCCGGCCGGGGCAAATCGGCCACGCTCGACCCGTAAGCCAGGTAATACCGCCTGGTTCGCGGGTTTGCAACGAAAAAGGCGCACCCGAGTGCGCCCTTTCGGCAACGAAACGGTTTGCCTTACTTGACCTTGATCGCGCTCTTCACGCTGGTCACGCCGTCGACGCTCTTGGCGACCTTGACCGCCTTGTCGGCCTCGGCCTTCGAGTCGACGAAGCCGCTCAGCATCACCACGCCCTTTTCGGTATCGACGTGGATCGCCATCGATTTCAGGTCCGGCTCCTTGAAGATGTTGGCCTTGACCTTGGTGGTGATCGCGGTGTCGGACGCGGCGGCGGCGGTCTTGTGGCCGGCGTTGTCGGTCGCGCGCTCGGTCTTGTCAGCAACGGTGCTCGCGGTGTCGCGGGTCTTCTCGCCAGCCTTGTCCATCGCGTTTTCGGTCTTTTGTCCAGCAGTCGAGGCTGCCTGGCGGCTCTTGTCGCCGGCCCGGTCCATCGCGTTTTCCGTTTTCTGCGCTACGGTCGACGCGGCGTCCTTGGTCTTTTCCACGGCGGTCCTGGCCAGCTCCTTGGTCTTCTGGGCGGCGGTCGCTGCAGCGGCCTTGGTCTTGTCAGCCGCGGTCGAGGCAGCGTCCTTGGTGCGATTCGCCATCTCGGCGCCGGTCGCGGTGGTCGCGCCGGTGGCGGCCGTCACCGGGGCCCTCTGCTCGATCAGGCAACCGGTCTTGCTGCCGCCGCCTGCCTGGGCGCACTTGTCGGCTGCCGACGCGCCTGCCGGGCTGTCGGTGCCCGATACCATGCCGGTGCCCGAGGTGCCGCTCGATCCGGTGGCGGCGACGGTGCTGTCGCGGCCAGCCTTGGCGTCCGCCAGCGCCGAAGTGTGCACCGACTTGGCATTGTTCAGGCAGTCGTCCTTGTCGGCGCCGCCCTTGGCGCCGCACTTGGCCTTGGCCAGCGAATAGTCGGCCTCGGCGACCTTGGTGCGCGATTTCTCGCGGCCGGCAGCGCTGTTGTTGTACTGGGCCAGGGCATCCGCCTCGGCATGGGCGCGCGTGGCTTTGGCGTCGGCCATGCAGACGTCCTTGTCGTTGCCGCTCATGCTGGTGCACTTCGCAGTCGCGGTCTTGTAGTCCGCGGCAGCCTTCTGGGTAACGTTGCGGTAGGTCGCAGGATCGTGGTTCAGGGCGGCGGTGGGTGCGGCTGCAAAGCTTGCGCCGGCAGCGGTGGCCAGCAGGGTGGCGATGAGCGATTTCATGGTGGTGTCCCTTGAGTGTTTGTTGTGATGACGCTATTAAACGCCCGTGCACAGCCAACATCTGTGCGACAACGAACACTTGTCGAAGAAACCACAATTGCATGAGGGCGCTGGCAGTGGCCGCCGCAGGCTGGCCCAACCAGCGGCCAGGCTCACTCGTCGCTCAGCAAACCCTCACGCCATAGCGGGCCGGCGGCCTCGAACGGGTTGGCGGCGGCGCTGAAGCCGGCGCCTTCCCTGGCCAGGCGCACCCATGCGCGGGTGTCGTGGCCGGCGCCCGCCACCGGCTGGGCCTGGCGCAACGCCGCGAGCCATGCGTAGACCGTCGCGTAGCTGCCTGGATGGTTGCGGCGGGTCCAGGCCAGTGCGGCGAGATCGGCATAGCCTTCTTCGCGCCGCGTCTCGCGCATCGCCCTGGCCGCGGCCAGCAGCTCGGCGCTCGGCGCGGTCTCGTCGCCGACTTCAACGAACCCGGCCGGCAGTGCATGCCATACGCCCTGCGCATAGCGCCAGCAGTGCGCAACCTCATGCGCAGCCATGGCTTCGATCAGCTGCGGCCGCGACGCCTCCGGCACGCCCGCCAGCACCGATTCGGCATCGGAGTTGCCTCGGAGCGACAGTACCAACTTGCACCGGCCTTCGGCGAAACCCATCGCCAGCGGCACGTCGCCGGACTTCGCTCGTGGCTGAACAATAATATCGATAGGGAGCTGGATTTGTTGCGAATACGCCAGCACCGGGGACGCGGCCGACAGCCAGCGCGATTCCTGCGCGGTGAGTTCGGCGGCGCCGGCGGTCGCCTGCGAAACGCAGAGCGCGGCGAAAACGAGTTGCTTGAGCATGGAGGGGTCTCCCTTGGAACTATGAAATGCCTATCGGCAATTTTAGCCCGGGGTAAACCCCTCCGTGGAAGAAAATATTTCTCCCTATTCAGAACATCAAGCTTAGTAAGTTTGCCATTCGAGCGCGTCAGGCGTGCACCGGCCCCCGGTTGAATGCGTTGTAGCCGGCGTTGCTCTGGTGGCGTGATTTTGAGTCGCGCACCGGGTGGCTCAGCATGGGTTCCCGTTTTCACGGGAACGACGTGCTGGGCGAGACCGCTGCGCCGCTGGCCTGCTGTTATTGTTTAACCAAAGCTATCCGGCGTGGACCGGCGGGCCAAAAAAAACCGCTGCGTTTGCGGCAGCGGTTGTCGGCGGCGCCGGCTGGCTTATTTCGACTGCTGTCGCGGCGCCGTCAGCGAGGCTGCCGTCACGAACGCCGGGCGGATGTCGTTCGGCACCGCCTTCATCTTGTCGAGCGCCTTCTGCACGTCCGGGCGGATCACGACGTATTTCGCCATCAGCGCCTTGGCGCGCGCATAATCGCCGGTCGCCTCGATGGTCAGGAACTCGCGGTCGAGGTCGGCAACCGCGCCCTTGATTTTCTTGAAGTCGACCGAGAACGTGCCGTCGCCGTGCGACACGAAGGCGCCCTTGTCGAGCAGGTAGTTCATCTGGATCGCCATGCCGCGAGCATGCGAATCGGTCAGCCCGAAGTGCAAGGTGCGGAACGCCGACGCCAGGAAGGTGTTGTACAGCTTGCGCTCGGCGGCCTCGCCCTGCCCCAGCGCGTCCTTCAGCTGGCCCTTGTCCATCATATACGACAGCGCCCACAGGCCGGTCACGTCGGCTTTCGCCTCTTCGATCGTGGCGTAGGTGTCCTTCAGGTCCTGGCGCGGGGTCGATTCCTTGCCGCCGGCCCTGGTCAGGTGCGGGCCGAGGCCGTGCGTGATCTCGTGCGCCAGGATGTGCGTGAAGAAGGAGTTGAAATCAAGGTCCTTCTGGTCGGCCGGGCGCAGCACCGCCTTCGTGATCGGCTTGAGGGTCGACTCGAACTTTGCTTCCTGCACGTTCTTCAACATGACGCGCTTGGAACCGCGCTTGCTGATCACGAACTCGTCGTTGGGCAGGTTGTAGGCCGCGGTCTGCACGCCCATGTTGCCGTCGCCGGCGCCATAGACCTGGTTCACCACCACCATCGGCGCGAGCGCGCCCACTTTCGGATTGCGGTACTGCTTGTCGAGCGGCAGGTTGTCTTCCAGCTCCTGCATGTGTTTGCCGAAGAAGTTCAGCTTCTGCGTCTCTTTCTGGTCGCGGATGTTGACGTAGGCCTCGAACGCGGCCTTGTAGCCGAACAGCTCGTCGTTATAGGTTTCGTACGGGCCAATCGTCACGTCCACCGGCGAATCGAGGTCCATCCAGGCGAAGTCGGACTCGCGGTAATCGTTGGAAAGGAAGGCGGCGGCGCGCAGCGTCAGGAATTTTTTCAGCGACGCGTTGCTGGTCGCGGCCGCCGCATCCTTCAGCAGCCGGGCCAGCTGTTCCAGTTCGGGCCGGTACTCCTCCGAATACTTGACGGTCCTAAACTTGCCGTCCGGGCCAGTGCGGATCACGGTATAGAACCACTGCGCCTGTTCCTTGTCCTTTGGCGGCAGCGCGTTCATCCAGGCTTCGAGGGCTTCCCTGGTCGCGCCTTGCGGATAGAAGTTGGCGCCGGCCGGCTTTTCGGCCGGGATCCTGATGCCGCCAAACTCGGGCGGCATGAACGACTGGTTGCCGTCGATGATAGACCACGGGCCCTTGTTGATCCAGAAGTAGTCCTGGCGGGCGACGCCCAGTGGGCTGCCGTCCTTCTTCAGGGCTGCCCACAGCGTCTCGTTGTTCGCCCAGCGCTGGCGCAGCTGCAGGGTGTCGACGATTTTTGCGGCCTCGATCAGTTTCCCGATGGCGGTGCGGTCGCCGGCCGAAAGGGCCGAGGTGTCGGCGCTCAGGTTGATCGGCGCGAAGCGCCTGGCCATTGTGTTCAGTTCGGTGACGGAGGCAGGTCCGGCCGCGCGGGCCGGGGCGTCGGCGGCAAAGGCGGTGCTGACCGCCGCGGCCAGCACGAGTGGAGCGAGGATGGTCTTCATGGGTCCCTTGTTGTGGAAGGATAACTTGCACATTGTAATCCTAACGGGACGGGCCCCAAGCAACGTCGTTCCCGCCTTCGCGGGAACGACGTCGAGATCGATTAGTTCGTGCCGCCCGCCTGCGCGATCGTCGCCATGGCCGGCTGCTGCGTCCAGCCGCCGCCGAGCGCGCGCGCGACCGCCACGGCCGCCAGCAAACGCTGCGTGCGGATCTGCGCCGCGGCGCGGTCGGCGGCCAGCGAACTGCGCTGGGCATCGGTCACGTCGAGGTAGGTCGACACGCCGCGCTCGTAGCGCGCCTGCGCCACCTGGAACGCGCGCGCCGCCGCCTGCTGCGCCTGCGCCTGCACGTCGCCCTGCTGCTGCCGCTGCTGCACGTCCGACAGCGCGTCTTCGACTTCGCGCAGCGCCGTCAGCAGCCGCCCTTCGTGGTTCGCCACCGCTTCTTCATAGCGCGCTTTCGCCAGCGCCAGGTTGGAGCGGTTGCGCCCGCCGTCGAACAGCGGCAGCGACAGCGCCAGCGGCCCGATCGAGAACTGGCGCGCGTCGCCGCTGGCCAGGTTGCGCAGGCTCTCGGACGCGAAGCCGAAGTTCCCGGTCAGCGACAGCGATGGGTAGAACGCGCCTTCGGCCACGCCCACCTGGGCGTTGGCAGCCTTGAGCCCGGCGACGCTGCTTGCCAGGTCCGGGCGCTGGCCGAGCAGGCTGGCCGGCAGGCCCACCGGGATGGCTGGCGCCTGCGGCAGCGCCGCACCAGGCGCGCTGGCGATCAACGGTTCGCTCGGCGAGGCGCCGACCAGGGTCGCCAGGCCATGCTCGAGCAGGTTGCGCTGGCGCTGCACCTCGTGCAGGTCGGCCTCGGCGTTGGCGCGCTCGATCCGGGCGCGCGAGACATCCAGTTCGTTCGACAGCCCCGCGTTGAAGCGCGCTTCGATCAGTTCCTGCGACTCGCGCCGGGTGGCAAGCGCGTTTTGCAGGATCGCGTGCTCGGCGTCGAGTCCGCGCAGCTGCCAGTAGGTGGTCGCCACCTGGCCCGAGAGCAGCAGCAGGACGCCGTCGCGGTCGTCCTGCGCCGCGAGCGCCTGCGCGTCGGCCGCTTCGACCACGCGCCGCACCCGGCCCCACAGGTCCAGTTCGTACGACAGGTTGGCGCCCACCGAGTAGTTGTTACCCTTGATCGAGCGCCCGCCGAGCGCCATGCCCTGCGAGGTCTCGGCCGAGCTGCGCGCGTTGGAGATGCCGGCGCCCACGCTGACCTGCGGCGCCTGCCCTGCCCGCACCACGCCCAGTTGCGCCTGGGCCTGCAGCAGCCGCTGCGCGCTGGCTTTCACGCCGGGATTGTCGCGCAGCGCGCGCTGTTCGAGCGCGTCCAGTGCCGGGTCGCCGAACACGGTCCACCATTGGGCCGGCAGGCGTGCGCTGTCGGCCGGCGCGCTGGCTGCGTGGCGCCAGGCTGGCGCCGCGCCATCCTTGGGCGCCACGAAATCGGGTCCGACGGTGCCGCAAGCGGCCAGCGCGGCGGCAAGGGCCACCATCAAGGTGCTCTGTACAAAAGGCTTGAACATTGTTTTTCTCTTCACGTTATCCGTCGTTCCCGCCGGGCTGCCGCCGAGGCCGGGAATGACGTGCTTATTTTTTTCGGTCGTAACGATTGCACGATGTCAGTGGCCGCCACCGCCCCCACTGCCTGGCGACTTGACCTTGTCCGCGAACCAGACCGCGGCGATCGCGCCGACCAGGATCAGGCCCACGATCCAGAAGCCGTCGTTATAGGCCATCACATACGACTCGCGCCGAACGATGCGGTCGATCACTTCGATGGCCTGGTTGGCCGCCGTGGCCGGGTCCATGCCGTTGGCGATGAAGCCCTGGGCCAGCTGGTCGAGCCGCTGCTGGGTTACGCTCGACGCCATCGAGACCGATTCGCCCAGCACGGCGGAGTGGAAATGCTCGCGGTTGGTCAGCGCGCTGGCGAGCAGCGCGATACCAATCGAGCCGCCCAGGTTACGCGTCATGTTGAACAGGCTCGATGCCGACGGCATGTCTTTCGGCGCGATGCCGGCCATCGCGAAATTCGACAGCGTCAGCATCACGAACGGCTGGCCGATCGCGCGGATGACCTGGGTGAACATCAGCTGGTCGTAGCCGGTGGTCGCGTCCATGAACGCGTTCATCAGGCACGAGCCGCCGAACAGCAGCAGGCCGAAGCTGCACATGATGCGGTTGTCGACCTTCGACGACATCGCGGCCGCGAACGGCATCACGAACAGCTGCGGCAGGCCCATCCAGGCGATCACTTCGCCGATCTGCATCGGGGTGTAGCCGGCGATCTGGCCGAGGAACAGCGGCAGCAGGAACGACGAGCCGTACAGGCCCATGCCGATCACCGCCGACAGCGCGGTCGCGACCAGGAAGTTTCGCTGGCCGTACAGGCGCAGGTTCACGAACGGCTCGGCGCGCGCGAAGCTGGTCGCGACCCAGCCCAGGATGCCGAACAGCGAGAGGAAGGCGAAGGTGATGATGAAGCTCGAGTCGAACCAGTCCTTCGAGTTGCCCTCTTCCAGGAAGATGGTCAGGCAGGCCAGGCCGGTCGCCATGAACGAGATGCCGAGCCAGTCGGCCTTGACCAGCTGCCTGAGCTGCGCCGGTTCCTTGTCCAGCCCCCAGTACATGCCGGCGATGAGCAGCACGCCCGGCACCCAGTTGATGTAGAAGATCGACGGCCAGCCGTACAGCTCGGACAGGTAGCCGCCGAGGGTCGGGCCCATCGCCGGCGCCAGCGTCGCGGTCAGGCCGAACATCGCCATGCCGACCGCGCGCTTGGACGCCGGCAGGCGCGTCATCACCAGCGTCATCGCCATCGGGATCAGGGCGCCGCCGGTCAAGCCCTGCAGCATCCGGAACACGATCATGCTCTCGAGGTTCCAGGCGGCGCCGCACAGCGTCGAAAACAGCAGGAACAGCGAGGTCGTGAGCATCATGTAGCGCCGTGCGCCGAGCGCGCGCGTGAACAGCGCGGTCATCGGGATCACGACGATCTCGGCGCACAGGTAGGCGGTCGAGATCCACGAGCCCTCTTCCTGAGTCGCCGACAGCGTGCCGAGGATGTCGCGCAGCGAGGAGTTGGTGATCTGGATGTCGAGCACCGCCATGAAGGCGCCGAGCATGCCGGCGAAGACCGCGATCCAGGTGCGGGCATCGATGCGCGCGCCGTTCGCCGGCGCGCCAGGCATCGCGCCCGCCGGCAGGGTCTTGGTGGAACTCGTCATGGTGGTCCTTTAGTTGGCCGCTGCGGTCCGGGCGTGTTGCTGCTTCTGGCGCAGGTCGATCTCGACCACGGTCGACATCCCAGGCGCGAGGCGTCCCGACAGCTTTTTCACGTCGGCCGGATCGAGCACGATCTTGACCGGCACGCGCTGGACGATCTTGGTGAAGTTACCGGTCGCGTTATCGGCCGGCAGCAGCGCGAACTGGTTGCCCGACGCCGGCGAGAAGCTGTCGACGCGGCCGACCAGGTCCTTTTCGGGCAGTGCGTCGACATGGACGTTGACCTGTTGGCCCGGCTGCAGGCCTGCCAGCTGCGTTTCCTTGAAGTTGGCGGTGACCCAGACGTCGTCCTGCACGATCGCGGCCAGCTGCTGGCCCGGCTGCACGCGGGCGCCGACTTCGACGCTGCGCTTGCCGACGCGGCCCGCCACCGGCGCCACGATGCGGTTGTAGCCGAGCTGCTGGCGGGCGTCCTTGAGCTGGGCCTGCAGCACCTTGATCTGGGCCTTGAGCACGTCGCGCGCCGAGCCGGCGGCGGCGATCTGGGCCTGTGCGGCGCTGGCGTTGTCGCGGCGCGCCGCGACATCGGCGGTGGCGCCGGCGCGCGCCGCGATCGCGGCATCGACTTCGGCTTTCGAGACCGCCTTCATCTGGGCGTTGTACAACTGGCCGTAGCGCTCGGCGTCCTGCTTCGCGCGCAGCAGTTGGGCCTGCGACTGCGCCACCTGCGCGGTCGCCGCCGAGGCCTGCGCGCGCACCTGCTCCACCTGGGCGTCGGCCTGCACCACCTGCTGCTGGACGCTGGCGATCTGGGCCTGGATCTGTTCGATCTTCACATGCTGGTCGGCCGGGTCGAGTTCGGCGATCAGGTCGCCGGCCTTGACCATCTGGTTGTCTTCCACCAGCACGCGGGTGACCACGCCCGGGATGCGCGCCGACACCGGGTGCACGTGGCCGGACACGTAGGCGTTTTCAGTCTCGACGAAATAATGGCTGCGGTACCACATGCGCCCGCCCGCGCCGAGCGCGGCCAGCGCGATGAGCGCAACCACCATCAGCACACGCTTGTTGGGCGGCGTTTTTCCGGCGTCGGCCGGCGTGGCCCCCGGCGCTGCGGGAGGAACGGCGGCGATCGGCTTCGGCTCGGCCGGGGCTTGCGTCTGTGGCATGTAAACGACTCCGAAAAATGAAATGGGTTGATCGCATTATTGAGTATCCGAACGCCGAAGTCAAGAAATGAAACGGTTGCATTTCATTCGGATCTAGACTAAAGTGCACCCCCATGAGCACATCACCGCAAGACGCCCCCCCGAGCGGCGGCAAGGCCGCCGGACGGCCGAAGGCATGCGAACTCGAAGCCCGCATGCACGACCTGATCGAGACCGCGGGCCGGCTGTTCCTCAAAAACGGCTACACCAAGGTGAGCCTGGAGGCGATCGCGCGTGAGGCGCATGTGGCGGTGCGCACCATCTATGTCAAGTTCGGCGGCAAGGCCGGCCTGCTCAACGCGGTGATGATCTCGCGCCGCGACCGTTTTTTCAGGGTGAGCGACATGGACACCGACACCCGTCCGCTCAAGGAGATCGTGGACGACTTCGCGCGCCACCTGCTCGACCTGCTGTACGCGCCCGAAGCGATCAGCATGCAGCGCGTGGTGATCGCCGAGGCGCCGCGCAACCCGGAGCTGGCGCAGACCTTCTTCGAGGCCGGGCCCAAGATGACGCGCGACATGCTCGACCGCTTCTTTGCACGGCCCGACATCCGCGCCCAACTGCGCGACGACCTCCCGTTCGACCAGTTGTCGAACTACCTGATGCACTGCATCAGCGGCGACCAGATCGGGCGCTTTTTGTTCCCGCCGCAGCAGCCGCCGCGTGCAGACATGCTGCGCCAGCTCGACCAGCGCCTGGCGCTGTTCTACCGCAGCGTGCTGCGCGCTGCCTGAACCGCGCCCGTCAATGTGCGGCATCGCACGGACCCCGCGCCCCGGCGTGGTGCATCCTATAGCCCTTTACAGGAGGATGTCATGGATAACAAGATAACAGCGGTACGCCGCGAGGGGGCGCAATGAGCAAGTCCTCTCGTTACGAATGGCGCGACCAGCAAGTCGCGCTGCAGGAAAGGATGAAGGGTTTCCTCGAAAACCCGGGCAATGAACAGCTGGAGGCCGTGGTGGCCGAAATGCGTGCCTACGCCGCCGCCGCGCGCGCCGGCAGTATCGACATTCCGCAGGTCTGGACCAGCTACAACTGATCCGCACGCTGCTTGTGAATATGCCGTCCAAGGAAACCGGGCGGCATTTTTTTTGGACGGCGCCGGCGCTGGTTAAGGTAGGGTGGGCAGACCCTGCCCACGCGGAAGCTGGCGTCCAGTTGGCGTTCGCGTGGGCAGGCGCTGCCCACCCTACACCAACCCGCCGCGCCGCAAGGTCACCTTCGCCAGCGCCGCCAGGTCGAGGTCGGCATCGCCCTCGTTCACCGCATCCTGCAGGTTCTCGCGCAGCACGTTGCCGAACGCCAGCGGCAGCCCTTGTTCCCGCCCCGCCTCGACCGCCAGCCCCACATCCTTCAAGCCCAGCGACAGCTTGAATCCCGCCGGGCTGTAGCGCTGTTGCGCGATCATGCCGCCGTAGCCCTTGTACACTGGCGAACCGGCAAACAGGGTCTGGCTGAGCAGGTCGAGGAAGCTGTCGGCGGCAACGCCATGCACGCGCGCCAGCGCCGCGCCCTCGCCCATCGCCTCGATCGCGCAGGCCAGCGTCAGGTTGCACGCGAGCTTGACCGCGTTGGCCTGTTCGGGCTGCTCGCCGAAGCGCCAGGTTTTTTGGCCCATCAGGTCGAACAGCGGTTGCACGCGTTCGACCAGCCGGCCCGGTCCCGCCGCCAGGATGTTCAGCTTGCCCACCGCGGCAACGTCGACCCGGCCCAGCACCGGCGCGGCCACGTATCCGATCCCTTTCTGTGCATGCAGCTGCGCCATCTCGCGCGCGAACGCCACCGACACGGTCGCCATGTTCACGTGGATACTGCCAGGCGCCATTGCATCGAGCACACCGCCTTCCAGCATCACCGAGCGGGTTGCGGCGTCGTCAGCGAGCATCGTGAACAGCACCTCGGCCTGGCCGGCTTCGGCCGCCTGCCCGGCGCGCTGGGCGCCCTTCTCCACCAGTGCCTGCACCGGTTGCGGGTTGCGGTTCCACACGCGCAGCGCCTGCCCCGCGCGCAGCAGGTTGGTGGCCATGTGCTGGCCCATGGCGCCAAGGCCAATGAATCCTATCGTCATTTGGTATCTCCCTTACTCAATAAATAAACTCGCGAGCGTTACATTGTGCCTCGCGAAACACCGAACCACCCCGCGTCCGCGCTTTCAAATGTCGATACGCCGCACGCGCCTGCCCCCTGCCCGCGCCCGGCATCCTTGATCGAACGACACGCGAGGCGACTCCTCAATGGCAAAATTTTTCATCGACCGGCCGGTTTTCGCAATCGTCCTCTCGATCCTCATCATGCTCGCGGGCGGCCTGGCGATCACCACGCTGCCGATCGAACAGTTTCCGCCCGTCGTGCCGCCATCCGTGCAGATCAACGCGTCATATTCCGGCGCCTCGGCAGCGACGGTGCAGAACACGGTGGTGCAGGTGATCGAGCAGCAGATGAGCGGGATCGACAGGCTGCTCTACATCTCGTCCACCAGCGACGACACCGGCCAGTCGACCACGACGCTGACCTTCGATAGCGGAGCCGATCCCAACATCGCCCAGGTGCAGGTGCAGAACAAGCTGCAGCTGGCGCTGCCGTTGCTGCCGGCCCAGGTGCAGCAGACCGGCGTGCGCGTGACGAAGTCGACCAATGCGTTCCTGATGGTGATTGGCTTCCTGTCGGCCAACAACAGCATGAGCAAGTACGACATTGCCAACTACGTCGTTTCGAATGTGCAGGATCCGCTGAGCCGGCTCAACGGCGTTGGCAACCTGACTGTCTTCGGCACCCAGTATGCGATGCGGATCTGGCTCGATCCGTCCCGGCTGACCTCGTACGCACTGAACCCGACCGATGTCACCTCGGCTTTGCAGAACCAGAACGTGCAGGTGTCGGCCGGCCAGCTCGGCGGCAATCCGGCGGTGCGGAACCAGCAACTGAGCGCGACGATCACCGAATCGACACTGCTGCGCACGCCGGCCGAGTTCGGCAATGTCTTGCTGAAGGTGCAGCCGAACGGATCGAAGGTCCGGCTGGCCGACGTGGCACGGATTGTACGCGGCGCCGAAAACTTCAATGTCGACAACAAGTACAACGGCCGGCCGGCCTGCGGTATCGGCATCCAGCTGGCGCCGGGGGCGAATGCGCTGCAGACGGCCGGCCTGATCCGGGCCCGCATCAAGGAGCTCCAGCCATTTTTCCCGCCCGGCCTGAAGGTGCTGTATCCGAACGATGTCACGCCGTTCGTCCGGATCTCGATCGAGGAAGTGGTCAAGACACTGCTCGAAGGTATCGCCCTGGTGTTCCTGGTGATGTACCTGTTCCTGCAGAATGTCCGCGCCACGCTGATCCCGTCGATCACGGTGCCGGTGGTGTTGCTGGGGACCTTCGGCATCATGGCAGCGATGGGCTTCACCATCAACACGCTGTCGATGTTCGGCCTGGTGCTGGCCATCGGCCTGCTGGTCGACGACGCCATCGTGGTGGTCGAAAACGTCGAGCGCATCATGCACGAGGAAGGCGTGGCGCCGCTCGAGGCCACCCGCAAGGCGATGGCGCAGATCAGCGGCGCGCTGGTCGGCGTGGCGATGGTGCTGTCGGCGGTGTTCGTGCCGGTCGCGTTCTCCAGTGGCACCGTCGGCGCGATCTATCGCCAGTTCGCGCTGACGATCGTGGCGTCGATGCTGCTGTCGGTGTTCGTCGCGCTGTCGCTCACGCCGGCCCTGTGCGCGGCCATGCTCACGCCGGCGCGCGACGAGCGTCCGCACAAGCACGGGTTTTTCGCATGGTTCAACCGGACTTTCGACAAAGGGCGCGACCAGTACCTGGGCGGCGTGCGCCGGGTCGCCGCGCGTGCCGGACGCTGGCTGCTGATCTATGCCGCACTCACCGCGGCGGCGGCGCTGCTGCTGGCCAGGCTGCCGACTTCGTTCCTGCCCAACGAGGACCAGGGCTACATGTTCGTCCAGGTCCAGGGCCCGCCCGGCGCCACGCAGGAACGGACCGGGGTGGTGCTCGACGAAGTCAGCAATTACCTGCTGCAACACGAAACGGCGATGGTCGAAGCGACATACATCATCAATGGCAGCAACAACGCCGGGCGCGGGCAGACCCAGGGGCAATTGTTCGTCCGGCTCAAGGACTGGAGCCAGCGCACCAGCCCGGAGCTGAGCGTCCAGGCATTGTCGGACCGCATCGCGAAGCGTTTCGCCAACTATAAAGATGCGCTGATTTTTCCGACCAGCCCGCCGCCGATCCGCGGCCTGGGCAACGCCTCCGGCTTCGATATGGAGCTGGAGGACCGCGGCGGACTCGGCCATGTCGCGCTGGCACGCGCGCGTGAGCAGCTGCTCGGGCTGGCACGGCGCGACCCGGCGCTGGCCCAGGTCCGGTTCAACGGGCTGGCCGACAATCCGACCTTCAAGGTCGACGTCGACCGCGAAAAGGCGTCGGCCCTCGGTGTCGGCGTCAGCGATATCGACCAGGCCTTCTCGATCGCCTGGGGCTCGCGCTACGTCAACAATTTCCTCGACACCGACAACCGCATCAAGAAGGTGTACGTGCAGGCCGACGCCCCGTTCCGCATGAACCCGGACGACCTGGACCGGCTGTACGTGCGCAACGGCGCCGGCGCCATGGTGCCGTTTCCGGCCTTCGCGACGAGCCGATGGACCTTCGGCTCGCCGCAGTTGCAGCGCTATAACGGCATCGAGGCCATGGAAATCCAGGGACAGGGCGGGCCCGGCCAGAGCTCCGGGCAGGCGATGCTGGTGATGGAGCGCCTGGCGCGCCAGCTGCCGGCCGGTATTGGTTTCGAGTGGACCGGCACCTCGTTCCAGCAGCAACAGTCGAGCTCGCAGGCGCCGTTGCTCTACGGGCTGTCGATACTGGTGGTGTTCCTGAGCCTGGCCGCCTTGTACGAGAGCTGGTCGATTCCGGTGTCGGTGATCATGGTGGTGCCGATCGGTGCGCTGGGTGCGCTGGCGGCAACCTGGTTGCGCGGCTTTCCAAACGACGTGTATTTCCAGGTCGGGCTGCTCACCACGATCGGGCTGTCGGCCAAGAACGCGATCCTGGTGGTCGAATTTGCGCGCGAGCGCCAGGCCCAGGGCGCCACCGCCCTGCAGGCGGCCATCGAAGCGGCCCATCTGCGGATCCGGCCGATCGTGATGACATCGATGGCGTTCGGGCTGGGCGTGCTGCCGCTGGCGCTGGCACATGGCGCCGGCTCGGTCAGCCAGAATTCGATCGGGACCGTGGTGATCGGGGGCATGCTGGCGGCGACCTTTGTCGCCACCTTCATGATCCCGATGTTCTATGTGGTCGTGGCCAGGCTGCTGGGAAGGAAGAAGCGGCCGGTACGGCCCGCGGCGCCAGCGCCCGCTGCCGACCTGACTACGGGGCGACATTAGCATCTCCATCGGATCGCGAAGAGCCCGGATCCGCCAGCCGCCCCAGGGACAGGTTCTCCGCCGGAACCGGCTTGCCAACCAGGAAGCCCTGGTAACGGCGGCAGCCACATTCGGCGAGGAACTTGCGCTGCGCCTCGGTTTCGACACCCTCGGCAACCACATCCATTCCCAGGCTGCCGGCCAGCGCCACAATGGCGCACACGATGGTGGCCGCGTTCGGGGAACCGAGCATGTGGTGCACAAAGGACATGTCAATTTTCATCTGATCGAGCGGCAAGCGCTGCAGGTAACTGAGGGAGGAATAGCCGGTGCCAAAGTCGTCGAGGGCGAAGCAGACGCCGTGTGCTTTCAGGATCGCCATCCGGGAGATGACTTCGTCGGCGTCGTCCAGCAAGACGCTTTCGGTCAGCTCGAGCTTGAGCTGGCGAGGGTTTGCGCCGCTTCGCTGCAACGCACGCAACACCTGGTCGACGAAGCCGTCCTGCCGGAACTGGCGCGCACTGACGTTGACGGCAACCTGCAGCTCGCTGCCGTCCGCTTGCGCCGACCAGCGCGCCAACTGCAGGCAAGCCTGGGTCAGCACCCACTCGCCGATCGCCAGTATCTGGCCCGATTTCTCGGCTACCGGGATGAACTGGGCTGGCCCGACCAGGCCCCGTTCCGGATGCGACCAGCGTACCAGCGCTTCAGCAGAGGTCGTCCGGCCGGCGTCGTCCACGATCGGCTGGAAGTACAACAACAGTTCGCCGCGCTGGACCGCATGGCGCAGGTCGTTCTCGAGCTTCGCCTGTTCGTCCAGCACGATCTGCATCAGCGGCGCAAAAAATCGGATCGTATTACGCCCCGCCGTCTTGGCGTCGTACATGGCCATGTCCGCCTGTTTCAGCAATTCATCGACGGGACGGTGTTTTTCGCCGAAGACAGCGATGCCGATGCTGGAGGTTAGGTGCAGTTCGTGACCTTCCATATAGTACGCCGACGACAAGGTTGACAACATCTTTTCGGCAACCAGCCGCGCGCGCTCGTCGGCGCGGCCGCCGAACTCGTCGAGGTCTTCGAGCAAAATAACGAATTCGTCGCCGCCCGGGCGCGCTACCGTATCGGCTTCGCGCGTGAGCTCGCGCAGGCGGCGCGCGACCTGCAGCAGCAGCCGGTCGCCCATCTCATGGCCAAGCGTGTCGTTGAGGTTCTTGAAATTGTCGAGGTCCATCAACAACACGGCACCGGCTCGCCGGCTGCGTTCGCTTTTCACCAGCGCCTGCGCCAACCGGTCATGGAGCAAACGCCGGTTGGGCAAATCGGTCAGGCTGTCATGAAACGCCAACTGCTCGATTTCCGCCTCGGCCAGTTTGCGCGCGCTGATATCCTGCCGGGTACCGACCATGCGCAGCGGCCGCCCGCTGGCGTCGCGCTCGACGACCTTGCCGCGGCTCTGGATCCAGATCCAGGATCCATTCGCATGGCGCTGCCGGTACTCCACTTCGAATCTCAGCAGTTCTCCGTTCAGGTGCCGCGCGAGGGCCTGCTCGAGCCGGACGCGGTCCTCCGGATGCACGCCCTGCATCCAATCGGCCTCGTTGCCGGCCTGCTCGACCGTGTACCCGATCATTGCCGCAGCGCGCGGATCGAGATTCTTTCGATTGCATGCGGCCCGCCATTCCCACAGCCCGAGCCCGGCGCCATCCAATGCCATTTCGGTCCGCTGGGCGTCGGCGGCGCGCTCGGCCTGGCGGCGCGCCGCCCAATCCTCGCGGGTGCGCCGGCCGCGCTGGAGCGTCATCAAAACCGTCACGCTGGCCAGCGCCAGCAGCAGCCAGGCGGCGCCGAGCATATTTGCCAGTTGCCGGCTCGGCCGCAGCAGTGCATCGGCATTGCGGCTGACGCCGACGACCAGTGTGCGGTCGAGGCCGCTGTTGAGCGGCAGGACGCTGCGCTGGACCACCACCCGTTCATCCCGCGTGACCGCGGAGACACCCCGCATCACGCTCGACAACTGGCCGCCGTTCAGGTGCCGGGAAAAAAACGAACCGGCCGGCGCGTTTGCGCTCGCGCTGGTACCGGTCAGGCGCGGCACGAACAGGATCCGTCGGCCACTCTCCTCGGTGATGGTGCAATGCATGTCCGGCGCATACAGCACCGATTGCATCACGCCGTTGAAGTATTCGGGGGTGAGGACCGCCACGGCCGCGCCGCCGGCCGGCGCTGGCAAAGTCATTCCCATCTTGATGTCGAACACGCCGGGCGTGGCGTCGGGCGGCTGCATCAGGTAGACCTGGTTGGGATCGCGCATCTGGCGCAGACCCTGGACCAGGCCAGGCCGGCCGACATGCCGTGCCGCGAAGCTGCCATCGCTGCCGATAACATTGCCGTCGCGATCGGCAATGAGCAAGGCACGCACGCCCGGGATCGCGCGCCGCAGCGTAGTCAATTCAGGGTAGTTGCAGTTGCCCTGGCAGGCAGCCGGATGGTTTGCGGCCGCTTCCCGCACGCTGTCGAGCGCGTTGCGCAGCCCAATCATTTGGCGCCGCAGGTTGTCGTCGACGATGCGCGCTTGCGCTGCCATCCGCGCCGTTTCGGTGGCTTCGGCCAGGCGCTGCTCGGACCAGGCAAAGTAAGCGCCAACGACGGCGCCGCATAACAGTATTGCGGCCAACAGCAGCCATTCGGCGAATTGGCGCCGCGGCTGCATCGGCGGTATGAGATGTGAGTTCGACATGGGCTTCTACCTCCCCGGCAGAATGAGCGTCCACTATGCCGGTGGTCACCTAATGCAAGGGTGATCGATAGATTAAGAGTTGTTAACCTGACCACTGCCGTGCCCGGCAGACGTTAAAAAGAGTTAACCCATCGCTCATTGAGGCTTAACGCTCGGACATGCAAGCTGGCCCCTTCATCAACTGGAGTCGCAATCATGTCCGCCCACCAAACACGCCGACCGCCAATCCGTCTCGCCCCAGTGCTCGCTGTTATCGTGCTGGCCGCTTGCGGTCCGAACAAGCAAGTGAAGCCGCCAGCACCCGCGCCACAAGTGACAGTGGTGACGGTCAAACGCACCAGCGTGCCGGTAACCGTGGAACTGCCGGGCCGCACCTCGGCCTACCTGGTCGCCCAGGTGCGGGCGCGGGTCGACGGCATCGTACAAAAGCAGAGTTACCGGGAAGGCAGCGATGTCCAGGCCAACCAGGCGTTGTACCAGATCGATCCGGCGCAATACCGGGCCGCATTGAACAGCGCGCTGGCGGCGCAACAGAAAGCGGAAGCGAACCTCGCCACGACCACCGCCCAGGCCGAGCGTTACCAGGTCCTGATGAACGGCAACGCGGTCAGCAAACAGGCCTACGACAACGCCGTCGCCGCCCGGCAGCAGGCCGCCGCCGACGTCGCCGCCGCCAAAGCCGAGGCGGCGATGGCCCGGCTCAACCTCGGGTACACCAGCGTGGTCTCCCCGATCACCGGGCGCAGCGGGGTGTCGCAGGTCACGCAGGGAGCCTATGTGCAGGCAGGCGCGGCCACGCTGCTGACCACGGTCCAGCAGATCGATCCTATCTATGTCGACCTGAACCAGGCCAGCGTGGCGGGACTCGAGCTGCGCCGCGACGCGGCCAGCGGACAGCTCAAACCGGGCGGCAGCGGCCAGGCCCGGGTCACCCTCACGCTCGAGGACGGCACGCAATATCCGCTGCCCGGCACGCTCCAGTTCAGTGGCGCAACGGTCGATCCGGCCACCGGTTCGGTGACGTTGCGCGCGCTGTTTCCCAATCCGAAATATGTCCTGCTGCCCGGCATGTTCGTGCATGCACGCGTCCAGCAGGGCGTGAACGACCAGGCCTTGCTGGTACCGATCCGGGCCATCAGCCACGACCCCAAGGGGCAAGCCACGGCGATGGTCGTCGGGCCGGACAACAAGGTCGTGCCGCGTTTGCTTCGTACCTCGAACACGCTGGGCAACGCCTGGGTCGTCACGGGCGGGCTGCGCGAGGGCGAGCGGGTGATCGTCGACGGCCTGCAGAAAGTCAAGGCAGGAATGCCGGTGCAGGCGGTTCCAGCGTCGGACCCGGCGGCCCCCGCGCTGGCACGAGCCGATACTGGCGCACGCGCGTCAGCAGCCAACCAACCATGAGGCGGGCCTGACCATGTCCAGATTCTTTATCGACCGACCGATTTTCGCGATCGTCATTTCGATCCTGATCATGCTGGCCGGAGGATTGGCGATCACGTCGCTGCCAATCGAGCAGTTCCCGCCGGTCGCCCCACCCTCGGTCCAGATCGGCACCTCGTATCCCGGGGCGTCGGCGACCACCGTCCAGAACACGGTGGTACAGGTGATCGAACAGCAGCTGAGCGGGATCGACAACCTGCTGTACATCTCCTCGACCAGCGACGATACCGGCCAGTCGACCACCACGCTGACCTTCGCCAGCGGCACCAACCCGGACATCGCCCAGGTGCAGGTGCAGAACAAGCTGCAACTGGCGGTGCCGCTGCTGCCGGCCCAGGTCCAGCAGTCCGGCGTGCGCGTCACCAAATCGACCAATGCGTTCCTGATGGTGATCGGCTTCGTGTCGGCCGATAACAGCATGAGCAAGTTCGATATCGCCAATTACGTGGTGTCGAATATCCAGGATCCGCTGAGCCGGATCAATGGCGTCGGCAACATGAACGTGTTCGGCACGCAGTACGCGATGCGGGTCTGGCTCGACCCGGCCAGACTCAATGCGTACGCGCTCAACCCGGCCGACGTCACGACCGCCTTGCAAAACCAGAACGTGCAGGTATCTGCTGGCCAACTGGGCGGCAACCCGGCCGTGCCGCATCAGCAACTGAGCGCCACGATCACCGAATCGACGCTGCTGCGCACGCCGGAAGACTTCGGCAACGTGCTGCTCAAGGTGCAGCCGGACGGCGCCCAGGTGCGCCTGCGCGACGTCGCGCGCATTGCGCTCGGCGCGGAAAACTTCAACATCGACAACAAGTACAACGGCCGGCCCGCATCCGGGATCGGTATCCAGCTGGCCCCAAACGCCAACGCGCTCGACACGGCCAATGCGATCCGCGCGCGGATCAAGGAACTGCAGCCGTTTTTCCCGCATGGCCTGCAGGTGGTGTACCCGAACGATGTGACGCCATTCGTCAAGATCTCGATCGAGGAAGTGGTCAAGACGCTGCTGGAGGGCATCGTGCTGGTGTTCCTGGTGATGTATTTGTTCCTGCAGAATTTGCGCGCCACCCTGATTCCGTCGATCACGGTGCCGGTGGTCCTGCTCGGCACCTTCGGCGTGATGGCGGCGCTCGGCTTCACGATCAATACGTTGTCGATGTTCGGTCTGGTGCTGGCGATCGGCCTGCTGGTGGACGACGCCATCGTGGTGGTGGAAAACGTCGAGCGCGTGATGCACGAGGAAGGCCTGGGGCCGCTCGAGGCGACGCGCAAGGCGATGGGGCAGATCAGCGGTGCGTTGGTCGGCGTGGCGATGGTGCTGTGCGCGGTGTTCGTGCCGGTGGCGTTCTCCAGCGGCACGGTGGGCGCGATCTACCGCCAGTTCGCACTGACGATCGTGGCCTCGATGCTGCTGTCGGTGTTCGTCGCGCTGTCGCTCACGCCGGCACTGTGCGCGACTATCCTGCGGCCGCCGGGGGCCGGCCACGCCCACAAGAAAGGATTTTTCGGGTGGTTCAACCGCGGCTTCGACAAGGGGCGCGGGCAGTACGTGAGCGGCGTGCGCAAGGTCGCGGCGCGGTCCGGGCGCTGGCTGCTGATCTACGGCGCGCTGGTGGCGGTCGTGGGGCTGCTGTTCACGCGCCTGCCGACCTCGTTCCTGCCCGACGAAGACCAGGGCTTCATGTTCGTGCAGGTCCAGACGCCGCCTGATGCGACGCTGGAGCGCACCGACGCGGTGCTCGACGATGTCAGCAACTACCTGCTGAAGGACGAAGCGAAGATGGTCGACGCCACCTTCATCGTGAACGGCAACAACAACGCCGGGCGTGGCCAGAGCCAGGGCCAGTTGTTCGTCCGCCTCAAGGACTGGAGCCAGCGCGCCAGCCCCGACCTGACGGCGCAGGCGCTGTCGGGCCGCATCGCGAAACGCTTCGCGTCCTACAAGGATGCTGTCATCTTTCCGTCCAGCCCGCCGCCAATCCGCGGCCTGGGCAATGCCGCGGGCTTCGACTTCGAGCTCCAGGATCGCGGCGGGCTTGGCCATCAGGCTTTGTCGATGGCGCGCGACAAGTTGCTCGAGCTGGCGAAGCATGACCCGGCGTTGTCGCAAGTGCACTTCAGCGGCGAGGCCGACAATCCGACCTACAAGGTCAATATCGACCGTGAAAAGGCCGCCGCCCTTGGCGTGAGCCCGATCGACATCGACCAGACCTTCTCGATCGCCTGGGGCGCGCGCTATGTCAACAACTTCCTCGACACCGACAATCGGATCAAGAAGGTGTACGTGCAGGCCGACGCGCCGTTCCGCATGAATCCCGAGGACCTGAGCAAGTTCTACGTGCGCAACGGCAGCGGAACCATGGTCCCATTCCCGGCATTTGCGACCGCCGCCTGGACCTACGGCCCGCCGCAACTGCAGCGCTACAACGGGGTGGAAGCCATGGAGATCCAGGGCCAGGGCGCGCCGGGCCAGAGTTCCGGGCAGGCCATGCTGGCGATGGAGCGGCTGGCGCACCAGCTGCCGTCGGGCATCGGTTTCGAGTGGACCGGCACCTCGCTCCAGCAGCAACAGTCGAGTTCCCAGGCGCCCCTGCTGTATGGGCTGTCGATCCTGGTGGTGTTCCTGAGCCTGGCCGCGCTGTACGAAAGCTGGTCGATCCCGGTCTCGGTGATCATGGTGGTGCCGATCGGCGTGCTGGGCGCGGTCGCCGCGACCATGCTGTTCGGTTTGTCCAACGACGTGTACTTCCAGGTCGGCCTGCTGACCACGATCGGGCTGTCGGCCAAGAACGCGATCCTGGTCGTCGAATTCGCGCGCGAGCGCCAGGCGCAGGGCCTGACCGCGCTGCAGGCGGCGCTCGAAGCGGCCCACATGCGGATCCGGCCGATCATCATGACGTCGATGGCCTTCGTGCTGGGCGTGCTGCCGCTTGCGCTCGCCAGCGGCGCCGGAGCCGGCAGCCAGAACGCGATCGGCACCGGCGTGGTCGGCGGCATGCTGACCGCGACCTTTGTCGCCACCCTGATGATCCCGATGTTCTATGTGGTCGTCAGTAATCTGTTCGGCAAGAAAAACCGCGGACAGAAGCATGCCACGCCCGCCCCCGCGGTCCCTGACCTGACTACTGGAGAACACTGACATGGCCCCGCACAAATACCTCGCCGGCGCGCTGTTGGCGATAGTCACTGCCGGCTGCGCACTGCAGCCGCCATACCGCCGTCCCGATGCGCCGATCGCGGCCACCTTCCCCACCGGACCGGCCTACGGCGCAAACGCCGGCAACCCGGCGCTGCCGGCTGCCGCGGCGATCGGCTGGCGCGACTTCCTGCCCGACCAGCGCCTGCAGCGGCTGGTCGAACTGGCGCTGCAAAACAACCGCGACTTGCGGGTCGCGGCGCTGAACGTTGAACGGGTGCGGGCGCAATACCGCATCCAGCGGGCGGCACTGTTTCCGCAGGTGGGCGCCAGCGCCAGCGCCGCGGGCGGCGGAACGATCGGCGGCGCGCCCCGCAGCGCCGGTAACAATTTCTCGGTCGGCCTGGCCGCATCGTGGGAGGTCGACTTCTTCGGCCGCCTGCGCAGCCTGTCGGACGCCGCCTTCCAGCAGTACCTGGCAAGCCGGCAGGCGCGCCAGGCGGCCCAGATCCTGCTGGTGTCGCAGGTCGCCGACCAGTACCTGACCGTGCTCGCCTTCGACGAGGAGCTGGCGGTGACGCGGCAAACGCTGGAGGCGGCGCAAGCGTCGTACAAGATCGTCAAACTCGAGTTCGACACCGGCGTCGCGTCGGAACTCGACCTGCGCCAGTCGCAGGGCAGCGTGGACGTGGTCACGGCCAACCATGCGGCCCAGCAGCGGCTGCGGGCGCAGGCGGAGAACGCGCTGGTCTTGCTGGTCGGCCAGCCGCTGCCGGCCGATTTGCCAGAACCGGTGCGGCTCGATGCACAGCCGATCCTGGCCGACGTGCCGGCCGGCTTGCCGTCCGACTTGCTGGCGCGCCGCCCGGACATCCAGCAAGCCGAGGCCGCGCTGCGCTCGGAGACCGCCAACATCGGGGCGGCGCGGGCCGCATTCTTTCCCCGGATCAGCCTGACCGGCAGCCTGGGCACGGCCAGTTCCGCGCTGGGCGGCCTGTTTTCCGGCGGCGCATGGACCGTCGTTCCCTCGCTGCTGATGCCGATCTTTACTGCGGGCGCGAACCGTGCAAACCTTGACGTGGCCGTGCTCGAACGCGACATCGGCATCGCGCAGTATCAGAAGGCGATCCAGACCGCGTTCCGCGAAGTCGCCGATGGACTGGCAGCGCGCGGCACCTATGTCGACCAGCTGGCGGCATTGCAGCGCAACGCGAACGACCAGCAACGCCGGCTGGAGCTTGCCAGCCTGGCATATTCAAACGGTGTCGACAGCTACCTGGATGTGCTCACCGCGCGGACCGACCTGTACAACGCCCAGCTCTCCCTGGTGTCGGCGCGCCTGGGCCAGTTGACCAGCCTGGTGGACCTGTACCGGGCGCTCGGCGGCGGCTGGATCGAGCATACGGGCGACCCATCGCGGCTCGCGGCACGGCCGGACGCGGGCTAACCAAGAACCATTTCAGGAACCAACATGGCATTCGTCGGCAGTTTTTGCCTCTTGCTTCTCGTCGCCACCACCGTCCTGCACTATGAAGTGCTGCGCCTGATGACGGCCGGCCTGCCGGGACTCCACATACGGCCGCAGCTCAAGCTGATTTTCGTGATTATCGTTGCGTTTGGCGCCCACGCCGTGGAAATGCTGCTCTACGGGATGGCCTATTATCTACTCGCCACCTTCTTCGGCCAGGGCAGCATGGGGGATCCTGGTCCGCTGCCGTTTTCGCGATGCCTCTACTTTTCCACGGAAACCTACACCTCGCTCGGCTATGGCGACATCGTGCCGCACGGCGACTTGCGCCTGCTCGCAGGTCTGGAAGCGCTGAATGGTTTGTTGCTGATGGGTTGGACCACGTCATATACCTACATCTCCATGGAGCGTTTCTGGAACATGGAAAAGAACTGACTGCGCAAAGAGGAAACTCGTTAGGATGGATATGTCATGAAACTCTTAATCGTTGAAGACAATGAGCGGGTCGCCCGTTTCCTCATCAAGGGACTGGGCGAAGCCGGGCACACGACGGATCACGCGGACAACGGGCGCGACGGCATGTTCTTCGCCGCCAGCGAGCCATATGACGCAATCATCATGGACCGCATGCTGCCCGGAGGGATCGACGGGATCGCGATTATCGAAACCCTACGCCGCACCGGCAACAAGGTACCGATTTTGATCCTGAGCGCGCTGTCCCAGGTCGACGAACGCATCCAGGGCCTCAAGAGTGGCGGTGACGACTACCTGGTAAAGCCGTTTGCGTTCGGCGAATTGCTGGCGCGCCTCGATGCGCTGGTGCGGCGCTCGCAGGGCGTGCGCAGCGAGACCACGCTGGCGCTCGATGACCTGTCGATGGACCTGCTGTCGCACAAGGTCACCCGGGCCGGCAAGGCGATCGCGCTGCAACCGCGCGAATTCAAGCTGCTTGAATACCTGATGCGCCATGCGAACCAGGTGGTGACGCGCACCATGCTGCTCGAGAACGTGTGGGACTATAACTTCGATCCCCAGACCAACGTCATCGACGTCCATGTCAGCAAACTGCGGCAAAAGATCGATACCGGCGGGAAGCAGCTGGTGCGGACCATCCGCAACGCCGGTTACATGTTGACTGCGGATGATTAAGCGAATGCACTTTTCCGCGCTCAATGTCGCGCTCAGCTTCGTGGCGGTGAGCATGGTCACGCTCGCCCTGTTTGCGCTGCCGCTGTGGTATGCGTGGGACAACACGATCGAACAAGGCCGCGTGACGATACTCCAGGCCGATGCGCGCAGGATGACCAGGCTGATCGCCGCGCACGGCGTGGATGTCCTCACCACAGCAATCGAAACGCAGGTCGGTGACACGTTCGAGCGCGGTGAAAGCATTGTCATCCTGCTCGCCGACCCGAACTTGCGCAAACGTGCGGGCAACCTGCCGGCCTGGCCGAGCGGAGCTGCCCCGGCCGGCGCGGTTCGGACCACATCAATGCAGCTCGACCACCGGCTGGTGAGCCTGGCGCTGCTGCACACTACGCTTCCGGGCGGATATCACCTGCTGGTGGGACGCGATGTCAGCCGCTTCGACCAGCTCGAAAGGCTGTTCCTGTATGGACTGCTCGGCGCCGCCGGCATCTTGCTGATGGTTGGCATCACCGGCGGCTTGCTGGTGCGCAGCACCCTGCTCGCCAAGGTCAAGGACATCAACCAGGCCGCGTTCGCCATCATGCACGGTAATCTCTCGCATCGGCTACCGGCGCACGCGGGCGAGAACGAACTTAACACGCTGGTGGCGACCGAAAACCGGATGCTGGACCAGATTGAGCACCTGGTCGAGGGCATCCGCAACGTGTCCAATTCGATCGCGCACGACCTGCGCACGCCGCTGACGGAACTGCGTTCGCGCCTGGAGGAGCTGACGGTCACCAAGCCCGACCCGGAACAAGCCTTCGCCGAAGTCGACGCCGCGATTGCCGATGTCGACCGCGTCATCGACATCTTCAACGCCTTGCTGCGCATGGCGGAGATCGACACAGGCGTGCGCCGCTCGGGCTTCGTTGAAGTCGACGCCAGTGCGATTGCCGCCGAAGCCGCGGAGTTCTACCATCCGGTGGCAGAACTGAAAGGCGTGCGGCTGTCATTCGAGGCGGACGGGCCCACTGCGCTGGCCGGCGACCCCTTGCTGCTGGCGCAGGCCGTCGGGAACCTGATCGACAACGCACTGAAGTATGTGTCTGAAAAAGGAAAAATCTCGGTCGCCACGGTGCGGCGCCGGGACGGGACGATCGAGATTGCCGTGGCGGATGACGGGCCCGGGATTCCCGACGCCGAAAAGCCCAAGGTGCTGGAGCGTTTTTACCGCAGCGACGCAAGCCGCGGCACGCCGGGAGCGGGGCTGGGACTGAGCCTGGTCGCTGCGGTGGCCAGGCTGCATGGGGGCGCGCTGAGCTTGACCGACAATCATCCGGGGCTGAGGGCCACGCTGACCTTCCCTGCCGGGGCCGCAATGTAGGGTGGGCACCCCGTGCCCACGCGTGACGTTCGCGTGATGCCGGCTTCCGCGTGGGCACGGGGTGCCCACCCTACGTTGGATTGAGCACCAGGAAAAAATAAACCGGGGACGCGCCCCGGTTTATCGTTCGATGCCGCTGCGCGATCGCTTAACGCTTGCGCGGCGGCGGCAGGTCGGTGCACACGCCTTCGTACACTTCGGCCGCCATGCCGATCGACTCGCCCAGGGTCGGGTGCGGGTGGATCGTGCGGCCGATGTCGACGCCGTCGGCGCCCATCTCGATCGCCAGCGCGATCTCGCCGATCATGTCGCCGGCGTTGGTGCCGACGATGGCGCCGCCGATGATGCGGTGGGTCTCGGCGTCGAACAGCAGCTTGGTGAAGCCTTCGTCACGGCCGTTGGCAGTGGCGCGGCCGCTCGCGGCCCACGGGAAGTGGCCCTTCTCGACCTTGATGCCCTGCGCCTTCGCTTCGTCCTCGGTGATGCCGGCCCATGCGACTTCCGGATCGGTGTAGGCCACCGACGGGATCACCTTGGCGTCGAAGAAGGCTTTCTCGCCCATCGCCGCTTCGGCCGCCACGTGCGCTTCGTGCACCGCCTTGTGCGCCAGCATCGGCTGGCCGATCACGTCGCCGATCGCGAAGATGTGGTCGACGTTGGTGCGCAGCTGGTCGTCGACCGGGATGAAGCCACGGTCGGTCACCGCCACGCCCGCGTTCTCGGCGCCGATCTTCTTGCCGTTCGGGCTGCGGCCGACACACACCAGCACCAGGTCGTACAGCTGCGGTTCCGGCGCGCTGCCGCCCGCTTCGGCCGATTCGAACGAGACGCGGATCCCTTCCGGCAGCGCTTCCACGCCCGTCGTTTTGGTCTTCAACATGATGTTGTCGAAGCGCTTCTCGTTGTACCTCTGCCAGACCTTGACCGCGTCGCGGTCGGCGCCCTGCATCAGTCCGTCCATCATTTCGACCACGTCGATACGCGCGCCCAGGGTCGAGTACACGGTCGCCATTTCGAGGCCGATGATGCCGCCGCCGACGACCAGCATCCGCTTCGGGATCTGGCGCAGTTCCAGCGCGCCGGTCGAATCGACGATGCGCGGGTCTTCCGGCACGAACGGCAGCTTGGCGACCGCGGAACCGGCGGCGATGATCGCCTTCTTGAACTGTACGACCGTCTTGCCGCCGTCAGCCGCCGTGACCTCGATGTGGTTCGGGCTGACGAATTTGCCGACGCCCTGCACCACGTTGACCTTGCGGCTCTTGGCCATGCCCGACAGGCCGCCGGTCATCTTCTTGACCACGCCGTCCTTGTAGCCGCGCAGTTTTTCGATGTCGACTTCCGGCCGCGCAAAGCTGATGCCGTGCGACGCCATGTTCGCGGTCTCGTCGATCACGGCGGCGATGTGCAGCAGCGCCTTCGACGGGATGCAGCCGACGTTCAGGCACACGCCGCCGAGCGTCGAGTACTTCTCGACCAGCACGGTGTTCATGCCCAGGTCGGCCGAACGGAACGCGGCGGAATAGCCGCCAGGGCCGGCGCCGAGCACCATCATGTCGCACTCGACGTCCACCTTGCCGCCGTAGCTCGATGCCGCCGGCACCGTGGCCGGCACTTCAGGCGCGGCCTGGCGCGCCGGGGCCTGCGATTCGGCAGGCTTGGGCGCTTCGGCGGTGGCCGGGCCAGCCGCCGGAGAGGCTGCCGCCCCACCTGCCGCGGCTTCGTCGATCACCGCCAGCAACGAACCTTCGCTGACCTTGTCGCCGACCTTGATCTTGAGTTCCTTGATCACGCCCGCGTGGCTGGACGGGATCTCCATGCTGGCCTTGTCCGACTCGACCGTGACCAGCGACTGGTCGACCTTGACCGTGTCGCCCGGCTTGACCATCAGCTCGATGACTTCGACTTCCTTGAAATCACCGATGTTTGGGACTTTGACTTCAACTGTGCTCATCTGGCGCTCCTTACAGCAGGGTCTTGCGCAGGTCGGCCAATACTTCGGCCAGGTAGGCAGTGAAACGCGCGGCGCCGGCGCCATCGATCACGCGGTGGTCGTACGACAGCGACAACGGCAGCATCAGGCGCGGCTGGAATGCCTGGCCGTCCCATACCGGCTTCATCGCCGACTTCGACAGGCCCAGGATCGCCACTTCAGGCGCGTTGATGATCGGCGTGAACGCGGTGCCGCCGATGCCGCCCAGCGACGAGATCGTGAAGGTCGCGCCCTGCATGTTGGCCGGGCTCAGCTTGCCGTCGCGCGCCTGCGCGGACAGCTCGCCCATCTCGGTCGCGATCTGCGAGATCGTTTTCTTGTCGGCGTCCTTGACCACCGGGACCACCAGGCCGTTCGGCGTATCGGCCGCAAAGCCGATGTTGTAGTACTGCTTGACGATCAGGTTGGCGCCGGCTTCGTCGAGCGACGAATTGAACTGCGGGTACTTCTTCAGCGCGGCGACGCTGGCCTTGATCACGAACGCCAGCATGGTCAGCTTGACGGTCGACTTGGCCTTTGCCAGTGCCGCGTTCGAATCGACGCGGAACTGTTCGAGGTCGGTCACGTCGGCTTCGTCGAACTGCGTCACGTGCGGGATCATCACCCAGTTGCGGTGCAGGTTCGGGCCGCTGATCTTCTTGATGCGCGACAGCGGCAGCAGTTCGGTCGGGCCGAACTTGGAGAAGTCGAGCGACGGCCATGGCAGCAGGCTGAGGCCACCAATGCCGGCGCCACCCGCAGCGCCCGCCGCAGGCGCCGCGCCGCCGGCCATCACGCCCTTGACGAAGTTCTGCACGTCCTGCTGGGTGATGCGGCCTTTCGGACCGGTGCCCGGCACGCGCGCCAGGTCCACGCCCAGTTCACGCGCAAACTTGCGGATCGACGGCGAGCAGCTGGTGATGAAGAACTACTGGCACATCGGCTTCGCCGCCGACACCCCGAATGGCCTGGTGGTGCCGGTGATCCGCGACGCCGACCGCAAGAGCATTCCCGAGATCACGAAGGAGATGGGCGAGCTCGCCAAGCTGGCCCGCGACGGCAAGCTGAAGCCCGACCAGATGCAGGGCGGCACCTTCACCATCAGCTCGCTCGGCGGCATCGGCGGCATCTACTTCACGCCCATCATCAACGCGCCCGAGGTCGCGATCATGGGCGTCTGCAAGTCCTACTGGAAGCAGCACTCCGCCGACGGCAAGGCCTCGAGCTGGCGCCTCACGCTGCCGCTCTCGCTCTCGTGGGACCACCGCGTCATCGACGGCGCCGCCGCCGCACGCTTCAACGTGCACTTCGCCAACCTGCTCGCCGACATGCGGCGCGTGATGTTCTGAGGGTTCTTCATAAATGGCACAGCTCGTTGAAGTGAAAGTCCCCGACATCGGCGACTTCAAGGATGTCGCGGTGATCGAGGTGCTGGTCAAGCCCGGCGAGGTGATCGCGGTCGACACCGCGCTGATCGCCGTCGAGTCGGACAAGGCGTCGATGGAGATTCCGTCCAGCCATG
>JBJMVW010000301.1:0-43723 GCA_045810465.1 Massilia sp. | reverse complement strand
GTCCGGCAGCTCGAGCAGGGCCGCAGGGACAATATTGAAGTTCGCGGCCATCGGCGTCATCAGGGTTCCGCAATAGGCGCTGAACATGCCGATCGCCGCCATCACCGCCGGGTTGGCGTGGTAGACGCCGACCAGCACCGGGATCCCGACGCCGCCCGCCACCACCGGGAAGGCGGCGAAGCCGTTGCCCATGACGATAGTGAACAGGGCCATGCCGACGCAGTACACGCTTGCTGCGACAAAGCGCGAATCCATGTTGATGTACGAGGTCGTGATGTGCGCCACCGCCTTGCCGACACCCACCTCGGCGAACAGCAGGCCAAGCACCGCCAGCAGGTGCGGCAGCACCAGCGCCCACCCGATCGCGTCCAGCAAGCGGCGAAACTCGCGCACGCCCTGCACCGGCGTGGTACGGGTCAGCGCACAGGCGGCAGCCAGCGCCAGCACCGCCCCGCAGCCGAGGCTCACGAGCGTCAGGTTCTTCGGATCGAGCACGAACAGGGTCCCGATCTTCGCGTCCTTGAACAGGGTCGCACCGAGGATGGTCACCAGCGGGATCACCAGCGCCGGCAGGAACAGCTTGTGGCCAAGGCGCGCCGCACTGGCGCGGCGCTGCTGTTCGGGCAGCGCGGCATGCTGGCCGGGCCTGACGCCATTGAACCCGGCGGTCAGCGCCATAGCGATCATCATGACGCCGGCAGCGAGCGGCGGGATACGTTCGCCCGCCAGGTAGAGCACCGCGTACAGTCCCCAGAACAGGGCGGTCGTGTAGCGGCGCGGATTGTGGCGGTCGAGTGCCGACAGGATCGCCATCGCCGCCAGCAGGACGCCGACCAGCAGGTAGAAGTGCGCCAGCGTGACGATCACTTGGCCTCCCCTTCGCGCCGGATGTGCACGTCCAGCCGGTGCAGGTTCCAGCTGTGGATGACGAACGCGCAGAGCGCGGTCGGCAGGCCCCACAACGCCATGTGCAGCGGGTTGACCTCGATTCCTTCGGCGCGCAGGATGGTCTGCATCAGGATGATCGCGCCGAACGCGACGAAGATGTCCTCGCCGAAGAACAGGCCGACGTTATCGGTGGCCGCGGCCATTGCACGGATGCGGTGCCGCAGGCGGTCGGAGAGCTTGCCATTGCGCGCCTCGGCCGCGCCTTCGGCCATTGGCGCGATCAGCGGGCGCACCATCTGCGGGTGGCCGCCAAGCCCGGTGAGGCCGAACGCCGCCGACAGTTCGCGCACGAACAGGTACACGATCAACAGGCGCCCGGTGGTGGCCGAGCGGATCCGGGCGATGCTGGCCTGCGCATGCTCCCTCAGCCCGAAGCGTTCGAGCAGGCCGATCGCCGCCAGCGGCAGCAGGTAGATCAGCGGCAGGTTGCGGGTCTTGACGAAGGCGGTCCCGAGCGACTCGAGGATCTGCGTGACCGGCATGGCCGCCGCCGCGCCGGTGACCGCGCAGGCCGCGACGACCACCAGCGCCGGATTGGCCCGCAACAGGAAGCCGGCGATGACGACCGCCACCCCGAGCAAGGGCCACAGGTTGACGGCCGCCGGCATCGGGGCTTATTCCGGCTTGACCGGGGTGAAGGCGTCGTCCCCGACCACCGTGTTCCACTGGCGCACCAGGAAGCTGGTGACCAGGCCGTGGGTGACGTACGGGTCGGCCGCGGCGAAGCGCTGGGCAGGCTCGGGCGAATCGGCGGAAAACAGCAGCATGGCGTAGTCGGACGGATCGGCCAGCGCGCCGGCCAGCACCATTTCGCCACGCGCCTGGGCGTCCCATGCGAGCTTCAGGTGTTGGTCGCGGAATTCGCCGCGGCGCTCGAGGTAGTCGGGCGCCAGTTCATACATCAGCAAGTAGTGCATTGGATCTCCTGGAATGGTTCTTGTCTGGTCCGGCAATGTTACCCCATAGGATGCAAGGGAGGCCAGCCGCCGGGATTTACCACCGCATCCGGCCAGCGCGTCTGTTCTGCACACCGATGTACGAAGCGGCCGCGCGCCGCTTGATCGCTCTCATGGCGCCTGCCTTTGCGCCATCTAAGCTCGGCAGGTCTGGCAACCAAAAGGTGAAGCAGATGCCCACGTCCAAGCTCCCGGGTTCGCTCAAGCGCCTGACCAGGTGGCTGCTGCCTGCCCTCGTTTCGCTCGGGGCCGCAGCATGCGGTGGCGGCTACAGCGTCGAATTCGGCTTCGTCGACGACCACCATGGCCACGACCGTCCCGACCGTCCCGACCACCACGACGAGGCGCCGCGCGACCCCGGGCTGTTCCTGTTCGCCGGCGACGTCTGCCAATGCGGCGGCTCGCTCGACGGCACGGGGCCGGGCGCCCGCTTCAACGGGCCGGAGGGCATCGTTGCCGACGCCGACGGCAACCTGTACGTCGCCGACCGCAGCGGCCCGACGATCCGCAAGATCACCCCGCAGGCCGTCGTCACCACGCTGGCCGGCGCGGCGGATTCGGCGGGAAGCAGCGACGGCGTCGGCGCCAGTGCACGGTTTTCGAGCCCGAGCCGGCTCGATTCCGACCGCGACGGCAACCTGTACGTCACCGACGCCGGCAACTCGACGATCCGGCGCGTATCGCGTGAAGGCGTGGTCACGACGCTGGCCGGCCGCGCCGACACATGCGGCAGCGCCGACGGCACCGGCACCAACGCCACGTTTTGCGGACCGCAAGGCATCGTGCTGGACAGGCGCGGCAACCTGTACGTGACCGACACCCTCAACCACACGGTGCGCAGGATCGACACCGACGGCAGGGTGAGCACGGTGGCCGGCGCCGCCGGCGCCTGCGGCAGCAGCGACGGCCGTGGCGCCGCCGCCCGGTTCTGCCAGCCGCAAGACATCACCCTCGATGGCGCGGGCAACCTGTATGTGGCCGACACGGCCAATTCGACGATCCGCAAAATCACGCCGGCCGGCGACGTGACCACGATTGGCGGGCGCGCCAACGAGTGCGCCTCGGCCGACGGCAACGCCGACACCTCACGCTTTTGCGGGCCCAACGGCATCACGGTCGACATGACCGGCGACGTTTATGTCGCCGACACCGGTAACGCGACGATACGGCGCATTTCGCCGAGGGGTACGGTCAGCACCATCGCCGGCGTGCCAGGGCGCAACGGGATCGTGCTGGGCCCATTGCCCGGCGGACTCAGCGGTCCGCTCGGCCTTGCGCTGACCGATACCGGGACGCTGGCGATCACGTCCAACAACCTGGTCCTGAAGCTGGTGCTGCCGCAGTGAACCCGGCGGTCACTGCATCTGTTCATCGCGACTGCGGCGCAACAATACGCCGCAAGCGTTAAGCCGCACTAGAACAAAACATTCTTGTCGTTTTTATGAGAACATCACTGGGAGAGCGGTCGCGCCCGTCACGACGCGAGCAGATGCGGTACGCAACGACCCACTTTGATGGCGAGAACAAAGAATGAGGCGGTTCCACATTACGCTTGGCGCGACGACGACGGCGAAAGGCGTGGTCGCTACCGCCACCAGCGGGGTCTCCATCAACGGCGCCCGCATGGCAGTCGAGGGCGACGAGGTGAACTGCGGGACCTGCGGAACGACAGGTGTGATCAGATGCATCGGGCCGCGCCTTTCCGAGCGCTGGAACGGCAAGCAGGTGGCACTGGAAAACGACCTTTGCATCTGCCAGTGCAACCCTCCACCGCGCCTTCTTCCGAATCAGGCCTATAAGTCGCAACTCGTCGGCGACAGTAGCGGCATGGTACCGACCACCAATCCCGCGACAGTCGACCATCAAGCAGCAGATGAGCTCCTCGATGGCTGATCCGCACCCGCCGCAGGCGTACTGTGCGTGTTCATCTCCCCGTTTGTGTCAGACTGCCCGGGTCATGAATTGAACCCCAAGGAGATCCTGATGCCCAAATCAACTCTTGCCGGCCACCCACTTCATCCGATGCTGATCGTCGCGCCGGCCGCCCTGCTTCCCTTCGCTGCGATCCTCGATGCGATGCACCGCGCCACCGACAATGACGACTACGCCAACGCCGCCTACTACAGCCTGGCTGGCGGCCTGATCGGTGGCCTGGCCGCGGGCGTTGCCGGGGCGATGGACTACCTGACGATCCAGCCGCAAACCGAGGTCAAGCGCACCGCGAACCTGCACGCGGCGCTCAACAGTGGCGCGCTCGCGCTGACCGCCGCCAACCTCGCGATGCGCAAGAACGAATACAAGCACACCGGGGGCTCGCTGGCGCTGTCGGCGCTGGCGGCGTTCGGGGTGGTGGTGTCGGGCTGGTTCGGCGGCCGCATGGTGTACGAACAGGGCATGCGGGTCAGGGGTGTGAGCCCGGTCGAACATGAGCGCGACCTCAAGCTGTTGCCGGGCGACGAACGGGTCGAGCACGCCATGGCGGACGCTGAAAAATACGTTCCGGCAGCGGGTCCCTACACCCATTGATGCCAGGCTGGGCCTGGCCCGGCCACCGTCACGCGCACAACCCATGCCGGATGCGCAGCCGCAACGGCTGCGTACGCCCATCCATCGGGGATAGCCTCCCCTCCTGCTGGTCTTCGCCGTTGTAATAAGGCGACTTCTTGCGGCCTTCCGGGTCAAGCGCGCACCCATTTGCTATCTACCGCACAGAGCGAGGCAGACAGTCGAGGTAGACTGGTGTACATGATCACTGCGACCTCAAAAAAGATGGCAGCAGGCATGGCTGGGTTTGCCAGCGTGCTGTGGCTCGGCTTGACCGCCGCGGTTGCCGCCAACCAGCGGCGCCTGGTATTCAACCCGGTCGTCGAACGCGAGGTCAAAAGCCCACGCAGCAGCGGGCACCGCACCCGTCCGATCGTGCTGCGCGCCAACGACGGCACCCGCCTGTGCGGCTGGCTGATGACGCCGCTGATGCCCGGTCCGCAGCCGGCCGTGCTGTATTTCGGCGGCCGGTCCGAGGAAGTGTCGTGGGTCGCGCGCGACGCCGGCAAGCTGTTCCCCGGCATGACCGTGCTGGCGATGAACTATCGCGGCTATGGCGATTCACACGGCGACCCGGCCGAAATCCACATGGTCGAGGACGGCTGCATGCTGTTCGACTGGCTCGCCGCGCGTGGCCACGTCGATGCGCAGCGCATCGCGGTGGTCGGCCGCAGCCTTGGCTCCGGGGTGGCGGTGCAGGTGGCCAAGGAGCGCCCTGCCCACTCGGTGATCCTGATCACGCCCTACGATTCGGTGCTGGCGATCGCCAAGCGGCGCTTCCGCGCGATGCCGATCGAATACATCCTGCGCCACCGCTTCGAGTCGGTCAAATACGCCCCGTCGCTGACCGCGCCCACCTATGTACTGCGGGCCGAAGTCGACGACATCATCCCGCACTCCCACACCGACCAGCTGGTGGCCAAGCTCGCCCAACTGAAAGGCGACGACATCGTCCCCGGCTCGGACCACCTGAACATTCCCTACCTCGAGGCGACGCAGACCCGCATCGCGCGCTTCCTGCGCTCCCAGTTCGCGCCCCTCCCAGCCTGACCCCCGCCGGCCCGCCGGTACAAAAATGCGAAAAGTTGTCGCTATTTATATTTTCTCTGGATAAATTGCGAAGTAAAATCGTATTTGCCAGAAATAAACAAGCTGATGCATATTTGTACGGCTGAACTGTGAGGCGGCCTGCCGCCGCCCGCGTGCTGTTGCTCCAACGCGACATTCAGCGCGCCAGGCCGCGGCCGGCGCGACCGCGATACAAACCGTAACCCTTTGAAACGATCTGGTTTGACACAATCCGCAGGACAGGATTGCCGGGCTCGCTTGACACGGTGACCATCAAGCCTGTGCAGTCCCTCCCAACGCAGCCGTTGCGCCGGGTACAATATCGATATTCCAGGAGCCAACTCATGAAATTTACGCAACTTAGCATGGCGATCGCGGCGCTGTGCATCGCCGGTAGCGCGGCGGCGGCAGCCGCGCCGAAACTGGGCATCGTGTACGACGCCGGCGGCAAGTTCGACAAGTCGTTCAACCAGTCGGCCTACGAAGGCGCGGAGCGCTTCAAGAAAGCCACCGGCATTTCGTACATGGAAGCGCAGGCCAGCAGCGATACCCAGGCCGAGCAGGTGCTGCGCGGCCTCGCGCGCAAGAAGCTCGACCTGATCGCCGCGATTGGCTTCTCGCAGACCCAGGCCGTGCAAAAGGTTGCGGCCGAGTTCCCGACCGTGCGCTTCGTGATCATCGACAGCGTCGCCAAGGGCAACAACGTCAACTCCGTGATGTTCAAGGAACAGGAAGGCTCCTACCTGGTCGGCGTCGCGGCGGCAATGGCAACGAAATCGAAAAAGATCGGCTTCGTCGGCGGCATGGATATCCCGCTGATCCGCGCGTTTGCCTGCGGCTACACGCAGGGCGCCAAGGCGCAGCAGCCGAAGATTGAAATCCTGCAGAACATGGTGGGCACGACCAGCGCGGCCTGGAACGATCCGGCCAAGGGCGGCGAACTGGCGCGCGCGCAATTCGACCGCGGCGTCGACGTCGTGTTCGCGGTGGCTGGCGGCAGCGGCATGGGCACGCTGCAACAGGCCAAGGAAAAAGGCAAGCTGGCGATCGGCGTCGATTCGAACCAGAACTACCTGCACCCGGGCACCATGCTGACCTCGATGGTCAAGCACGTCGACAACGCGATCTACGACTCGTTCATGCAGATGAAGGACGGCACCTGGAAACCGGGCGTCACCTACAAGGGCCTGGCCGAAGGCGGCGTCGACTGGATCGTCGACAAGGACAACCGCGCCGTGGTCACCCCTGCCATGGAAAAACGCGTCAACGCGGTCCGGGACGACATCATCAAGGGCAAGATCAAGGTCGTGGACTACCGCGCCGGCAGCTCCTGCCCGCTCTGATTTTTTCGTCCTGCCATCCAACAAGCGCGCCGCGCCGGTAACCCCGGCGCGGCGCGCTTTTGAATGAATGCTTTTTATCTTTACTACTGATCGCTATGCAGCCAGCCGTAGAATTTCGCAACATAAGCAAGGCCTTCGGGCCGGTGCAAGCGAACGCTGACGTCAGCTTCTCGATCGCCAAGGGCTCGATCCACGGCGTGATCGGCGAGAACGGCGCCGGCAAATCCACCTTGATGAGCATCCTGTACGGCTACTACCAGGCCGACAGCGGGCAGCTCCTGATCGACGGCCAGCGGCGCCAGATCCGCAGCAGCCAGGAAGCGATCGCGCTCGGGATCGGCATGGTGCACCAGCACTTCATGCTGGTCGAGAACATGACCGTGCTCGACAACGTGATGCTCGGCGCCGAGGGGGGCTTCAAGCTGGCTGCGCAGCGCGCCGCGACCGAAGCGAAGCTGCGCGACATCTGCGAGCGCTATCGCCTCGACGTCGACCCGCTGGCCACGATCTCGGACCTGTCGGTCGGCGCCCAGCAGCGGGTCGAGATCCTCAAGCAGATCTACCGCAGCGCCAACATCCTGATCCTCGACGAGCCGACCGCGGTGCTGACCGCGCAGGAGACGGCGTCGCTGTTCGAGATCCTGCGCCTGTTCAAGGCGCAGGGCAAAACCATCATCCTGATCACGCACAAGCTGCAGGAGATCATGGACATCACCGACCAGGTGACGGTGATGCGCGCCGGCCGCGTGGTCGGCGCCGTGGCCACCGCCGCCACCTCGAGGGAGCAGCTGGCCAACATGATGGTGGGCCGCCCGATCCAGAGCGAACTGCCGCGCGGGCCGTTCCAGCCGGGCGCGCCGGTCCTGAAGGTATCGAACCTGCAGCTGCAAGACGCCAGCAAGGTCAGGCTGCTCGCCGATATCGACCTCACGGTGCGCGCCGGCGAGATCGTCGCCATCGCGGGCGTGTCGGGCAACGGCCAGAGCGAACTGATGGAGATCCTGTCGGGCATGCGCCTGCCGACCTCGGGCCGGGTCGAATTCCTCGGCCGCGAGCTGCCCTATGCGCAGCGCTCCAACGCCGACGGCCTGCCGGCCGAGTTCCGCACGCTGGGCATCGGCCATGTGCCGGAAGACCGCCTGCGCGACGGCGTGATCAAGGACTTCTCGGTCATGCAGAACACGGTGTTCGGCTACCAGGACCGTGTGAAGAACCGCTGGGGCCTGTTCGACTTCGACGCCATCGCCAGGCGCTGCGCGCACCTGCTCGAAGCGTTCGACGTGCGCCCCAGGAACCCGGACCTGCGTATCGGCCTGCTCTCGGGCGGCAACCAGCAGAAGGTGGTGATCGCGCGCGAAGTGTCGGCCAGCCCGAAGCTGATGCTGGTCGGGCAGCCGACGCGCGGCGTCGACATCGGCACCATCGAGAGCATCCACACCCAGCTGCTGCGCCTGCGCGACGAGGGCGTCGCGATCCTGCTGGTGTCGGTGGAGCTGGAAGAAGTGCGCGCGCTGGCCGACCGCATCGTGGTGATGTCGGGCGGGCGCATCACCGGCGAGCTTCCGATTGACGAATTCGACACCACCCGCATTGGCCTCTTGATGGGCGGGATGCACAAATCATGAAAACGACTGAACTGCCACGCTGGGCCACGGGCTTCGTCCTGCCGGTCCTGAACCTGCTTTCGGCGCTGCTGGTCGCGGCGCTGGTGATCCACCTGCTGGGCGAGAGCCCGGCCGAATCGCTGGCAATCCTGGTCAACAGCGCCATCGTCAATCCCGAAGGCCTGTCGTACACGCTGTTCTACGCCAGCACCTTCATCTTCACTGGCCTCGCGGTCTCGATCGCGATGAAGGCGGGCCTGTTCAACATCGGCGCCGAAGGCCAGATGTATGTCGGCGGCCTGGGCCTGACGCTGGTGATGCTGGCGCTCGATCACAGCCTGCCCGGCTGGCTGCTGATTCCGGCCGCGATGCTGGGCAGCGCCGTGTTCGGCGCGGCCTGGGCCTTCCTGCCCGGCTACCTGCAGGCCAAACGCGGCAGCCACGTGGTGGTCACCACCATCATGTTCAACTTCATCGCCGCCAGCCTGATGAACTTCGTCATCGTGAAGTACCTGATCCCGGCGGGCGAGCAGAACCCGGCCTCGCGCGTGTTCGCCGCGGCCGGCGAGATGCCGCGCCTGTCCACCTGGTTCCCGGTGCTCGGCGACACGCCGCTCAACGTCAGCTTCCTGCTCGCGATCCTGGCGCTGGCGATCTACGGCGTGATGGTGTGGCGCTCGTCGTGGGGCTACCAGCTGCGCGCCACGGGCCTGAACCAGCATGCGGCGCACTACGCGGGTGTGCGCATCAGCCGCATGATCATCGTCGCGATGCTCATCTCCGGCGCGCTTGCGGGCCTGGGTGCGGTCAACTCGATCCTCGGCTCGACCCACTACCTGAGCCTGAACTTCCCGGCCGGCGCGGGTTTTGTGGGCATCGCGATTGCGCTGATGGGACGCCAGCACCCGGTCGGCATCTTCCTGTCGGCGGTGCTGTTCGGCGCGCTGATCCAGGGCGGCTTCGACCTGTCGCTGGAAAAACAGAACATCCCGCAGGAGACCTTTGTTTTCATCCAGGGCCTGATCATCCTGTTCTGCGGCGCGATGGAGAACTTCTACGCACCGGCGGTCCTGAAACTGATCAACCTGACGCGCAAGGGATAAGCCATGTTCGAAGACCTCCATATCGCCAGCATCGTGGTCTCCACGATCCGCAACGCGCCGGTACTGATGTTCGCGGCGATGGCCGGCCTGTTCGCCGAACGCAGCGGCGTGGTCGACATCGGCCTCGAGGGCAAGATCCTCGCCTCGGCTTTCGTCTCGGCCGCAGTCGCCTACTCCACCCAGAACCCTTGGTACGGCGTGGCCGCCGGCGTCGCCGTGTCGGTCGCGCTGGCGATGGTCCAGGCGTTCGTGTCGATCACCCAGAAAGGCAACCAGCTGGTGGCCGGCATCGCGATCAACATCGCGATGAGCGGGCTGACCTTCGTGGTGGCGCAGTTCTTCTACCACCAGGGCGGCCGCACGCCGGACCTGGGCGAAGCCCGCTTCGGCGAGGTGATCCTGCCCGGCGCCGATGCGCTGGCCAACGTGCCGTTCGCCGGCTGGCTGTACGGCCACGTGATCGGCGGCCATTCGGTGCTGGTGTACCTGGCGTTCCTGCTGGTGCCGATCGTGCACTGGGTGCTGTACCACAGCCGCTTCGGCCTGCGCCTGCGCGCCTGCGGGGAGAACCCGCACGCCGCCGACGCGGCCGGTATCGCGGTCGGGAAGACGCGCTACCTGGCGATGCTGGTGGCTGGTGTACTGTGCTCGTTTTCGGGGGCCTACCTGTCGATCGTCCAGTCGGGCTTCTTCCTGCGCGACATGTCGGCCGGCGCCGGCTACCTGGCGCTGACGGCGCTCGTGTTCGGCAACTGGCGTCCACTGCACACGGTGCTGGGCTGCCTGATGTTCGGCTTCTTCGGCGCGGTGCAGATCCAGATCGAAGGCGTCGACCTGCCGGTGGTCGGCCGCATCCCGGGCTCGCTGATCCAGATGATTCCGTACGTGGTCACTGTGGTCGTATTGGCCGGGCTGATGGCCAAGTCGGTGGCGCCGAAGGCGCTCGGCACGCCGTTCGTCAAGTCGCGTTAGAACACAATATGCACGTCGTTCCCGCGAAGGCGGGGACCCATGCTGAGCGAATTGACACGCGGCTTCGCCAAACGCCGCCGGCAGCTCTTGTTCAGCATGGGTTCCCGCTTCCGCGGGAACGACGGCTGGCTAGTCCCTGATCTTCCCGTTGTACTGCCTCCCCACCTTGTTCCCTCCCGCATCCAGCGCGCGCAGCGCGTGCTCCTTGCCGCTGGTCGCCTCGAACCACGCCGGCAGCACCCTGAACACCAGGGCCAGGTCGTAGTCGCCCGCCACGCTGCCGGCATCCATCGGCACGTCGCCTTTGCGGTTCTGGAACCAGCGCATCCAGTCGGTCGATCCCGGCGCCGGCGAATTCAGGTACGGCTGCCCGGCCCCGCTGGCCGATGGCGCGAGCGGCATCAGGAACGACTGCATTCCCACCGCCGGCTTGGCGGCGTCCCACTGCGAGCTTCCATGGCAGCCGAGGCACGACGAGTTCCCGGCGTTGCGCAGCATCTGCCGCTGGCCGTCCACGACGAACGAAATGTCGTTCCGCCCATGGTCGTTGGGCCCGGACAGGCGCCCTCCCCACCCCAGCGTCTCGGTCGCGAACAGCGGCGCCTGCGGGTTGATCCAGCTTTCCGCCAGCGGCGCTCCAGGGTTGGCCGCGCTGTTCACCTGCGGATCGTTCCCCCACTGCGCGCCGAGCGGCACCAGCTGGTCCCACACGCCGTTGCGCCCCTGCGGCCGGTCCTTGTCGTACACCAGCGTCGTGAACACCCAGCCCGTCTTCGGGGACGCCTGCGTATCCTTGACCACCACGTCGATTTGCAGCAGGTGCAGCCTCTGCACGGCGCTCTGGTCCAGCTGGCCGGTGGTCGCGCTGGTGGCGACGTAGGCCGGCCATGACGGGCTTCCTTCCATCGCCGGCCATTCGCCCGGGCCGGCCGTCGTGAATGCCAGCTTGACCGTCACCGAGCCGTCCGCGTACTGGGTCGAGGCGCTGTCGATCGCCGGCGCCATCGCGGTCGTGCCCCAGACCCGGCCAATGGTCTGGGCGGCGGTGCGGTTGTAGTAAGTGACGATGTAGCTGCTGAACGGCCGGGCCAGGGCGCTCTTCGCGAACAGCGAGGTCTCGACCGCCGCCATGCCGAGCATCAGCCCGTGGATCGGCTCGCGCTGCCCACCCAGCCATGGATCGTTGTACCAGCCGCGCTTGTCGGCGTCCCAGTTCGCGTAATCGGCCAGCAGCACCCGCATGTCCGCCGCGATCGCGTCCTTCAGCGCTTGCGCGTAGGCCGCCGCGTTGCGTGGTGTCAGGGCGCCCCCGCCCAGCACCGCCCGCCACGGCATGGCGGGCGCCGGCAGCGCCTGCGGATAGCGGTAACTGAGCTTGAACAGCGGCCCCGCGTACTCGGACGCCGGCGGCACGGCGCCGTTATGGTCGGCGAACGGATTGACCGGCGCCGCGGCCGTGGTGAGTGCGAACAGTGCGCCGGCAAGGCCGGCATATGCGCGTCGAATAGCCATCATGATTCCCCCGGGGTTGAACTGCCAGGGTTTATTCTTGATGGCTGGATGGGTTCGAGCTTGTTATTGCGCAATTTTCCAGCGGAAAATGAAGCGCCGCGCTCAGTCCCGCGCGCGCTCTGCCGACCGAGCCAGCGTCCAGGCCAAGCCAATGCCCGCCGACGCACCCGTGCTGCGCTTCATCAGCGGACTGTCGCGGTTGGCCGCGCCGGCATAGCTTTCATAGCGGACGAAGCCGAAAACGCGCAGGCCAGGGTTGATCCGGCGCGACGCGAACAGGCCGGTACGCACCAGCATCAGGCCCGGGCCGGCGTTGTAGGCCGGCCGCCCGGGTTGCGCGAATTCGGGCCGGACCTCATAGAAGTAGCGGTTGATGCGCGTGTCGCCGAACACGGCGCCCAGTTGCGCATCCATCGTCCAGCGTCCCTGCCCGCCACGCATTTCGTAGACCAGCCGCGGCTCGAGCGTCCAGCCCTGCCGGTGCAGGCCGCCGCGGGCTTCGATCACCGCGCGCAGCGGCAGCTCGAAGCGCACACCGCTCGCGGCATCGATATCGGCCAGCTTCAGCTTCACGCGCGGACCGAATTCGACCAGCGTACCGAGGTCCGGCATGCCGGCGCGCGCGGCCACGTCGTTCGAGTGCGCCGGCAGCGAGGCCGCAAAACCGACGTCGAATTCGACCGCGTCGGTATGCAGCAGGCGCGCCCCGATGCCCGACTGGTCCGAGCGCAGCACCTCGCCGCGGTAGATCAGGAACGGCAGCGCCAGGCCGCGCGACGACTGGCTGGCGGCGCCGGGATAGGCGGGGGTCGTGACGTAACCGGCGCCCACGCCCGCTTCCCACAAGGGCAGGTTGCGCTCGGCGGGCGGCTCGGCCAATGCGGTGGTGGACACCAGCGCGCATGCGCTGATCAGCAGGCTTTTGGTGGGCATGGGACCTCGGCCGGAAGGCGATGGCGGCGACTGCCGCAAAGCGCCATTCTAGCCGTGGCCTGTCCCGCCCGGCGCGCGCCCCGCAGGGGTTACGGCCAGATCGCCTGCAGCAGCGAGGCCAGGTGGTAGCCGCCCTTGATCAGCTGGGTCTTGGCGATCGCGGAGCTTGGCACCGGATAGTTCTGCGGCACTTCCAGGTTCCAGGTGTAGTAGGTCTCGCCCTTCTTGCTCACCTGCGGCGTCAGCTTGCCCACCGTGACGTCGGCATACGCCTGCTTCGACACCACCAGCGCGTCGTCGGCCCATTGGTACGGCCAGGTCGCGACGTCGCCGCTGTTCTTCGCCACCTCGGGTTGGCTGGCGATCGCGGCCTGCGCAAACTGCCCCGGGGTCTTGGTCCGGATGCGGCGGAACGCGTAGTCGACGGTGGTGCTGTCCCAGTACGAGTGGAACGGCTTGGTCAGCGCTTGCGGCACGCCGGCCTTGACCTGCTTCGGCTCGCCCGGCCCGATCAACTGGTCGCTCAGCGCCGTCATCTTCTGGTCGTCGAGCAGCAGGTTGTTACCGCCGCGCGAATCGAAAATCGCCAGTTCATCGATGTCCGAGTGCTTCTTCGGCACCACGAACTTGCCGTCCTTGCCGACAAAGGCCGCGCCCACGTGCAGCGGCTGGTGGATGTCGCCGGTCATGTGCGTGACCAGCATCAGCGCCTGGCGCCTGGTGAATTTGTGCGGGTTGGTGGCAGGCGTGTCCTTGCCCTGCAGGACCGCGATCGCCTGCTTCAGCGTCTGCACGATGTCGTCGTCGGCGGTGCCGACCGCGCCGTCATGGTAATGATCGAGCTGGTACGGCACGTCCGTGTAGTGGTACTCGCTGTGCTTCGGGTTGCCGTTCACGTAGTCCAGCATTTCCGGCGACTGCGGGCCGCAATAAGTGCCCTTCACGCAGTCGGCCCAGTTGGCGATCGACTCCAGCGATTCGCCCGGCTGCAGCAGCGCTGCGACCTGCTTCTGGGCGTTGCTGCCCTTGATCAGTTGGTCCGCAATCGCACCGACCGCGCGGTGGCCGTCGTTGCCCCACGCGAGCGCGTCTACCGCGACGAAGGCGCTGGTCAGCGCGAGTACACAAGCTAGTTTTTTCATGGATGGTTCCTTGGTTGGACGTGCTTCGGTTTGTTCGGTGTGTGCGCCTCAGCGGACCTTCTCGATACGCGCCGCCGGCGCCAGCGACGCGCCCGCGCCGCCCGCGCCCGGGTTCTTGCCGAGGTAGCCGAGCAGTGCCTCGAGGTCGCGGATTTGCGTGTCGACCCGGTTGCTACCCTTGGCGAATTCAGGGAAGTTGTCGCCGCCTTCGGCCAGGAAGTTATTCGCCACCACGCGGTAGGTCTTCGCATTCTCCAGCGGCGCGCCGTCCAGCCTGACGCTGCCGGGCACGATGCGGCTGCCAGCCGGGCGCGTGCTGTCCCAGCGATACGAGAAGCCGCTCGACACCTGCAGCACCGAGTCGCCCGACGCCGCCGGGCGCGCCCACTGCTGCTCGAGCAGCTTGCGGACCTGGGCTCCGGTCAGGTCCATCACGACCAGCGTGTTCCCGAACGGGAGCACGGCCTGCGCCTGGCCGAAGCTGGCTGTCAGGTCGGCGCCTGCTTCGAGGTCCTTGCGGATGCCGCCCGAATTCATGAAGCCGATTTGCGCGCCCTGCCCCCGCGTGGCGGCGACGATGGCGTCGGCAATCAGGCCGCCCAGGGCCGACTCGCCGGACGCATTCTCCTTGCGCGCGACCAGCGACGCGCCGAGGCGCCCGACCGGGCGCGCCAGTGCGGCCTGGCTGCGCTCCTTCACCAGCGCCAGGTAAGCCGACAGCTTCGGGTCGGCCGGGTAGTCGCCCGCTTTCATCACCACGTTGCGCACGTCGATGGCGGCGACCACGCCGGTGGCAGGATCGACGCGCATCTTGATGCGCGAGAGCAGATGGCCGGCGGCGTCGGCCTGCGTGACCACGCGGCCATCGACCTTGCACAGGTAGCCGGCGTGCGAATGGCCGGTGATCACCAGGCGCACCGCGGGATCGAGTTTTTTGACGATGTCGACGATGGCGCCCTTCAGGTGCTCGCAGTCGACCTTGTCGGGCGCTTCGTCGGTGTGGCCGCCTTCGTGGACCAGCGCCACGAACACGTTCGCGCCCTGCGCGCGCATTTGCGGGATGGCCTGGTTGATCGACTCCGCCTCGTCGAGGAACGACAGGCCGGCGATGGCCGAGGCCATGGCCACTGAGGGCGTGTCCTTCAGCACGGCGCCGACCAGCCCCACCTTCACGCCCTTGACATCCTCGATGCGCCAGGCCGGCACCAGTAGCTTGCCGGTCGCGCTGTCGATCACGTTGGCAGCGAGGTAGGTGTACTTCGCGCCGTCGAAACCTGGCGCCAGCTGGCAGGCCTTGTCCGGGCGCGGCGACGCGCAGCCGCCGTGCTGCTGGCGCAGCAGCTCCTTGCGGCCAGGGTCGAATTCGTGGTTGCCGAGCGAGCTGGCGGACAGGCCCAGCATGTTCATCGCTTCGATACTCGGTTCGTCCGCCCACAGCGACGACAGCGCCGGGCTGGCGCCAATCAGGTCGCCCGACGCGACCAGCAGCAGGTCCTTGTCTTCGCGGCGCCAGGCCTGCAGCGCGGCGCCGAGCGCGTCGATGCCGCCGGCGCGGATGGTCTCCGCCTTGCCGGTGGCGGCGCTGGTAAAGGTGTACTTGCTCGGTTCGAGGTTGCCATGGAAGTCGTTCAGCGCGACCAGGTTGATGTCGACCGGGCCACGGCCAGGGGTGGCGCAGCCGGCCAGCGCCAGCACGACGATTGAGGCGAGAAGACGACGGATCATATGTAAATACTTGGGTTCAGATGTGAAAACAGGCCCGAAGGCCTGTTCCATTATGACGGTTTCCGGTCCGCCGCCCAGCTGCTGCGACGGACCGTGCGACGCTCGTTACAGGTCGACCGACAAGGTGACCGACGCGAAGCGCGGTGCACCCAGGTAGTAGCGCGGGACACTGGTGGTGGTCACGCCTGGATACTGCAGTGCGTTGGTCGCGCTGTTCGACGACGGGTTACGGAACTGCTTGTTGGTGATGTTGCTGATGTTCCACTGCAGCTTCGGACGCTTCAGCAGGCCGAGGTTAGCAAAGGTGTAGCCACCGTCGATGCCAAAGGTGGTGAAGCCTGGAGCGATTTCATCGTTCATCAGCGTCGCCATCTGCTTGCCGGTCGCCTTGGCCTTGGCACGGACATAGAACGCGCCATCCGAGTACTCAGCCGACAGGCCGCCCTTCCAGCGCGGCGAGTTCGTCATTTCCTTGCCGGCGGTATGGAGCAGGCCGCCCTTGGAGCCGGCGAAGGTCTGATCGTTCTGGATCTCGCTCTTCTGGTAACCGATCGAGGTGTACAGCGACCAGCCGTGGATCGGCATGTTGTTCGCTTCGATCTCGAAGCCGCGGTTGCGCACCGCGCCGATGTTGGTATAGGTGCTGGCGCCCGTTTCCTGAATGAACGCGTTGCCCTGGCGGTTCTTGAAGTTCACGTCGAACACCGTGAACGTGGCGATGTACTTGCTGTCCTGGTGACGGTAGCCGAGGTCGGTGTTCCACGAAGTCTCGGCCTGGACGTCTTTTGCCAGCGTCGGTACGCCACCGACCAGCAGCACGTTCGAGCCGGTGCCAGTGAACACGAAGTTCGCCGGCGCCTTCATGTTGCGCGCGACACTGGCGAACAGCTGATCGTCGTTGGTCAGGCGGTAACGCGCGCCCAGCTGCGGCAGCGGGGTGTGGTAGGAACGCTGGATGTTGTAGGTGCCGTAAGGGTTGCCTTCGTTCGCGTAGTTGGTCACGTCACGCTTGATGTAAGGCGTGCGGATGCCAAGATTGAACGTCGCCTTCTCGCCCAGCGTGTACGTGTCCTGCAGGAATGCCTGGTACGCGGTCGAAATCGTCTTCGAGTTGCGGCTTTCATACGCGCTGCCGTCCGGGCGCAGCACGTGCTGGTTCTGCAGGTACCAGTCGACCGGCTCGCCAGTGGCCGTCACCGGCACCATCTCGCCGGTCTGGTTGTGGGTAGCGCGCTCGTACCAGACGCCGGCCAGCAGGGTGTGGTCGCCCAGGGTATGGGTCAGCGAAACGGAGACGCCAGGACGGTTGGTGCGGGTCACGCTGGCGTTGGCCATGATGATCGTGTCCAGCGTGTCGCCGTCGCCGTTCAGGTCGACCGAGGCGCCGTTTTTGCCGGTCGTCGTATTCAGGAACGTACCGGTTTCCTTGATTTGTTTTTGCTGGATACCGCCGTTACCGAAGCCATACCAGTAGTACGGCACGATCTTCAGGTCGGTGTTCTCACCCAGCCGGAACTTGGCGGTGGCCGAGAAGATCGCGTTCTTGAACGGGTTGAGGAACAGGCCGTAGTAAGCCGGGGTCTGGGTGCCTTCGACCTGGGCGCTACCCTTGACCGGGGTCAGGTGCCCGACGAAGGTCGAGCTGGTGTCATAGTAGTAGCCGTTCTTGTTGATCTCGTCCAGCGTCAGGTTGTTGATGCTGTTGTTTTTGGCTTCATTCCACAGCAGCGTGGCGTGGATGTAGTTGAAACGGTCCCAGTCGTAGTTGTAGCCGGCGTCCAGGTGCTGGCGGTTGGCTTCGCCCTTGCCCTTCCACTTGTCGGAGTGGGCGTTCGATACCGAGATGAACATCTTCGAGCGCTTGTCGGCGAGCAGGCCGGTGTCGTAGCGCACGAAGGTCTTGTACATGTTCAGCTGACCCATGGTCTGCATGACGCGCACGCGCTTTTCGTTTTCTGGATTGCAGGTGACGATGCCGAAGTTACCGCCGGATGCGCCCACTTGCGGCGAGTCGACGTCGGTCGAGCCCTGGGTCACGAATTCCGAGCAGGTGTTTTCCTGGTCGACGTATTCCTGGGGGTACACGGCAAAGTTACCGGAATCGTTGACGGGCACGCCGTTGATGGTCGCGCCGATCTGGTCGCTGTTGAAGCCCCGCATGGTCAGGCCGCCGCCGAACAGGCCCGTTGCGTCGTAGTTATAACTGTTCACCGACGGCAGCATCTCCAGGGCTTCATAGGCGTTACCCGTCGGACGCTGCTTTTCCAGCTCTTCCGCCGTGATGGTCGAGCGCGCTTTTGGCGCATCTTCGGTCACCATCAAACCCATACCGATCTTCTTGCCGGTAATGATGACTTCGGCCTTACCGGGTACGGTAGTGGTGGCCGGTGCCTCGGTCTGGGCGAAGGCCGAGCCCAGGCACGCCAGTTGGCATGCCAGAGCGATCAGGCTCAGGCGCAATTTCGGCTGTTGGATAAAAGCGGATTGCATTCAAAACTCCCTAGAGTGTTATTGTAAAAACTACAACGGCAAGCTTCACACCTGCGAGCAAGGTATGCGGGCAGGCGGGCCTCCACGGCGCTACGGCATCTTATTGATTGAATATGTCAGCCTGATGACAGCCTGACAAGCAATCGGCACGTCCCAGCTACGGAAAAGTTGCAAAAAATCCACTTCCTCGCCAACTATGCATGAACCGCCGCACGTATGACAAATATCGTTTCGCTTGCGTATTTATATCTTGTTCGTATAAATCGTCTAAGCGAACGGTACGTTGGCGAGCAGGAATTTTTCGTTTCCGAGCGTAAAAAGCTACGGCGCGATTATAAGGGAGGCATTCTGGCCTCAAATCGATTCTCTGGGAATTTTGACAAATGACCAGATGAAGTGGCGATTCTGTCGCGCGTAGGCGACAAAGCAAGCCCAGCGCGCGTGCGTTTATTGATATTAAGCAACATGCGGGCGCTTCCGCGGACGAGGCGCCCGCCCGGATCAGCGTTTCGCGTCGCCGCGGACCACGCTCTTGTCGAGTGCGGCGATGGCCGCCTCGAACTTCGCAAAGCGCTGGTCCAGCTGGCGTGTCAGGCGCGCCTTGTCGGCCGGCGCCAGGAAGGAATAGCGCAGGCTGTTGTAGGAAGCCGTCTTCAGTTCGGCATAGCCAGGCTTGTAGCGGCTGGCGAACAGCACGTACTCGTTCGACAGGCTGTGGCGGGTGACGCCGGCGTCGTCGGTCGCGATCACATACGGCACCCCGTACTTGCGGTACAGCGTGATCGGGTGGTTCTCGCCCTGCACGCCGTTGATGAACGCGTTCGAGGTCAGGTTGATCTCGACCGGGATGCCGTCGCGCCGCATCTTCTGCATGATGCCAACCGCGTTCGACTCGTGCGCCAGGTCGATGCCGTGGCCGATGCGGTTGGCGCCGGCCAGCGCCAGCGCCTGGTCGATGTGGAAACGCAGGCCCTCCGGCGGCACGTCGCCGAGCGCCAGTTCGCCGGCATGCAGCGCCACCTTCACGTCCGGGTAGACCGACTTCAGGAAGCGGAACATCTTCATGTGCAGCGTGTAGTCGCGCATCGACACCGCCGTGCTCTCCTGGCCCACGATGTTCACGCCGACGATCTTGTCGCTCTTCGAGGCGGCCTTGAAGCCGGCCACCATCGACGAGAACACCTGCGACGGATTCAGCAGGCGCAGCACGTAGGTCTGGTAGCGCATCGTGAAGTTGTCGTCGTCGATGCCGGCGGCGGCTTCATCGATCTTGGCGGCGAAGTCGGCGATCTTGCCGTTGAACGCGGCGTCCTGGTCGAGCGCTGCCATCCACGCGCGCATCCGCGCGTCGAGCGCGGCGTCGTCGCCGGCGTGCTGCCAGGCGGCGGCATCGAACTCGGGACTGGTTACGAACGGCGACATCTTGAACATCGTCTCGATGTAGCTGACGTTTTCGCGGATCGCGCGCTTCTTCAGTTCCAGCAGGCCTTCATGGAAATTGGCGTTCGAGACCGGGCCGAAGTAGCCGAAGGTCTGGAAGAACTGGCGGTCGGGCGGCGCCTGCAGCGCGCCGTGGTTGTGGAAGTCCTTGCTCGACCAGCGCTGCAGCAGCTCGCGCCAGGTGAAGTCGTCGGCATACACCTCGTTGGTCGACAGGCAGTTGCGCTGCGCGGCCGGCTTGGCGCGCTCGGCGTCGATCACGGCTTTGTCGGTCTCGATCCGGTAGCTCTGCTTGTTGACGCAAAAGCCCTGCTGGTCCAGGAACTCGACGTACTGCTCGGCGTAGATCGCGCCGGAATAGTGGTGGTGCAGGTCGCCGCCCTTGGGCATCTGCGAGAAAAACAGGGTCAGCTCGGCCAGTTTGGGATCCTGCCCACGGACCAGCGCCGCATAGTGGCGCGCGGTGGCGGCCTCGTTGGCGTTCGATGATGCTGCCTGTGCGCTGCCCGCGAGGGCGAGCGCAACCAGCAGCATGCTGCTCACTGTCTTCTGCATATAGATTGTTCTCTCGAGTGGTTAAGCGGCCAGGCGCTCGTGCACCAGGCGTCCGGCCGAATACGTGGCGCGGACCGCACGGTCGTCGCCCAGCAGCGCCAGCGCAAACAGCAGCTCCTCGAGTGAATCGCAATGCGACGTGCGCCGCGCCAGCAGCGGGGTCGCCTTCGGGTCGAGCACGATGAAGTCGGCCTCGGCGCCCGCCGCGAAACTGCCGATGGTCCCTTCGAGTTGCATGCTGCGTGCAGCGCCGAGCGTCGCGAGGTAGAACATGCGCAGCGCCGGCAGGTAGCTGCCTTTCAGCCGCGCAACTTTATACGCTTCATTCATCGTTTGCAACATCGAGAACGAGGTGCCCGCCCCCACGTCGGTGCCCAGCGACAGCAGCGCGTGAGCGGCGTCGGCCCTGGTGAAGTCGAACAGGCCGCTGCCGAGGAACAGGTTGGAGGTCGGGCAGACCGCCACCGCCGACTGCGTCCCGGCCATCCGCGCGAAGTCGGCTTCGTCGAGCCAGATGCAGTGGCCGAACATGGCGCGCGGGCGCATCAGGCCATAGTGCTCGTACACGGCCAGGTAGCTGCGCTGCTCGGGGAACAGCGAGCGCACCCAGTCGCATTCGTCGGCGTTTTCCGACACGTGGGTCTGGATGAAGGTGTCCGGGAAGGCGCACGCCAGTTCGCCCGCCAGCTGCAGCTGCTCCTCGGTGGAGGTCGGCGCGAAGCGCGGCGTGATCGCATACAGCGCGCGGCCGCGCTTGTGCCACCTGTTGATCAACGCTTCGCTGTCGCGCACGCCGCCGTCGCAGGTGTCGCGCAAGAAGTCCGGGCAGTGCCGGTCCATCAGGACTTTGCCCGCCACCATGCGCAGGTTGCGCGCTTCGCTGGCCTCGAAAAACGCGTCGACCGACTCCTTGTGCACGGTGCAGTAGACCATCGCGGTGGTGGTCCCGTTGCGCAGCAGTTCGTCGAGGAAGAACTCGGCGGCGGCGCGCGCGTGGGCAGGATCGTCGAAGCGGCCCTCGGTCGGGAAGGTATAGGTCTCGAGCCACGGCAGCAGTCCGGGCGCGGGCGAGGCGATCATGTCGGTCTGCGGGAAATGCAGGTGGGTGTCGATGAAGCCCGGCGTGATGAGCTGGCCGCGGTAGTCGTGCACCGCCACGCCCGGCGGCAGGCCCGGGGCCAGCTGCGCGTAGTCGCCAGCCGCCCGGACCTTGCCGCCTTCGACCAGCAACAGGCCGTCCTCATGCCACGAATGGGCATGCGCGGCGAACGCCGGATCGGCATGAAAATGCAGCAAGCTGGCTCGGTAGGCTTGCTGGGTGTGGGGTACGGTCGACATCAAATTCTTTCTGAGGAAGCTAGCAGTCTGAGGCATGGCGCGGCGGCGTTCCCGGCCTGGACAGCTTCCCATACTTCGAGAAGCTGTGCTGCCACCGAGGCGGCGATCACCGCCGGCGCCTTGCCGCTGATGCCGGGCAGCCCGATCGGGCACACCATCGCATCGATGCGCGCCTGGCCGATGCCGCGTGCGCGCAGCCGGCGCTCGAACTGCTTGCGCTTGGTGTGCGAGCCGATCAGGCCAAACCAGTCGGCGCCGGGGCGCGACAGTATCGCTTCCGCCAGCCTTTGGTCAAGTGCGTGGCTGTGGGTCATCACCAAAAAGCTGGTGCCGGCTGGCGCGCCGCCGACCAGCGCCTCCGGGATGTCGGTGGCTTCGACGCTGGCGTTCGGCGGCACGTCAAGCGGGAACATGTCGTCCCGCTCGTCGACCCAGGTGACCCGGCACGGCAGTGCCGCCAGCGCGCGCACGATGGCCGCGCCCACATGGCCGGCGCCGAACAGCATCAGGTGCGCGCGCGGCGGGAGCAAAGGATCGACCAGCCAGCGGCGCCCGTCCTGCTCCTGCAGCAGATGGGCGCCACGGCTGCGCGAAAACAGCGGCGCCCGCGCGCCTGCGACCTGGCTTCCATTGGCGTCGAACAGCGCGGTCTCGGGCGCGCCGTCGAAGGCCGACAGCCGCCAGCTGTCCTCACCGCGGCGCGCGGCCAGCAACGCGGCGTGCGCCGCGTCGAGCGATTCGAACGCGAGGTGCACGACGCCGCCACAGCATTGGCCAAGGCTTGGCCCGAGCGCGAAGCGTTCGATGCGGCGTGCTTCGCCAGTGCCCAGCATTGCGCGCCCGATTTCGGCCGCGCGCAGTTCGAGATGGCCGCCGCCGATGGTGCCGTGCAGGCGCTTGGCGGTGACCAGCATTTTCGCGCCCGGTTCGCGCGGTCCCGACCCTTCGACCAGGACGACCGTGACCAGCACGGCCTGCCCGCCAGCAGCGCCTGTCAGCCAGTCGTCCATGTCAGGCTGCCCGGCTCGCGGCCGCCTGCACCGCGGCCACCGATTTGAGGATCTCTTCGCCGGTCGCAGGGGCATTCAAAGGCGGATTGACCTTGTGGTTGCCCACGCTCGAGACAGCATCGCGTATCGCGAAGAACACCGAGAACGGCAGTAGCAGCGGCGGCTCGCCGACCGCCTTGGAGCGGTGGATGCTGTCCTCGACGTTGCCGTTGTCGAACAGGCGCACGCGGAAGTCTTCCGGGCAGTCGGACACGCCCGGGATCTTGTAGGTCGACGGCGCGTGCGTCATCAGGCGGCCAGCCGGGTTCCACCACAGTTCTTCGGTGGTGAGCCAGCCCATGCCCTGGATGAAGCCGCCTTCGACCTGGCCGATGTCGATTGCAGGATTGAGCGAATTGCCCGCATCGTAGAGCAGGTCCGCGCGCAGCAGCTTCCACTCGCCGGTGAGCGTGTCGACCACGACTTCGGACACTGCGGCCCCGTAGGCGAAATACGAGAACGGGCGGCCGCTCATGGTGTGCGGGTCCCAGTGCAGGCCGGGAGTTGCATAGAAACCGTCGGACCACAGCTGGGTGCGCGCGAGGTAGGCGCCGGCCACCAGTTCGCCGAACGGCAGCGCCTGGCCGTTGACGAATACCGTGTCGGCCGCAAAGCGCACCTGCTCCGGTTCGCCGCCGTACTGCTGCGCCGCGAATCGGGCCAGGCGTTCGCGGACCTTGCGCGCGGCATCCTGCGCCGCCTTGCCGTTCAGGTCCGCGCCGGTGGAGGCAGCAGTGGCCGAGGTGTTGGCGACCTTGCTGGTGTTGGCCGCGGTCGCCCGCACCCGCGCCAGGTCCACGCCCAGTTCATGCGCCACCACCTGCATCACCTTGGTGTTGATGCCCTGCCCCATCTCGGTGCCGCCGTGGTTGACGATGATCGAGCCGTCCACGTACACATGCACCAGCGCGCCAGCCTGGTTCAGGTGGGTGACGTTGAACGCGATGCCGAACTTGACCGGCGTGAGCGCCAACCCTTTCTTCAGCACCGGGCTGGCCCGGTTGTACGCGGCAATCGCTTCGCGCCGGGAGCGGTAGTCGCTGGACTCCTCCAGCTCGGCCACCAGTTCGTGGATCACGTTGTCGACCACCTCCTGGCCGTACGGGGTGACATTGCGCTCGCCGCGGCCATAGAAGTTCAGGCGCCTGATATCGAGCGGGTCGCGGCCAAGGTTGCGCGCGATCTCGTCGAGCACGTATTCGATCGCGATCGCGCCTTGGGGGCCGCCAAAGCCGCGGAAGGCGGTGTTCGACTGGGTGTTGGTCTTGCCGCAGGCGGCCAGGATCTCGACGTCCGACAGGTAGTAAGTATTGTCGAAGTGGCAGACGGCGCGCGTGGCGACGGGCCCCGACAGGTCGGCCGAATAGCCGGCGCGGCTGACCATGTCGACCCGCGCGGCGACGATGCGGCCGTCGTCGTCGTAGCCGACCTCGTACTCGTAGTGGAAGCAGTGGCGCTTGCCGGTGACGAGCATGTCGTCATCGCGGTCGGCGCGCAGCTTGACCGGCCGCTTCAGGCGGTCAGCGGCCACCGCGGCGGCGGCAGCCCACAGCGCCGACTGCGATTCCTTGCCACCGAAGCCGCCCCCCATGCGGCGGCACTCCACCACCACGTGGTGCGAATGCAGCCCGAGCGCATGCGCAACCACGTGCTGCATTTCGCTCGGGTGCTGGGTCGAACAGAACACCTGCATGCCCTGGTTTTCGGCCGGGATCGCGTACGCTACCTGGCCTTCCAGGTAAAACTGCTCCTGCCCGCCGACGTACAGCTCGCCCCTGGCCTTGTGCGGCGCGCGCGCAAACGCGGCCGCCGGATCGCCGCGCGCCAGGCGCATCGGCGGCAGCACGTACGACTGCGCGGCGCGCGCTGCCTGCGGGGTCAGGATCGCGGGCAGGTCGCCGTATGCGACTTTGGCCAGGCGCGCGGCCCGGCGTGCGTTGTCGTGGGTGTCGGCGACCACGATGAAGATCGGCTGGCCGACGTACTGCACCAGGCCATCGGCCAGGATCGGGTCGTCGTGGATGATCGGGCCGCAGTCGTTGGCGCCGGGGATGTCGGCCGCGGTCAGGACCGCGACCACGCCGCGGCTGGCGCGCACGGCGGAGAGGTCGATTTCAGCAATCGTCGCATGCGCGCGCGACGACAGCCCGAGCGCCGCGTGCAGCGTACCCCGCACTTCGGCGATGTCGTCGGTGTAGGTGGCCTGGCCGAGCACATGCAGCGCGGCCGATTCATGCGCCCGCGCGCGGCCCACTTCGGTCCACGCCGCCTGCAGTGCTGGTGCGCCCCGGTCGTTCATGCCTGCCTCCTCAAGCGCGCACCGCGAATGCGTTGACTGCCTCGGCCGGCAGCGGATCGTCGGTCCGTGTCTCGAGCCAGAAGCGGCGCAGCAGGTTCTGCGCCACCTGCATCCGGTACGCGCCCGAGGCGCGCATGTCGGTCAGCGGCGCGTAGTCCTGTGCCAGCGCGGCCATCGCTTCGACCAGCACGCCTTCGGTCCAGCGGCGCCCGGCCAGCAGGGCTTCGGCGCTGCTGGCACGCTTCGGGGTCGCGGCCATGCCGCCGAACGCGATGCGCGCCGAGCGGATCAAATCGCCCTCGAGCTCCAGCGCGAACGCGGCGCAGACGGCCGAGATGTCCTGGTCGAAGCGCTTGGCCAGTTTATAGGTGCGAAAGCGCAGGCCGGCTCGCGGCAGCGGCACGCGCAGCGCCCGCACGAATTCGCCGGGGCGCAGGTCCTTCTGCTGGTAGCCGAGGTAGAAGTCTTCCAGCGCCAGCACGCGTTCCCCCTCGAGGCTGCGCAGCACCAGCTGGCTGCCCAGCGCAATCAGCCATGGCATCGAGTCGCCGATCGGCGAGCCGTTGGCGACATTGCCGCCAAGCGTGCCGGCATTGCGGATCGGGAGCGACGCAAAGCGCTGCCGCATCTCCGACAGTTCGACCGGATAATGGCGGCAAACGGCTGCGTAAGCATCGTCGAGCGATGCGCCGGCGCCGATCTCGAGCATCGCGCCTGCTTCGCGGATGGACTTCAGTTCGCCGATGTGGCCGAGGTAGATGATCTGGTCCAGCTCGCGCATCTGCTTGGTGACCCACAGTCCCACATCGGTCGAGCCGGCCAGCAGCAAGGCGCCAGGATGCTCGGCGCGCAGCCTGGCCAGTTCCTCGATCGTGCGCGGCGCGTGGAACACCTGCGCTCCGTGCGCATAGGTCGCCATCGAACCGCGCTGCAGCAGGCGCAGCTGCCCGGCCAGCGCCTGGCGGTCGAGATCGACGCGCGGCAGTTCGGTCATGCGCCGCGCGGCATCGATGATCGGCCGGTAGCCGGTGCAGCGGCACAGGTTGCCCGACAGCGCGTCGTCGATTTCGCAGCGCGCCGGCGCCTTGCCGTCCTGTTCCAGGTACAGGCCCCACAAGGACATCGCGAACCCGGGCGTGCAAAAGCCGCACTGCGAGCCGTGGCACTCGACCAGCGCCTGCTGGACCGGATGCAGCGCGCCATCGGCCTGCTGCAGGTCCTCGACCGAGAACAGGGCCTTGCCGTCGAGGGTGGGCGTGAACTGGATGCAAGAGTTGATGGCCTTGAGTTCGAGCTTGCCGTTTTCGAGCGATCCGACCACCACCGTGCAGGCGCCGCAGTCGCCTTCGGCGCAGCCTTCCTTGGTGCCGGTGCAATGCAGCTCCTCCCGCAAGTGCTGCAGGATGGTTTGCGTCGGCGCGACGCCGGTGACTTCGCGGACGCTGCCCCGGTAATAGAAACGGATCGGATCTGGCATAGTTGCCTCGGTTTTAACGCAACACGAAGGTTAACATCCGCGCGATTACCAAATATATGCAAACGGTGATGTTCGTTATCGTCGATATCCCATGAACCGTCGTTCCCGGGCAGGGCGGGATGACGATCCTTGCGCCGCGCGTAAGTATTTCATTCTACAAACGGATGCCAGGAATGCCAGTGGTTCGCGATATCGATCCGGCGTGTGATCCAGACGTGCTTGTGCTGCTGCACGTAGTCGAGGAAGCGCGCCAGCGCCGCCGCCCGCGCGGGGCGTCCGGCCAGCCGGCAGTGCAGGCCCACCGACAGCATCTTCGGCCGGTTCAGCCCGTTCGGGTCACCCTCCGCGTACAGCACGTCGAACGCGTCTTTCAGGTAATCGAAAAACTGGGTGCCGGAGTTAAAGCCTTGCATCGACGCGAAGCGCATGTCGTTGGTGTCGAGCGTGTAGGGCACCACCAGGTGCGGCTTGAGCGCCGGCTGGCCGTCCTGACCGGTGCAGGCGACGCGCTGCCAGAACGGCAGGTCGTCGCCGTAGTAATCGGCGTCGTAGGTGAAGCCGCCGTGCTCGACCACCAGCCGGCGGGTGTTGGGCGAGTCGCGCCCGGTGTACCAGCCTTGCGGCGCGCTCCCGGCCAGGTCGCGGATGATCTCGACCGCCTCGCGCATGTGCGCGCGCTCGGTGGCTTCGTCGACCTCCTGGTACGAGATCCAGCGCAAGCCGTGGCAGGCGATCTCGTGCCCCAGTTCGCGGAACGCGGCGACCGCCTCGGGGTTGCGCTTGAGCGCCATCGCGACGCCGAACACGGTCAGCGGCAGCTTGCGCTCCTCGAACATGCGCAGCAGCCGCCACAGGCCCGCGCGCGAGCCGTACTCGTACAGCGACTCCATGCTCATGTGCCGCATCGGGAAAGCGGCGGCGCCAATGATTTCGGACAGGAAGGTTTCCGAAGCTTTGTCGCCATGCAGCACACTGTTCTCGCCGCCCTCTTCGTAGTTCAGCACGAACTGGAGGGCGATGCGCGCCTGCCCGGGCCAGTTGGGATGGGGCGGGTTGCGGCCGTAGCCGGCCAGGTCACGCGGATAATTCTCGTAGGTGCTCATGGTGGTCGCAAGGATGGCAGGTATATGCCCTATCATATATTGTCAGAAGCACATCGGTATATCATCACCCGCATACGCCAGTTCATCTTTTACTATATAGGAACCACATGGGAAAACTCAGCACGCACGTGCTCGACACCGCGCAGGGCAAGCCGGGCGCGGGCGTCAACATCGCGCTGTACCGGGTCGACGACGGCCAGCGCACGCTGCTCAAAACCGACGCGACCAACCAGGACGGCCGCTGCAATGGCCCGCTGCTGGAAGGCGCCGAACTGCAGAGCGGCCAGTACGAACTGGTGTTCGCGGCCGGCGACTATTTCGCGGCGCAGGGCGTCAGGCTGCCGGAGCCACGCTTCATCGACCGCGTGACGATCGCGTTCGGCGTGGCCGACGCCAGCCAGAACTACCATGTGCCGCTGGTCGTCACGCCGTGGTCGTATTCGACCTATCGCGGCAGCTAGGCCGGCATCCCGTCCAGCGCGGCGCTGTGCCGTAGCCAAAGTTGTTATCCTTTGCTGCATAGCGTCAGGAGAGAAAATGGCATTGCACATCGTCCACTTCATCGGTCCGATCAACCACACCTCGGCGTGCACCGTGCGCAACTTGTGCCTGCAGGCGCTGCAGAGCGGCGCCAGCGAGATCGAGCTGCACCTGTCGACCGAGGGTGGCAACATGACGGCCGGCTTCGCGCTGTACTTCTTCCTCAAGTCCTTGCCACTCCCGCTGACCACCCACAACATCGGCAGTGTCGAATCGGTCGGCGTCGTGATTTTCCTGGCCGGCCAGAAACGCTATGCCTGCCCCGGCACACGCTTCCTTGTGCATCCGCTGCACTGGGGGTTTGGCAACCTGGTGGCGGCTGACCATTCGCGCGTGTCCGAGTGGCGCGACTGCCTCGACTTCGATGCCGAACGCTACGCCAGCATCTTCGAGGAAGCAACCCGCGGCGCGCCGGGGTGCGGCGATATCCGCAGCAATTTGACCGGCAACGCCCGCATTTACGATGCCGAACAGGCCCTTGCGGCCGGCATCATCCACAAGGCCGTACAGGCCCGCCTGCCCGAAGCGGGCGCCACCTCCCACTGGTGGAACTGAACCGCATCACCGCGGCGGGCCGCTGACCCGCCGACGGCACGCAGCCGGGGCCGGGGCCGGGCCGGGGGCGGCAAGGCTGGCGCTGGCGCTGGCGGGGTAAAGGCTTTACTGCCAAACCCGGGAACCAGCGCGAAGCGGCACGCCCGGCCGCCGCCAGCAAACTTGCAACAGAAATAAGCTTGCCTTAGAATCGGCCTCTGCGGTTGCAGTATGCGGCCGCCTCGCGCTGGCCGCGGCCCGCACTCCACGCCGACCAGTTCCCCCATGCAAGCTTCTTTCCGGTGATCATTGGATACCGTTCCGCTCTGGGTGCTCATCCTCGCACTCGTCCTCCTGATCCTCTGTTCGGCCTTTTTCGCGATGGCGGAAACGGCGCTGATGGCAGCCAACAAATACCGGCTGCGCCACCTGGCCAAGCGCGGCCACCGGGGCGCCATCACCACCTTGTGGCTGCTCGACCGCACCGACAAGCTGCTGTCGCTGGTCCTGATCGCCAACACCCTGATCAACGCGATGGCCACCGCGCTGGTGACCGCGATCGCGATCCTGTTCTTCGGCCACGAGGAAAGCGTGATCACGATCGCGACCGCGGTGGTCGCGTTCCTGCTGATCGTGTTCGCCGAAATCTCGCCCAAGGTGATCGGCGCGACCTACCCGGAACGGATTTCGCTTGGCACCAGCTTCGTGCTCAAGGCGCTGATGAGCGCGGGCAAGCCGGCGATCTGGTTCGTCAACCTGTTCGTCTCGGGCCTGCTGAAACTGTTCGGCATCCGCACCGGCGCCAGCGCGCACCAGCAACGGTTGTCGCCGGAAGAACTGCGCTCGATCGTGCTGGAGGGCGGCAACTTCATTCCGCAAAAGCACAAGAGCATCCTGCTCAACCTGTTCGACCTCGAAACCATTTCCGTCGAAGACATCATGACGCCGCGCGCTCAGATCGAAGCGCTGAACCTGGCGCTGCCGGTGGACGAGATCAAGAACGAACTGACCACCTGCTACCACAACAAGCTGCCGGTCTATGAAGGCGAAATCAACAAGATCGTCGGCATCCTGCACGTGCGCAAAGCGGTCGCGCTGCTCAACGAGGCGGACGAACTGACGGTCGAGCACTTCCGCGAACTGCTGGCCGAGCCCTACTTCATCCCGCAGGACACCGGCGTGTTCACCCAGCTCCAGTACTTCCAGGAAAACCGCGAGCGGCTCGGCATCATTGTCGACGAATACGGCGAGGTGCAGGGGCTGGTGACGCTGGAAGACATCATCGAAGAGATGATAGGCGACTTCACCACCTCGATGCCGGGCGCGGCGCGCGGCGACACCTTCGCCTGGAACGCTGACGGCGAATGCCTGCTGGAAGGCGCCACGCCGCTACGCGACATCAACAAGCGTCTCGGCCTCGACCTCCCGCTTGACGGGCCGAAGACGGTGAACGGCCTGCTGCTCGAGCAGCTGCAGGAAATCCCCGAGTCCCCGATCGCGCTCAAGATCGGCAACTGCGTGGTTGAGGTGGTGCAGGTCCAGAACCAGGCCATCCGGGTCGTCAAACTGCTGCGCCCCGGCGCCTCGCACCACCCCCAAGCCGCCTGAACGCCCCTAAATCAGAACATTGCCCCAAAACCGGGGTCAGAGCACGTTTTTCGAGAAATGTTGCCCCTAAACCGGGGTCAGAGCACGTTTTGCGAGAAACTTCGTGCCCCTAAACCGGGGTCAGAGCACGTTTTGCGAGAAACTTCGCGTTAACCTCTCCTCCAAGCCAACGTTTCCATGTATGCGGTCGCAAACACACCTCAACAGGCGCCGCCCAAGTAACGATATTTGCGGGGCGTTGTGAGGTGCGGCGGTTTTGCTTCGATTTTGTTCGCTAATTTAAGCCGTCTACATCTGCTTGTTCCAAATGTTGCGTTAAAAACGTGCTCTGACCCCGGTTTAGAGGCAATGTTTCTCGAAAAACGTGCTCTGACCCGGGTTTTAAGGAAATAGCCGCAGGGTGACATTTCGTCTACGTGGTATGCGCGCGTCTGTCTGAGAGTAATGCTTTACAAATTTGATGCCCAGAGGCATCATCCAAGCAACCCGGATTGGATGGATTCTGCCTGCCCGGCCACTTTGTTGTACTCTGGTTATTTTTCCCACGGCTCTTATGGCAGCAGTCCTTCCCAACTCGACTTCAGGCACGCCGATGTCGGGTTTGGCACGCGCACTGGTGCAGGCCGGACGCCTGACGCTGCCGCAGGCCGATGCCGTGCAGCGCCGCGCGGCCGCCGAGAAGACCGCGTTTATCGATGCGCTGCTGGCCAGCGGCGATATCGGCGCCGGCGCGCTGGCCGTGTTCTGCGCCGAGACCTTCGGCTATCCGATGCTCGACCTGGCCGCCTTGTCGGTCGATGCCCTGCCGGCCACCGCCATCGATGCGCGCCTGATGCAGGCCCAGCGCGTGATCGCGCTGGCCAAGCGCGGCAACAAGCTGTCGGTCGCGGTGTCGGACCCGACCAATATCCAGGCGCTCGACCAGATCAAGTTCCAGAGCGAGGCCGCGGTCGAGCCGGTGATCGTCGCCCACGACGCCCTGCTCACCCTGCTCGCGGCACTGAACAAGAGCGCCGAACAGAGCCTCAATGAACTGGCCGGCGACCAGGGCGATATCGAATTTGCCGAGGAGGAAGCGCAGCCGCTCAGCCCCGAGGCCACCAACGAGGTCGAGGATGCGCCGATCGTGCGGTTCCTCAACAAGATCCTGATGGATGCGGTCAACCTCGGCGCCTCGGACATCCACTTCGAGCCGTACGAGAAGTATTACCGGATCCGCATGCGGGTCGACGGCGTGCTGCGCGATCACATCCAGCCGCCGCTGTCGATCCGCGAGAAGCTGGTGTCGCGCATCAAGGTGTTGGCCAAGCTCGACATTTCGGAAAAGCGCGTGCCGCAGGACGGCCGCATGCGCCTGATCCTGTCGCCGAGCAAGACCATCGACCTGCGCGTCAGCACCCTGCCCACACTGTTCGGCGAGAAGTCGGTGATGCGTATCCTCGACGCTACCCAGGCCCAGATGGGCATCGAGGCGCTCGGCTACGAGCCCGACCAGCAGGCGCTGCTGCTCGACGCCATCCAGCGTCCGTACGGCATGGTGCTGGTGACCGGCCCGACCGGCTCGGGCAAGACGGTGTCGCTGTACAGCTGCCTGAACGTGATCAACAAGCCGGGCATCAACATCTCGACGGCCGAAGACCCGGCCGAGATCAACCTGCCCGGCGTCAACCAGGTCAACGTCAACGAGCGCGCCGGCCTGACCTTCGCCGCTGCGCTGAAGTCCTTCCTGCGCCAGGATCCGGACGTGATCATGGTCGGCGAGATCCGCGACCTCGAAACCGCCGACATCGCGATCAAGGCCGCCCAGACCGGCCACATGGTGTTCTCGACGCTGCACACCAACGATGCGCCGTCGACCCTGACGCGCCTGATGAACATGGGCGTGGCGCCGTTTAACATCGCGTCGTCGGTGATCCTGATCACGGCGCAGCGCCTGGCGCGCCGCCTGTGCACGTGCAAGCAGCCGCTCGATGCCAGCCGCGAAGCGCTGCTGGCGGCCGGCTTCCGCAGCAGCGACCTGGACGGCGACTGGAAACCCTACGGCCCGGTCGGCTGCGAGCGCTGCCTGGGCTCCGGCTACAAGGGCCGGGTCGGCCTGTACCAGATCATGCCGATCACGCCGGCCATCGAAAAACTGATCCTGGCCCACGGCAACTCGATGGAGATCGCGGCCCAGGCCGAGGCGGAAGGCGTCAATTCGCTGCGCCGCTCCGGCCTGATGAAGGTGAAACAGGGGCTGACCAGCCTCGAAGAAGTGCTCGGCTGCACCAACGAATAGGACTGATATGGCAACTTCCCCACGAACCCGCGGCCAGGGCGGCGTGCAAGTCAAGGAATCGGTCTACGCCTGGGAGGGCAAGGACAAGTCCGGCAAGACCGTGCGCGGGGAGTTGCGCGCCGGCGGCGAGGCGATCGTCAACGTGACGCTGCGCCGCCAGGGCATCATGGTTACCAAGGTCAAGAAGAAGACCTACCGCAGCGGCAAAAAAATCACCGACAAGGACCTGACCCTGTTCACGCGCCAGCTGGCCACGATGATGAAGGCCGGCGTGCCGCTGCTGCAGTCGTTCGACATTGTCGGCAAGGGCCACGCCAATCCGTCGATGTCGAAGCTGATCATGGACCTGCGCGCCGACATCGAGACCGGCACCAGCCTGAACAACGCGTTCCGCAAATACCCGCTGTACTTCGATCCGCTGTTCTGCAACCTGGTCGGTGCCGGCGAACAGGCCGGCATCCTCGAGGACCTGCTGACCCGCCTCGCCATCTACAAGGAAAAGACGCTGGCGATCAAGGCCAAGATCAAGTCGGCCATGATGTATCCGTGCTCGATCCTCGCGATCGCGTTCGTGGTCACGGCGGTCATCATGATCTGGGTGGTGCCGGCCTTCAAATCGGTGTTCGAGAGCTTCGGCGCCAACTTGCCGGCGCCGACGCTGCTCGTGATGGCGATGTCGGCCTTCTTCGTCGAGTGGTGGTACCTGATCTTCGGCGGGCTGTTCGGCGCCTTGTACTTCTTCTTCCAGGCGTGGCGCCGCTCGCTCAAGATGCAGCAGTTCATGGACCGCACCCTGCTGCGCGTGCCGGTGTTCGGCCCGGTGATCCGCAAGGCAAGCATCGCGCGCTGGACCCGTACGCTGTCGACCATGTTCGCGGCCGGGGTGCCGCTGGTCGAGGCGCTCGACTCGGTTGGCGGCGCCTCCGGCAACGCGGTCTACCTGGAAGCCACCCGCAGGATCCAGACCGAGGTCAGCACCGGTACCAGCCTGACCAGCGCGATGGTCAACGCCAGCGTGTTCCCCAACATGGTCACGCAAATGGTCGCGATCGGCGAGGAATCGGGCGCGCTCGACGCGATGCTGGGCAAGGTCGCCGACTTCTACGAAGATGAGGTCGACGAGGCCGTCGCCGCCCTGTCGTCACTGATGGAACCGATGATCATGGTGGTGCTGGGCGTGCTGATCGGCGGCCTGGTGATTGCGATGTACCTGCCAATTTTCAAGCTGGGCTCGGTTGTCTGATACGATTCGGTTCGTACAGACAATTGGTTCCCAGACATTGAAGCTCGAAACTCACATTGCCGGACCGGTCGCCCCGGTCCGGGCCACGCCCGCCCCCAGCCATCTCCCCTACCGGCCCGACATCGACGGCCTGCGCGCGCTCGCCGTGCTGGCCGTGGTGCTGTTCCACGTGTTCCCCGCGCTGCTGCCGGGCGGCTTCATCGGCGTCGACATTTTCTTTGTCATCTCCGGGTTCCTGATCTCCGGCATCGTGCTGCGCGAACTGCAGCAGGACCGGTTCAGCTTTGCCGGCTTTTACGCCCGCCGCGTCAAGCGGATCTTCCCGGCGCTGGTGGTGGTGATGGGCGCCTGCCTGGCGTTCGGCTGGGTGGCGCTGTTCCCTGACGAATACCGGCAGCTCGGCAAGCACGTGGTGGGCGGCGCCGGCTTTGCCGCCAATCTCTTCTACTGGGCCCAGGTCGGCTACTTCGACACGGCGGCCGAGACCAAGCCGCTGCTGCACCTGTGGTCGCTCGGCATCGAGGAGCAGTTCTACATCGCCTGGCCGGCCATCCTGCTGCTGGCGTACAAGCGGCGCGCCAACCTGTTCCGGCTCACGCTGTGGCTGGCGGCGCTGTCGTTCCTGGTCAACATCGGCGGAATCGCCCACCATGCCAGCGCCACCTTCTATTCGCCCGCCAGCCGGGCCTGGGAACTGCTGCTCGGCGCCAGCCTCGCCTGCCTGCAAACCGGCGCCGGCGGCCCCGCGGTCCGGCTGCCGCGGCTGGCGCCCGGCTGGCGCGCCGCCGCCGGGGCCGCGCTGCTTGCGCTGGGCCTGGTACTGATCAACCGCGGCCGCCACTTTCCCGGCGGCCTGGCGCTGCTGCCGACCGTGGGCGCCCTGCTCGTCATCGGCGCCGGTCCGCAGGCCTGGCTGAACCGGGTGCTGCTGTCGAACCGGCTCATGGTCTGGCTCGGCCTGGTCAGCTATCCGCTTTACCTGTGGCACTGGCCGCTGCTATCGTTCGCCCAGATCGTCGAATCGAAGACACCGGCGCCGGCGATCCGCGCCGCCGCGCTGGCGCTGGCGCTGCTGCTCGCCTGGCTGACCTGGCGCCTGCTGGAGCGCCCGCTGCGCGCGCGGCCGGGACGCGGCAAGGTCGCGCTGCTGTGCCTGCTGATGCTGGCCGCCGCCGGCGCCGGCGCCTACATTTACCTGAACCAGGGACTGCCGAACCGCAAGCCGATCGAGGACAACAAGCTCAACCAGCAAGCGCTGGACGTGGTCGAGGACAAGGCCAACGCCGCCGCCTGCAAGGCGCGCTACGGCTTCGACAGCGTCTACGACTACTGCCTGCTGGCCCGGGTCGACAAGGACCCGACCGTGGCGCTGGTGGGCGACAGCCATGCCTACCATGTGGTGGCGGGCCTGACCAGGTATTACAGCAGCATCGGCGACAACCTGCTGCTGCTCGGCACGCGGGTCCCGTATTGGGGGCTCGAACCTGGCGATGATCCGTACCAGAAGGCCACCCAGCCAATGCTGGAGCGGGCCTTGGACATGGCCTCGGTCAAGACCGTGGTGTTTTCCACGCACCACCTTTTCAGCCGGGCGCCCGAGGGAATGCTTTACCTGAACGCGGCGCGCGAGACCTTCCGCCGGTTCATTGCCGCCGGCAAGCACGTGATTTTCATGAACGACGTGCCGGTGCTGGCGTTCGATCCGCGCTCGTGCATCAAACGGGCCGGGGTCGCCTCGTCGGCCACCACCTGGCCGTGCGCAATCCCGCGCAGCGCCTGGGACGCCGCTGCCCGCGAGCACCTGGCCATCCAGCGCCAGCTCGCACGGGAATTTCCGCAGGTCGAATGGTTCGACCCCACAGGGGCGCTGTGCGACGCCGACTCCTGCAATGCAATGATCGACGGCCGCCTGATGTACCGCGACCGCGACCACCTCAGCTACGACGGCGACCTGCTGGTCGGCAAGCGTTTTGCCGAGTGGGCGCAAGCGCGCCGCCAGGGCACGCCCCGGTAACAGCGAAAGCCGGCCAGGCAAGCCGGCCGCGCTGTTCAGTATCTCGGGTAGGGGCGCGGCCAATTCTGCTTCGCCAAAACTGTCAAAACACCCTAAAATATGTTGATATAGGGAACTACCCTTGCAAAACATATACTGGAGCGTTATGCCACCGGATTCTCTCTTGTTCGCAGCACCTGGCTCGGCCGCCGCAGCGATTGCCGCCGGCCTGTTCGGCTTACTCATCGGCAGCTTCCTGAATGTCGTGATCTACCGCCTGCCGAAAATGATGCAGCGCGAGTCGGATAATTACGTCGCGCACGAGACCGGCAAGGAACTCCCCCACACCGACCGCTTCAACCTGATGGTGCCGCGCTCGCGCTGCCCGCACTGCGGCCACCAGATCAGCGCGCTGGAGAACATTCCGCTGATCAGCTGGCTGGTCCTGCGCGGCAAGTGCAGCGCGTGCAAGGCCCCGATCCCGGTGCGCTACCCGGCCATCGAACTGCTCACCGGCCTGCTGTCGGCGCTGATGGTGTGGAGCTTCGGCAGCGGCTGGATGGGACTGGCCACCCTGGTGTTCGCCTGGCTCTTGCTAGCCATGACGTTCATCGACTACGACACCCAGCTGCTGCCGGACGACCTGACCTATCCGCTGCTGTGGCTGGGCCTGCTCGTCAACCTGGACGGCACGTTCGTGCCGCTGCGCGACGCCGTGATCGGCGCGGCGGCCGGCTACCTGGCGCTGTGGTCGGTCTACTGGCTGTTCAAGCTGGCGACGGGCAAGGAGGGAATGGGCTATGGTGATTTCAAGTTGCTGGCGGCGCTCGGCGCCTGGCTCGGCTGGACAATGTTGCCAACAATCATACTGCTGTCGTCGGTGGTGGGCGCGCTGGTCGGCATCAGCCTGATCGTGTTCGCCAAGCGCGGCCGCGAGAAACCCATCCCGTTCGGCCCCTACCTGGCCGCCGCCGGCCTGATCGCCCTGCTGTACGGCGCGCCGATCAGCCGCTACGCCCAGGGCTGGCTGGCCTGAGGCGAGGCGAAACAGCATGCAAGCAGCGCGCGCCAGTGTATTTTCAGTCGGTCTCACCGGCGGCATCGGCTGCGGCAAGAGCACCGTCGCCGACCTGTTCGCCGCGCGCGGCGCCTCGATCATCGACACCGACGAGATCGCGCACGGCCTGACCGCCGCCGGCGGCGGCGCGATGCCGGCCCTGCTGGCCGAGTTCGGCCCCGCGTTCGCCACGCCGGACGGCGCGCTCGACCGCGCGCGCATGCGCCAGCTGGTCTTTTCCGATCCCGGCGCGCGCGCCCGCCTCGAAGCGATCCTCCACCCGCGTATCCGCGAGGCGACCGCCGCCGCCGCGCTGCTGGCCAGCGGGCCGTACCTGGTCTTCGTGGTGCCGCTGCTGATCGAATCGGGCAGCTGGCGCGAGCGGGTCAGCCGGATCCTGGCGATCGACTGCCCCGAAGCCATGCAGGTGGCCCGGGTGATGGCGCGCAGCGGCTTGCCGGAGGCCCAGGTGCGCGCGATCATGGCGGCCCAGGTCACGCGTGAACAAAGGCTGGCGGCGGCCGACGACGTGCTGGTCAACGACGACGGAATCGACGCGCTGGCCCCCCAGGTCGAGAAGTTGCATGCTTTTTACCTTGCAGAAGCACGAAGAATGGCCACAATACCAATGGAGCGTTTGTAATTTTGCGTCGCATGGTTCAGAATCACGGGGTTGCTCGCCAGCCTACATTCAAAGGAATGTCATTTTGATCGTCTACGAATACCCTTTCAACGAGCGCATTCGCACGTTGTTGCGGCTGGAAGACCTGTACGAAAAATTCAAGTTCTTTGTGCATCAGGACCACCCGATGCAGCACCACGTGGCGCTCGCGACGATCTTCGATATGCTCGAGGTGGCCGGACGCGCCGACCTCAAGTCCGACCTGCTGCAGGAACTCGAGCGCCAGAAGCAGAGCTTGCTCGGCTACCGCAGCAACCCCAACGTGGCGGCCGAGGCCCTCGACGCCGTGCTGGCCGAACTGGACCAGGTCAGCAGCGCGCTGGTTGGCGCCCAGGGCAAGACCGGCCAGAACGTGCGCGACAACGAATGGCTGATGAGCATCCGCGGGCGCACGATTATCCCCGGCGGCGCCTGCGAATTCGATTTGCCCTCATACTATGCATGGCAGAAGCGGCCCGCCGGGCAGCGCCAGGCCGACATCATGAACTGGTTCGCGCCGCTGGCGCCGTTGTTCGAGGCGCTGGCGCTGGTGCTGCGCCTGCTGCGCAATTCCGGCGTCCCGGTCAAGATGATCGCCGCCGCCGGCAGCTACCAGCAGATGCTGCAAGGCAAGGTGTTCCAGATGCTGCGCCTGGGGCTGGACGAAACGCTGGGCGCGATTCCCGAAATTTCTGCCAATAAGTACATGCTGTGGGTGCGCTTCACGACCCAGGGCGGCGATTTGAAACCGAAGCCGCTGGAAGAAGACGTCCCGTTCGAGCTCACGCTCTGTAACTTTTAAAGATGTAAGTTTGCCATGACCGTTGTATCCTGCCCCACCTGCGGCAAGAAAGTCGAGTGGACGGAGGCGAACAAGTACCGCCCGTTCTGCTCGGACCGCTGCAAGAAGATCGACCTGGGCGCCTGGGCCGAAGAAAAATACACCATCCCCGGCGCCACGCCGACCGATTCCCTCGACGATCCGCTGGCCGACGAGTAAAGCCGCGCGGCGTCCACGCCAACCCAGGAGTTCGCATGCCGCTCGTGACGCTGACCGTACTCAAACCCAAGACCGCCCAGTTCAAGTCGGCCGTGCTCGACGCGGTGCACCTGGCGCTGGTGTCGACCGGGGTGCCCGCCACCGACAAGTTCCAGCGCGTGCTGGAGCTCGACGCCCACGATTTCCGTTTCGACCCCACCTATCCCGACCTCGCTACCCAGCGCAAGGACGACTTCGTCCTGATCGAAATCCTGTGGTCGGTCGGGCGCAGCGTCAAGGTCAAGAGGAAGTTCCTTGAGGAGCTGATGGCGGGCCTGCGCGGCGTAGGGCTCGACCCGGAGAACGTGATGGTCTGCTTCAAGGAGACCAGCTGGGAGAACTGGTCGTTCGGCGGCGGACGCTTGCTGCATACGTGACGCCCCCCTGCCCGCGCACGTCATTCCCGCGCAGGCGGGAATCCATGCTGAGGCTCCGTGGCTGGCGGCGCATTGGTTCGCCCCCTGCGCGGGAACGGCGGTGTTACCGGTGCAATACCGGCGCCGCGCCCGGGCGTTCGACCCGCACTGCCCGCAAGTAGAACCCCAGCGACACCACGGCGCATCCAAACAGCACCGCGAGCAGTGTGGCAGGGTTCACGGACACCCGCAGGATCGCGGCCGCGGCGAGCGGGCCGGCTGCCTTCGACAGCAGCGACGGGCCGGACAGGGCGCCAGAAATGGCGCCATAGTTTTCACGGCCGAACAAGGCTTGCGGAATCGTGCCGCGCACGATGGTCACCAGTCCATTGCTCAGGCCATAAAGGATGCAGAAGACAGCGGCGGCCCACGCCTGGGTCCCGAACAGCCACAAGACCAGCAGGGCCGCCGGCAGCGCCGAAAACGTGAACTTGCCGACTGTTTGCGGCAGCGCGTGGCGGGCCAGGGTGCGCTCCCCGATTCGTCCCGCCACCTGCGTCGGCCCGATCAATGTCGACATCAGCACCGCCATGCCCGCGGCGTGGCCGAGCTGCTTGAGCATGGGGATCAGGTGCACCGACAGCGCCGAGAAAATGAAGGCGAACGCGGAGAACGCCATGGCCAGCTGCCAGAATGCCGGGTGCCGGAGCGCTTCGCCCAAGGTGTGGCTGCGGTCCACGTCGCCGCTGCTTGCGGCAGCCGCGCGCGGCGCGTCCGGTCCCAGCCCAAGATGCAGCGGCAGGCACAGGACGAACTGCGCGATCCCGAACCAGAAATAGGTGTCGCGCCAGCCGAGCAGGGAATCGAGCTTGAGCGTCAGCGGCCAGAAAATGGTACTCGCAAAGCCGGCGAACAGGGTCAGGTTCGAAATCGCCTGGCGCGAACCGCTGGCAAACTTGCGGTTGATGGTCGCGAACGCCGCCTCGTACAGGGTCAGCGCCATGGCGACGCCGAGTACGGTCCAGGCGCCGAAATACGAGGCCAGGCTGGCGCACCGGCTCAGCCACAACAGGCCACAGCCGCACACCAGCGACCCGCCGGCCATGACCAGCTGGCCGCCGAAGCGGTCGAGCAGGATACCGGCAGGCGTTGCGACCAGCCCGGCCACCAGCAGGCTCCACGAAAACGCGCCGAACGCGGCCTCGGGCGTCAGGCCGAGGTCGCGCTGGATGCCGGGCACCAGGATCGCGAACGCGTAGTAGAGCGCGCCCCACGAGCTGATCTGGGTAAACGCGAGGATGCCGATGGTCCGCCAAGGTCTGTGCACAGGCTGCTCCGAAACTGGTGCCGCCGGAACCGGTGCCGACCGCTCTTGGCAGTATAGCAACCGGGCGCGGCACGTGCAGCGGGCGGCCTCGGGCGCCCGGGCCGGTTCGCGTTACGCCGTAACGCTGATCCCCTGCGGCACCAGGATCGGCTTGTTGACGCTGCCGTAGCGGTCCATGAACAGTCCTTCGAGCCCGATGTCGGGCTGGCGGCCCGAGACCAGGTCGGCCATCACGCGGCCCGAGCCGCAGGCCATGGTCCAGCCCAGCGTGCCGTGGCCGGTGTTGAGGAACAGGTTGCGGAACGGGGTCGGGCCGATCACCGGGGTGCCGTCCGGCGTATTCGGGCGCAGGCCGCACCAGAACTCGGCCTTCGACACGTCGCCGCCGAGCGGGAACAAGTCGGTCACGGAGTGCTCCAGCGTGGCGCGGCGCGCCGGGCGCAGCGCCAGGTCGTAACCCGAAATTTCGGCCGTGCCGCCGACCCGGATCCGGTCGCCCAGGCGCGTGATGGCGACCTTGTAGGTCTCGTCCATCACCGTCGATTCCGGCGCGCCGCTGGCGTCGGTGATCGGCACCGTGATCGAATAGCCCTTGACCGGATAGACCGGGATCTTGATGCCGATCTGGCGCAGCAGGATCGGCGAGTAGCTGCCCAGCGCCAGCACGAAGCTGTCGGCCTTCAGCTCGCCCTGCGAGGTGACCACGCCGGTGACCTTGTCGCCTTCGGTCACCAGGCGCTCGATCGTCACGTTGTGGCGGAACTTGACGCCCAGCTCCTTCGCCATCACGGCCAGCGCTTGCGTGAACTTGAAGCAGTCGCCGGTCTCGTCGCCCGGCAGCTGCAGGCCGCCGACGAATTTGCCGCGGACCCTGGCCAGCGCCGGCTCGGCCGCTTCGCAGCCCTGCGGGTCGAGCACGTTGTACGGCACGCCCGACTGCTGCAGCACCGCGATGTCGGTGGCGGCGGCGTCGAGCTGCTGCTGGGTGCGGAACAGCTGCAGCGTGCCCTGGGTACGCTCGTCGTAGTGGATGCCGGTGTCGGCGCGCAGCTGCTTGAGCACGTCGCGGCTGTACTCGGCCAGGCGCACCATGCGGCGCTTGTTGATCTCGTAGCTGCGGTGATTGCAGTTGGCGAGCATCTGCACCAGCCAGCTCCACATGTGCGGGTCGAACGTGGGTTTGACCACCAGCGGGCTATGCTTCATCAGCAGCCACTTGACGGCCTTGAGCGGCACGCCCGGGCCGGCCCACGGCGTCGCGTAGCCGGGCGAGATTTCGCCGGCATTGCCGTAACTGGTTTCCATGCCGGCGCCCGGCTGGCGATCGATGACGGTGACGTCGTGCCCGGCCCTGGCCATGTAATACGCGGAGGTCGTGCCGATGACGCCACTACCCAAAACGATGATTTTCACAGCGATCCTTCAACAGATTGGTTAACTGCCTGTCCTTGCATAGCGCAGCTGATCGAGCCATTCAAGCAAGGGGATGGTTGCGGGCAGCAGCGGGGTAACGCCGACTGTGCCCTGCCACGCAAAAGCCTGCCCTTCCAGGCTTTGCGGTTCGCCGCGCCAATGGCGGCTGATATAGAAGTACAGGCGCACATGCGCGTGCTCGTACACGTGTTCGACGCAGCACCACGGTTCGGCGCTGGCGATATGGATGCCCAGTTCTTCGACGAATTCGCGCTGCAGCGCGCTGAAGATGTCCTCGCCCGGCTCGACTTTCCCGCCCGGGAATTCCCAGTAGCCGGCATACGGCTTGCCGTCCGGCCGCTGGCCGAGCAGCACGTCGCCGTTCGGGCGCATCAAGATGCCGACCGCGACATCGATCGGCCCAGCCTTCACTTCATGCATCCGCCTGCCCATCCGGTAGTTTGCCCGCGTAGTCCTTGGCGAACTGCCAGGCCACGCGGCCCGAGCGCGAGCCGCGCTGCAAGGCCCAGCGCAGCGCGTCGGCGCGCGCCTGCTCGACCTGCTGGCCGGTGCAGCCGAAGCTCTCCAGCCAGTGGCCGACGATGCCCAGGTAATCGTCCTGCTTGAACGGGTAGAACGACAGCCACAGGCCGAAGCGCTCGGACAGCGAGATCTTCTCCTCGACTGTCTCGCCCGGATGCAGGTCGCCGTCCTCGCCATGCTTGTAGCCGGCGTTGTCCGACATCTTTTCCGGCATCAGGTGGCGCCGGTTCGAGGTCGCGTAGATCAGCACGTTATCGGACTGCGCGGAGATACTGCCGTCGAGCGCCACCTTGAGCGCCTTGTAGCCGGCTTCGCCCTCCTCGAAACTGAGGTCGTCGCAAAAGATCACGAAGCGCTCCGGCCGTCCGGCCACCAGGTCGACGATGTCGGGCAGGTCCGCCAGGTCGGCTTTGTCGACTTCGATCAGGCGCAGGCCGTCGGCCGCATACTGGTTCAGGCAGGCCTTGATCAGCGACGACTTGCCGGTGCCGCGCGCACCGGTCAGCAGTACGTTGTTGGCCGGCCGGTGGCGCACGAACTGGCGCGTGTTCTGCTCGATCTGTTCCTTCTGCACTTCGACGTGCTGCAGGTCGTCGAGCCTGATCGTGGATGCATGCTGCACCGGTTGCAGGTACTTGGCCGAACCGTTGGCGCGCCGGCGCCAGCGGAACGCGAAGCTGGTTTTCCAGTCCGGCTCGCGCGGGACGGGCGGCGGCAGAACCGCCTCGACGCGCGCGAGCAAGGCTTCGGCGCGGTGCAGGAACTGTTCGAGCGTCGTCATCGGGACCTTAGGATCGGTAGTCGGCGTTGATGCTGACGTAGTCGTGCGACAGGTCGCAGGTCCAGACAGTGGCGCTGGCGGCGCCGCGCGCCAGCTTCACGCGGACAAGGATTTCGGCTTGCTTCATCACGCGCTGGCCATCCTCTTCCTTGTAGTCCGGGTTGCGGCCGCCGGCCCTGGCCACCCACACGTCGTCCAGGTACAGGTCGACCTTTGAGACGTCGAGGTCGTCGACACCGGCGTAGCCGATCGCGGCCAGGATCCGGCCCAGGTTCGGGTCGGACGCGAAGAACGCAGTCTTCACCAGCGGCGAATGGGCGATCGAGTAGGCGATCTTGCGGCACTCCTCGACGTCGCTGCCCTCGTCCACCGTGATCGTGATGAACTTGGTCGCGCCTTCGCCGTCGCGGATGATCTGCTGCGCAAGGTTGCGCGAAATATCGGTGACTGCGTCGCGCAGCGCTTCGTAGTCGGCGCCGCTGGCGCTGTTCACTTCGAGCGTGCCGGCGCCGGTGGCCATCAGGATGAACGAGTCGTTGGTCGAGGTGTCGCCATCGATCGTGATGCAATTGAACGACTGGTCGGCGGCGTGGCGCACCAGTTGCTCGAGTACCGGCTGCGCGACCCTGGCGTCGAACGCGAGGTAGCCGAGCATGGTCGCCATGTTCGGCTTGATCATGCCGGCGCCCTTGCTGATGCCGGTCATCGTCACGCTGTGGCCGTTGATGACGACGGTGCGCGAGGCTGCC
>JBJMVW010000300.1:0-3374 GCA_045810465.1 Massilia sp. | reverse complement strand
GCGCGATTCAACCGGCCGGCGCAACAACGCCTCGATCCTGGCGACAAGCTCCACCAGTGCGAAGGGTTTGGTGAGATAGTCGTCACCCCCCATCCGCAATCCGCGCACGCGATCGTTAACCGCGCCCAGCGCGCTCAGCACCAGCACTGGGGTGCGGACTTGCTCCTTCCGCAAGGCCTCGATCACCGTAAGACCGTCCATTCCCGGCAGCAACCGGTCCACAATCATGGCGTCGGGCTCCGATGAGCGGGCCTTGTCGAGGCCTTCTATGCCATTGGCCGACCATTCGACTTCAAAACCGCGATCGACGAGCTCGGCGGTAATTTCCTCGGCCGTTTCGCTGTCGTCCTCGATCAGAGGCACTTTTGTCATCGGTTCATTCCCAGCCGCTACTATGCCATTCGCACCGAGCCCTGTGCTCGAGCCTGGATTTCCTGGGATCATATGCTTGCTCGAGACCAAAGGCATAATCTCACCGGCCCCAAACGCCATGGAAAAGAGCAGGGACGGCGCCGCCCGCCTCGGTTCGGGGGGCAGGAGGCGTGGCGGACGCCGTCCTCGTTGCGGCCAATCTGAACACCGCCTCCGGGGGCAAGCGCGGTGGGCCGCTCAACAAGACACATAGGCTTCCGGAGGGACCCCCACCACTAAATAGCATTTTAGAAACGGCCCGGCCCGAAGCGCGTATCGCTCTACGCGCAGGCGTCGGGAGGCGAGTTTTCGGCTTTGAGCATGATCCGGAACAGTCGGAACCGGTTTTCCCAAAGGTCATGCGCTAATAAGATAGGGCGAGACGACTATTCGAGGAAATTCATCACGCTTTAGCAGCCTGCTGGCGATACGCCTGGTGTTGCCGCCGCGCCTGTGGCGTTAGCCGGCGCCATCGTCCCAGGCGTCGCTAGATTGATCGTCATGCTCTCGGCGCATGCCGACGTATTCGGTGTCGGCATCACACCCGTTGTCGGATCGATGCTGGTGTCGGCAAGCACCGCGACTGTGGGTTGAATAGTGCCAGGCGGGGGATTGCTCGGAACTTCGGGGGTCGAGAGCGGCAAAGCGGCGCCGTTGGTCGGCGGACCTCCCGGCGTCGTGCTGCATACGGTAGTCGACGGGCTGCCGAGCGAGGACACCGGCGATAGGGTCCCGGTCGTGCTGCCGACGAATGGCGTGGCAATAGTCCCCAACGCGATCCCTGGCATCATCGTTGTCGATGGCATCATCGTGGTCGATGGCATCATCGCAGCTGTGCTGCCCGCCATGGATGTAGAGGCGGTGGTTGGTACCATCGATGGCGTCGGTGCGGTGGGCGCTGCGGTAGCGGCAGGCGCCGCCGCCGCTGCTGTCAGGGACGACGCCACCGGTATCGTCGTGCCGAAAATATCGGTCGCGAACGATGTAGCTGGTGTTGCGGACAGCAATAGCGGCGCGGTCGAGCTGGCGGTCGCGGCGGCGAGAGACGCAGCCGTCAGTGGCGGTGTCGTCGCTGCCGCGGGCGTAGAGGGTGTCGTTCCGATTGCGCCACCTGTTGCCGACATGGAAATAACTGGCACCGATGGCGTTCCAGGCGCAATTTGTCCTGTTGGTGCAGCACAGGTCACGACCGTCCCCGGAGTCGTCGGGTCAGAAGCCAGCGGCACCGGCGCCAGCGTTGTGTCGGGAGAATTTGGCTGGGTTGTCGCCGAAAACGGGCTCGGACCATAGAGTGGAGATGTGACGATCGTCGCTGGCGTCGTTGGAAGCCCCATAGCCGTGCTACCCATGGTGGAGACCTGCGCCAGGCCAGCGCTGCCTCCCCCCAGCAAGATGACCGTTGTGAAAAATAAGCGTCGCATCGCCATTCCTCTCTCCGTCCCGATCTAGCTTGTCTGTGGTTTGTCTGTGCGAACCGTAACCTTGCTACCATTCGCCAGGCCCAACATCGGATTGAGGATGACCTGATCGCCGGGCTTGACGCCATCGTGCACTTCGACCTCCCTGCCGAAGTCACGCGCAATCGTTATTTTCTGCAGATGGACGGTCCCGTTCTCGACGACCGCGACATGGACACCGTTCTGATCGAATACCACCGCATCGGCGGAGATGATCATCGACGGCGTCTTTCTCGGGATATGCAGTTCGACGGTGCAATAGATTCCGGGGCTGAGCGCCCAGTCCGGATTGGGGACATCGATTTCGGTCAGCAGCGTGCGACTGCCGGGCTGCAACGCGTTTGCAATTCGCGTCACCTTGCCGGGAAAGGTTCGGTTAGGAATCTCGGGGACTCGGACCACTGCGTCGACTCCGGGCCCAACCCCGAAAGCCTGGTCCTGGGGGACGAACACCTGGGTGCGGATCACGTCAGGGTGCATCAGCGTGAACATGAAGGTCGACCCCGATGTCACCAGGCTGCCATTGTCGATGTTGCGCTGTGTGATCACCCCGTCGAACGGCGCCACCACACGCTGGTACGCCTTCTCCTGCCCAAGAATTCGAATCTGGGCCTCCTGGGCTTCAATGTTGGACTGAGCCACACCCACCGCTGCTTGCTGCGCCTGCAGGGTCAGGCGATCGTTGTCGCCCTGCTGAAGTGTGAGCCATCCCTGTTTGACCAGTTTGCTATCGCGCGCATTGGTGACCTGGGCGAGTTCCTGGCTTGCCTGGGTCTGCCGCAACGTCGCCTGATTCTGGGCCAGCGTCGCCTTGGCTTGCGCAATCTGGTGGTCGAGCTCGGGGGCGGTAATGTCCACCAACAGGGCTCCGGACTTGACCCGATCGCCGATGTCGACGTAGCGCTTTTCGATGTAGCCGCTGGTGCGCGCAAAGATATTCGCCGCCTCAAAGGCCGTCGTGGTCGCCGGCAAGCTGACCGTAATCTTGCTGTCGCTGGCGCGGACCGCCGCGACGCGAACGCTGGGGACAAACGTCCTGCTCTGTTGCGCAGTGGCCGCGACCTCGACGCCGGCCCGGTAGTGGCGCCAGGCCCCTATTCCAAGGCCGGCCAGCAGCAGCAGCAGCGCGCTTCCGCCGAACATCACTCCTCCGTAGTGACGTCGACCCCTGCGACGGCCATCGGGTAGCGCCACAACGCGATCGGTTTCCGGGTCAACGCGGTCCTCAACATTTTCACTTTTCGGCTGCATACGAATCTCGGTCATCCCGGAACCTCCTCGAAAACGCCATGATGCGGCTTTCCGTCGTTGCCTTTGCGCAGCATGGCGAACAGGTAAGGCACGATCAGTAACGTCGTCGGGGTCGCGAACAGCAGGCCGCCGATGACGGCGCGCGCGAGCGCAGCATTTTGTTCCTCGCCGGCACCGCCGATCGCCATCGGGATCATGCCGACGATCATCGCAGCGGCAGTCATCAGCACCGGGCGGATTCGGGTGTGGCCGGCG
>JBJMVW010000299.1:0-25329 GCA_045810465.1 Massilia sp. | reverse complement strand
TCCTTCGTCGCTGGCGGTCGCCTCCAGCTTCCTGCCGGAACACTGGCAGGCCGAGGTGGAAAAAAAGCTTGCCGCAGGGGAAAACGTTTTAAGTAGCGTCGAGGTTGACCTCGACGCGAAATTACGTTTCACCAAAGGCCTGCTGGTTGTCACCAACCGCCGCCTGCTGGCGCGCGCGCCGCATGAAACCGAGTGGCGCGAGTGGCCGTACCGGGCCGGGCTCGCACTGCGCCACCACGACCACGCCGGCGTCGGCCACCTCGAGCTGGTCGACCAGCACGGCTTGCTGGCGGCGTGGCGCTTCACGCTCGGCCAGAACCTGCAGGCGATCCGCGTGGTCGACCAGTTCCGCGACCAGGTCGAGGGCATCGTTAGCGGGCGTGCGGTCACGCCGCCGGAGCAGCACACCTGTCCGAGCTGCAAGGCGCCGCTCGAGCCGGACCAGGAGGAGTGCCCGATCTGCACCAAGGTGCTGCACACGCCGCCTTCGACCTGGACCCTGTTCCGCCTGTGGCGCTTCGCCCAGCCGTACAAAGGCCAACTGCTGCTCGGCTTCCTGCTGATGCTGGCCTCGACCGCCGCGCACATGATCCCGCCGTACCTGACCATGCCGCTGCTCGACAACGTGCTGATCCCGTACCAGAACGGCCAGAAGATCGACAACTCGCTGGTGTACACGTACATGGGCGGGCTGTTCGCCTCGGCGATCCTGGCGTGGGCGCTGGGGTGGGGGCGCACCTATATCCTGGCCCTGGTGTCGGAGCGGATGGGCGCCGACATGCGCTCGGTGACCTACGAACACCTGCTGCGGCTGTCGCTCGAATTCTTCGGCGGCAAGCGCACCGGCGACCTGATGTCGCGCATCGGCAGCGGTTCGGACCGGATCTGCGTGTTCCTGTCGCTGCACCTGCTCGACTTCCTGTCGGACGTGCTGATGATCATCATGACCGGCGTGATCCTGTTCTCCATCAATCCCAAGCTGGCGCTGATCACGCTGGTGCCGCTGCCGTTCATCGCCTGGATGATCCACGTGGTGCGCGACAAGCTGCGCACCGGCTTTGAAAAGATCGACCGGGTGTGGGGCGAGGTCACCAACGTGCTGGCCGACACCATTCCCGGCATCCGCGTGGTCAAGGCGTTCGCCCAGGAACAGCGCGAGGCGGCCCGTTTCCGCGAGGCGAACCGGCACAACCTGGCCGTCAACGACAAGCTCAACAAGGTGTGGTCGCTGTTCTCGCCAACCGTCTCGCTGCTGACCGAACTGGGCCTGCTGGTGATCTGGTGCTTCGGCATCTGGCAGGTCTCGCAAGGCGAGATCACGGTCGGCACGCTGTCCGCCTTCATCGCCTACAGCGGCCGCTTCTACGTGCGCCTCGATTCGATGAGCCGGATCGTGTCGGTCACGCAAAAGTCGGCCTCGGCGGCCAAACGCATCTTCGACATCCTCGACCACGTGTCGAGCGTGCCCGACCCGGTCAATCCGGCAAAGCTGGACAAGGTCGCGGGCAACATCGAGCTGCGTGAAGTGGGCTTCCGCTACGGCAACCGCGCAGTCAACCGGGGCATTTCGCTCAACATCAAGGCTGGCGAGATGGTCGGCCTGGTCGGCCACAGTGGCTCGGGCAAGAGCACGCTGGTCAACCTGATCTGCCGCTTCTACGACGTGGCCGAAGGCGCGATCCTGCTCGACGGCGTCGACATCCGCACCTTTGCGGTATCCGACTACCGGCGCCACATCGGCCTGGTGCTGCAGGAGCCGTTCCTGTTCTTCGGCACGATTGCCGAGAATATCGCTTACGGCAAGCCGGGCGCGACGCGCGAGGACATCATCGCGGCGGCGCGCGCCGCGCATGCGCACGAGTTCATCCTGCGCCTGCCGCAGGGCTACGATTCGATGGTCGGCGAGCGCGGCCAGGGCCTGTCCGGCGGCGAGCGCCAGCGCATTTCGATCGCGCGCGCGCTGCTGATCGACCCGCCGATCCTGATCATGGACGAAGCGACTTCGTCGGTCGACTCGGAAACCGAAAAAGAAATCCAGAAGGCGCTCGACAACCTGGTGCAAGGCCGCACCACGATCGCGATCGCGCACCGGCTGTCGACGCTGCACCGCGCCGACCGGCTGGTCGTGCTCGATCGCGGCAACGTGGTGGAAGAGGGCACCCACGACGAGCTGATGGCGCGCGAAGGCGCCTACCACCGCCTCTACGAAGCGCAGGCGCGCAACGTGGACCAGGACCCGGACGACGGCAACAAGGACGACTAAACCATGGCAAGCACATCATTCCAACTGCGCCGCGACCGCTTCGGCAAGCTGGTGCTCACCACGCCGGAGGGCGACGAGCATGTCGGCGTGGCGCCGGTGCGTTCGTTCCCGATCCAGGCGCCGGAGCAGGGCATTTCGCTGGTGCGCGAGGGCGGCAAGGAAGTCGCCTGGATCGACGACCTGGCCGCCGCGCCGGAAGCGATCCGCGCGCTGGTGCGGGAAGAGCTGGAGGGGCGCGAGCTGATGCCCGAAATCCTGCATATCAAGAGCGTGTCGAGCTTCGCGACCCCGTGCACCTGGTATGTGCGAACCGACCGCGGCGATACCGAGTTCGTGCTGAAGGCCGACGAGGACATCCGCCGCGTGGGCGAGGGCTCGCTGCTGGTGGCGGACAGCCACGGCATCCATTTCCTGGTGCGGGACATGTTCCGCATCGATAAGCACAGCAGGAAGATACTCGACAGGTTCCTGTGACGCAGCCGATGCGCGCCTGATCGCTCTGCGGGGCAGGCGGTGCTGCTGAGTAGCGCGCGTGCCACAAGCGGCCCCATCCGTGCGGCCCTCGCCAAGGGTTGAGTGCTACCTTCGCTTGAATAACCCCAACAAGCGGAGGCCGTATGAAACCACTCCTCAGGGCGCTGGCTGCCGCCAGCGTCTGCGCCATCCTGTCCGCGCCGGCGCAAGCGGACTCGCCGGTGATCACCTTCACGATGGCCGGCGCTATCGATTACGGCAGGGACGACATGAATCTGTTCCTCGCGCCTGACGCGGGTCCGTTCCTCGGCGGGCTCCCGTTCACGTTGTCGCTCAGCGTCGATAGCGGCACCCTGGCGACCCTGTCCTCGAGCCCGACCGAGACCCATCTGGGGAGCGAGAGTGCGTCCGTGAAAGGCGAGTTGACAGTCAACGGCAAGACCTTCACATGGACGACGGATGCCGGGTCAGCGGGGATCGGCCTGAATCTTGGGGCAGGCTTTCCAGACCGCCAGGAAGCGCGTATCGATACCGCGGCGTCGCGCGCCGACGGACTGTATGTGACCGCAAGCCACGAGGCTTATTTCTTCGATCCTGTTGTCACGAGCACCGATATTGGGCAGCCAATCGTCTTTCCTCAGCGCTTGAGCGGGATGGCGCTCACATCAAGCTTCCAGGTCCAGGGCACGGGTTCGCAAGCCTGGCTCAGCACGTGGTTCACGGCAAACCAGATGACGAGCGCTGTGTGGACTGTGAGCCCGGTTCCTGAACCGCGCCAGTATGGGATGCTCGCGGCGGGCCTCGGCGCGATCGCTTTCATGCGACGCCCGGCCCTGCGTCGGCGTCGGCCAGCGCAGGGTTGTTGATTCCACTTACTGCACCGAGGGTGCCATCGACGGTACTCCCCGATGTTGTCCGCCGCGAGCTCGAAAATTCAGGCGTTACAGTCAGGTCTAACCGGGACGAACCTGATGCTAATTGCCTGATCCGGGTTCATGCCGGCTTCGAACACGCGGCCTTGCCCCGGCCGCGCTTTCAGGATAGCTTGTTGCCTTCCCAAGTCACGACAGAGGGCGGGCGATGATTCACCGCGAACGGCTCACCGCAACGATCGACGGCGATTTTGTCGTCTTCCTGATTGGCATGCGCATCAACCAGCCCCTCAAGATCCACAAATGGATGCCGGTAGCGGCGGCCATGCCGCGCATGCTACGCGAGCTCAGGCAGCAGCCGGAGCGTGGCCTGATCCATGCCGAAACCTGGTTTTCGCGAACCATCATCCTGGTCCAGTACTGGCGCTCGATGGAGCAGCTGGCCGCCTACGCCCGCGACCGCGAGTCGGTCCACCTGCCGGCCTGGCGCGCCTTCAATCGGGCGGTAGGCACCGACGGCTCGGTCGGCATCTGGCACGAAACCTACCAGGTGGCGGCCGGCGGCTACGAAAATGTGTACGTCAACATGCCCTTGTTCGGGCTCGGGAAGGCCGGGACCCTGCATCCTGCGCGCGGCGGCATGGGAAAGTAGCTGGCGTGGGAGGGCTTTTAGTAAACCATCGCTTGCACATGCGTACTGGAGAGAAAGGCGGCCGGCGCGCCACCGCTTGTATGCGTGTGATAACGTGCCGTCCTTGCAGCGGCAGGCCGGATCGGCCGCACCGCATACCATCTCACCAAAGTCCCCAAGGAACAACATCATGCAAAGAACCGCACTTGTAGTCGGCGCCAGCGGCATTGGCGGCAGGCACGCAGCGGAGGAACTGCTCCGCAACGGCTGGACCGTCTACGGCCTCGCGCGCCGGCCGGCCAACGACCTGCCGGGCCTGCTTCCGGTCGCCGCCGACCTGCTCGACCCGGCCAGCCTTGCCGCCGCGCTGGCGGACGTCGCGCCGACCCACGTTTTCATCACGACCTGGATGCGCAACCCGACCGAGGCCGAGAATATCCGCGTCAATGCCGCCATGGTGCGCAACCTGCTCGACGCGCTCTCGCCGAAGAAATCGCTACGCCACGTGGCCCTCGTCACTGGCCTCAAACACTACCTCGGTCCGTTCGAGGCCTACGCGAGTTCCGGCACGCTGCCGGATACGCCGCTGCGCGAATCGCAGCCACGGCTACCGGTCGAAAACTTCTACTATGCCCAGGAAGACGAGGTCTACGCGGCGGCGGAACGCGACCGCTTCACCTGGACCATCCATCGCCCGCACACCGTCATCGGGCTCGCGGTCGGCAACGCGATGAACCTCGGCACCACGCTCGCGGTCTATGCATCGATTTGCAAGGAAACAGGGCGCCCGTTTCAGTTCCCTGGTTCCGCCGCACAATGGAACGGGCTGTCCGACGTGACCGATGCGCGGATGCTGGCAAAGCAGTTGGTCTGGGCCGCCGACACCGATGCCGCCCGCAACGAGGCTTTCAACATCGTGAACGGCGACGTGTTCCGCTGGAGCTGGCTGTGGGGCAAGCTCGCTGGGTGGTTCGGCGTGCAGCCGGCGGGATTCAGCGGCGCCACGCAGCCACTGGAAGCGATCATGGCCAATGACCACGCCTTGTGGCGCGAGATCGCGCAGCGCCATGGGCTGGTCGAAGCAGACCTCGACCGGCTGGCGTCGGCCTGGCACACCGATCTCGACCTTGGGCGCCCAATTGAGGTAATGACCGACATGGCCAGGAGCCGCAAACTTGGCTTTTGTGCCTACCAGCCGACCGACGAATCGTTCTTCGACCTGTTTGCCCGGTTGCGGGCTGAACGGCTGATTCCCTAATTAGCCGGCCGCGATGAACTATGCTGACGCCTGGGTCTAACGCCATGCAGGCAGGGAGGCAGAAATGACTATACAGCTCGATCACTTCATTGTCTCGTCACACCACCGCGTCGCATCGGCGAAGTTGCTGGCCGAGCTGCTCGGCGTAACGTGGTCGGAGACGGCATTCGGCGTTTTCTCTCCCGTCTACATCAACGACGGCCTGACGCTCGATTTCATCCAGACCGACGCGGACTTCGCGGTCGAGCATTTCTGCTTCCGCGTTTCGGCGGACGAGTTCGACGCGATACTTGAGCGCATCAAGGCTGGCGGCATCGCTTACCGCAGCAGGGTGCGGGGCCCCGTCGACAGGCAGGTCGACACCCAGTTCGGCGGCAAGGGCGTTTACTGGAACGAACCGGACGGCCACCAGTGGGAAATGCTGACCGTGAGCTACGCGCGCAAACCGCAATAACACGACCAAAGCAATCAGCTGCCGCCCTTGCCGGGCCATCGACAAGTGCCCGGCCTCAGCCAGGCAAATCGAACGGCGAGATCTGTTCCTGGACAGGCAGGCGACCGCTCAACAAAAGCGGCCTGGGTTCCACGCCGTGCCGGATAATGATCAGCTCGGCAAGGCACGGGGTTGGCGCCATGTTCGCAGTGTCAATCCGGACCCTATGCGTCTTGCCGATACAATCGGGCGCGTGATGGCAAGTGTGGTTCACCGGGACAATTTCGCCAATTGCGCTGGAGGGGTACACGGTGAACCGTCCGGGCAGGACCAGATCGGCTAGAGCCTTGAGCAAGATCACCAGATAGCGGTTCAAAGCGTAGGCGTAGCCTGGTGTTGGCTCGCGCATCACCCACCGAACTGCCAGCTGGTTCTCGAATGCTTCTCGCCGGAACAAACATCGCGCGACATGGGTCGCAAGAGCGGGGGGCCACCGTTGCACAAATGCTTCAATCTGCGTCTCGAAATCGCCATGCCACTTCATTAATGCGGCGGGGGCGCCATGACGACCCGGTGCCCAGCTAAATGCTCTTCGACCGGCCTCGTCGGCACTCAGCAACCATTGCTCAAGCGGCGCGGTTGGATATATGGGGACGTTACTGGCCGCATTGTGAACCTCATAGTCCCGCGCCACATCGCCGAGCAGTGCAAGCAGCTCGGCTCCGCACCGCGATGTCGTGACCCGTTGGAAATCTTGCATTCCGCCGTCACCCGCACCCGAGATAACAACGTTGCGGACGCCTTCAGGAAGCGATTTACCAGCTGCGATTCCGTCGCTGTGCGTCCAGAAACCGGGCCCGGCGTAGCCGTGCCAATGGCCGTGCAGTGGCACTTCGGTCACTTGTTCGTCACCGTGTCCGATGCAGGACAACAGGGCGCCGAACGACCGCGTCTGGTCGGGCGCCGGGCCCGGTGTCCATCTGCCTCTCACGTCGAGCAAGGTCGGCGTTTCAGTCGGGTGCAAAGCTGCCGCGTCGAGGTTATGAATCACATTAACCTTGCCCGACCCGAATTGGCCGTTGCGACTCTGGTCAAAGGTTTGCCATGCCCGATCCCAGCCTAGTGCCAACGACAATCCGGAGGAGGTGCTCGTTTGCATCAATGGGATCGTCCCCCGGAAAGGGAAAACCCCGGCTTTCCAGTGGTTGTGCGGCCAATCATATTCTGTCGCGTCGACCCGGCGCCACCATGCGGCGGAGATTGTGGAGAATTTCACCGCGGCACGCTCGATGACCGTAACGTCCGCATGATGTGCGGCCGCCTGCATCGCTGCATTCATACCGGCTGGGCCGGCCCCGTACACCAGTAATGCACGGCCCCGGCCGATCAGGCCCTCGCTGGCAAGTGCATTGACGACCATCGTTGATCGGAGCAGTTGGTCCCTGACACTGCCAGTGCGCACCCCTGCGAGGTCGTAGCAGCGCCGCGATACGCGGTGAAGGGCCAGGACTTGCTCGGACATGGTTGTGTGCAACAGGTGGCGCACCAGATGTTCAGGTCGGGCATAGTGACCGCTCAACTATCCGTTTGGGGTGCGCATCCCTTCGGGTTCCAAACGGGCGATCGCGGCGAGGTGTCGCAGGCTCTGTTCCGACAGGGATTGAATGTTGAAGACTTCCTGCAGAAAAGCGCATGCGCCGGTGATAATGTTTTCCTCTGCACTGAGGTGCATGCTTATGCCTTGGGAAATCCATTCTTGCGGCACTGGTCCGAAGGTGGTTGCGGCTAACTCCCGGGAAAGGATAATCACGCCGTGTTGCGCATCTTCGCTCGCCATATGTCGTTGAAGGTCGTCTTTGGCTTGCTGGAGCGTGCCGCGGTTTGTCACGAGCGCGAGCCATAGCCCCCTCGCGCCAATCAGGGAAGTTCCATGAATCGCTCCCTTGGCTGTAAGCAAAGTTCCAAAATTCGCCGCCATGATCGCCTCTCCAAACTATGAATAGCAGTACTCCACAATCATCTTTGGAGTCTCCATTGGTCCGCGAGTTCAATATCCGAGCGTGCAATCAACCCGCGAACTACGCTTTGGCGACCATAGCACACCATGGCCAAGTTGTTCGTTGTGGTGCGTCTACTTTCCTGCGGGCGACACGATTGTCATCATGCAGGACGCACCACTCTCGCAACTTTGCCGTCTACTGTGCGGCAGCGCACCGCGCCCTCACCGCAGAGTACGCTGTAATGCCGTATCGCGACTCGATACGGACAGCCGATGCGGCGCAAACACCAGGACGAGCAGGACAGCAAGGCGCCGGCCAATGGCCAGGCCCAGCCCGGCTTCGTGCGCGTGCGCGGCGCGCGCGAGCACAACCTGAAGAACGCCAGCCTCGACATCCCGCGCGACGCGCTGGTGGTGTTCACCGGCGTCTCCGGCTCCGGCAAATCGTCGCTCGCGTTCGGCACCCTGTACGCTGAGGCCCAGCGCCGCTACCTCGAATCGGTGTCGCCGTATGCGCGCCGCCTGTTCCACCAGATGCCGGTGCCGGAAGTCGACGAGATCGACGGCCTGCCGCCGGCGGTCGCGCTGCAGCAGCAGCGCGGCGCGCCGACCACGCGCTCGTCGGTCGGCAGCGTCAGTACGCTGTCCAATTCGCTGCGCATGCTGTATTCGCGCGCCGGCGACTACCCGCCCGGCCAGCAGCTGCTGTACGCCGAATCGTTCTCGCCCAATACCGCCGAAGGCGCATGTCCCGAATGCGCGGGCCTGGGGCGCGTGTACCAGGTCACCGAACAGTCGATGGTGCCGGACGATTCGCTGACCATCCGCGAGCGCGCGGTGGCCGCGTGGCCGCCGGCATGGCACGGCCAGAACCTGCGCGATATCCTCGTCACGCTCGGCTTCGATGTCGACACCCCGTGGCGCGACCTGCCCAGGAAGGACCGCGACTGGATCCTGTACACCGACGAGACGCCGACAGTGCCGGTGTACGCCGGCTTCACGCCCGAGGAAACGCGGCGCGCGCTGAAACGCAAGGAAACCCCGAGCTACCAGGGCACCTTCACCGGCGCCCGGCGCTACGTGCTGCAGACCTTCGCCAATACCGAAAGCGCGTCGATGAAAAAGCGGGTGGCGCGCTACATGGTCAGCACACAATGCCCGCTGTGCCGCGGCAAGCGGCTGCGCCAGGAATCGTTGTCGGTCACCTTTGCCGGTCATGACATCGCCGAAATCTCGCGCATGCCGCTCGAACGCCTGGCCGCGCTGCTCGAACCGTACGCCAGCGGCCGCGCGCCCAACGACAAGCGCCGCGCCAGGCTGCATCCGGAGCAGCTGATCGTCACGCAGCGCATCGCGGCCGACCTGGTGGCGCGGCTCGAGGTGCTGCTCGCGCTCGGCCTCGGCTACCTGGCGCTCGAACGCAGCACGCCGACGCTGTCGCCGGGCGAGTTGCAGCGCCTGCGGCTGGCCACCCAGGTTCGCTCGAACCTGTTTGGAGTGGTCTACGTGCTCGACGAGCCCTCGGCCGGCCTGCACCCGGCCGACACCGAAGCGCTGCTGGCGGCGCTGGCGCAGCTGAAGGCGTCCGGCAATTCGCTGTTCGTGGTCGAGCATGCGCTCGACGTGATCCGGCACGCCGACTGGATCGTCGACGTCGGCCCGGCCGCGGGCGAGCAGGGCGGCGAAGTGCTGTACAGCGGCCCGCCGGACGGCCTGAAAAAGATCGACCGCTCGCAGACGCGCCGCTACCTGTTCGACCAATCGCCCCCGCGGCCGCGCGCGGTGCGCCAGCCGGACGGGTGGCTGCGCCTGGCCGGCGTCACGCGCAATAACCTCGACCAGGTCGACGTCGAGTTCCCGCTGGCCGTATTGACCTGCGTGACCGGCGTTTCCGGCTCGGGCAAATCGAGCCTGGTCAGCCAGGTGCTGGTCGACCTGGTGACCGCGGCGCTGGGCCAGGCCGCCCCGGCGGCGGAGGCCGAGGACGGCGCTGACCTGGAGCAGGAAGCGGCGATCCCGAGCGAGGGCCGGATCATCGCCGGACTCGAAGGCATCCGCCGGCTGGTGCGGGTCGACCAGAAGCCGATCGGCCGCACGCCGCGCTCCAACCTGGCCACCTACACCGGGCTGTTCGACCAGGTGCGCAAGCTGTTCGCGGCGACCAGAATCGCCAGGGCGCGCCGCTACGATGCCGGCCGGTTCTCCTTCAACGTGGCCAAGGGCCGCTGCGAGCACTGCGCGGGCGAAGGCTTCGTGATGGTCGAACTGCTGTTCCTGCCGAGCGTGTACGCGCCGTGCCCCACTTGCGGCGGCGCGCGCTACAACGCCAAGACGCTCGAAGTGAAGTACAAGGACAAGAACATCGCCGAGGTGCTCGGAATGACGGTCGACGCCGCGTTCGAATTCTTTGCCGGCGAGCCGCTGGTCGAGCGCGCGCTCGACGTGCTGCGCGACGTGGGCCTGGGCTATTTGCGGCTGGGGCAGCCGGCCACCGAGCTGTCGGGCGGCGAGGCGCAGCGCATCAAGCTGGCCACCGAACTGCAGCGCGCGGCGCGCGGCAACATGCTCTACATCCTCGACGAACCGACCACCGGCCTGCATCCGTCCGACGTCGACCGCCTCGTGGTCCAGCTCGACCGGCTGGTCGAAGCCGGCAATACCGTGATCGTGGTCGAACACACGATGCGCGTGGTGGCGGCGAGCGACTGGGTGATCGACATCGGCCCTGGGGCGGGCGATGCAGGCGGCAAGGTGGTGGCAGCCGGGCCGCCTGCCGCGGTGGCGCGCGCGGACCAAAGCCGCACCGCACCTTATCTCGCGCCCTTTATCGGGTAAGTTCCGTTAAAATGTTTCCTTCGCGCAATAACATCGCCGCTGGCGCACGCTTGTGTGGGCCCGGGACGGGCATTTACGTTACACTTGGGATATTTTTTTTCCAAAGAACCAGCGCATGCCCGGCCCAACGATCGACAATTTCCAGTTCCGACGCATTCTCAGCCGCAACGTAGCACTGCCCCTCGCCATGGGCGTGCTGAGCGCGATCGTGTTCGTCGGCGTCATTGCTTACCTGATCAATGTACTCAATTGGGTGGAACGTACCGAGCGCGTGATCGGCAGCGCCAACGAAGTGAGCAAGCTGTCGGCCGACATGGAATCGAGCATGCGCGGTTTCCTGTTGTCCGGTGACGAGAACTTCCTCGCCCCCTACCTGCTGGCCGCGCCCCGGATCGAGGCCTCCCTGCAGTCGCTGGGCCGACTGGTCGAGGGCAACGACATGCAGGCCGAGCGCGTACGCCGCATCGGCAACCTGCAAAAGCAATGGCAGCAGTACGCCAACGAGATGATCGAGCGGCGCCGCCAGCACCTGGACTTCGTCGAGCTGGTCAGGGCCGGACGCGGCAAGATCCAGATCGACGAGCTGCGCAGCCAGTTCGGCGAGTTCGTCGACACCGAGCGGCGCCTGCTGGACGAACGCAACGATTCCGCGCGCCGGGTCACCGCCTGGTCGGTCGCCTCGTTCCTGGTGTTCACGCTCGGGGTGGGGGCCTTGCTCGCGATGTTCGGCCGGCGCGAACTGGTGCGGCTGTCCGATTCGTACCGCGACACGCTCGACCACGAGAACGAACATAACGCCGAGCTGCGCCACCAGGCCTGGCTGCGCAGCGGGCAGACAGCGGTCAGCGAGAAAATTGCAGGCATCAATGCGCTCGAGCCGCTGGCCCAGGAAGTGTTGGGGCAGCTGACGCGTTACCTCAATGGCGCGGTGGCGGCGATGTACTTCCGCAGCGATGATGGGATGCTGACCCGGATCGGCGCCTACGGCTTCGCGCACGACACAGCGCTGCACGCGCAGACCATCCGGCCGGACGAATCGCTGGCCGCCCAGGCGGCTGGCGAACGGCGCGCCATCGTGCTGCGCGAACTGCCGCCGGATTACATCAAGGTCGGCTCGAGCCTGGGTGAAGCGGCCCCGCGCGAACTGCTGATCGCGCCGGTCATGAATCACGGTAAGGTCAAGGGCATCATCGAGATCGGCTTCCTGCACGAGGTGACCGAGCGCGACGTCGAATTCATGAACCTGGTCAGCGCGACGGTTGGCGCCGCCGTGGCCGCCGTCGTGTACCGCCAGCGCCTGCAAAAGACGCTGGAGGAAGCGCAGGCGCTCAACGAGGAGCTGCAGGTCCAGCAGGAAGAGCTGCGCACCGCCAACGAGGAGCTCGAGGAGCAGTCGCGCGCGCTCGAGGAATCGCAGTCGGCGCTGGAAAACCAGCAGGCCGAACTCGAACAGACCAACGACCAGCTGGCCGAGCAGGCCCTGAACCTGGACCTGAAAAACGCGGCCCTGACGCAGGCCCAGGAACAGCTGCGCCAGCGTGCGCTGGAGCTCGAACGCGCGAGCCGCTACAAGTCCGAGTTCCTGGCCAATATGTCGCACGAGCTGCGCACGCCGCTCAACAGCTCGCTGATCCTGGCCAAGCTGCTGGCCGATAACGCGGCCGGCAACCTGAACGACGAGCAGGTGCGCTTCGCGCAGACCATCTACTCGGCCGGCAACGACCTGCTCAACCTGATCAACGACATCCTCGACATCTCCAAGGTCGAAGCGGGCAAGCTCGAACTGCAGCCCGAAGAGCTGCCGCTGCGCCGCGTGGTCGACACGCTGGCCCGCACCTTCGAGCCGCTGGCGCACCAGAAGCAGCTCGACTTTTCGGTGGCGGTCGCGCCGAACGTGCCGGCCACCATCCATACCGACCGCCAGCGCCTCGAGCAGGTGTTGAAGAACCTGCTGTCGAACGCGGTCAAGTTCACCGAGGCGGGCGGCGTCAGCATGACTGTCGGCGCGACGCGCGAGGGCTGGATCCAGTTCGCGGTGCAGGATTCGGGCATCGGCATCGCGGCCGAGCAGCAGGAGCGCATCTTCGACGCCTTCCACCAGGCCGACGGCACCACCAGCCGGCGCTTCGGCGGCACCGGCCTGGGCCTGTCGATCTCGCGCGACCTGACGGCCCTGCTGGGCGGGACGCTGGTGGTGGCCAGCGCGCCGGGCGAGGGCAGTACCTTTACCCTGAGCCTGCCGCGCAGCGGCGCGGTGGCCGCAACGCCGCCGGCAGCACCCGCGCCGGCGCCGGCGGCCGCTCCGGCCCCTGCGCCGGCCACCGTCCGCGCCGCCACCGCCGCGCCTGGCGAGGAGGCCGTGGGCGAGGGGTTCGCCGACGACCGCGACAAACCGGCGGATGCGGCGCGCACCGTGCTGGTCATCGAGGACGACCAGGGCTTTGCCCAGATCCTGTACGACCTCGCCCACGACCTCGACTACCGCTGCCTGGTCGCGCTGACTGCGGCCGAAGGGCTGCAGCTGGCCGCCAGCGAAACCCCGGATGCGATCCTGCTCGACATGCGCCTGCCCGACCGCTCCGGCCTGTCGGTGCTGCAGCTGCTCAAGGACAGCCCCGGCACGCGCCACATTCCGGTCCACGTGGTGTCGAGCATGGACAACGGCGGCGAGGCGCTGCACCTGGGCGCGATCGGTTATGCACTCAAGCCGACCAGCCGCGAACAGCTCGAACAGGTGTTCCGCAAGCTGCAGGAAAAATCGGCGCAAAAGATCAAGCGCGTGCTGCTGGTCGAGGACGACGAGCGCCAGCGCGACAGCGTGGTGCAGCTGATCGCCGATGCCGACGTCGACATCGCGGCCGTGGGCTCGGGCGAGGAGGCGCTGGCGCTGCTGCGCGGCGAGATCTTCGACTGCATGATCATCGACCTGAAGCTGCCCGACATGCAGGGCAAGGAACTGCTCGAGAAGATGTCCGGCGAGGAGCTGTGCTCGTTCCCGCCGGTGATCGTCTACACCGGCCGCAACCTGACGCGCGACGAGGAAGCCGAGCTGCTCAAGTACTCGCGCTCGATCATCATCAAGGGCGCGCGCTCGCCGGAGCGGCTGCTCGACGAGGTGACGCTGTTCCTGCACAAGGTCGAGTCGCAGCTCTCCTCCGAGCGCCAGAACATGCTCAAGACCGTGCGCGGGCGCGACCGCGTGTTCGAGGGCCGCACCATCCTGCTGGTCGACGACGACGTGCGCAATGTGTTCGCCCTGACCAGCGCGCTCGAGCAGCGCGGCGCCAAAGTGGAGGTCGGCCGCAACGGCTTCGAGGCCCTCGCCAAACTCGATGAAGTGTCCGCCATCGACCTGGTGCTGATGGACGTGATGATGCCGGGGATGGACGGGCTGGAGGCGACCCGCCGCGTCCGCGCCGACGCCCGCTTCGAACGCCTGCCGATCATCGCGATCACCGCCAAGGCGATGAAGGACGACCAGGAGCAGTGCCTGGCCGCCGGCGCCAACGACTACCTGGCCAAGCCGATCGACCTGACCCGCCTGTACTCGCTGCTGCGGGTGTGGATGCCGGCACTGGAGCGAATTTGAAGGCCCCGGACGACATCGATATCGAGCTGCGCATGCTGATGGAGGCGGTGTACCTCAAGTACAACTACGACTTCCGCGACTACACCGGCGCCTCGCAGAAGCGCCGCGTGCTGGCCGCGCTGCGCGAGATGGGCTGCCCCACCATCACCGCGCTGCAGGAAAAGGTGATGCACGCACCAAGCGCGTTCGCCCAGTTGCTGCAGTACCTGACGATCCCGGTCAGCGAGATGTTCCGCGACCCGGCGTATTACGCGGCGCTGCGCAGCCAGGTGGTGCCGTTCCTGAAGACCTACCCGTCGCTGAAGATCTGGATCGCCGGCTGCAGCACTGGCGAGGAAGTGTATTCGATGGCGATCCTGCTGCAGGAAGAGGGGCTGCTCGAGCGCAGCATCGTGTACGCGACCGACATCAACCCGCAGTCGCTCGAAGCTGCGCGGCGCGGCGTGTTCCCGCTCGAGCGGATGCGGGCGTACACCGAGAACTACCAGAAGGCCGGCGGCAAGCGCGCCTTCTCGGACTATTACACCGCAGCCTACGGCGGTGCGCTGTTCGACCGGACGCTGGTCGACAACGTGACCTTCGCCGACCACAGCCTGGCCACCGACAGCGTGTTCTCCGAGACGCACTTCGTCAGCTGCCGCAACGTGATGATCTACTTTAACCGGCGCCTGCAGGACCGCGTGCTCGGCCTGTTCCACGAGTCGCTGTGCCACCGTGGCTTCCTTGGCCTGGGCAGCAAGGAGAGCATCGATTTTTCGAGCTACGCCGAGCGCTTCGAGACGCTGGCCCGGCGCGAGCGATTGTTCCGCAAGGTGGGCGCATGACCAATGAAGCGGATTTCGCGCACGCGCTGGCCGGCCGCCGGATCGAATTGATCGTGATCGGCGGCTCGGCCGGCGGCATCGATGCGCTGCTCACGCTGCTGCCGGCGTTACCGCGTGGCTTTGCGCTGCCGGCGGTGTGCATCCTGCACCTGCCGCCGGACCGCGAGAGCCGGCTGGCCGAACTGTTCCGCGACCGGGTGGCGCTGCCGGTGCGCGAGGCGGTCGACAAGGAGCCGATCCAAGCGGGCACGATCTACTTCGCCGGTCCCGGCTATCATCTGTCGGTCGAACAGGACCGCAGTTTTTCGCTCAGTTGCGAGCCGCCGGTGCAGTTCGCGCGCCCTGCGATCGACGTGCTGATGGAGTCAAGCGCCGACGCCTACGGCGCGGGGCTGGCCGGCATCCTGCTGACCGGGGCCAACCAGGACGGGGCGGCCGGCCTGGCGCGCATCGCCGAATGCGGCGGCCTGACCATCGTGCAGGACCCGGCCGAGGCCGAGGCGCGCGCGATGCCGGAACAGGCAATCCGCCGTAAGCTGCCCGATCTCGTACTGCCGCTGGCCGGTATCGCCGCGCTGTTGCCATTGCTGGAGAAACCATGAACCCACAAGACCCGAGCAAACTCCTGATTGTCGACGACCTGCCGGACAACCTGCGCGCGCTCGACGCCCTGATCCGCGACGAGCAGCGTATCGTCTACCACGCCAATTCGGGCGAGGAGGCGCTGGCGCTGCTGCTCGAACACGAGTTCGCGCTTGCGATCCTGGACGTGCAGATGCCAGGCATGGACGGCTTCGAGCTGGCGGAGCTGATGCGCGGCACCGAGCGCACGCGCCACATCCCGATCGTGTTCGTGTCGGCCGCCGGCAAGGAGCTCAATTACGCGTTCAAGGGTTACGAGACCGGCGCGGTCGATTTCCTCTACAAGCCGCTCGACCCGGACGCGGTGCGCAGCAAGGTCAACGTGTTCGTCGCGCTCGACCAGCAGCGGCGCGAGACCAGGCGCCAGATGGAAGCGCTCGAACGCAGCCGGCACGAGCAGGAAACGCTGCTGCGCGAACTGAACGCGACCCAGCAGGAGCTGCAACGCTCGCTGCGCATGCGCGACGAATTCATGTCGCTGGTCGCGCACGAACTGCGCACGCCGCTCAACACGCTGTTCCTCGAGACCCAGATGCGCGCGCTTCAGCTCAAGCGCGGCAACCTGCCGGCCACCGATCCGGACCAGGTGGGCGCGATGATCAAGCGCGACGAGCGCCAGATCAAAGCCATGATCCGGCTGATCGACGACATGCTGGACGTGTCGCGCATGAAGAGCGGTACGCTGTCGATCCGGCCCGCGCAGGTCGAGCTGATGACGCTGCTCGAACGTGTGGTCAGCGACCTGGCCTTGCAGGCGGCGGCCACCGGCACCACCCTGAACCTGGCGCCGCATGCGCCGGTGGCGGGGTGGTGGGACGAGTTCCGCATCGAGCAGGTGATCGTCAACCTGCTCACCAATGCCTTGCGCTACGGCGGCGGGCAGCCGGTCGAGGTCAGCGTGCACGAGGACGGTGGCAAGGTCCGGATCGACGTGCGCGACCACGGCAAGGGCATCGCCGAGACCGATATCGAGCGCATCTTCGAACCCTACGAGCGCGGCGCTCGCAACGGCGAGCCGAAAGGGCTGGGCCTGGGCCTGTACATCTCGCGCCAGCTGGCGGCCTCGCATGGCGGCGAGTTGACGGTGACGAGCGAGCCGGGCGCCGGATCGACCTTCAGCCTGCTGCTGCCGGCGCTGGCCGCCAAGAGCGCTGGCGCCGCCGCCGAACAGGCCGCCTGACGCCCACCACCACGTCCTTCCCGCGCAGGCCTGGCCCCCAACCACGTCGTTCCCGCGCAGGCGGGAACCCCAGTTGCCCTCGTTCCCGCGCAGGCGGGAACCCCCACCACCACGTCGTTCCCGCGCAGGCGGGAACCCCAGTTCCTTCGCCCGGTTCCGCATTGTCTGATAGCCTAAAACTATCATTCACCACCGCTCAATCAATTTTACAAGTCCAGCAAAGGGCTTTACACTAGCCCCTGATCGTTTTTTTAACCCTGAAACAGGAGATGTCATGTCCCTCATTAACACCCAGATCAAACCGTTCAAAGCAACCGCATTCCACAACGGGAAATTCATCGACCTGACCGAAGAAAACTTCAAAGGTACCTGGTCGGTCCTGATGTTCTACCCGGCAGACTTCACCTTCGTGTGCCCGACCGAACTGGAAGACCTGGCGGCGTTCCAGCCGGAGTTCGCCAAGATGGGCGTGAACGTGTACGGCGTATCGACCGACACCCACTTCGCGCACAAGGCGTGGCACGACACCTCGGACGCGATCAAGAAGGTCAACTACCCGCTGATCGGCGACCCGACCGGCGCCCTGACGCGTAACTTCGAAGTGATGATCGAGGAAGAAGGCCTGGCGCTGCGCGGCACCTTCGTCATCAATCCGGAAGGCCAGATCAAGGTCATGGAAGTGCACGACAACGGCATCGGCCGCGACGCCTCGGAACTGCTGCGCAAAGTGAAGGCGGCACAGTACGTCGCTTCGCACCCGGGCGAAGTGTGCCCGGCAAAGTGGACCGAAGGCGCGGCCACCCTGAAGCCATCGCTGGACCTGGTCGGCAAGATCTAAGCTGGACTGACAATATGCCGCGCCCTGGTGGCGCGGCATCAGGAATAACTGGTAACTCAAGGAAATATCATGCTGGACGCGAATCTCAAAGAGCAATTGCAGGCCTATATGCAGAAAGTGGTGCAGCCGATTGAGATCGTTGCTTCACTGGATGACTCCGCCAAAGCGCGCGAAATGCAGGAACTGCTCCGGGAAATTGCCCCGTTGAGCGACAAAGTTTCGCTGGTGGAAAAATATGACGACAACGAACGCAAGCCGTCGTTTTCGATCAATCGCCCGGGCACGGACGTTGGCGTACGCTTCGCCGGCCTGCCGCTGGGCCATGAATTTACCTCGCTCGTGCTGGCCCTGCTGCAAGTGGGCGGCCACCCGATCAAGTTCGACGAGCAGGTCGTCGAGCAAATCAGGAACCTCGATGGCGAGTACGAGTTCGAAGCGTTCATATCGCTGAGCTGCCATAACTGCCCGGAAGTGGTGCAGGCGCTCAACTCGATGTCGATCATCAACCCGCGTATCAAGATCACGTCGATCGATGGCGGCGTGTTCCCGGACGAAGCCGAAGCGCGCCAGGTGCTGGCGGTGCCGATGCTGTTCCTGAACGGCGAATACTTCGGCCAGGGGCGCTCGAGCGTCGAGGAGATCCTCGCCAAGCTCGACAAGAACGCCGGCGCCCGCAAGGCGGCCGAGCTGTCGAAGAAAGAGATTTTCGACGTGCTGATCGTCGGCGGCGGCCCGGCCGGTGCGGCGGCGGCAATCTACGCTGCGCGCAAAGGCATCAAGACCGGCGTGCTGTCGGACCGTTTCGGCGGCCAGGTGCTGGACACGCTTGCCATTGAGAACTTCGTGTCGATGAAAGAGACCGACGGACCGCGCTTCGCGATCGCGCTCGAAGAGCACGTCAAGCACTACGAAGTCGACATCATCAACACCCAACGCGCGTCGAAGCTGGTGGGCGGCAAGCTGATCGAGGTGCACACCGAGACCGGTGCCGTGCTCAAGAGCAAGACGGTGATCCTTGCGACCGGCGCGCGCTGGCGTGAAATCAATGTGCCGGGCGAAAAAGAGTACCGCAACCACGGCGTGGCCTACTGCCCGCACTGCGACGGCCCGCTGTTCAAGGGCAAGCGCGTGGCGGTGATCGGCGGCGGCAACTCGGGCGTCGAGGCCGCGATCGACCTGGCCGGCCTGGTCAAGCACGTGACGCTGATCGAGTATGGCGCCGAGCTGCGCGCCGACGCAGTGCTCCAGCGCAAGCTGCACAGCCTGAAGAACGTGCAGGTGATTACATCGGCCCAGACCACCCAGATCCACGGTGACGGCAAGATCGTCAACGGCCTGTCGTACACCGATCGCGGCACTGGCCAGCCGCACAAGCTGGAGCTGGAGGGTGTGTTCGTGCAGATCGGCCTGGTGCCCAATACCGAGTGGCTCAAGGGCGCGGTGGAACTGACGAAGCACGGCGAGATCGTGGTCGATGCCCGCGGCGCAACGTCGGTGCCGGGTGTGTACGCGGCCGGCGACGTCACCACGGTTCCGTTCAAGCAGATCGTAATCGCGGTCGGCGAAGGCGCCAAGGCCTCGTTGTCGGCCTTCGACTACCTGATGCGTGCGCCGAGTGAAGAGCTGATCGAGGCGGCCGCCGCGGCGGCCTGATGCGGGGAGTTAGCTTTAAAACCGTCATTCCCGCGGCCTTGAGACCGTCATTCCCGCGAAGGCGGGAACGACGGTTTTGCGCGTGACGGCCGTGAACCCTTGGCCGCGCCCGGCCTGGTCAGTGCACGAACATGACAGCCGCGCCACCCAGCGCATCGGTTGCGCACAGCAGCCAGGTTGCGGCGCTGGCCAGCGCTACGTGGATCGCGGTCCACCTCATCGGGAACAAACTGGTCATGATCGCCTCCGCTATGCATTTGTCGTATGGTCTGGTTCCATCTTAGTTCGGGTTCTCGATCGCAACTATCGGCGTGCAATCCGTCGAGCTGTAGGAAAAGGCCTTGCGCGGCTGTCGCCCTTGGTGTAAGACTGCAAAAGAGGGCCTCCTACGGAAGCTGTAGGCCGCGTCCTATGGTGCGTGACCTGTGCGCACCGTACAGTTCAGCCATGACCCGACACGACCCCAAACTCATGCATCGCGGCCTGCTCGCGGTGCGCCGCAATACCATCCGCCGCCTGCTGCACTCGGTCTTCGGCATCGAGCACCTGCGCGACGGCCAGCAACGCGTGATCGACAGCGTCCTCGACGGCAAGGACACGCTCGCGATCATGCCCACCGGCAGCGGAAAATCGTTGTGCTACCAGATTCCGGCACGCATCCTCGAAGGGATGACGATCGTGGTCTCGCCCCTGATTTCCCTGATGAAAGACCAGCTCGAAAAGCTCGAGCAGCTCGGCATCCGCGCGGTCCAGGTGAATAGCAGCCTGAACCGCGAGGAAGAGGAGCAGGCGCTCGCGGCGATCGCTGCCGGCGCCTGCGAGATCGTGTTCTGCACCCCCGAGCGGCTGGCCGTTGCCGAGTTCATCGAGGTGCTCAAGCAGGCCAGGATCGACCTGGTGGTGGTCGACGAGGCGCACTGTATTTCGCAGTGGGGTCACGACTTCCGGCCCGCCTATATCGAGATGTCGGCATCGATCGAGGCGCTCGGGCGCCCGCCGGTGCTGGCGCTGACCGCCACCGCCACCGACGCCGTCGTGGAGGACATCGGCAAGCAGCTGGGGCGGCCGCGCATGAACGTGGTCAACACCGGCATCTACCGGCCCAACCTGCACTATCGGGTGGTCCAGGTCACCAACGCCGACGAGAAATACGCCGAGGCGCTCAAGCTGGTGCAGGAGACCCGGGGTGTCGGCATCATCTATGCGGCCACCGTCAAGGCGGCCGAGGAGATGCACCAGGTGCTGGAGGAGGCCGGCGAATCGGTCACGATCTACCACGGCAAGCTGCACGCGGCCGAGCGCAAGGCCAACCAGGACCTGTTCATGGACGGCGAGCGGCGCGTGATGGTGGCCACCAACGCGTTCGGCATGGGCATCGACAAAGCCGACACCCGTTTCGTGATCCACCTGCAGATCCCCGCCAACCTCGAAGCCTATTACCAGGAGTCCGGCCGCGCGGGACGCGACGGCCAGGACGCGACCTGCACGCTGCTGTTCTTCCAGGACGACAAGCGCGTGCAGCAGTTCTTCCTGGTGAAGCACTACCCGGGCGCCAACGACCTGAAGGCCGTGTATGAGGCCGCGCGCGAGCTGGCCGCGGAAGGGCCGGTCACCATCGAGCGGCTGGAAGAAAAGCTCGGCGAGCACCACGAATCGAAGCTGAAGGTCTGCCTCAAGCTGCTCAAGGACGGCAAGCTGCTGCGCCAAAACCGCAAGCTCGAATACCTCGTCACCCACACCGAGCCGAAGGCAGCCACCTTCGAAGGACTGGCCGCGGTCTACGTGCAGAAGCAGGAGCGCGACCGCGAGGCGCTCGAACAGATGGTCGGCTACGCGGTCAGCGGTTTCTGCCGCTGGAAGCTGCTGCTCGATTACTTCGGCGACGAGCATCCCGGCTTCGAGAAGTGCTGCCGCTGCGATAACTGCCTGAACCCGCCCGAACTCGCGCTGACCGAGGACATCGAGATCCGCGACGACGAGTTCGATCGCGAACCGGACGAGGCCGCGCCGCCGAGGCCGGCCTTCGAGGCGGGCGCGCGGGTCAGGGTGCACAAATACGGCGAGGGCGTGGTGCTGTCGGTGGCCGGCGACCAGGTCACGATCGAGTTTCCCGGCCAGGAGAGCCGCGCCTTCCTGGCCGATTTCGTGGAGCCGGTTTAAGAACTGCCGGGAAGGGAACGCATGGGAGACATGGTTGTCGTGCGCAAGGAGGGCCTGTACTGCGTGCCCGGCCAGTTCTACATCGACCCGTGGCGGCCGGTGGAGCGGGCGGTGATCACGCACGCGCACGGCGACCATGCACGCTACGGCCATGCGCACTACCTGGCGGCGGCGCCGGGCGTGACCGTCCTCAGGTCGCGCCTCGGCGACATCCACGTCCAGTCGCTCGAATACGGCGAGCGCGTCACGCACAACGGCGTGACGGTCTCGCTGCATCCGGCCGGGCACGTGCTGGGATCGGCGCAGGTGCGGATGGAATGCGGCGGCGAGGTGTGGGTGGCCTCGGGCGACTACAAGGTCGAGCCGGACAAGACCTGCGCGCCGTTCGAGCCCGTGGCCTGCGACACCTTCATCACCGAATCGACCTTCGGGCTGCCGATCTACCGTTGGGATCCGGAGCAGGAGGTGTTCGACGATATCAACCGCTGGTGGCGCCGCAATGCCGAAGAGGGCCGCTGCAGCGTCATCTTCGCCTACGCGTTCGGCAAGGCGCAGCGCATCCTGTCCGGGCTGGATCCGTCGATCGGGCCGATCGTCTGCCACGGCGCGGTCGAGCCACTCAACCGCGTCTACCGCGCGAGCGGCGTGCCATTGCCCGAAACGGCGATGGTCGGCGGGGTGGACAAGGCCGCGCTCAGGCACGCGCTGGTGATCGCGCCGCCGTCGGCCGCCGGCTCGCCGTGGATGAAGCGCTTCGGCGACTACAGCGACGCGTTCGCGAGCGGCTGGATGCAGCTGCGTGGTGCGCGCCGACGGCGCGGCGTGGACCGCGGCTTTGTGCTGTCCGACCACGCCGACTGGCCGGGCTTGATGACGGCGATCCGCGCGACCGGAGCCGAACGCGTGTTCGTCACCCACGGCTCGATCCCCGTGATGGTGCGCTGGCTGTGCCAGAACGGCCTCGATGCAAAGGGCTTCGAGACCGAGTACGGCGACGAGGAAGAGGCGGACGATGCGTGAGTTCGCCCGCCTGTACGCCGAGCTTGACGAAACCACCGCCACCAACCGCAAGCTCGACGCGCTGCAAAACTACTTCTCGCACGCCGCGCCCGAAAACGCCGCCTGGGCGGTGTACTTCCTCGCCGGCGGCAAGCCGCGCCAGGCCGTCCCATCCAAGCTGCTACGCCAGTACGCGATCGAATACGCGGGCCTGGACGAGTGGCTGTTCGACGAGTCGTACAACGCGGTCGGCGACATGGCCGAGACCATTGCCCACATCCTGCCGGCGCCGAAACGGCGCAGCGACGTCGGGCTGGCGGAATGGATGGAGCAGCGCATCGGCCCCTTGCGCGGCGCCGACCCCGGCACGATCCGCGCGGCGCTGTTCAGCTTCTGGGACGAACTCGATTGGCGCGAGCGCTTCCTGCTGGTCAAACTGATCGGCGGCGGCTTCCGGGTGGGCGTGTCGCGGCTTCTGGTGACGCGCGCGCTGGCGGCCATCGCCGCGGTCGACAGCAAGCTGATCGCGCAGCGGCTGATGGGCTGGACCGACGGTAGCGTGAGCCCGACCGCCGCCGGCTTCCTGCAGCTGATCGCGGCGCAGTCGGATGAAGAGCACAAGCTGCGCGGCGGCCAGCCGTACCCGTTCTTCCTGGCCCACCAGCTGCAGGGCGAGCCGGCCGCGCTGGGCGAGGTGGCGAACTGGCAGGTCGAGTGGAAGTACGACGGCATCCGCGCCCAGCTGGTGCGGCGCGGCGGCCAGAACTACCTGTGGTCGCGCGGCGAGGACCTGATCACCGAACGCTTCCCCGAGATCGCGGCGATCTGCCTGCCCGAAGGGACCGTGATCGATGGCGAGGTGCTGGTCTGGAACCGCGAGGCGGATGCACCGGCTCCGTTCGCGGACCTGCAGAAGCGGATCGGCCGCAAGACCTTGTCCGGCAAGCTGCTGGCCGAACTGCCGGCGGTGCTGGTCGCCTACGACCTGCTCGAACTCGACGGCGTCGACACCCGCGCGCTGCCGCAGCACGAGCGGCGCGCGCTGCTCGAGACGCAGGTGGCGCAGGCTGGCAAGGCCCAGCTCAAGATCTCGCCGCTGGTGCGGGCGGCAAGCTGGATTGAGCTGGCCGGGCTGCGCGCCGAATCGCGCGGCCGCGGCGTCGAGGGCATGATGCTCAAGGCGCGCGAGGCGCAATACGGCGTCGGGCGCACCAAGGACGTGGGCACCTGGTGGAAGTGGAAAATCGATCCGTACTCGGTGGACGCGGTGCTGGTCTACGCGCAGGCCGGGCACGGGCGCCGCGCCTCGCTCTACACCGACTACACGTTCGCGGTGTGGGATGGCATCGATGGCGAGCGCAAGCTGGTGCCGTTCGCGAAGGCGTATTCGGGCCTGACCGACGCCGAGATCGCACTGGTCGACAGCGCCATTCGCAAGACCACGATCGAGAAGTTCGGCCCGGTGCGGCAGGTAGCCCCGACGATGGTGTTCGAGATCGGCTTCGAGGGCATTGCGCTGTCGTCGCGCCACAAGGCCGGGATCGCGGTGCGCTTCCCGCGCATTTTGCGCAAGCGCGACGACAAGGGCGTCGAGGACGCCGACACCCTCGACACCCTCAAAGGCCTGCTGGCCGCCGCGGCCGCATGAGCAAGAGCGAGGCAGCGGTGGCGATCGATGCGTGGTTCGAGGCGCGCGGCTGGACCGCATTCCCGTTCCAGCGCGCGGTGTGGAAGGCGGCGCTGGCGGGCGAATCGGGCCTGCTGCACGCGAATACCGGGGCCGGCAAGACCTACGCGGTGTGGTTCGCGGCGCTGCTGCGCGGCGCCCAGGTTGCGCGGCGCAAGGCCAGCGGCCTGCGCGTGCTGTGGATCACGCCAATGCGGGCGCTGGCGGCCGACACCCAGCGCGCGCTCGAACAATCGGCCGCCGAACTGGCCAGCGGCTGGACTATCGGCGCGCGCACCGGCGACACCGGCTCGGCCGAGCGAGCGCGCCAGTCGCGCGGCTTGCCATCGGCGCTGATCACGACGCCAGAAAGCCTGTCGCTGCTGCTCAGCCACGCCGCGGCGCGCGAACAGTTCAAGCACCTCGACATGGTGATTGTCGACGAGTGGCACGAACTGATGGGCAGCAAACGCGGCGTGCAGGTGCAGCTGGCGCTGGCGCGCCTGCGGCAGTGGCGGCCGGAGCTGGTGGTGTGGGGCCTGTCGGCGACGATGGGCAACCTGGCGCTGGCGCGCGACGTGCTGCTCGGCGAGGGCAGGGGCGTGCTGGTCGAGGGCGACCTGCGCAAAGAGATCGTGGTCGACACGCTGATACCCGGGAACGTGGCGCGCTTCCCGTGGGGCGGGCATCTCGGCATGCAGATGCTGCCGGCGGTGGTCGACGAGATCGACAAGCACAATGCCACGCTGGTGTTCACCAATACCCGTTCGCAGTCCGAGCTTTGGTACCAGAACATCATCGACGCGCGGCCCGAGTGGGCCGGCGTGATCGCGCTGCACCACGGTTCGCTCGACCGCGAGACCCGCGACTGGGTCGAGCTGGGACTGAAGAAGGGCGAACTGAAGGCGGTGATCTGCACCGCCAGCCTGGACCTGGGCGTGGACTTCCTGCCGGTCGAGCGGGTGCTGCAGGTCGGCAGCGCCAAGGGCATCGCGCGCCTGCTGCAGCGCGCC
>JBJMVW010000298.1:0-1687 GCA_045810465.1 Massilia sp. | reverse complement strand
CTTCCTTCGTTTCCGGAACAAGTACCGGAGCCTGCGGCGCTGCTTCAGCCTCTTCTGGTACCTCAGGTGTTTCGATCACCATCTGAACGTCTGGAGACTTGGGTGAGCGCAAGCGTCGTAAGGGCGCTGCGTATGGCGCAACAATGACACCAGCGAGCCACTGCCCCCTGTCCGGATAAACGATATCGACCTCTACGACATTCTCAGCGACGGCAGGCACGTGCCGCGGCCCGCATCCGGCGGCCGAAAGCGCGGCGAGCGCCATGCCGGCCATACCGGGCAGCCTGCCCCAGGATTGCTGTGGCACTGCGGCCTGCTCCCGGGCGCCGCAGTCGCTCGTCATGACCGTCCCGTCGGCACGTCGGTAGAAGCGGATGCAGATGTCGCCGTCTTCCTTGTCCGCCACCAGCGCGGCGGCCTCGGCTTCGGGCATAGCTGACAGATTGAAGACGTGTTTATTGCAATCGCCACAATGGCGCACCCGCGTGTCGCCCTGCATGGTCTCCCACGGCACGTGACATGGCGAGGCAACGTCGACACGCTGCAGGGCAGATTTTTTTGACGCGATCCTGGAAATCTTCATGATGGCTCCGTTTGCTGCACGCGGGATTGCCGATGTCCACAGACACCTGCCACCTACTGAAACGGTCGCCAAGCAAAAAGGGGGTTAATGCTTGCCGCAATTAAGAAGGTTCTTCACGGATTCGCCGCGGCCACCGCTACTGTCCTTGCGAAAGCGAGGACCCATACTGAGCGACCGAAGCATGGATCCTCGCTTTCGCAAGGACAGTAGGGGTGGGGGGCTTTGCCTTTGCCTCGAATGATTTTCGGCGAAAAAAAAGCGAGCACCAGGCTCGCTTTTTTGATTTTGCTACTAAAGCAATTAACGCTTGTCCAGCGGCTGTACATCGCGCGTGGTGGCGCCAACGAACAACTGGCGTGGACGGCCGATCTTCTGTTCTGGATCGGAAATCATTTCGTTCCACTGTGCGATCCAGCCGATGGTGCGGGCCATGGCGAAGATACCGGTGAACAGCGACACAGGAATGCCCAGCGCCGATTGCACGATACCCGAGTAGAAGTCCACGTTCGGGTACAGCTTGCGCGAGACGAAGTATTCGTCTTCCAGGGCGATTTTTTCCAGCGCCATGGCCAGCTTGAACAATGGGTCGTCGTGCAAGCCCAGTTCTTCCAGCACTTCGTGGCAGGTTTCGCGCATCAGCTTGGCGCGCGGGTCGAAGTTCTTGTACACGCGGTGGCCAAAGCCCATCAGCTTGACGCCCGAGTTCTTGTCCTTGACCTTCTCGATGAAGGCCGGGATGTTCTCGACGCTGCCGATTTCCTTGAGCATGTTCAGCGCGGCTTCGTTCGCGCCGCCGTGGGCAGGACCCCACAGGCAGGCGATACCGGCAGCGATACACGCGAACGGGTTCGCGCCCGACGAGCCGGCCAGGCGGACGGTCGAGGTCGATGCGTTCTGCTCGTGGTCGGCGTGCAGGATCAGGATGCGGTCCAGCGCGCGCACCAGCACGTCGTTGACCTTGTACTCTTCGCATGGGTTGCCGAACATCATGCGCATAAAGTTGGCGCTGTACGACAGGTCGTTGCGCGGGTACACGAACGGCTGGCCGATCGAGTACTTGTAGGCCATCGCGACCAGGGTCGGCATCTTGGCGATCAGGCGGAT
>JBJMVW010000297.1:0-8590 GCA_045810465.1 Massilia sp. | reverse complement strand
GCCGCCCCGGCAGCCGACAGGCCGCCATCGACCGCCACCGCGTTCAGCGCGCCGGTACGGCTGGTCGACTTCTCCATGTGCGTCGCCGCGATGGTGCGCAGGTAGTAGGTGGTCTTCAGGCCGCGCAGCCAGGCCAGCTTGTAGGTCTCGTCCAGCTTCTTGCCCGAGGCGCCGGCCATGTAGATGTTCAGCGACTGGGCCTGGTCGATCCACTTCTGGCGGCGCGAGGCGGCTTCCACCAGCCACTTCGGCTCGACTTCGAACGCGGTGGCGTAGATGTCGCGCAGGTCTTGCGGCACCCGGTCGATCGGGGTCAGCGAACCGTCGAAGTACTTCAGGTCGGCGATCATGACCTCGTCCCACAGGCCGCGCGCTTTCAGGTCGCGCACCAGGTAGGCGTTAATCTCGGTGAATTCGCCCGACAGGTTCGACTTCACGTACAGGTTCTGGAAGGTCGGCTCGATACAAGCCGACACGCCGATGATGTTCGAGATCGTCGCGGTCGGGGCGATCGCCACGCAGTTCGAGTTACGCATGCCGAACTTCTTGATACGGTCGCGCACCACGCTCCACTCCATCGACTCCGACACGTCCTGCTCGAGGTAGCCGCCGCGTTCTTCGGCCAGCAGCTTGATCGAGTCTTGCGGCAGGATGCCACGGTCCCACAGCGAGCCCGTGTACGACTCGTAACGGCCGCGCTCTTCCGCCAGCTCGGTCGATGCCAGGTAGGCGTAATAGCAGACCGCTTCCATCGAACGGTCGGCGAATTCGACCGCCTTGTTCGATGCGAACGGCACGCGCATCATGTGCAGGCAGTCCTGGTGGCCCATGATGCCCATGCCGACCGGGCGATGGCGCAGGTTCGAGTTGCGCGCCTTGTCGACGGCGTAGTAGTTGATGTCGATGACGTTGTCGAGCATGCGCATCGCGGTGCGGATGGTCTTCTGCAGCTTGACGTGATCCAGCCCGTCGCCCTTCATGTGCGCCGGCAGGTTGACCGAACCCAGGTTGCACACGGCGATTTCGTCGGCGTTGGTGTTGAGCGTGATCTCGGTGCACAGGTTCGACGAGTGCACCACGCCCACGTGCTGCTGGGGCGAGCGGATGTTGCACGGATCCTTGAAGGTGATCCATGGATGGCCGGTTTCGAACAGCATCGACAGCATCTTGCGCCACAGGTCGAGCGCTTCGATTTTCTTGAACACGCGCAGTTCGCCGCGCTCCGCTTTCGCTTCGTACGCGGTGTAGGCGGTTTCGAAGGCCTTGCCGACGAGGTCGTGCAGGTCCGGCGTCTCGCTCGGGGTGAACAGGGTCCAGTGGCCCTTTTCCATCACGCGCTTCATGAACAGGTCCGGAATCCAGTTCGCGGTGTTCATGTCGTGCGTGCGGCGGCGGTCGTCGCCGGTGTTCTTGCGCAGGTCGAGGAACTCCTCGATGTCCATGTGCCAGGTTTCCAGGTAGGCGCAGACCGCGCCCTTGCGCTTGCCGCCCTGGTTGACCGCCACGGCGGTGTCGTTGACGACCTTCAGGAACGGCACCACGCCTTGCGACTTGCCATTGGTGCCCTTGATGCGCGAGCCGAGCGCGCGCACCGGGGTCCAATCGTTACCCAGGCCGCCGGCGAACTTCGACAGCAGTGCGTTTTCCTTGATCGCGTCGTAGATCCCTTCCAGGTCGTCGCCGACGGTGGTCAGGTAGCACGACGACAGCTGCGAGCGGCGGGTGCCCGAGTTGAACAGGGTCGGGGTCGAGCTCATGAAGTCGAACGACGACAGCAGGTTGTAGAACTCGATCGCGCGCACTTCGCGGTTCTCTTCGCGCAGGGCCAAGCCCATCGCAACGCGCATGTAGAACGCCTGCGGCATCTCGATGCGGGTTTCGCGCACGTGCAGGAAGTAGCGGTCGTACAGGGTCTGCAGGCCGATGTAGCCGAACTGCAGGTCGCGGTCGGCGACGATCGCCTTGGCCAGGCGCGGCAGGTCGAACTTGCCCAGTTCTTCATCGAGCAGCTCGTTCTGGATGCCCTTGGCGATATATTGTGGGAAGTACTCGACGTACTGTGCGGCGGCTTTCGCCTGCGGCACTTCCTTGCCGAAGACTTCCTTGCGGATCGTGTGCAGCAGGATGCGCGCGGTAACCTGGCTGTAGGCCGGGTCCTTTTCCATCAGCGCGCGCGCCGCCAGGATGGCCGACTTGTGCAGTTCTTCGACCGGCACGCCGTCGTACAGGTTCTTCAGGGTCTCGTTCAGGATCGCGTCGGCGTCGACGTGCTTTTCCAGGCCCACGCAGGCGGCGTTGATCAGGCCCGTGACCGCGTCCATGTCGAGCGCGCGGCGCTCGCCGTTGTCGATCACGTGGATCTGCGGTGCGGCCACCTGCGGCGCGCCCGAGGCTTCCTTGGCCTGGCGGCGCTCGTCCATGCGCTTGGCGCGGTACAGCACGTACTCGCGCGCGACGTCGTGTTCGCCCGAGCGCATCAGCGACAGTTCAACCTGGTCCTGCACGTCTTCGATATGGAAGGTGCCGCCGTTCGGCTGGCGGCGCACCAGGGCCGCGACCACATTATTGGTCAGCTGCTCGACCAGGTCGCGGATGCGTGCCGAGACCGCGCCCTGCCCGCCAGAGATGGCGAGGAAGGCCTTGGTCATCGCGACCGAGATCTTGCTCGGCTCGAAGGCCACCACGGCGCCGTTGCGGCGGATGATGCGGTAGTCGCCGCGCGCGACGATCTCGCCTGCGTTGGTGGCCGACGGCGCCGCTCCTGGTGTTACGTGCTGAGGATTGGTTGAAGTGTCGATGGATGTTTGCATTGAGCCTCCCAGGAAGAGCATGCAGTCGTGCTGCCGCGATTATTTTTCAGTAGACCGCCCGCAGGCGATCCCCCAACAAATTACAAGCAAAAACTACCCCGTCCGACCGTTGACAGCCCGGTTGGCGAGGGAAGAGGATGATGGATTTTTAAGCTTTCGATGGCAGTTTGCTGCTGCCGCACCAGCTTTGCTACGATTTTTCCAAACTGGCCTTTTACCACTAGATCTAGTGACGGGCCTTGAGTTCGGACTAATTGTAGTGCCTGCTTGGCGTCGGGTGCAAGTGAATAAAGTCCCAATTTTTGGTCGCGTTCGCTTGACATTTCCAAGAACCAACACCAAGCGTGTTCCACGGTGAGTGAGCACTAACATTGATTTTCTGGTGCCCGCTGATGTGGCAGCCGGGGAGCCAGTTTGCACTTTTTCGGACCATATTGCGCTGGCGAAAAGGCAACATTTTTCAATCCTCGGGCGCGTGGATGTCGAGTTTTTGCATCTGGTAGCGCAGCTGGCGCAGGCTGATGCCAAGCAGTCCGGCGGCCTGGGTCCGGTTGAACTGGGTCTGGTTCAGCGCGCGCAGGATGATCTCGCGCTCGACCTGGGCCAGGTAATCCGGCAGGTTGTTGGGCAGCTCGTCGGCGGCTGGCGAAGTGGGCGCCGACGCCGGCGCGGCAGATGATGCCGCCTGCGCCGGCTCGCCGGCCTGCGCCGCCGGCTCCGGGGTCGCGCCTGGAACCGGCGCGCTGTCGGCCAGGCGCGCGCCCTTGAGCGCCAGGTCCCCCACCTCGACCACGCCGTCGTTGGCAAACGCCAGCGCGCGTTCGAGCACGTTCTCCAGTTCGCGCACGTTGCCCGGGAACGAATAGGCGTTCAGCGCCGCCAGCACCCCGTGGCCGAGCCTGGCCTGCTGCTCCGGCCCCGCCAGCCGCGCAAGGATCGCTTCGGCCAGCACCGGCAGGTCGTCGAGCCGCTCGCGCAGCGGCGGCAGTGCCAGTTCAATCACGTTCAGGCGGTAGAACAGGTCCTGCCTGAACTTGCCGGTTTCGACGCACATGGCCAGGTCCTGGTGGGTGGCGCTGATGATGCGCACGTCGACCGGCTCCTCGGCGGTCGCGCCGATCTTGCGCACGCGCCGTTCCTGGATCGCGCGCAGCAGCTTGACCTGCATCGGCAGCGGCAGGTCGGCCACCTCGTCGAGCATCAGGGTGCCGCCGTTCGCGGCCTGGAAAAAGCCGTCGCGCTCCTCGGCCGCGCCAGTAAACGCGCCCTTGCGGTAGCCGAAGAACTCCGCTTCCATCAGCGTTTCAGGGATCGCGCCGCAGTTCACCGCAACGAACGGCTTGGCGGCGCGCGAGCTTTGGGCGTGGATTTCGCGAGCGGCGAGTTCCTTGCCGCTGCCCGATTCGCCGGTGATCGCAATCGGCGCCATCGAGCGCGCCAGCCGCGCGATCTGCGCGCGCAGCGCCTGCATCGCGGCCGACTCGCCGATCAGGCGCGATGGCCCGGCCGCGCCGGCCTCCGGCTGGCCCGGCTGGGCCGCCGACAGCCGCAGCGCCGACTGCACCATCACGCGCAGGTCGTCCAGCACCACCGGCTTGGAAACGTAATCGAAGGCGCCGGCCTTGAGCGCGACCACCGCGTTGTCGGCGCTGCCGAAAGCGGTGATGACGGCGATCGGCGTGGCCTTGTGGCTGGCCGCGACTTCGCGCACCAGCTCCAGCCCCAGTCCGTCGGGCAGGCGCATGTCGGTCAGCACCAGCGCATACTCGTGCTGCCCCAGGTGGGCGCGCGCTTCCCGCAGCGTGGCCGCGGCATCGACGTCGAGGCCCATCTTGACGAGGGTGATCTCGAGCAGGTCGCGCAGGTCCGCTTCGTCGTCGACGACCAGGATGCGGGGTGAAGTCATGGCACTGCCTTTCCTTGCTTGCCGCGTCAGCCTGCCACCGGCTGCGCGAAGCTGATTACAAAACGACCGCTGGCGCTGCGCGGGCCGGGTCCAATTTTATCGAACCGGTATTCATAGTCGAGCATCGCTTCGTTGTTCAGGCACAGCTCGCGCGCGAGGTACAGCCCGAGGCCGGTGCCCTTGCTGGAGGTGGTGTAGAACGGCTCGAACAAGTGGGCGCGCACCTCCGGCGTGATGGCCGCGCCGTCGTCCTGCACGTGCAGCTCCATGTGCCCGGCGGCGTCGCGCGCGGTGAAGATGCGCATGCTGCCTGGCTTGCCGCTGGCGTAGCGCACCGCGTTATTGAGCAGGTTGAGCAGCACTTCGCGCAGGTGCAGCGCGTCGAAGCGCACCTCGGCCTGGCCCGCCTGGCCGATCCACACTATATCATCGGCCAGTCCGTGGGTTTCCGAAAACTCGGCCTTCAGCTCGGCCAGGAAGGCGCCGAGGCGCACCGGTTCGCCGTGCGGCTGCACCTTGCGCGACAGCCGCAGGATGTCCTCGACCATGCGGTTCACGCGGCCGACGTTGTCGCCGACGATCCTGAGCAGGCGGGTCTCGGTCGGCCCGGTCAGGTCTTCGGCCAGCAGCGCCGTCGCGTGGCCGATCGCCGACAGCGGGTTCCTCACCTCGTGCGCGATACTGGCCGTCAGGCGTCCCATCGAGGCCAGCTTGAGTTGCTGCGCCTGGTTTTCGATCGCGCTGACGTCCTGCATGAAGATCACGCTGCGCTGCTCGGCCTGGTCCGGCGTGTCGACGCGCGCGAAACGCAGCTTCAGGTGCGACGGCTGGTCCAGCTGCCCGCGCACTCCCTGCGCCCCGGCTTCATGCCATGGCTTGACGGTGACGTAGGCGGCCTCGCTGCTGCCGGGCGCGCGCAGCCAGCCCTCGAACGCCGCCGCGACCGGCTCCAGTGCCGCGCTGTCACACAGCGTGAAACCGGCGTCTCCGGGGTCCAGCCCCAGCATCTTGCGGGCGGCCGGGTTGCCGGTGAAAACATGGCCGTCGCGCCCCACCACCAGGATGCCGTCGCCGACGTCGGCGATCACGATCTGGTTGATCGCCAGCTGGACCTGGAGGTCGGCGCCGCGCCGCGCGGCCAGCTCCTCCTGCCCGATCAGCTTTGCGGCAAGCCGGCTGACCAACAGCACCACGGCAAAGAACGCGGCGCCGCTCATCCCGGCCTGCATCAGCGGCGGGTCGCGCTCCTGCAGGAACAGCCGGTACGCGCTTTCGCCGAGCAGGAACAGCGTCGCGAGCGAGGCGGAGAACAGCGCCAGCAGCAGCGGCGCAAGGATCGCGGCGCCGGCCAGCGGGAACAGGTACAGGATGCCAAGGCCGCTGCGGGTGCCGCCGGCGGCCAGGTACAGCAGCGAAATCGCGACGATGTCGACCGCGACCTGGCTGCCCAGCTGTACCAGGAAGCGGCGTTTGCAGTACATGGTGATGGTGGCGAACACCAGCGCCACCAGCACGTAGGCGATGCAGGTCCGGGCATAGACCGCACCGGCGCCGGCGCGGCCGCTGCCGGCATCGAAGCTCAGGTACAGCAGCAGCACCAGCGCGATGACGATGCGGGTCGCGTTGAGCGTTTGCAGCGAGCGCCAGAAGGTGGCGCGCGACTTCACCGAAAGCGCCTGCGGGCGGTCCATCGGCGCTGTTTACAGGGGCGGCTGGCGCACGTGGGCCGGGCTGCAGTAGTCGCGCCCGTCCGCGCTGACCGACTCCGAGGCGGGAAAGTACACGCCGCAGTGCGCGCAGCGCGCCATCTTCTCGGACTCGACCTGCTTGCTTGCCGCGCGCCCGCCAGGGGCTGCGGACTGCGATTTGTTGGCGGCTTCACGCAGCTTGCTGCGCACGGCCATCACGACCAGCACCGCGAGCGCGATCCAGAACAACAGGCGGCTCATACATACCCCCGGTGCAAAATAACTTCAAGGACAAAACGGCTGCCGACATAAGCCAGCGCCAGGGTGGCGAATCCGGCGAGCGTGAAGCGCAGCGCGGTCTTGCCGCGCCAGCCGCGCCAGCGGCGGCCGGCGAGCAGCGCCGCGAACAGCATCCACGACAGCAGCGCGAACACGCTTTTGTGGTCCCACCTGAGGGCGCGGCCAAACAGCTGTTCGGAGAACACGATCCCGGACAGCACGGTCAGGCTGAGCAGCACGAAGCCGATCCAGATCAGGCGGAACAGCAGCTTTTCCATCGTCAGCAGCGCCGGCAGCTGGTCGAGCGCGCCGCCCAGCCAGCCGGCGCGCGCACTGCGCGTGTGCAGGCGCGACTCTTGCAGCGCCATCAGCACCGCGTGGAAGGCGGCGATGGTCAGGGTACTGTAGGCCAGCACCGCGACCAGGATGTGCCAGCCCGACGCGGCGGTCTGCGCCTGCAGCGGCATCAGGCTGCCGGGGAACAGCGCCGGCAGCAGCGACGCCACGAACGCGCACGGCATCACCAGCCGGCGCAGGCCGTCGAGCGCGAAATTGCGGTTTTCGAACCAGTAGGCGGCCACCGAGATCCACATCGCGGCCGACAGCATGATCGCAAACCCGACGCGCAGGCTGCCGGGGCGCGTGATGTCGAGCCACATGGCCGCGCCATGCACCAGCCACGCCAGCGCGGTGGCGCCGGAGACGACCGCGCCCTGGCGCGACGGCAGCAGCGCGCATACCGCATACAGCAGCGCCGCGGCAAAGAAAAGGGAAGTCTGCATAAGGCGGAAGTCTACACCATCGGGCATGGCTGGGGTCAGGGGGCGGTGGGCCGCTATCAAGAATGGGGAACCATAGCGCTAACCCGTCATTCCCGCGCAGGCGGGAATCCATACTGAACGTGGGTAGCTACCTCAGCATGGGTTCCCGCTTCGGCGGGAACGACGGTTTTCACGGTCGCGGGGCCGAACAGCTCAATCCACCGCCGCCATCCGCAACTCGTCGCTGTGATGCCGTTGTTGTTCTTCCATCACCAGCGTCCCCAGCTCGCGCTTGAGCACGTTGAATTCCGGCGCCGACGGGTCGCGCATGCGCGGCAAATCGACCAGGATGTCGCGCTTGACCATGCCCGGCCGGTAGGTCATCACCACGATCCGGTCGGCCAGGTAGATCGCCTCCTCGATGCTGTGGGTGACGAAGATGATGGTCTTTTTGAGCTCGGCCCAGATCCGCAGCAGCTCGTCCTGCAGGTTGCGCCGCGTAAGCGCGTCGAGCGCGCCGAACGGTTCGTCCATCAGCATGATCGGCGAGTCGAGCGCCAGCACCCGGGCGATCGCGACCCGCTGGCGCATCCCGCCCGACAGGTCCTTGGGATAGCGCTGGCGGAAGTCCGACAGCGACAGCATCTGGAGCAGGTCGCCGACGCGGCGCGCGATCTCCGGGCGCTTCATGCCCTTGATTTCGAGCCCGAAGCCGATGTTCTGCTCGACCGTCATCCACGGGAACAGCGCGTACTCCTGGAACACCATGCCGCGCTCCGGCCCCGGCCCCGCGACCGGCCTGCCGTCGGCCGCAATGGTGCCCGAGGTGGGCGGCGCGAACCCGGCGACGGCGTTGAGCAGGGTCGACTTGCCGCAGCCGGAAGGGCCGAGCAGGCAGGTGAACTGCCCGCCGGGGATGTCGAGGTCGATGTCCTTGAGCGCGACCACGTCGCGCCCGCCGCTGTCGAACACCTTGTTGACGCCCTTGATAACGATATGCGATCCGGTCATGGCTCAGTGCTCCAGGCCGCGGTGCCAGCGCAGCAGGTAGTTGTTCAGGCGGTTCATGCCGGCGTCGATCGCCAGCCCCAGGATGCCGATGGTGATCATGCCGGCGATGATCTTGGCCGACCAAAAATACTCGCG
>JBJMVW010000296.1:0-3972 GCA_045810465.1 Massilia sp. | reverse complement strand
GGCGGGCGTGAAGGGCATCTCGCTGTTCATCGTGCCCAAGTTCATGGTCGACGCCGACGGCCCCCTGGGCGCGCGCAACGACGCCCACTGCGTCTCGATCGAACACAAGCTGGGCATCAAGGCCAGCCCGACCGCGGTGCTGCAGTTCGGCGATCACGGCGGTGCGATCGGCACCCTGGTGGGCGAAGAGAACCGCGGCCTCGAGTACATGTTCATCATGATGAATTCGGCGCGCTTCGGCGTCGGCATGCAGGGCGTCGGCCTGGCCGAGCGCGCCTACCAGCAGGCCGCCGCGTTCGCGAAGGAGCGCATCCAGTCGCGCGACCTGGCCGGTTCGCCAGGCCCGGTCGCGATCGTCAACCACCCGGACGTGCGCCGCATGCTGATGTCGATGCGTTCGCAGGTCGAAGCCGCGCGCGCGCTCGCGTACGTGGGCGCCGCCATGTCCGACCTCGCGCACAGCCATCCGGATCGGGCGGCGCGCGAAGCCAACCAGGCCCTGTACGAGTACCTGGTGCCGGTGATCAAGGGCTGGTCGACCGAAATGTCCGAGAATGTCGCGCGCGACGGCGTGCAGGTCCATGGCGGCATGGGCTTCATCGAAGAGACCGGCGCGGCCCAACACTACCGCGACGCCAAGATCCTGACGATCTACGAGGGCACGACCGCGATCCAGGCCAACGACCTGGTCGGCCGCAAGACGGTGCGTGACGGTGGGGCAATCGCAAAATCGATCCTGGGGCAGGTGCGCGCGACGGAGCAGCAACTGGCGGACGCAAAGGGCGATGACCTGGCCGCGATCCGCCGCCAGCTGGTCGAAGGCAGCGCGGCGCTGGAGCAGGTGGTCGACTTCGTGGTCGCCAACGTCAAGACCGACATCAAGGGCGTGTTCGCGGGCAGCGTGCCGTACCTGAAGCTGGCCGGCATCGTGCTGGGCGGCTGGCAGATGGCGCGCGCGGCCCTGGTGGCGCAAAACAGGCTTGACGCGGGCGAGGGCGACGCCGCCTTCTACCGCGCCAAGATCACCACCGCGCGTTTCTTCGCTGACCATATCCTGTCGCAGGCGGCCGGCCTGCGCCATGCGATCGTTGAAGGGGCCGCTGGCGTGCTGGCGCTGCCGCAAGACCAGTTCTGAACCGGCTCCCGCCGGCAACACGAAAAAGCAGCCTTCGGGCTGCTTTTTTTATCCTTCCGGCACGTACGCATGAGCTTGACCTACATTAAACGAAGCGGCCGGAAGCGCCCCGTAGAATCATCAGTGTTCAATTCGCCCGCTGGTTAAAACACCAGTCGGCGCTGCCGGTTTTTACCCCGTTTGTTTTTGCGGAGGGCTTTTCTTTGGCTGCGGCGGCAGTGTTGGCAGTGCCGTCGCAATTTCAGGAAGACTAACAGCGCAATCCCTGGATACAGGAGCACGACATGCGATCGATCACGTGCAGCAAAAAGCTATTAACAAATTTCGCGTTTTGTTCGCTGGCCGTGTTGGCGGCATGCGGCGGCGGCGGCGGTGGCGGCGACCCCGATCCGGGACCGGGACCGGGGCCAATCACGCCGCCTCCCGTGGCGGAAACGCCCGTGCTGGCCGCAACCTACACCGATATCGTCGAGGATGGCACCCTCGGGCAGGCGAACTGGCAGGAAGGCAGCGGCACCGGCGCGCCAATCGACGGCGTGCTCTGCCTCCCCAACGAGAATTACCACATCCACTCGCTGGTTTCGATCTACCGCAACGGAACGCGGCTGGCGCTGCCGGCGTCGATCGGCTTGAAGGGATGTGCCTACGAACTGCACACGCACGACGCAACCGGGGTCGTGCACGTGGAAACCGACGTCAAAAAAACCTTCACGATGGGGCAGTTCTTTTCGGTCTGGGGACAACCGCTCGGCATCAGTAATGTGGCGGGATTAAAGGAGGGCGCACATTTTTACCTGATCGAGAACGAGACCGTGACGCCCTATACCGGCAATCCAGCCGATATCCAGTTCACCCCGCGCCGCGAAATTGCAATTGTCGTCGGCACGCCACCCGCGGCACTGGTAAAGCATCGCTGGCCGAACAACCTGTAATCGGGGGTGCTGGCGCCGCGCCGGTCAACCGTAGGCGCCGCCCGTGTAGAGCAGGTCGAACAGGCGCGAGATGGTGGCGATGAGGACGGTGGCGCCGACCAGCATCGTCGCCACCAGCAGCACGGCGATCAACCAGTTGGAGTGCGAGCTGCGCCCGGAGCCGGCGTTGTACGCGGCATCCCATTTCTCGTCCGGGGCCAGGCCAAGGACCAGCGCTTCGATGAAGCCGGCAATGTACGACAGCAGCAGCGGCAGCAGCACCCAGAACGGATTTGGCGCATGTCCGAGGCCGTACACGAGCCCGGCGGCCGGCAAGCTGCACAAATGGAGCAGGCCAAGGCGGTCGACGCTGCCCTTCAGGTAGAAGCGGTGGGCGCCAAGCCCGCCGAGGGCAAGCGCCAGCAGGGTCGCCAGGGTCTTGTTTTTGTGCGGCTGCGACATCGTTATGGGTATGTTATTAGGTAAAGCCAGCAGTATCGGTCAAAAACGTGGCGGCGGCACCACTTTTTAGCGGGAGGCCACGCCGGCAGCGAGCCGACCCCGGGGCAGGGCATGGCAGGCTGGCCGGGCAGGTAGCGGCGAGCCGGAAAATCGGCGATAATGCTCAATTCGGCCGGGATGCGCGCCCTGTTGTCACTAACGCTTGCTGCTGCGCGGCATTGCGCGCTATAATCGTCGGCTTTCTCCGCCCAGCACAACTTTTTGGAATTATTATGGTCGTTATTCGTTTAGCTCGTGGAGGCGCCAAGAAGCGCCCGTTCTTCAACATCGTTGCAACCGACTCGCGTAACCGTCGCGACGGCCGCTTCATCGAGCGCATCGGCTTCTATAACCCGATGGCCGCCGGCGCCGAAGTCGGCCTGCGCATCGCCGCGGACCGCCTGGCTCACTGGGAAGGCGTTGGCGCACAACTGTCGCCGACCGTTGCCCGCCTGGTCGCTTCGCAAAAGGCTGCGGCTTAATTAAGGTTTTACAGGTTTGACCGATTCGGCAGCATCCGGGGTGCAAGTCCCCGACGACCTGATGCAGGTCGGGCACATTCCCGGTGCCTACGGCATCAAGGGCGGTATCCGCGTATCGCCGTATTCGACGGATGCGGACGCGCTGCTGAGCGTGAAGACCTGGTGGCTCGACAAGCCGGCCCTGCGGCCGGTCGCTGTCCGGACCGCAAAGATGCACAGTGGCGACGTGGTCGCCACATTGGTCGACCTGGATGGACGCGAGGCGGCCGAAGCGCTCAAGGGCGCGGCGGTGTTCGTATCGCGCAGCGAGTTCCCGGAACTGCCGGAAGACGAGTATTACTGGACCGACCTGATCGGGTTGGATACGGTAAACCTGCAGGGCGAAGCCCTCGGCAAGGTCACCGACATGATGCACAACGGCGCGCAATCGATCCTGCGCATCACGCCGGTGCCTGGCCCCGCGGCGAGCGCCGCCGGCGAGGCGGACCAGAAGGCGCCTGAGCGCCTGGTCCCGTTTGTGGATCAGTTCGTCAAGACGGTCGACCTGAAAGCAAAGACAATTATTGTGGACTGGGGCCTGGATTACTAATGGGCTCACTAAGCGGTCCACCTTGAGACGAGGTCCCGATGCAGTTTGACGTCGTGAGCTTGTTTCCCGAGATGTTTGCCGCGTTGACGCAGTCGGGCGTGACCCGCCGCGCCTTCGAGCAGCAGCGCTGGGGCCTGTCGATCTGGAATCCGCGCGATTTCACAACCGACCGCCACCGCACCGTGGACGACCGCCCGTACGGCGGCGGCCCGGGCATGGTGATGCTGGCCAGGCCGCTCGAGGCAACGATCAATGCGGCGAAGCAGCGCCAGGTCGAGATGGGCCTGCCCGCGCCGCGCGTGGTGTTCATGTCGCCGCAAGGCAAGCCGCTGACGCACGAGCGGGTGATGGCGC
>JBJMVW010000295.1:0-6402 GCA_045810465.1 Massilia sp. | reverse complement strand
TGTCGCCGGATGAGGCGCTCGCCTATCCGGGCGCGAGCATGATCACGCGCGCACTGGGCGCGGCGGACACGCTGGAGCCGGAGGAAGTCGAGGTGCAGGTCGAGGATGGCGACCTGTTCCTGCTGTGCAGCGACGGGCTGAGCAACGAGGTCGGGCCGGAGGGCATGCTGGCGGCGCTGGGCAGTGGCGATTGCGAGCGGGCGGCCGATGCGCTGGTGACGCTCGCGCTGGCGAATGGGGGGCGGGACAATATTACGGTTGTGGTTGTGCGGGCGGATGTTGGCGGCCCCAACTCGACTCTGCCTTGAACCGCTGCGCTTCCGGTAGGGTGGGCGGACAAGCCGCCCACCCTACCGGTGCCGGAAATCCTTCGAATGCAATCCGTGCTTTTTGAGCAAAATCTGCAGGTGCGACCGGTTCATGTCCCAGCGCCTTGCCAGCTCGGCCACGGTGCCGCCCACTTCCTGCAGCCCGCGCTCGAGGCAGGCCCGTTCCGCCGCGTCGCTGGCGACCCGCCTGGCCTCGGCAAGCGTGGTTTCGGCCACGACGGCGACCGGCCGTGCGAACGACGGCGCGGCCGGCCGGATATCCTCCGGCAGGTGCGCCAACCCGGCCGTATCGCCCGCCAGGCATGACAGCCGGTACACCAGGTTGCGCAACTCGCGGATATTGCCGGGATACGCGTAGTGCAGCAGGAATTCACGCAGCGTTGGCGCCAGCGCCAGCGGCCGCCGCTTGAGCGTCTCGGCCGCCTCGTCGCCGTAGTACGCGAGCAGCAACGGGATCTCGTCCCTGCGTTCGCGCAGCGGCGGCAAGGTCAGGTGGATCACGCTGAGCCGGTAGAACAGGTCTTCCCGGAATTGCCCCTGCTCGATCAGGCGCCGCAGGTTCTTGTTGGTCGCCGCCACGATTCGCGCGTCCACGGCGATCGTCTCGTCCGAGCCGACACGCTGGATCTCGTGCGATTGCAGCACCCGCAGCAGCTTCACCTGGCCCGCCAGCGGCAGTTCGCCGATCTCGTCGAGGAAGATCGTGCCCTTGTGCGCGCTTTCGAACTTGCCTTTGCGGTCGGCCGCCGCGCCGGTGAAGGCGCCCTTCTTGTGGCCGAACAGTTCCGACTCGAGCAGGCTCTCGGGAATCGCGCCGCAGTTGACCGAGATGTAGGGCTTGTCCGAACGCGAGCCGTTGGCGTGGATCACCTTGGCCATCAGTTCCTTGCCGGTGCCGCTCTCGCCATCGACCAGCACCGGCAAGTCGGTCGGCGCCGCCTTTTCCGCAATCTCGAGCGCATCGAGCAGCCTGGGGTTGTCGCCGAAGGTGCCTTCGAACACGAAGCTGCGCGCGAGCAGCGCCTGCTTGCGCTGGCCCGGCGCCGGCTCGGGTGCACTTGCCGGCTCGCTGCTCACCGCGCGCACGAAGCGCTCCCGGTGCGACAGCTGCATCACCTCGTCGCGCACCGCATTGGCCTGGCGCAGCAGTTTTTCGATGTCCGCGCGTTGCAGTGTGTTGGCCCAGCGCAGCGCCGACCGAAGGATCTCGATGCGTTCGAGCACGCCCGCGTACGACATCGACGAGCCAGGCTCCAGATCCTGCGTGAAGAGTTTCATGTGCTGAGCTGCTTTTGCACCAGTTCGTAATACATGCCGCGCCGCGCCAGCAGTTCGTCGTGCCGGCCCTGCTCGACGATCGCGCCCTCGTACAGCACCACGATCTTGTCGGCCCGCATGATCGTGCTGAGCCGGTGGGCGATGATCACGGCAGTGCGGCCGGCCAGAATGTCGCGCATGTTGGCGATGATGTTGCTCTCGGACTGGGTATCGAGGGCGGAAGTGGCCTCGTCGAACACCAGCAGCCGCGGATCGTGGTACAGCGCCCGGGCAATGCACAGGCGCTGCACCTGCCCGCCCGACAGGCCGACGCCGCGCTCGCCCACCACCTGTTCGTAGCCGAGCGGCAGCTTGCTGATGAAGGCGTGGGCGTCCGCCATCTTCGCCACCTGCTCGATCCGGCGCCGGTCCGGGCTCTCGTCGCCGCTGGCGATGTTCTCGGCGATGGTGCCGGAAAACAGCAGGTTGCTCTGCATGACGTAGCCGACCTGGGCGCGGTAGTAATCCTTGTCGACCGCGCCCATGTCGTAGCCGTCGACCAGGATCTTGCCCTCGGTCGGCGCGTAGAAGCCGACCAGCAGCTTGGCCAGCGTGGTCTTGCCCGAGCCGCTGCGGCCGACGATGGCGACCAGTTCGCCGGGCCGGATGTCAATGCTGATGTTTTCGAGCACATACGGCGTGTCCGCGCCGCCGTAACGGAAATACACGCCGTCGAGCCGCAGGTCGCCCTGCAGGTCGGGCAGCACCACGCGGCTGCCGACGTCCGCCGGCTTTTGCTCCGGTTCGATGTCGAGCACGTCACCGAGCCGTTCCATCGCCACGCCGGCGTCGGCCAGCCGGCTCCACAGTCCGACCAGGCCCATCAGCGGTGCGAGCACGCTCCCCATCAGGGCGTTGAACGCGATCAGCTGGCCGATCGTCAGTTCGTGCTCCAGTACCAGGCTGGCGCCGGCCCACAGGATCGCGATCGTGGTCGCGGCGTTCAGCAGCTGGCTGGCGAGGCCGACCTTGATGTTGAACGCCTGCGCCCGGTACTGGGTGTCGAGCGCCTTCACGTATTTCTTTTCCCACTTCAGGCGCACCGGGCGCTCGCTGCCCATGCCCTTGATGGTCTCGACGCCGCCCAGCGCTTCCATCAGGAACGAGTGCGCGTCGGTCGAGGCCGTGAACACGTCGCGCGCATAGTTCTTGATGCGGGGTGTGGCCAGCACGGTCAGCGCCATGATCGGGATGATGAAGGCGAGCAGCAGCAAGGTCAGCTTGACGTTGTACAGGAACAGGATCGTGAAATAGATGAACACCATCAGCAGGTTCAGCAGCGTGGTGACGGTCGACTCGGTCAGGAACGCGCGGATCGTGGCGTTTTCCTCGAAGCGGGCGACGATGTCGCCAACCTTGCGCTTGGCGAAGAACGAGTACGGCAGCGACAAGGTGTGCTTGAAGAACTGCGCCATCATCGAAAAGTCGAGGCTGCGCACCATGTAGTTGGCGAGGTAGGCGCGCACGGTCGCCATCAGCTGGCTGAACACGCTGGAAATGACCAGCCCGAGGATCAGCAGGTGCAACAGGCTGACGTTCTGGTGCACCACGACGCCGTCGAGGATGTTCTGGATGATCAGCGGCGGCACGATGCCAAGCACCTGGATCACGAAGGTGGCAAGGAACAGGTGCGCGAGGATGGCGCGATAAGGCCGCAGATAGCCGACGAAGCGGATCCATGGCGAACGCGCCGCAGCTGCCGCGCCCATGTCCGGGCTGGGCGTGAACAACAGGCAGGTGCCGCTCCAGCCGCGCTCGAATTCCTCGACCGAGAGCTGCTTGAAGCCGACCGCCGGGTCCGCCACCCACACCTTGCGCGGCGACACGCCGTACACCACCACGTAATGGTAGCCCTCCCAGTGCACGATGAAGGGTAGCTCGAAGCCCTGCAGCGCGTCGAAGGTGCACTGCACGCCACGCGCGGAAAAGCCGAGCGCTTCGCCGGCGCGCGCCAGGCTGTCGAGCGTGGCGCCCTGGGTGGTGACGTTGGCCAGCTCGCGCAGCTTGCCGAGCGTTACCTGCAGGCCGTGATGGCGGCACAGCATCGCCAGGCAGGCGGCGCCGCAATCCACTTCCTCGGCCTGTTCGACCAGCGCGAAGCGCTTGACGAGTCGTTCGCCGAACTCCGGTTCCGATTGCAAGTCCAGCCGCAGCGGACGCTTGCGGCGCTCGGCCAGCTTCTTCTGGCGCTGCAGTTCGCGTTCGAGGAAACGAATGCGGTCCTCGAGCACCTCGCGCAGCGCGGCATTGCGCTCCAGGATGAAATGCGCGGTCTTTTCGGGAATGACCAGCAGCGTCGCATTGGTCGCGGCAACCGCCGACACCATCTGTTCCTGGCGCATCAGGCACGCCTTTTCGCCGAAGGTCTCGCCCGGCCGCAGCGTGGCCAGCACCAGTTCGTCGGCGCCGTCGTGGTAGACCAGCCGCACCTGCCCCTGGCGCAGCACGTACAGGCGGCGGTCGTCGCGCCCGTCCTGCTTCAGGATTTCCTTGCCGGCCGCCACGCGCTTGACGCCGACGCTGCGCACGAACTCTTCCAGCTCGTCCTTGCTGACCTTGCCGCGCAGGTCGAACAGGCGCGCCACCAGTCCGCCGGCCGAACTGATCGCCACGTAGCTGGTGACAAAGTCGCGCGCGACCGGGTTGTGCGCCACCACCGGCTCGATCGCCTGGCGCGGGATGAACCACAGTTCAGTCTTGAGCGAGGCGCGTGCCGACAGCTCGTGGTGGGCGTCGCGCAGCATCGCGATGTCGCCGAACACCTCGCCCGCCTTCTTCACGCCAATGCTGGTTTCCTTGCCATGCTCTTCCGAAAACAGGCGCACCGAACCGGACCTGACCACGTACAGGCCCGCGGCCGGCTCGCCAGCCTTGCAGATCGTGTCGCCGAAGGCATGGAAGCGCACCTCGGTGGCGCTTGCCAGGCGCTCGAGCTCGTCACGCGTGAATGGCGACAGGATTTCGACCGATGACAGGAACTCGGCGGGGGATTGCTGTTGCTGCGTTTCCATGGATCTTCATCAGGCTCAGCGCGCGGGGCAGGTTTCGATCACATGCTCGTGCGCCCGGGCCATCAGCCAGTCCTCGCGCAGCAGGCGCCGCACCTCGGCCGCGGTATCGGCATCGAGCGTGGCCGGGTATTTCGCGTTGACCCGGAAGATTTCGAACGAGGACTGGTCGGGCGACGGAAACGGCCCCAGCAGTTCGCCGGGATGGGCATTGAACACGCGCGCCTCGATGTCGCCCTTGAGCGCGCCGCGCAGCACCTCGCCGATCAGCCCGCCGCTCGGGCGCGTGTCGGCCACCGAATGCTCGCGCGCCATCTCGGCGAAGGCCTCCGGCTCATCCTCGAGCGCCGACATCATTTCCTTCGCCTTGCCCTCCGAATCGAGCACGATGTGGCTGACCTCGACGCGGTCGAAGCGCGGCGAATTGAGCTTGAAATATTGCTCGACGGCGGCGTCGCTGCAAACCTGCTGCATCATCTTTTCCTGGTACAAGCCATCGGTGATGAAATCCTCGAATTCGTCGAGGCTGACGCCGAGCGCGTCGAGATAGTGGTTGGTGTCGGCGGCGCGGTGCAGCCCGAGCGCGCGGCGGAACTCGTCGGCGCGCTGCTGGACCTCGTCCGGCGTGATCGGCAGGCCCGCCTGCCTTGCCGCGCGCACCGCCAGGCGGTCGCGCACCAATTGCTCGACCAGGCCTTCGAACTGCCCGCCCAGCTTCAGACTGCGGATGAAGTCGTCCGTGGTAACCACTTCGTCATCGATGCGCACGATTGCCGCCATGCCCTCTCCCATCGCCGGGCGCTCCGGCTCACCCGGTTAGAGATGTGTCCCTGCTGAAGGTTCGGATGACCGCGACAGCGGTGTGTGGCTTGCGGGAAAGTACTTCGCATGCTAAACTTTCGCACTGAAACTATATTTACGCTTGTTTCCATGGACTTCCTCGACCACACCCTGATGAACCTGACCGCCGCGCTGACGCATGCGTCGCGGGTCTACAAGTCGGCCGCCGACAAGGTCGCCGCCGATTACGGCCTGTCGCAGGCCACCGGCCTGCCGGTACTGATCATTGGCCGCCTCGGCGAAGGCGTGCGTCCGGGCGTGCTGGCCGACGCCCTCGGCCTCGAGCCGTCGTCGCTGGTGCGAGTGGTCGACCACCTGATCGAGTCGAAATTGCTGGAACGCCATGACGATCCGCTGGACCGCCGCGCCAAGATCCTGCAGCTGACCGACGAGGGCAAGAAGACCGCCGCCTTGATGGAGCAAGCGCTGATCCCGTTCCGCCGCAAGCTGTTCGACCATTTCGAGCAGGCCGACGTCGAGGCGACGCTGCGCGTCCTCAGTGGCCTGAACACGATCCTGGCCAAGCCGGTCGATACGCCCGTCGGGCGCAAGGCGGCGTGAAGCGCCTGCCAACCGCGGGCGAGGCGCTTTTTTCCCTGAAGTGTTTCGCGGCCGCCATGCTGTCGCTGTATGTGTCGATGCGCATCGGCCTGCCCCGTCCGTACTGGGCGCTGATGACGGCGTACATCGTCTCGGCCCCGTTCGCGGGCCCGACGCGCTCGAAAGGGGTGTATCGCGCCGCCGGCACTTTCCTCGGCGCCGTCGCCGTCACCTTCATGGTGCCGCAATTGTCCAATGCGCCCGAGCTGCTGTCGCTCGCGCTGGCCTTGTGGATCGCCGGCTGCCTGTACGTGTCGCTGCTCGACCGGACTCCGCGTTCATATTTGATGATGCTGGCCGGCTACACG
>JBJMVW010000294.1:0-77243 GCA_045810465.1 Massilia sp. | reverse complement strand
GTAGTGACGGGCAGCGGTCTCGTACTCGACGTGCGCGGTGTTGATCGTAATGCCGCGCGCTTTTTCTTCCGGAGCCGCGTCGATCTGGTCGTAGGCCTTGGCTTCACCGCCGAATTTCTTCGACAGAACGGTTGCGATTGCAGCCGTCAGGGTGGTTTTGCCGTGGTCAACGTGACCGATGGTGCCGACGTTGACGTGCGGCTTGGTCCGTTCGAATTTACCTTTTGCCATTTTGATCTTCCTTTAAAAGAACGATTATTTTATTTTTGCGGGACAGAGCAAGGTTTATCGCCGTTGCTCTGTCCTCAACTAACTATAAATTTGCGGGACAGAGCAGGGTTCATCGCCTTTGCTCTGTCCTCAACTGATTAACAAATTACTTGGCTTTAGCCGTAACGATCGCGTCGATCACGTGCTTAGGCGCTTCGGAGTAGTGCTTGAACTCCATCGTGTAGGTTGCACGACCCTGGGTCGCCGAACGCAGCGAGGTCGAGTAACCAAACATTTCCGACAGCGGAACTTCGGCCTTGATGATCTTGCCGCCGCCGCCCGGGATTTCGTCCATGCCCTGCACCATGCCGCGGCGGGACGACAGGTCGCCCATCACCGAACCGGCGTAGTCTTCCGGCGTTTCCACTTCCACGGCCATCATCGGCTCCAGGATGACCGGCGATGCTTTGCGGCAGCCGTCCTTGAATGCCATCGAACCGGCCATGCGGAACGCGTTCTCGTTCGAGTCAACGTCGTGGTACGAACCGAAGGTCACGGTGACCTTCACGTCCACCACCGGGTAGCCAGCCAGGACACCAGCGGTCAGGGTTTCGCGGACACCCTTCTCGACTGCCGGGATGTATTCGCGAGGAATCACACCGCCCTTGATGGCGTCGACGAACTCGAAGCCCTTGCCCGGCTCCTGCGGTTCGATGGTCAGCACGGCGTGGCCGTACTGGCCGCGGCCGCCCGACTGCTTGACGAACTTGCCTTCGACGTCGGTGACCGTCTTGCGGATGGTCTCGCGGTAGGCAACCTGTGGCTTGCCGACGGTCGCTTCCACGCCGAATTCACGCTTCATACGGTCGACGATAATTTCCAGGTGCAGCTCGCCCATACCACCGATGATGGTCTGGCCCGATTCTTCGTCGGTACGCACGCGGAACGACGGGTCTTCCTGAGCCAGACGGTTCAGTGCCAGGCCCATCTTTTCCTGGTCAGCCTTGGTCTTCGGCTCGACTGCCTGCTGGATCACCGGCTCCGGGAACACCATCTTTTCGAGGGTGATCACGGCTTGCGGATCGCACAGCGTTTCGCCGGTGGTCGCTTCTTTCAGGCCGACCGCGGCGGCGATGTCGCCGGCGCGCACTTCCTTGATTTCTTCGCGCTGGTTGGCGTGCATCTGCAGGATACGGCCGAGACGTTCTTTCTTGCCCTTGATCGGGTTGTACACGGTGTCGCCCGAGTTGATCATGCCCGAGTAGACGCGGAAGAAGATCAGCTGGCCGACGAACGGGTCGGTCATGATCTTGAATGCCAGCGCCGAGAACTTCTCGTCGTCGGCTGCGCGGCGGGTGACGTGCTCGTCGTCTTCGTCGGTACCGCCGACCGGTGGGATGTCCACTGGCGATGGCAGGTATTCGATGACGGCGTCGAGCATGGCCTGCACGCCCTTGTTCTTGAACGCGGTGCCGCACATCATCGGAACGATTTCCGACGCGATGGTACGCTGGCGCAGCGCGGCCTTGATCTCGGCTTCGGTCAGGTCGCCTTCTTCCAGGTACTTGTTCATCAGCTCTTCCGACGCTTCAGCAGCGGTCTCGACCAGCTTCTCGCGCCATTCGTTGGCTTGATCAACTAGTTCGGCCGGGATGTCGCGGTAGTCGAACTTCATGCCCTGCGACGCTTCGTCCCAGAAGATCGCCTTCATCTTGACGAGGTCGACCACGCCCTGGAAGTTGTCTTCGGCGCCGATCGGGATCTGCAGCGGAATCGGGTTAGCCTTCAGGCGCGCGCGCATCTGCTCGTACACCTTGAAGAAGTTCGCGCCGGTACGGTCCATCTTGTTGACGAACGCCAGACGCGGCACCTTGTACTTGTTAGCCTGGCGCCACACGGTTTCCGACTGCGGCTGCACGCCGCCGACGGCGCAGTAGACCATGCACGCGCCGTCCAGCACGCGCATCGAACGCTCCACCTCGATGGTGAAGTCGACGTGGCCCGGGGTGTCGATGATGTTGATGTGGTGCGGCTCGAAATTGTTGGCCATACCCTTCCAGAAGCAGGTCGTCGCTGCCGAGGTAATGGTAATGCCGCGTTCCTGCTCCTGCTCCATCCAGTCCATCGTCGCTGCACCGTCGTGCACTTCGCCGATCTTGTGGTTCACGCCCGTGTAGTACAGGATACGCTCGGTCGTCGTGGTCTTGCCGGCGTCGATGTGAGCGGAGATACCGATGTTGCGGTAGCGCTCAATGGGGGTCTTGCGTGCCATAATTATTCCTAAATCTTTGAATGGACAAAACCGAGCAGCATTTTGTGGATCAAAATGTGCCCGGCCTGAACAACGGATACCTGGCCGCGCCCCCGCAGGGGTCTGGCCATCTGCTTAGAAGCGGAAATGCGAGAACGCTTTGTTCGCTTCTGCCATGCGGTGCACTTCATCGCGGCGCTTCATTGCGCCACCGCGCATTTCGGCCGCTTCCATCAGCTCACCACCCAGACGTTGCGGCATGGATTTTTCGCTGCGCTTGTTTGCGGCTTCGCGCAACCAACGCATAGACAGCGCCATGCGGCGGACCGGACGAACTTCCACTGGCACCTGGTAGTTGGCGCCGCCGACGCGGCGGGATTTCACCTCGACCATCGGCTTGCAGTTGTTGATCGCGGCCGCGAACACTTCAAGGGGATCCTTGCCGGACTTGGTCCGGATGTGCTCGAACGCACCGTAGATGATGTTCTCAGCGACCGACTTCTTGCCGGACAGCATCAGAACGTTGACGAACTTGGCGACATCGGTGTTGCCGAATTTTGGATCTGGCAGGATCTCGCGCTTGGGGACTTCACGACGACGTGGCATTTCAATTCCTTCCTATCTTCAGTTGAGTGCTTGTTCCGCACTCGCGAAAGGTCCTCATGACCCTTCACTTACTCGGCCTTGCGGCCGGCTCAACTCGATTAATTAAGCCAAAACGGCAAATTACTTCTTGGCGGCCTTGGCACGCTTGGCGCCGTACTTCGAGCGCGCTTGCTTACGGTCTTTCACGCCCTGGGTATCCAGTGCACCGCGGACCATGTGGTAACGCACACCCGGCAAGTCTTTCACACGGCCGCCGCGCAGCAGCACGACACTGTGTTCCTGCAGGTTGTGGCCTTCACCGCCGATGTACGAAATGACTTCGAAACCGTTGGTCAGGCGAACTTTGGCGACCTTACGCAGCGCCGAGTTCGGCTTCTTCGGGGTCGTCGTGTAGACACGGGTGCAGACACCGCGCTTTTGCGGGCAGTTTTCCAGTGCCGGCGACTTGCTCTTCACAATCGCAGCTACGCGCGGCTTGCGAATCAGTTGATTGATGGTTGGCATCGATATTAATCCAACAAAGTTACTACGTTGATGACCCGGACCATGAGCCCGGGGACTGAAACCTAGTCCCGTCTTGCACTGACATGCACCGGCGACGAAAGCCACTCACCGAAGGAGCGGCTGCGAAGGCGTATACGATGTGCAGAATAAATTCGAGAACTCGCGAGTATATACTCGAAGCACAAGCCGGTCAACAGATTTGCTGGCCGGGAGACGATTGACCGGCAGGGCGGCCCGCCGCGGCGGGGCGCATGTGGCTATCCCGACACAGTGGCGGTCGGGCCATTGCTGCACGGGCATGGCTTTTCCAGCAGCAATCACTGGATAATAGCGGACTTTTGCCGACCCTGCCCGCCGATGCGATTCCTGTTGCGCCCTGCCAACCTGTACCTCGCCCTTACCTACCTGGTGCTCTCAAGCGTGCCGTTCGTGCCGCGCCTGTTCGGGCACCCGGTGGAGCGGCCCGGGCAGGTGCTCGGCATCGAGCTGATCGGCTGGATCGCGGCGTGGGCCGTGTTCAAGCGCCCGGCCTGGTTCCATGCGCTGCTGCTGCCGGCCTTCATCGCGCTACCGGTCGAGCTCTACCTGTATGCGTTTTACGGCCAGGGCATCTCGACACACCACCTGGGCATCATCGCCGAAACCAGCCCGGCCGAGGCGACCGAATTCCTGGGCAACAAGGTGTGGCTGCTGGGCGGCGTGTTCGTTGCCGTGCTGGCCTGGTTCGGCACCAGCCTGCGCGCCGCCTGGCGCACCCGCGACTTCGACTGGAGCGACCTGTCGCGCTGGGTGGTGCTGGCCGTGCTTGCGGTGGGCGCCGCAGTGCTGGCCTACCAGTCCAGGTTCGGCATCGCGCCGCCGCCCGCTTCCGCTTCCCTGGCGCAAGCCCCGCCGGCGCGGGCCCGGCTGGCCAGCGCCAGCCTGGCCCGCCCATCCGCCGGCCCGGCCGAGGCCGAGGCGACCGCGCCAACCGCCCCGCTTGCCTCCGCCGCCCGGCTGCCCCCGCTCCCCAACTGGGCCCGGCTGCCGTTCGACTTCAACGCCTTCGCCCACTCGTGGCCGTTCGGCCTGATGGCGCGTGGCGTCGACTTCTATAAAGAGCGGGTCTACCTGGCCGACCTGAACCGGCGCAGCGCCAACTTCCGCTTCGGCGCCCATCAGGCGGCGCCGGACAACGCGCCGCAGGTGGTGGTGGTGGTGCTGGGCGAATCGTCGCGCTACGACCGCTGGAGCCTGAACGGCTACGCGCGCGAGACCAATCCGCTGCTCGCGCAAGAACCGAACCTGGTCACGCTGCCGGACGTGATCACGTCGGTGGCCGCCACGCGGCTGTCGGTGCCGGTCATTATTTCGCGCAAACCGGCGACGCAAAGCCTGAAGGACGGCTTTTCCGAGAAATCCTTCCTGACCGCGTTCAAGGAAGCCGGCTTCAAGACCTTCTGGCTGTCGAACCAGATCTCGTTCGGCAAATTCGACACGCCGGTATCGGTATTTGCCAAGGAGGCGGACGTGGTCGACTTCCTCAACCTGGGCGGCTTTACCGACAACTCGAGTTACGACGAAGTCCTGTTCGGCCCGCTGAAGCACGCGATCGCCGACCCGGCGCCGAAAAAACTGATCGTGCTGCATTCGCTCGGCAGCCACTGGAATTACAGCCACCGTTATCCGAAGCAGTTCGACAAATGGCTGCCTTCTTTATATGGCGTGGACAAACCGACCTACACCGACCTCAAGCTCAAGCCGGAACTGAACAACAGTTACGACAGCAGCATCCTGTACACCGACTGGTTCCTGGCGCAGGTCATCGGTACGCTGAAAGAGGCGCAACTGCCGTCGTCGCTGATGTATGTCGCCGACCACGGCCAGACGCTGTACGACAACAGCTGCAAGCTGGCCTTCCACGGCCATAACACGCAGTACGAATTCCACGTGCCGGCGCTGGTCTGGTATTCGGACCAGTACCAGCAGCGATTCCCGGACAAGGTGGGCCAGCTGCTGCGCCACCGCAAGGCACGCCTGGCGACCGAGAACGTGTTCCACACCCTGCTCGACCTGGGCGACATCCGCTACCCGGGCGACCGCCTCGAGTGGAGCTTCGTGAACCGCCGGTTCAAGCAGCACAAGCGCTACGTCGACAGTTATGGCTGGACCGACTACGACAACGCGACGATGAAGGGCGATTGCCGCGAAGTGATCGCCAAGGGCAAGCCGCTGCCGCGCGACTGAGCCCGCCAGGACGGCAAAAGTCCTGAATGCCGTCGCCAGTCTCGCCTGCACCCCGCGCCCCAAATGAAAACCGGGCTCTGCGGCCCGGTTTGTCTTCCATCCTCATACTCCGCCACCAGCGACAGCTTTTCGTTCAGGGCATAGCTTGCGCCGACGCCGATGAGCGCGCTGGTGCGCTCACGCGTCGTTGATGCGATCTTCGTAACGATATATGCATAACCGCGCGTCACCAATGTCCGGACCCGTCCGGAAATACAGGCCCGGACACCGCCGGACACCGGCGTCACTGTCCGCAATGGCTTTGTTTTCAAGCGCTTAGCCTCTGGCACGGATCATGCAATGACAGCAGGGTCCAAAACGCCAACCATCACATTCATGATTCGCGACACCTCATCACAAGACGCCGTGCTCGCCGCGCCCGCCGGCCAACGCTTCAAGCGCCGCGCGCTGTGGATCGGCGGCGTGGCCACCCTGGCCGCCGTCAGCGCGTTGCTGCTGTCGGCCTGGCGCAGCAGCGAACACTCGGTCAACGGGTCGCGCCTGCGCATCGCCGAAGTCGGCCGCGGCACGCTGGTACGCGACGCCTCCGTCAATGGCCGCGTGGTTGCCGCCATCAGCCCGACCCTGTATTCGACCGCCCCCGCCACGGTCAACCTGAAGGTGGCCGCCGGCGACACCGTCAAGAAAGGCCAGGTGCTGGCGGTGCTCGAATCGCCCGACCTGTCCGATGCGCTCAAGCGCGAGCAGTCGAGCTATGAACAGCTGAAGGCTGAAGTCGCGCGCCAGCACATCCTGGCGAAGAAGCAGAAGCTGGCGGCGCAGAAGGAAGCCGACACCGCCGAGATCGAGCGCCTGTCCGCGCAGCGCACGCTAGAGCGCTACGAGAGCGTGGCGCAGGTCGGCATCATCGCCAAGATCGATTACCAGAAGGCGAAGGATGCGCTGCAGTCGGCCGAGATCCGCGCGAAGCACGCGCTGCAGGCCGCCGGACTCGAAGGCGACGACGTCGCGCTGTCGCTCAAGACCAAGGTCAATGAACTGGAGCGTCAGAACCTGTCGCTGGCGGAGGCCCGGCGCCGCGTCGACGAATTGAGCGTGCGTGCGCCGGTCGACGGCTTCATCGGCACGCTCAACGTCCAGAACCGGATGGTGGTGGCGGCCAACGCGCCCTTGATGACGCTGGTCGACCTGTCAAGGCTCGAGGTCGAGCTCGAGGTGCCGGAGACCTACGTGGCCGACATGGGCCTCGGCATGAGCGCCGAGATCCAGCTGCCGTCGGGTGTCGCGACCGGCAAGCTGTCGGCGCTGTCGCCGGAAGTGGTGAAGAACCAGGTGCTGGCACGGGTGCGCTTCGACGGCGCGCAGCCGAAGGGCCTGCGCCAGAGCCAGCGCCTGACCGCGCGCCTGCTGATCGAGGAACGGCCCAACGTGCTGATGCTGCCGCGCGGGCCGTTCGTCGAGAGCGAAGGCGGTCGCTATGCGTATGTGGTGAAGGACGGAATCGCAACCCGCACGCCAGTCAAGATGGGCGCGACCAGCATCTCTGCCGTCGAAATCGTGTCCGGGCTCAAGCCGGGCGACAAGGTCGTCATCGCCGGCACCGACGCCTTCGAGAACGCCAGCCGGATAGCCATCAACTGATCGATCGACCAACAAGACCAATTTCTCCAGAAAGGGCATCCCATGCTGAGCATGAAAAATTTGAGCAAGGTGTACCGCACCCACATGATCGAGACCCACGCGCTGCGCGGTTTCGAGATCGACGTGAAGCAGGGCGAATTCGTCACCGTGACCGGCCCGTCGGGATCGGGCAAGACCAGCTTCCTGAACATTGCCGGCCTGCTCGAGGAGTTCAGCTCCGGCGAGTACATCCTCGATGGCGTGAACGTCAAGGGCATGGATGACAACGCACGCTCGCGCCTGCGCAACGAGAAGCTCGGCTTCATCTTCCAGGGCTTTAACCTGATCCCCGACCTGAACCTGTTCGACAACGTCGACGTGCCGCTGCGCTACCGCGGCTTTAATACCGCCGAGCGCCGCGAGCGCATCGAGGACGCGCTGGCCAAGGTGGGCCTGGCCTCGCGCATGAAGCACTACCCGGCCGAACTGTCGGGCGGCCAGCAGCAGCGCGTGGCGATCGCGCGCGCGCTGGCCGGCTCGCCCAAACTGCTGCTGGCGGACGAGCCGACCGGTAACCTCGACACCCAGATGGCGCGCGGCGTGATGGAGCTGCTCGAAGAGATCAACGCGGCCGGCACGACGATCCTGATGGTGACCCACGATCCGGAGCTGGCGGTGCGCAGCCAGCGCAACGTACACATCATCGACGGCCAGGTCTCGGACCTGGTGCGCAAGGGCCCGTCGCTGGTCGATGCCAATGCGATGGCCTGAGGAGCGCACATGTTCAGCTACTACTTCAAGCTCGGCCTGCGCAGCCTGCGCCGCAATCCGGCGCTGACCGCGCTGATGGTGCTGACGCTGGCGGTCGGCGTGGCGGCCAGCATCTCGACGCTGACGCTGCTGCACGTGATGTCGGGCGACCCGATCCCGCAAAAGAGCGCGCGCCTGTTCGCGCCGCTGTTCGACGTCGGCCCGGCGGAAGGATATATCCCGGGCGAGGACCCGGACGACATCCAGCTGACCTACCCGGACGTGGCCAACCTGCTCAGGAGCGGCCAGGGCGAGCGCCGCACCGCCCTGTACAGCATCGGGGCGCCGATGGAGCCGGCGCGCAAGGAGATCCCGCCGTTTTCGGCCACGGGCCTGGCGCCGACGCGCGACTTTTTCGCGATGTTCGAAGTGCCCTTCTTGCATGGCCAAGCGTGGAGCGAGGCCGACGACGCGCGCGGCGCTGACGTGGTGGTGCTCAGCCGCGAGATCGCCGAAAAGCTGTTCGGCGACGCCAACCCGGTTGGCCAGCGCCTGACCATGATGGGGGCACCGTTCACCGTAGTCGGCGTGATCGACAAATGGATGGCGCTGCCCCGTTTTTACCATCTGAGCGGCGGCAACAAGATCGCGACCGAAGAATTCTTCATCCCGCTCTCGAGCGCGGTCCGGCACGAGGCCGACCACCACGGCAGCATGAACTGCAGCGCTCGAAGCGAGCCCGGTTATGCCAACCGGCTCAAGTCGAGCTGCACCTGGCTGTCGTTCTGGTTTGAGACGCGCGCGCCGGGCGACCGCGCCGAACTGCAAAGTTATCTCGACAATTACGCCAACGAACAGCGCAAGCTGGGCCGCATGAAGCGCAACGCACCCACCCGCGTGTACAACGTGATGGAGTGGCTCGAATACACCAAGGTGGTGGGCAAGGACAGCAAGCTGTCGGCCTGGCTGGCATTCGGCTTCCTGGTGCTGTGCCTGGTGAATACGATCGGCCTGCTGCTGGCGAAGTTCTCGGTGCGCGCCGCCGAAGTCGGCATCCGCCGCGCGCTGGGTGCCTCGCGGCGCGAGATCTTCCGCCAGTTCCTGATCGAGAGTGCGGTGGTCGGCCTGGCCGGCGGCGTGCTCGGCCTGCTGCTCGCGTTCGGCGCGCTCGCGCTGATCGGATTGCAGAGCAAGCAGGTGGCGATGATCGCCCACATGGACCTGCAGATGCTCGGCCTGACCTTTGTCATGGCGGTCGCCGCGGCGGTCCTGGCCGGCCTGCTGCCGACCTGGCGCGCCTGCCAGGTAACGCCCGCCATCCAACTCAAATCGCAGTAAGCGAGGGAGAACAAGCATGCAAATCCGCCCTATCCTGTCGGCGCTCCTGCGCAGCAAGACCGGTCCGATCCTGGTCGCGCTGCAGGTCGCGCTCAGCCTGGCAATCCTGGCCAACGCGCTGCACGTCGTGAGCGAACGGCGCGCGGTCGCGGCGCGCCCGTCCGGCGTCGCCGACGAGCACTCGACCTTCTACATCTCGGTCCGCAACCTGAACAATGACGGCCCGGAGCAGCAACTGGCAACGATCAAGCGCGAGGCCGACGTGCTGCGTGCGGTGGCCGGCGTGGCCGCGGTCGCGAACCTGTCGCAGATGCCGCTGTCGCGCAGCGGCAGCAACAACAGCGTCGCGCTCGACCGCAAACAGCAGCGCGAGAGCGCGATCGCATCGACCTATTTTTCGGCCGACTCGCTGGTCAAGACCTTCGGCCTGAAACTGGTCGAGGGACGCGACTTCCTGCCGGAGGAGACCAGGGACCAGAACGAGAACGAGAGCAACGAGCTGCCGAAGCTGGTCATCATCACCAAACCGCTGGCCGACAAGCTGTGGCCAGGCGCGTCGGCGATCGGCAAGACCATGTACTTCGGTACCGGCGAGGACGCGATCGGTACGCAGATCGTCGGCGTGGTCGAGCGCTTCCAGACTGCCCACACCAATGTGGGCGAGCGCGGCGAGTGGTCGGCCATCCTGCCCGCGCGCCTGTACGGCAATCCCGGCACGCTGTACGCGATCCGCGCCGAGCCGGGCCAGCGCGACCGCGTGATCAAGGAGGCCGAAGCAGCCCTGCGCCGCTCGACCGCCACGCCGTTGATCCTGTACACCAGCACGATGGACAAGGACCGCAAGGAGCGCTACCGCGCCGACGTCGCGCTGTCGTGGATGCTCGTTACGGTGTCGGTGCTGCTGCTCCTGATTACCGCCAGCGGCATCGTCGGCATGGCCAGCCTGTGGGTCACGCAGCGCCGCAAGCAGATCGGGGTGCGCCGCGCGTTGGGCGCGCGCCGCGCCGACATCGTGCGCTACTTCATCACCGAGAACCTCCTGATCACCAGCAGCGGGGTGTTCGGCGGCGTGCTGCTCGGCCTCGCGCTGAACCACCTGATGGTCAGCAAGCTGGAGATGGCGCGCCTGCCGGTCGCCTACCTGGTGGTCGGCGCCACCGTATTCTGGGCGCTCGGGCTGGTCGCCACCTACGGTCCGGCGTGGCGCGCGGCGAGCATCTCGCCGGCGCTGGCGACCCGCAGTGCCTGATGCCGTTTCGGCAATGGTATGCTAGCGTCCATGCCCACCGTACTCATCATTGACGACAACGCCGCCGTCGCGATCGCGCTCGAGGTCCTGTTCTCGCTGCACGACATCGCGGCGCTGCGCGCGGCCTCGCCAAGCGAGGGACTGGCGCTGCTCGCACGCGAGCCGGTCGACCTGGTCATCCAGGACATGAACTTCAGCGCCGACACCACCTCGGGCGACGAAGGCGTGGCGCTGTTCCGCGCGATCCGCGCGCGCCACCCCGACCTGCCGGTGATTTTGCTCACCGCCTGGACCCACCTCGACGCGGCCGTCGACCTGGTCAAGGCCGGCGCCGCCGACTACCTGTCCAAGCCGTGGAACGACGACCGGCTGCTGGCCACCGTCACCAACCTGGTCGAGCTGGGCCAGGCCAACCGCGCGCTGGCCCAGCGCGTCCAGCGCGAACGGCGCGCGCGGCGCGAGCTGGAACAGGGCTTCGACCTGCGCGGCCTGGTGTGGGCCGACCCGGCCACCGAACGGGTGCTCGGCCTGGCCTGCCAGGTCGCGCGCGCCGACGTGCCGGTGCTGATCACGGGCCCCAACGGCACCGGCAAGGAGCGCATCGCCGACATCGTCAAGGCCAACTCGCAGGTGGCCGACGGGCCGTTCGTGGTGCTCAACTGCGGCGCGCTGCCGGCGGAGCTGATCGAGGCCGAACTGTTCGGCGCCGATGCGGGCGCCTATACCGGCGCCTCCAAAGCGCGCGAAGGCAAATTCGAGGCGGCCGACGGCGGCACGCTGTTCCTCGACGAGATCGGCAACCTGCCGCTGGCCGGGCAAATGAAGCTGCTGCGCGTGCTCGAGACCGGGCGCTTCGAGCGGCTCGGCTCGAACCGCGAGCGCCAGGTCAAGGTGCGCGTGATCAGCGCCACCAACGCCGACCTGGCCGCGATGATCCGGGCCGGCACCTTCCGCGAAGACCTCTACTACCGCCTGAACGTGATCGAGCTGCGCCTGCCGCCGCTGGCGGCGCGGCCGGGCGACATCCTGCCGCTGGCGGCGAGCTTCCTCCCGCGCGGCAAAACCTTGCACCCGCTGGCAGAAGCGGCGCTGCTGGCGCACGCGTGGCCCGGCAACGTGCGCGAACTCAAAAACGTGATGGCCCGCGCCGCCCTGCTGGCCGCGGGCGACATGATCAAGGTCGCCGACCTCGGGCTGCCGGCCGCCGTGCCGGCGCCAGCGGGCGAGGCGGAACCGGACCGTGATGCGATCGCCGGGGCGCTGGCGCGCGCCGGCGGCGTGGTCGCGCAGGCCGCCGCCGAGCTGGGCCTGTCGCGCCAGGCGCTGTACCGGCGCATGGAACGGCTGGGCATCCCGCGCGCCGCATGAGCAACGCCATCGCGTCGCGCCCCAAGGGCATCCGGCTCTCGCTGGTGACGCGCTTTTCGGCGCTGGTCGGCACGCTGCTGGCGATGGGCATCGTCATCGCACTGTGGCTCGACCAGCTGCTGCCTGGCCGGCCGTGGGCGGTGTTCGCGGCCTGCCTCGCGTGCGTGGTGCCGATCGCGATCATCACGGTCCGCTCGCAGATCCAGCCGATCCTGTCGCTGTTTCGCGCCCTCGAGGGGACCGTGGCGAGCTACCGGGACGGCGATTTTTCGTTCAGCCTGCACTGGCAGCAGAACGACGAACTGGCCGACCTGATCGCCGCCCACAACGCGCTCGGTGACGTGCTGCGCGGGCAGCGGCTCGACCTGGTGCAACGCGAACTGCTGCTCGACACAATGGTGCAAAACACCCCGGTCGCCATGCTGCTGGTGGCGGGCGCCGGCGCCGCCAGCGGCACCATCGTCTACGCCAACACCGCGGCGCGCCAGCTGCTGGCGCAAGGCCGCAAGCTGGAGGGCCACCAGCTCGGCCAGCTGCTGGAGCTGGCGGCGCCGGCGTTGGGCGAAGCGCTGGCGCGCGGCGGCGACGGGCTGTTCAGCACCGGCGAGGGCGAACAGGAAGAGGTGTACCACCTCGCGCGCAGCAGCTTCAGCCTGAACGGACGCAGGCACGAGCTGCTGCTGCTACGCCAGCTGACCGCCGAATTGCGGCGCCAGGAGGTGCAGACCTGGAAAAAGGTGATCCGGGTGATCAGCCATGAGCTGAACAATTCATTGGCGCCGCTGGCGTCGCTCGCGCATTCGGGCGCGGAACTGGTGCGGCGCGGCCAGACCGAGCGCCTGCCGCAGATCCTCGAGACGATCGGCGAGCGCACCCGCCACCTCGAGAGCTTCATCCTCGGTTACGCGCGCTTCGCCAAGCTGCCCACGCCGCGGCTCGAAGCCTGCCGCTGGGACGGGTTCGTCGAGCGGCTCGCGGCGCAAGTCCGGTTCACGCTGGACGGCGAGCTGCCGGCGGAGCCGGCGTACATCGACCCGGCCCAGATGGAGCAGGCGCTGCTCAACCTGCTGAAGAACGCGCACGAGTCGGGCTCGGCGCCGGAACACGTCCTGCTGCAGGTCCGGCGCCTGCAGGACGTGGCGCGCATCGACGTGCTGGACCGGGGCAGCGGCATGAACGACGCGGTGCTGACCAACGCGCTGGTGCCGTTCTATTCCACCAAGCGCAGCGGCACCGGGCTCGGGCTGGCGCTCGCGCGCGAAATCGCCGAGGCGCACGGCGGGCGCATCACGCTGGGCAACCGGGACGGCGGCGGTCTCGCGGTGACGCTGATCCTGCCCGCGCGCTCGGCCAACCCACAATGAAAGGCGACCAATGCTGAGGATCATCGGGAAGGCGTCCTCGATCAACGTGCGCAAAGTGCTGTGGACATGTGCCGAGACCGGACGCTCCTACGAACGCGAGGAGTGGCAGGACAGCTTTGCGCGGCTCAACCCGAATGCGATGGCGCCGGTGATCGTCGACGACGGTTTCGTGCTGTGGGAATCGAACACCATCTGCCGCTACCTTTGCGCGCAGGGCCAGGGCAGCGTACTGCTCGGGACCGATGCGCGGCAGCGCGCGCGGGTCGAGCAGTGGATGGACTGGCAGGCCACGGAGCTCAACAACGCGTGGCGTTACGCCTTCATGGCGCTGGTCAGGAACAGTCCCGCGCACACCGATGCGACGCAGGTCGCGGCCAGTGTCGGCAACTGGAACCGGCACGTCGGCATGCTGGAAGCCCAGCTGTGCTCGACAGGACAATTCGTCACCGGCGAGCACTTCACGCTGGCCGATGTCGTACTCGGCCTGTCGGTCAACCGCTGGCTGATGACCCCGATGGAGCGGCCGGATTACCCGGCGCTGCGCAGCTGGTTCGAACGGCTCGGCGAACGGCCCGGGTTCCTCGAACACGGCCGCAACGGCACGCCTTGAAGCACCGAGGGGCCGGCCGGCGGTCTGGTAAGATCGGCTTTCGCAGCCGATTCCCGCATTATGTCCGTCCCTACCGACTCCCGCTACACCCAGCCAGGCCATCCGCCGGCCACCATCACCGAATTCGAAGGCGTGCGCTTCCTGCACCTCGGCACCTCATGGGTGCAGGGCGCGATGCGGCTGTCGCAGCCCGAGGCGATCGAGCTCGAATACGTGCAGATGATGATGATGTGGATGCTGTTCCAGCAAGCGCCCAGGCACATCGTGCAGCTGGGCCTTGGCAGCGCCGCGCTGACCAAGTTCTGCTACCAGCGCTTCCCGGGCGCGAGCGTGACCGCGGTCGAACTGAACCCGAACGTGATCGCGATCTGCCGCGCGCTGTTCGGGCTGCCGGACGACGGCCAACGCCTGGCGGTGCGCGAGATGAACGCGCTCGACTTCGTGCTCGATCCTGCCAACCGCAACAGCGTCGACGTTTTGCAGGTCGACCTGTATGACGAAGAGGCGCGCGGCCCTGTGCTCGACACGCCCGAGTTCTACCAGGCCTGTTACGACTGCCTGGCGCCGGACGGCATCATGACGACCAACCTATTCGGCGACTTGAGCAACTACGACAAGAACCTGAAGGCGATGGAGGAAGTCTTCGACGCGGTGGCCTGGCTGCCCGAGGTGCATGACGCGAACATCGTGGTCATCGCGTTCAAGAACGCGCCGCAGGTCGACTTCAGCGCCTTGTACGAGCGCGCGGGCGAGATCAGGCGGCGCATGAACCTGCCTGCGAAGCGCTGGGTCAACGCCCTGAAGGAATGGATGCGCGACCACCAGGACTAGCGGCAGTCCTGCGGCAGCGCCTGCACGGCGATGTCCTCGGCGCGGCAGTGCCAGGCGATGCGCTTGTCGGGGCCGAGCGAGGGCGTAAACGTGAGCACGCCCTGGCCGTGATCCGACATCAGGCGCGTGAGCACGCGCACCTCGCCGTTCTGCGAATTGAGCTGGACCTGCTCGACCGCAGCGTTGGCGGGACGCTCCTCCACTCCGGCCTGCGCCAGCGTATCGGGCACCGAGTATTGGTGCCCCACCACGTAGTTTTCGACACTGGACGCAGCAGTGCGCCCGACCGCGTACGCCGCCGCCACCTTCGCTTTCTGCGTATAGCCCTGGTAAGCAGGGATCGCGACTGCCGCCAGCACGCCGATCATCGCGATGGTGACCACCGCGCCGGCGCCGCCGGGCCCCAGGCGTGGGACGAACAGCGCCAGCAGCGCCGCCAGCGGGCTGCGGCTCGGCTGGCTGATCTCCTGCCCTGCCGCCAGCGCGCGCACGGCGCCCATCCGTTTGACCAGCCATGGGTAGTCGCCAACCAGCTCATGGAACGACATCCAGAAGTCCTCCGAATCGCGCGACTGTTCGATGAACGCGCTGTTGTTCATGGTGCGCGAGCGCTTGCCGCCGGCCGCCAGCACTGCCAGCCCGTGCTCGGCGCTGACCGCATTGTCGCAGGCGGCCAGGCCGTGCCGGTCGCAGGTGTATTCGCGGGCCCGCGAATAGGCCGCGCCCACCAGCGGCAGCAGCGACGCCGGCAGCAGCACGGTCGACCAGGTCAGGTGCTTGCGCTTGATGTGGCCGATCTCATGGCCGATGTAGAAGTTGAGCGCATCCGGATTGTCGGCCAGGCCGTCGACGACTTCCGAATACAGCACCAGGAAATCGCGGCCGAGGAAGCGGGTCGCGAAGGCGTTGAGCGTGCCGCCCATCTGCAGCAGGTACGCGTCCGGCTCCTGGTCCAGCCCAAGCTTGGCGCAGCAGGCCGAAACCTGCCGTTTCAGGTCCGGGAACTGGTCGCCGGTGATGCGCACGCCGGTTCCCTTGATGTAGGAAATGAGCGCCGACTGGGCGAAGCAGTAACCCAGGAAAAACAGCAGCGCATAGAGCAGTGCCACCCCGAAGGTGCCGAGCACCAGTGCGATCCAGGCCAGCACCGAGAGCGCCAGCATGATCGGGAACAGACGTTTTTCGTTTTTATAGACCAGCTCCATGGGATGCCTTTCCGGTTGGGTTCTGCAAGCAAAGGGGCAGGTTACTATGCAGTATTTCCTCTAGGCAATCTCACCTGTCTGAGTTAACAGGTTTTGGAGCGCAGGTTTTGGAGCGCGCTCAGCGCCGTTCGCGCCACCACAAGGCCAGCATCGACAGGACGAACGCCAGCGCGAAAGGCCAGCCCGGCAGCGGCCTCCGGGCTGCAGTGGCGCGCACCGGGGTGCGGGCGGCATAGCGCGCGGTGGCATCGCGCCGCTCGGCCGCCTGCCACATCGGCCAATCGCCGGGAGCAAACACGTACACCCTGCCCTGCTCCGGCTCGCGTCCCTGCGTTTGCATCCGGAGCCACCCTGGCTTGCGCGGCCACACCGCCACGCACGACGCGTCGGCCCGGTCGGGCCGCCGCTGCCATGCCAGCGCCTGGCCAAGGTCCGGGAAGGCGACGGCGCCGCGCACGCCCTGCGCGCAGACCTCCAGCCGCTGGCCCGGCAGCGGCATCTCGGCCGGGGGCAGCCAGGCCACGTCCGCCGTATGCTGCACGCCGAGCCGGTCGAGCACGCCCTGCCACCACGATGCGAGCGCCTGCGGTTCGGTGATCGCGTAGCGGTGCCAGTCGGCGGCCGCCAGCCAGCCGATGCGGCCCTTGTGCCATGGCCTGGTCCACAGCACCGGGTCCACCATGGTCCAGTCGCCGCTGCCCGGCGCGCCGGGCGCCAGGCTGGCGCCGCTCATCGCCAGTGGTGCGCCGACCTGCCGGTCTGCGGGCTGCGCCGTTAGCTTAAGTTGCAGGACGCGCGACCAGAGGCCGGCATCGCTGGCGTTTGCGCCGAGGACCAGCAAGGCCGTTCCCTGCCCGGCCCTGTCCAGCAACGCAGCGCGCGCCTGCTGCGGCGCCCGCTCGAACCACGCGGCGTCGACCAGCAGCAGGTTCGGCGCCGCCATTACAGTGCGCGCGGCTTCGCTGCGCGTGACCGTCTTGCCGAGCGTGACCTGCCAGTCGATGAGGGCGTTGCTGTCGGCGAGCAGCTGGTCGAGCACGCGCAGGTCGAACGACGGAGCGCTGAAGCGCCCCTGGACCTGCAGCGGCACGGGGTCGCGCACGGTGAGCGGTACCGGCCCTTGCGCGAGCGTTTTGCCGGACCCGTCGAGCAGGCGCGCCTGCAGCACCAGCGGCTCGGCCACCGGCGGCAGCCATTGCACGCCCAGGTCGCCCGCGCCGCGCGCGTCGGCCAGCACTTGTCCGTTTTCGGCCAACAGCTGCAGCCGGCCGGGTGCGCGCGTCGACCGGTGCACGGACAACGTGAACATGCGTCCGAGCGCGAGCTCGCGCGGAAAGTCGAGCCGGATCACCTCCGACGAAGGCACGCTCCAGTCCAGTGGGCGGGCCGGCAAGTCGCGCCATTGCGCGTCGCGCAAGCCGTCGCCGGCCAGCGTCAACGCCCTGGCCCCGGCGAGCGATGCCGGCAGCGTGTCGCGGTCGACGGCGACGGTTGCGCCGCTTTCGCCCGGCAGCGTGTAGCCCTGCGCCAGCAGCGCCAGTGCCAGCGCCGCAACCGCGGCGAGCAGTCCATCGATCCACTCGCGGCGCCACCAATACGCCAGCGCGCTGGCGGCGCCCGCCACTGCAATGAGCACGATCATTTCTTCACCTCCGCGCGCCACGCCTGTTCGAACGGGGTATCCGCGACCGGCCTGGCCTGCAGCAGGACCGGCGGCCTGGCGATGGCGCCGCGCAGCCAGGCACGCAAGGTGGCGCGGCACGGGACGCAGCCGTCGGCCACGTCCTGGATCGCGCGCTGGGCCGCCAGGCGTTGTTCGTCGCTGGCGATGCGTTCGCGCACCCAGTCATGCGCGCCGCGGCTCCACAGCGCGGGCAACGGGCCGTCCCCGACCAGCGACTGCACCAGCTCGCGCACCTGCGCCGGCACCGTTTCGGACGGTGCGCCCTGTTCGCGCTTGTAGCTGGCGGCGCCAACCACGTCGCCGCTCATGCGCTGGTCCTCCTTGATCGCCGGCGGCGCGAACGCCGTCTTGTGCAGGTAAATGCGGTCGGCCTGCTGCAGCTCCTTGATCGCCTCCAGCGCCTTGTATTCAGGCGGCAGCGCGGTCATCGGTGTCACCGCGCGCAGCGCTTTCTCGGCGTCCCACATCGCGGCCAACGCACGCCGCAGCACCTTTTTGGTCGCTTCGTCGAACAGCGTCGCGTTCTCGGCCTGGTCGTGCGCATGGCCGAACTCGTGCAGGATGTCCTGCTTGCCGCCCTTGTGGTCGTCGTCATGCCCGGCGCCGCCGAACAATGACGATTCCTCGCCCAGGAACTGGCCGTAGCGGCGGCGCAGCGCCGCCTGGTCGGAGGCGATCGACTCGCTGCGCTCGCGCACCACCGCCGGCGCGATCCGGCGCGCCGCCTTCATGTCCGCCACCAGCTGTTCGGTGTCGATGATGACCTGGCGCTGGCTGCGCAGGCTCTCCGGCCTGGCCAGCGCCGGCAGCGCGGACGTTTCCTCCTCCTCGGCAGCCGCAGGGGCAGGCAAGCGCAAGGTGTAGGTCGGCGACTGCACGGTATGCGGCCGCTGCGCATTGTCGGTGGCGCGCACGAAAAAATACAGTTCGTCGCCCGGTTCCATGCCAAGGTCCGCGAGCGTCCACTGCTTTGACCACGCGCGCACGCGCCGGTCGCTCGACTCGGGGAGCGGCATTTCGCGGTCCGAAAAACGGATGTTCTCGCCGCTGCCGCGCGCCAGCGTCAGGTGCAGCGTCGCGCGCCGGACGGCGTAATCGTCGCGCACGGAAATGGCCATGCCCGCAGTCTTCGCGTCGGGCGGCAGTTCATGCACCATACTGGCCGGCGCAGAGACGGTGACCTGCGGCGGCTGGTCGGGGGTGACGCGCAGATTGTAACGGGCCCCCCGCCAGCGCCAGAAAATCGATTCGGCAGCGGTCCAGCGCGCGCAGCCGGCGCCCGGTTTGAGCACCTGGCCGTCGCTCAGCTCGAGCGCCGCCTCCCCGGCCCGCGGGTCCTTCAGGCACCACTCGACCAGGCTGTCCTCCGGCACCTGCAGGTCGCGCGCGGCCGACTCGAACGCGGCCACGCCGGTGTAGCCGGGCGGCGCCACGCGTACGAACAGTACAGGTTCCGGCAAGACGGCCGCGGACAGCGCTTTGGCGCCGGCAGCGGCGGGAGCGCTGTGTCCGGAGGTTCCCGCTGCCCACAGCGCGGCCGCGGCAAGCGCGCTGATCGCGGCCCAGCCGAAGCCATGCCCGGTCACGGAACGCGCGATCGCGCGCATGCGGGCGGGTGTCACGCTCGCGGAAAGCCGGGCCAGCATGCGTTGCTGCTGCAGCCGCGCCACCGGGGACCTGGCCTGCACCAGCAGCGTGGAACTGTCCTCGAGCTCCGGCACCGCGTCGTCCAGCCAGCGTGGCCATTCGTCCAGTGTTCGCCTGCGCAACCGCAACGCGTCGCATGCAACCCAGCCTGACCAGGCCAGCAGGCCCGTCACGGACGGCAGCGCGCACCAGGGCAGCACGCCGGCGAGCCATGCCGGCGTGCGGCGCAGCAGCACCGTGCGCCAGATCCGCCTGGACAGGTCAGCGCCGGCGGACATGGGCCAGTATCCTTTCCAGCACAAACAGCGCGGCCAGCGCGATCATCAGCATCTCGCGCAGCGCGCCGGACGCCTGCTGGCCACCGGCGCCATTCGCGGCCACCAGCACTTGCGATGGCGCCGTGAACGCCACGGGTTGGTAATGCAGCTGCTGCCAGGCCTCGAACAGCTTGCGCGCCCCGCCGGCATCTTGCGGCGGCCACGCGGCGGCGGTCCACAAGCGCCCGCGCACGCTGTCGGCGTAGCGCATGCCATCGACTTCCTTCGCGCTCGCCAGTTCCGGGAACGCTGCCGTGTCGCCTACCCACCAGAGCGGGGCGCGCAGGCCGGCCGGCGGCGCCTGCGCGGTGTCCCAGATGACGAGATCCGTCGTGCCATCGGGCGCATCCTGGATCACGAAGCGCTGCGGGCCGTCCAGCGACGCGAGCATCCGGCGCCATTCGGCCGCGCGTCCACTGACGATCGCGACATGGCGTTCGGCCTTCGGGACCGGCATCGACTGCGTGCGCAATTCCACCCGATGGCTGAACGATGGCTGCACCGCCGGCATCGGCACATCGCCAACGACCAGCAGGCGCGCATCGCTGCGCCACTCGCGCTCGTGCGCCCGCAGCCACGGCAGCAGTTCGGCGGCCGGCAGCGTGACCCGCTCCGCCCCGCCAAACCGGGCGTCGGCGACCTGGCGTTCGACCCACGCCTTGCCGGCCCCGGCCGCCACCAGCACCGTGTCGCGGCGCCAGGCAATCACCGGGTCGGCCAGCCATGCGGCCAGGCAGGCCAGCAGCAGGCAGCGCACCAGCAGCAGGATCGGATCGTTCCAGCGCCACACGCGGACCTGCTTTGGTTCGGCGCCAGGCAGGAAGCGCGCCGTGGCCAGCAGTTTTGCCTTTGCCTGCTCGCGCTTCTGGCGATGCCACCAGAGCGGCAGCGCGACAAGCGCCAACGCCAGCCACCACAAGCTGCTCATGCGCGCCCCCTTTGCCGCAGCCACAGGCGCAGCACGTCCACCGGCGGCTGTTCGATCGTCGCGCTCACCACCGGCACGTCGTGCTTGCGGCCCTGCGCAAGCACATCGGCGAAATGGCGCTCGCGGTTGCGGCGGTAGCCGTCGCGCAGGTCGGCACCGAAGCGGAATACGCCCGCGCCCTGTTCCGGATCGCGGTACGCAGCGGCGCTGTCGAAGCCCGCATCGCACTCGGCCTGGGTTTGCAGGCACAGGGCGCGCACGTCGTGGCGCATGTGGCGCAAGCGCAGCAGCGCTTCGGACAGTGGGGACGGCCAGTCGAGGAAGTCGCTGGCCGCGAACACGACGGCGGGAGAGCTGGCGAAATGCAGGGCCGTGCGCAGCGTGCCGGCGCTTGGCAAGGCTCCCGCCGCGACGGCACGGGTGAGCTGGGAAAGCACGCGCTGCAACTGCCGCGGTCCGCGTGTGGCGGACGTGAACTGGGCGCGCCCTCCAGCCAGCACCACCAGCCCGAAGGCGTCGCCCTGGCGCTGCGCGATCGCGGCAATGCAGGCGAGGATAGTGCGTGCGTAGGACAGCTTGTCGAGCCCCGCGATGCTGCGGCTAGGCTCGGCCATCGAGGCGGTGGCGTCGAGCACCAGCCACACCGCGACGTGGCTGTCGCGTTCGGCCTCGCGCACGAAATAGCGGTCGGCGCGGGCCATCAGTTTCCAGTCGACGCGGCGCCACTCGTCGCCCGGCGCGTACGCGCGGTACTCCGAGAACTCGACGCCCGCGCCGCGCTCGCGCCCGGCGTGGACGCCGTGCCCAAGGCCCGCCAGCACGTGGCGGATCACGAGCTCGAGGTCAGTCGTGTGCGCGACCAGCGCGGAGCTTGCCAAAGCCAATCTAGTCGACCTTGATCTCGCTGCGCAGCGCCTGCAGGATGCCGGCGATCGCGACGCCGTCCGCTTCGGCCTCGAAGTTACGCAGCACGCGGTGCGCCAGCACCGGCATCAGCATCGCACCGATGTCCTCGCGCGTCACGGCCAGCCGGCCGTGCATCAGCGCGCGCGCTTTCGACGCCAGCACCAGCGCCTGCCCGGCGCGCGGGCCGGCGCCCCAGCCGACGTGGCTCTTCACCGCGGCGACCGTGGTTTCGGCCGGGCGCGTGGCGCGCACGAGGCGGGTCGCGTAGCGCACCAGGCGCTCGTTGACCTCGATGTCGCGCACCAGCTGCTGCAGGCGCAGCAGGCTTGCCACGTCCATCGCGGGCTGGGCATCGAGCAGCCCGGCGCGCGTCGTCGCCGACACCATCGCCACCTCCTCGTCCTCGCTGGGATAGCCGACGTCGATGCGCAGCAGGAAGCGGTCGAGCTGCGCTTCCGGCAGCGGGTAGGTGCCGGCCTGTTCGATCGGATTCTGGGTCGCCAGCACGAAGAACGGGCGCGGCAGCTGGTGCGTCGTCCCGGCGAAGGTGACCGCGCGTTCCTGCATCGCTTCGAGCAGCGCCGATTGCGTCTTCGGCGGCGCGCGGTTGATCTCGTCGGCCAGCAGTACCTGCGTGAACACCGGGCCCTGCTGGAAACGGAACACGCGCTGTCGCGTGGTGGTGTCCTCCTCCAGGATCTCGGTGCCGACGATATCCGAGGGCATCAGGTCGGGCGTGAACTGCACGCGGCGGAACTGCATGTCGGTGGCCTGCGCCAGCGACTTGACCAGCAGCGTCTTGCCCAGCCCCGGCACGCCCTCCACCAGCGCATGGCCGCCGGCGAGCAGGCAGGTGACGAGCAGTTCGACCACGTCCTGCTGGCCGATGATCACGCGCGCCATGCTGTTTTTCAGGGCATCCACTTTCGCCGCCAGGTCGGCGACTTCCACTTCGTTCCAGGCTATCGCATCACGTTCCGACACTGCTCACGCTCCCAACGCATATTGAATGATATTGACCGCAAAACGGGTGTTGTCGACCGCCAGCCAGCGCTTGTTGCGAAAGTCGTAGTCCCACTCGCAGCCGTAGTCCTTGTTCGAGTACAGCACGCCGAGGCGCCCGTTCACCTCGATCGCCCGCAGGTATTCGTGCACCAGGTCGTCGCCCCAGCCATTCAGTTCCACCGAGGTGTTCGGCGGGCCGTCGAAGTGGAAGAAGCTCGAATACACCGGATGGGTGTTCGGGATCTTCTTCAGCGCCCCGGGGCCGAACATCTTCGCCAGTTCAGCCTCGAACGACTTGGCGAACAGGCCGTCGATGTCATGGTTGCAGTCGTCGACGAACACGAAGCCGCCGCCGCGCACGTAACGCTCGAAGTTCCGGCGCTCGGCTGGCGTGAACTGCACCAGCTTGTGCCCGGCCAGGTAGCAGAACGGCGCCTCCAGTATCTTCGGGTCGGCCAGGTTGACCATCCGCTCGGCCGGATCGACGCGCAAGGTGGTGTATTCGACCAGCGAATTGAGCACGTTGCTGGGCATGCGGATATCCACGTCCCAGTCGCCCGACTCGTACATCAGGCGCGTGAAGTAGAAATCGTAACTGGCCATCTACACCGCGTCGGACAGCGAGGTGAAGTTGAAGTCGCGCAGCCGCATCGGCGGAATCACCATCTGGTACCGCACTTCGTCCCCGCCAATCACCACCGGCTTGCCCAGTTCGTCGACATTGTTGAGCATCGAGACCGGGCTCTCGTTGAAGCGGAAGTTCTTGATCGGGTACTTGATCTTGCCGTTCTCGACGTAGAACGTGCCGTCGCGCGTGAGGCCGGTCAGCAGCAGCGACTGCGGATCGACCATGCGGATGTACCAGGTGCGCGTGACCACCACGCCCTTTTTGGTCGATGCGATCAGCTCCTCCAGCGACTTGCTACCGCCGGCCATGATCATGTTGCCATGGCGCGCGGTCGGGCGCGCGCCGGTCTTCTGCGCCCAATAGCGCGAATAGTCGAGCGAGGCGACCTTGCCGTCCTTGATGATATCCATGCGCTGGCGCGCCAGCATCGAGCCGCTGTCCCACGGCGTGACCGGCACGTCCTTGTCCCACGGGTCGGCCCACACGTTGATCCGCTCGTCGAACAGCTTTTCGCCGAGGCGGTTGCCGCCGCCCTTTTTGGCGAGGAAGCTGCGGCCCTCGTCGGCCTGGCGCGCGCCGAACGCGCTGAACATGCGGCCCACGATCTCCGACGTGGCGGCCGGCTCGAGGATGACGGTATAGCGGCCCGGTTCGAGCGCGCGCGCATCGACCGATCGGAGGGCCTTCTCGATCGCCACCTCCGACGCTTCGCGCGCGTCGAAATGGCGGGCGTCGGCTGCGGTACGCGTAACCCAGCCCGAACCGCGGCCGTCTTCGGTGCGCGCGGTGCAGGTGAAATCGAGGTTGGTGAACTCCTGGTGGCCGAACACCCCGTTCGAGTTGGCGATGGTTTCAAAGCCGGTGCTGTCGGTGAAGAAGCCGGCCGTCACCAGCTTGTTCTTGCGGCCTGCCGTGATCGCGTGCGACGCGACCTCGGCGCGGTACTCCGGATCGATCGCGGCGGTCGCGCGCGCGAAGGTATTCGAGGACTTGAATTCCTGCTTGCCCGGCGCCGGCAAGAATTCCGGGTTTTCCGGCGCCAGGCGCGCGGTCTCCTCGGCGCGGCGCACCGCCCGCTCGAGTGACTTGTCGTCGAACTCGTTGACCACCGCCGTGCCCTGGCGCTTGCCAAAGGCGACGGTGACGGAGACCTTCAGGTCCTCGGTCAGGCCCGCGGTCGACACGCTGTTGCGGGCAAACCGGATATTGCCGACGCGGTTGCCGGTGATCGAGACGCTGCACTCGTCGGCCTTGGAGAATCCAATCACACGGTCGGCGATGCGCTTCGCTTCTTCCTGGTTCAGCTGTTTCATGCTGCTGCCTCCTTAGCCGATCTTGCGGCCGGTGTTGATCACGTTGATGCCGTTGAAGCGCGTGGTCGAGGACCCGTGCGACACCGCACTCACCTGGCTCGGCTGGCCCTTCCCGTCGAAGAACGAGCCGCCCATGCGCCAGTCGCGCTCGTCGCAGATGGCGCTGCAGGCGTTCCAGAAGTCCTGGGTGTTGGACTGGTAGGCCACGTCTTCCAGCGGCCCGGTGATCTTGCCGTCCCTGATCTCGAAGTACAGCTGGCCGCCGAACTGGAAGTTATAGCGCTGCTGGTCGATCGAATACGAGCCGCGGCCCAGGATGTAGATGCCCTTCTTGACGTCCTTGACCATCTGGTCCGGCGTCAGGGGCGCCTTGCCCGCCGCGAGCGACACGTTGGGCATGCGCTGGAACTGCACGCTGCTCCAGCTGTCGGCGTACGAGCAGCCGTGCGACTCCTTCTCGCCGATGATGTGGGCCTGGTCGCGCGTGGCCTGGTAGTTGACCAGGATCCCGTCCTTGATGATGTCCCAGCGCCTCGCCGGCACACCCTCGTCGTCGTAACCGACCGCGCCGAGCGAACCGGGGGTGGTCTTGTCGCCGGTGACGTTGACCAGCCTGGAGCCGAAGTTGAATTTCTTCGACTGCCACTTGTCCAGCGTGCAGAAGCTGGTGCCCGCGTAGTTCGCTTCATAGCCCAGCACGCGGTCAAGTTCGGTCGGGTGGCCGACCGACTCGTGGATCGTCAGGAACAGGTTTTCCGGCGCCAGCACGAGGTCGTAGCGGCCCGGCTCCACCGGTTTGGCGGTCAGCTTCTCGCGCGCCTGGCGGCCTGCCGCGCGCGCCTCCTCGATCATGTCGTACGAGTTGGTGTACAGCGTGGCGACGCCGCCGGCGGCCTTGATCTTGTGCTCGGGGCGCGCATCGAAGTATTCGTAGCCCATCCCGACCGGCGAGGCCAGCCCCGCGCGCGAGCGGAAGCGGCCGGTCGCCTTGTCGACCGCGGTCGCGGTCAAAGGCGCCCACAGGCGGTGGATGTCCTGGTCGATGTACGAGCCGTCGGTCGACGCGAAGTACTTCTGCTGGTTCACCTGGAACAGGTTCGCGGTCATGAAGCTCGCGCCGGCGTCGAGACCGGCCTTGTTCGCGGCGATCAGCAAGTCGGCCTTTTCCTTGACGGGCACGGCGCGCCAGTCCTTTTTGAACGGCGTCGCCCAGCTCACTTCGCCGACGCCCTTGACCGGCGCCAGCTGCACCGGCTCGGCCTGCAGCCTGGCGTTGGCGCGTGCGATCGCGACGGCCTGGCGCGCGGCGTTCGCCACCGCGTCCGGCGTCATCGCGTTGGTTGCGGCGAAGCCGTAGGCCCCGTTCGCGATCACGCGCACGCCGACGCCGCTGGACTCGGTGTTGGTGACGCTTTCGACGTTCAGGTCGCGCGTGGTGATGAACTGGTTCAGGTAGCGGCCGATACGCACGTCGCAGTAGCTGGCGCCGGCCTTTGTGGCGGCGTTGAGCGCGGCGTCGGCCAGCGACTTCTTGAAGCTGGCGGCGAGGGGATTAAGCAGTTCTTCGGCGCAGATCGCGTTGCCGAACACCGGGACCAGCATGGCGCCAGCGGTACCGGCGCCGATTTTTAGAAAGCTACGTCGTTCCATTCAAATCTCCAGATGCAGCGTAGGGTGGGCACTCGGTGCCCACTCGAACGTTCGTTGGGCGCAGGCTTGCGCGTGGGCACAGGGTGCCCACCCTACGGGCCATGCCGTGATTACACAGCGTCCGACAGCGACGTGAAGTTGAAGTCGCGGACCTTCATCGGCGGGATCAGCATCGAGTACGGCGCTTCGTCGCCGCCGATCACCACCGGCTGGCCGATCTCCTCGATATTGTTCAGCATCGTCACCGGGCTCTCGTTGAAGCGGAAGTTCTTGATCGGGTGCTTGATCTTGCCGTTCTCGATGTAGAAGGTGCCGTCGCGCGTCAGGCCGGTCAGCAGGACGGACTGCGGGTCGACCATGCGGATGTACCAGGTGCGCGTGACCAGTACGCCCTTCTTGGTATTGGCGATCAGCTCCGCGGTCGACTTGCTGGTGCCGGCCATGATGATGTTGCCGGCGCTGCCGACCGGGCGCACGCCCTTCTTTTTGGCCCAGAACAGCGAGTAGTCGAGCGCATTCACGCGGCCATCCTTGATCAGCGCGATGCGTTCGCGCGGCAGCATGGTCTGGCTGTCCCACGGCAGCACCGGGACGTCCTTGTCCCACGGGTCGGCCCAGATGTTGACCTGCTGGTCGAACAGCTTGTCGCCGAGCCGGTTGGCGCCGCCCTTCTTCGACAGGAAGCTGCGGCCCTCGTCCGCGCTGCGGGCGTCGAAGCCGGACAGCATGTAGCCGAGCAGGTCGCTGGTGGCGGCCGGCTCCAGGATCACGGTATAGCGGCCCGGCTCGAGCGCCTTGGCATCCACCGAACGCAGCGCCTTTTCGATCGCCACGTCGGCCGCTTCGCGCGCGTCGAACCGGGCGACGTCCTTGGCCGAGCGTTTCACCCAGCCCGAACCGCGCCCGTCCTCGGTGCGCACCGTGCAGGTGAAGTCGAGCGAGGTCTGTTGCTGGTGGCCGAACACGCCATTCGAGTTGGCGACGGTTTCGAAGGCGGTGCGGTCGGTGAAGAAGCCTGCGGCGACCAGGTGGTTCTTGCGGCACGCCTCGATCGCGTAGGCCGCAGCCTGCGCGCGGTAGTCCGGGTCGATGTCGGCGGTGCGCTTGAGGAAGGTCTCCGAACCCTTGTAGGCCTGCTTGCCGATGGCCGGCATGAACTCGGGGTTTTCAGGCGCCAGCCGCGCCAGGTCCTCGGCGCGGCGCACCACCTTTTCGAGCGACTTGTCGTCGTACTCATTGATGGTGGCCGTGCCCTGGCGTTTGCCGAAGGCGACCTGCACCGCGATCGCGGTGTCGTCGGCCAGGCCGGCGGTGGAGACAGCATTGCGCGCGAAGCGGATGTTACCGGTGCGGCTGCCGCCGACCGTGACGATGCACTCGTCGGCCTTGGTGAGGGACATCACGCGGTCGGTGATGCGCTTGGTCTGATCCTGGGTCAAGATGCTCATGTGCGGTTCCCTGCCTTAGCCGATCTTGCGAGCGGTGTTGATCACGTTGATGCCGTTAAAGCGCGCGGTCGAGGAACCGTGCGAGACGATGGAGATCTGCGGCGGCTGGCCCTTCCCGTCGAAGAACGATCCGCCCATGCGCCAGTCGCGCTGGTCGCACACCGCCGAGCAGGCGTTCCAGAACTCCTGCGTATTCGACTGGTAGGCCACATCCTCCAGCATCGGGCCGATCTTGCCGTCCTTGATTTCGTAGAACAGCTGGCCGCCGAACTGGAAGTTGTAGCGCTGCTGGTCGATCGAGAACGAGCCGTCGCCGACGATGTAGATGCCCTTCTTGATGTCCTTGACCATCTCGTCCGGCGTGAGCTTCTTCGTGCCCGCTTCGAGCGACACGTTCGGCATGCGCTGGAACTGCACGCTGCTCCAGCTGTCCGCGTACGAACAGCCGTGCGATTCTTTTTCGCCGATGATGTGGGCCTGGTCGCGCGTGGCCTGGTAGTTCACCAGGATGCCGTCGCGGATGAGGTCCCAGCGCTTGCAGCGGACGCCTTCATCGTCGTAGCCGACCGCACCGAGCGAACCCGGGGTGGTCTTGTCGGCCACGATGCTGACCTGCGGCGAGCCGTATTTGAAGTTCTTCGACTTCCACTTGTCGAGCGTGGCGAAGCTGGTCCCTGCATAGTTGGCTTCGTAGCCGAGCACGCGATCGAGTTCGGTCGGGTGGCCGACCGACTCGTGGATCGTCAGGAACAGGTGTTCCGGCGAGAGCATCAGGTCGTACTTCCCCGGGGCGACCGACTTGGCGGTCAGCTTGGCCCTGGCGTCGCGGCCGGCGGCGCGCGCGTCCTCGACCATGTCGTACGAATTGGTGTACAGCGTGGCGACGCCGCCCGCGGCCTTGATCTTGTGCTCGGGCCGCGCGTCGAGGTACTCGTAGCCCATGCCCACTGGGGCGCCGAGGCCTGCGCGCGAGCGGAACTTGCCAGTGGCCTTGTCGACCGCGGTGGCGCTGAACGGAGCCCACAGGCGGTGCAGGTCCTGCTCGATGTACGAGCCGTCGGTCGAAGCGAAGTACTTCTGCTGGTTCACCTGGAACAGCATCGACTGCATGAAGCTCGCACCGCCGTCCATGCCGGCCTTGTTGGCGGCCATCAGCAGCTCGGCCTTGTCCTTGATCGGCACCGTGCGCCAGTCCTTCTTGATCGGGGTCGACCACGACACTTCGCCGACGCCCTTCACCGGGGCCAGTTGCACCGGCTCGGCCTGCAGGCTGGCGTTGGCCCTGGCGATCGCGACCGCCTGGCGCGCCGCGTTGGCGACGCTGTCCGGCGACATGTCGGAGGTCGCCGCAAAGCCGTAGGCGCCGTTGCAGATCACCCGCACGCCGACGCCGGCCGACTCGGTGTTCGCCACGTTCTCGACATGCAGGTCGCGTGTGATGATGAACTGGTTCAGGTAGCGGCCGATGCGCACGTCGCAGTAGCTGGCGCCGGCCTTGGTCGCGGCGTTCAGCGCGATGTCGGCGATCGCCTTCTTGGCGCTGGCCGCCATCGGATTGAGCAGCTCGTCGGCGGCAATCGCGCGTCCGAACACGGGGACCAGCATTGACCCGGCAGCCAGGCCGCTGATGTTGAGAAAGGTACGACGTTCCATAATGTCTCCTGAAATCAACTGCTTCGGACTGCGGCTTGTGAGGGCATGGCCGCGCATGTATTTACAGCGCATATCGGCTGGGAACCGACGAGTCAAACTGCTTAACCATAGCAGCAAGTTAAGTTTTTGAATAGGCAATCTTTGTGCCACCGGTTAAGTGCCTGATTTTGAAAACGGGGGCCCGGAAAACGGGTGTCCGCGCTGTCCGGCGCAGTGTCCGGGTGTCCGGCGGAGCGGCTTGGCATGCATACGTTCAATTATCTTGACGACAACACGGGCTTGCCGGATCATCGCCAGCGGGGCGCAACCGGCGGCCGCCACTTTTGCCCCGCCCACAAGGAGACCTGGATACCCATGAAACGACTGATCCTCGCCGCGCTGATGGCGGCAAGCCTGGCGGGCGCAGCGCACGCCGACGATGCGCTCAAGGCAGCGATTGCGAGCGGCCACCGCGCCCCCGCCAACGTCGCGCGCGACGTCTACCGCCATCCGTACGAAACGCTGACCTTCTTCGGCATCAAACCGACCATCACGGTGGTGGAACTGACGCCCGAGGGCGGCTGGTACACCGAGATCCTCGCGCCCTACCTGCGCGAGCGTGGCAAGCTGATCGGCGCGGGCGAAGCCATCGAACCGGCGAAGCGCTACGGCATGATGTTCAAGAAGAAGCTCGACTCAAATCCGGCGGTGTACGACAAGGTCGCGACCAGCGTGTTCGACCCGCCGGCTGCGCTGGACTTCGCGCGGCCTGGCAGCGTCGACCTGGTGCTCACCTTCCGCAACGTGCACAACTGGGTCGAGTTTGGCGACGACAAGATGAAGGCAGTCTTCAAAAGCGTCTACGACAGCCTGAAGCCGGGTGGCGTATTCGGCGTGATCGATCACCGGCTGCCGGTCTCGATGGCGCAGGACGCGAATGCCTCGAGTGGCTACGTGCATGAGGCTTACGTCATCAAGCTGGCCGAAAGCGTGGGCTTCAAGCTGGCGGCCAAGTCCGAGATCAACGCCAACCCGAAGGACAACGCCGAGCACAAGCGCGGCGTATGGGCGCTGCCGCCGACGCTGGCCAACCGCGACGAAGACCGCGACAAGTACCTCGCGATCGGCGAGAGCGACCGCATGACGCTCAAGTTCGTCAAACCCTAAAAAGTAGGGTCAGAGTCGAATTGTTCGGCAACTTTCAAAGTTGCTCAACAATTTGACTCTGACCCCACTTAATAATGGGGGTCAGAGTCGAATTATTTGGAAACTTCCAAAGTTGCCGAACAATTCTACTCTGACCCCATTTTTTACTTCTTCACGGGCACGAAGGTCAGGTCCTGGAAGTCGTAGCTGAAGTCGGTCTCGGTGGAGATGGGTTTCATCTTCATGCGTTCGATGCTGCCGTCAGGGTTCAGCGAGAACGTGACGTAGGCGTCGGCGTTGAAGTTGCGCTCTTTCCAGCGGACGATGAAGGTGTCGTGCTGGAAGTGCTCCAGTTCGCCCGTCAGGTCCGGCGTGCGCGAGAACGTCAGCAGCTGCTTGCCACCCGATTGCCGGATGGTGGCGATGCCGTACCAGGCATCCTCGTAGTCGCCGTCATAGGACGCCAGCGGCAGCGACGGTTTCGATCTGGCGGCACGGGTGGCGCCGCTGGTCTTCAGGCGCGCCATCTCTTTCGCGTGCGCCTCTTCCTCGACGCCGGCCACCGCCTTGATCCAGTCGGTACCGTTCTGCACGCCCAGGTAGCGGTCGAGCAGCGTGTACTGCAGGGCGCTGAGCGCGCCGCCACTTTCGGCGTTGGTCAGGATCGCGATGCCGAGCTTCGATTCCGGGACCAGCAGCACGCGCGAGTAGAAGCCTTGCAGCGCGCCGCCGTGCATCGCGACCATCTGGCCGCGGTAGTCGCGCAGCTGGAAGCCCAGGCCGTAGGCGGAGAAGTTGGGTTTGGTGGCGGCCAGCGGCGCCTTCGGTTCCATGATCTTCATCGGCGTCTGCGCGGTCCACATTTCGCGCGACTGCTTGGCACTGAACAGGTGGATTTCCTTGCCGCTGGCGTCCACGCCCACGCGGCCGCCGTCGAGCAGCACGTTCATCCAGCGCGCGATGTCCTCGGCGTTGGTGTTGATCCCGACCGCGCCGATCGCATTCGGTACCGGCATCGACTTCACCGCCGCGATCCTGTCGTTGATTTTGCTGTGCGCGCTCGAGACGTTCGGGTTGCCCTCGTTCTCCGCCAGGCTGGTGGTGGTCCTGGTCATGCCCACCGGCTGCAGGATGCGCTCGCGCACCGTCTCGCCCCACGGCTTGCCCGACTTGGCGGCGATGATCTTGCCGGCCACGATGTACAGCAGGTTGTCGTAGGCGTAGCTGTTGCGGAAGCTGGTGGACGGCCGGATGTAGCGCAGCTTGTGGATGATTTCGTCGGTGCTGAAGTTGGTGGTCGGCCACCACAGCAGGTCGCCCGCGCCGAGACCGAGCCCGCTGCGGTGCGTCAGCAGGTCGCGGATCGTCATCTCGTGCGTGACGTAGGCGTCGTACATCTGGAAATCGGGCAGGTGCCTGGTCACCGGGTCGTCCCACGACAGCTTGCCTTCGTCGACCAGCATCGCCAGCGCGGCGGCGGTGAAGGCTTTCGAATTCGAGGCGATCTCGAACAGGGTCTGGCCGTCCACTTTTGCAGGCTCCCCCAGCTTGCGCACGCCGAAGCCGCGCGCGGCCACGACCTTGCCATCCTTGACCACCGCAATCGCGATGCCAGGCACGTCGAAGGTTTTCATGACGCGGGCGACATCGGCCTCGAGGTCGTATGCGGGCGCGGCGACCGGGGCCGCCGCCGGGCTAACCGGCGTCTGCGCCAACGCGCCGGCGGCCGAGAAAGCGATCAGGATTGCTGCTGCGATGCGGTTCATGGAGTGCACTCTTGGTCTTCCTTATGGTTTTCCGGCCATCTGTTTGTCGACGCTGGCTTGCGTCTCCGGGTGGTAGCGCTCGCGCGCCTGCTTGTAGATCCGTTCGGCCCAGGCCTGGTCGTCCGGGTTGGCGCGCAGCGCCGCGTACAGCGGCACCACGAATTTCTGGCGCCCGACGCTCATCAGGAATGCCTCGAGCGGGACGCGGATGTCACGGTAGCCGGCGTGGATCGCCGCGCGATAAAAGCGGAACGCGACTTCGTTGTTGCCGGTCTTGGCAAGGCCGAACGCCTGGTCCAGTTCCTTCAGCCGCGCGGCACTGGCCTGGTTGTCGATATCGTTCAGGAACTTCATCCACTCGGTGGCGTTCCAGGCTTTGGTCGGCAGCCGCGCGGTCGGCAGTTCGCCTTTGAGCCAGGCGGCGCGGGTCGCGTCCAGCGCAGCCAGGCGCTGCGACACAGCGCGCTGCGCAGTGGCCGGGATGCCAGCGCCGTACAGCCATTCGTCGAGCTCCGCGTCGCCCATCACCTGCGGATGCTTGTCCAGCAGGTTGGCGCGCAGGTAGCGCACGAATTCGCCGGTGGTCACGCTTTGAAACGCGTGCTGGTCGAACCAGCCGCGCAGGAACGGATCGAACACCGCCCGCCCCGCGCGCTGCTCGAGCGTGCGCAGGAACCAGGCGCCCTTCGGATAGGCCAGCGCGTCGTCGGTGTAGTGCTGCGACGAGGTGTCCGGGTCGCGGGTGAGCAGCGCCTGCTTCTCGTTCGGCACGGTCTTGAGCAGCTCGAGCGCTTCTTCCTGCTCCAGCTGCAGGTTCTCGAGCGCGACTTCCTCGCCGTACAGCGCCTCCAGGATGCGGGTGGTGACGTAGGTAGTGAAGCCTTCGTTGAGCCACCAGTGCTTCCACGAGGCGTTGGTGACCAGGTTGCCCGACCAGCTGTGCGCCAGTTCGTGCGCGACCAGGTCGACCAGGCTGCGGTCGCCCGCGATCATGGTCGGGGTGACGAAGGTCAGGCGCGGGTTTTCCATGCCGCCGATCGGGAACGACGGCGGCAGCACCAGCATGTCGTAACGCCCCCAGCGATACGGGCCGTACAGCGATTCGGCGGCGGCGACCATCTTCTCGGTGTCGGCCAGTTCGTAGCGCGCGGCCTCGATGCGCTTCGGTTCGGCGTACACGCCGGTGCGCCGGCCAAGGCTGGCCGCCTCCAGTTCGCCGATGCCGATCGCCAGCAGGTAGGACGGAATCGGCTGCGGCATGGTGAAGCGCCAGCCGCCTTTGCCGGTCGCCGCCGGGTCATTATCGGCGCTCATCACCACGCGCAGGCCTTGCGGCGCGTCGATCCGCGCAGTGTAGGTGAAGCGCACGGCCGGCGTGTCCTGCAGCGGCACCCACGAGCGCGCGTTGATGGTTTCGGACTGGCTGAACATGAACGGGCGCTTGCCCGACATGGTCTGCGCCGGCGTCAGCCACTGCAGCGCGGACGCGCTCGGCGCGGTGCGGTACCAGATGCGCACCTTGCCCGGCTGGCCATCGAGGGCGATGTGCAGCGCCTGGCCTTTTTCGCTGTCGGACGGGTCGAGCCGGTACGGCACCCGGGTCCAGCCTTTCGCGCCTTGCGCTTCGACCCTGACGATCGCCAGTTCGCGCGTGTCGAGGTCGAGGGTGCGCGCCGATTTGTCGAGCCAGTCGAGCGTCAGTTCGGCGTAGCCGGACAGCGTCTTGTGCGCGAAGTCGGCCTTCAGGTCCATGTGCAGCGCGCGCGTCCTGACCTGGTCGTAACGCGCGTAGCTCAGGGGGTCGAGCGCGGACGCGTGCGCGCCCGACAGGCCGAGGATGGCGCAGGCTGCGGCGCGCAGTACATTTGTCTTCATGGTCTCTCGCGTTGGGTGGCGGACGCGACGGGCGGCCGGGCGCGAGCAGAATATCACTTTCGACCAGGCAGCGATAGCGCACGGCCGAGCGGCGCAAGCCATATCGACAAGGGTGGCATCGAGCCCACGGAGCGCGACTCTGCTATGATCCGCGCTTTTCCCAAGCTCGTTCCCATGGACGCCTTCCTCGTTTCAACCGGCATCGTCGCGCTCGCCGAAATCGGCGACAAGACCCAGCTGCTGGCCTTCCTGCTGGCGGCCCGCTTCCGCCGTCCGCTCCCGATCGTCCTCGGCATCCTGGTTGCGACCATCGCCAACCACGCGTTCGCGGCCGCTGTCGGGGCGCTGGTCAGCAAACTGCTCGGGCCGGACGTGATGCGCTGGGTGCTGGGCCTGTCGTTCCTGGCGATGGCGGCGTGGATCATGGTGCCCGACGAGATCGAGGAGGACGAAGCGCCGCTGGCCAAAATGGGGGTGTTCCTGACCACGCTGATCGCGTTCTTCCTGGCCGAGATGGGCGACAAGACGCAGGTGGCGACGGTTGCGCTGGCGGCGCGTTACAGCTCGATCGCGGCGGTGGTGGCCGGCACCACGTTCGGCATGCTGCTGGCGAATGTGCCGGCAGTGTACTTCGGCGACCGCATCGCCAACCGGATCCCGCTCAAGCTGGTGCACGGCCTGGCCGCGGTGATCTTCGCGGTGCTCGGCATCGCGACCCTGCTGGGGGCGGGCAAGGGCCTCGGTTTTTGATCCGCCGGTTGCAGGTACTTCACCGGCGCGCCCTCGCGCCCCGGCCCGCCTGCGTCACCCACACCGGCGCCGACCACAGGATGTTCCCGTCGGCCTGCGTCACCTTCGCATAGTAGAAATGCGCGCCGGCGGCCGGCGTGATGGTCGTCAGGCTGGTCGCCGACAGCTGGGTGACCGTGCCGTTGCGGCCCGGGACGCCTTCCATCAGCGCCACCGACGCCACCTGCTTGCCGGCAGTGCTGGCGAAGTTCACCTCGAGCTTCAAGGGCCCCCGGTTGGCGAAGCGTTCGCCCATCATGTGGCCGTTCGCGGTCAGCACCAGTTGCGATCCCTTGTCCATGGTCGCGAACACGCGCCGCGCCTTCAGCGCTTCGATGAAGCTGGCCTGCGTCAGCGGCTTCCCGGCCGGGACCAGTACCGCTGTGCGGTTGGTGTACGAGGCGCCCCAGTTGGCGCAGTGGTTGTCCTGGTTGCTGCTGAACGCGACGTGGTAGCCGGCTTCGAGCGCCTTGTTGCAGGCGATCTCGAAATTGCTGCGCCGGGTCTCGGTCTCGGCCTGGTTGCTGGAGAACGCGGTACTGTTGACCACCTCGCACAACGCCATCACCTCGTCGCCGTCCGCGCTGTACCCGAGCGACACGCCGTTGACGACGAACTGCCCCGAATACGACGGATGGTTGAACTGGCCCACCCAGCCGCGGCTCTTCATCAGCGTATAGAGCGCCGCGTAGTCGCTGCGCGGGGTGCGCGTGTCGGCGATCAGTTCGCCCCTGGCGTTCTGTTCCCAGCCGAGCAGCTCGGCGCTGTTGAAGATGTTCAGGTGGCCGCCATTGCTGATCACGCCCCATTCCAGGGCGTAGACCGCGAGGAAGCCCGGGTTCGCGGCCGAGAACCTGGCGGCCGTGGCCAGGCCGGCGTGGTAGCGTGCCTTGGCCGCCGCCGCGTCGGCGTCCGGGTTGCTGCCGTCCGAGCCGTCGTACATGTGGTTGTGTTCGGACGCGACCAGCAGGTCGAGGCCGCGCCCACGCGCATACGCGAAGGCGGCGCCGGGACCGTACTTGCCGGCCTGCGGATCCTGCGCGCCCTTGCAGGTGGCGAGGTCGCCGCCGCCGTCGCTGTCGCTGGTCTGGCTGTGCAGGTTGCCGAGGTAGACCCGGAACGGCAGCGACGCCGGCGCTGGCGCGGCCTGGGCTAGCGCCCCACGCGTGGACGGCAGCGGTGCAAAGCGCGGCATCGCGGGCGCGGCGCTTTGGCCCACCGCGATCTCCCACGACTGCTCGACCTCCTCGCCCCGGGGCACCACGCGCGCCGCGCTGGCGTCAAGCGCCGCGGCGCGCATCCGCACACGGTAGATGCCTGCCGGGAGCGGCGCTCCCGGTGCGCTGCCGGACCAGCGAACCGGCACGCTAACCGGCTCGCGGAACAGGACCGCGGTCCCCTTCCAGCGCTGCAGCACGGCGCCCGACGGCGCCATCAGCTCGAGCTGCCAGCGTACCGCGCGCGGGCCGGCCAGTCCGGGATAGTCGAAATTGAGCGTGAAGGTGCGCGCTTCGGATGCCGCGGCCCCGGCCCCGGCGCGGGCATCGGCCTTGTAAGGCGCGAACAGGGTGGCTTCGAGTTCGCTATGGTCGGCCGTGGCGGCACAGGCGCCGGCGGCACAGCAGGCGGCGAACAGGAAGGCGAGGTGGCGGGGACGAAGTGAGGTATCCATGATGCAATTTTTGCAATTGCATCGACTGGACACCTTGACGCGGGCAGCTGCCCGCGTGTCATTTACGACAACTTAATTGACAAAAGATAATCTTGCGAAAAAGCGAGATTCCCGCAAGAAATTCCTTGCCGCGAAAGCGATCAGAAGTGGTACTCGGCGCGCACCATCGGGGTGCTGGCGCGCTGGCCCTTGTTGCCGGTGGTGGCTTCGGTATTGCCGAACTTGTTGTTCCAGAGCTGGTATTCGACGCCGACGCGGAACCGGTTCCTGGCCTGGCCGAAGCGCGCGCCGATGTCGTACATCAGCTGCATGTCGAGGTTGGTCTCGGCGCCGGTCGGGTTGCCGGTTTCGTCGCGGCCCTTTGCAGCGATGAAGTTCATGTAGCCCTCGAACGACCAGCCGTCGGCGACCGGGATGCCCCAGCTGGCCGACAGCATCGGGTGGGTGTCGTACGTGTAGCGGCCGCGCACGTTCGAGATCGGCGGGAACGCGCCGCTCGGTGCGTTGCTTTCGCGGATCAACAGGAGGCTGGTGTTCAGGAAACCGGGCACGTCCCACATCAGGGTCGGGCCAAGCACCAGCATGCGCTTGCGCGAGTTGTAGCCGACGTCGTTCTTGGTGTTCCAGTCGAAGCCGAAGGTCGCGCCCAGTCCCTTGACCGGGCCATACCTGAATTCGCGCTCGGCCAGCTTGCCGATATCGAGCGTGTGGCGATACACGATGTAGGCTTCCTGCGCGCCGGCGGTCTGGTTCAGCGAGCCGGGGTCGTTGCTGTCGGACTGCAGCAGGTCGATGTTGAAGTAGTTACTGCCGTACTTGTAGCCGCTGGCGTGGGTCAGCGCGAAGATGTTCTTGCTGATCTTGCTGGGGTTGAACGGCTCGCGGAACGCTTCGCCATGACGCCAGCTGATGGCGGTGTCGCTCCAGTCGGCCGCGTGGACGGTGGTCGACAGGAGCAGGAAGGCGGCGCAAGCCGCAGTGGTCATTTTTTGGTTCATGAAGTAGTTCTATGCTGGATATCTTCGCGATCCGCCTCAAGGGCGGCCTTTTGTCGGCGTGCGACCTGCAGTTCGACCAGGTGGGTGGCGCCGTCGTCGACCAGGTCGATGACATTGCCCTGCTGCCGCCTGCCGTCCACCACCAGCGCGTCGCTGTGGGCGGCGCGCACCGTAATCGCGTACACCGCGCTACGAAAGCGGTAGTGTAACCGGAAGTTGTCCCATTCGGCCGGCAAATTCGGGGCCAGCACCAGGCGCTCGCCGAGCCGCCGCACCCCGAGCAGCGACTCGACGATCAGGCGATACAGCCAGCCGGCCGATCCGGTGTACCAGCTCCAGCCGCCGCGGCCCACGTGCGGCGCCACCGCGTAGACGTCGGCCGTGGCCACATAGGGTTCGACCTTGTAGCGCGCGCAGGCCTCGGGCGAACCGGAATGGCTGGCCGGATTGATCATCCGCAGCAGCTCCCACGCGCGCTCGCCCTGCCCCATGTGCGCGAAGGCCATCGCGGTCCAGATCGCGGCATGCGTGTACTGGCCGCCGTTTTCGCGCACGCCCGGCACGTAGCCACGGATGTAACCCGGATCGAGGCGCCCATCGTCGAACGGCGGGTCGAGCAGCTGCACCAGCCCCGCGTCGCGCCGCACCAGCCGCGCATCGACGGCGGCCATGCTGCTGGCGGCGCGCGCCGGCGCGGCCGCGCCGGACAGCACGCCCCAGCTTTGCGAGATCGAGTCGATCTGGCACTCGTCGTTGTTGCGCGAGCCGAGCGGCGTGCCGTCGTCGAAGTACGCGCGGCGGTACCACTGTCCGTCCCACGCGTTCTCTTCGATGTTGTGGACCAGGACCTGGGCCGCGCTGCGGCAGGTGGTGGCAAAACCGAAGTCGGCGCGCCGCTCGGCCAGGTCGGCAAAGCGCTGCAGCACTTCGACCAGGAAGAACGCGAGCCACACGCTTTCGCCCTGGCCTTGGTTGCCGACGCGGTCCATGCCGTCGTTCCAGTCGCAGGTGCCGATCAGCGGCAGGCCGTGGGCGCCGAAGCGCAGGCCGTGCCGGATCGCGCGCACGCAATGCTCGTACAGGCTGCCCTGCTCGCGCGCCTGGCCCGGCAGGTCGTAGTACGATTCTTCGTCGGGCTTGAGCTCGCGGCCGTCGAGGTAAGGCGCGGCTTCGTCCAGCACCGCCAACTCGCCGGTCGCCTCGACGTAGCGGCACGCGGCCAGCGGCAGCCACAGGTAGTCGTCGGAGCAGCGCGTGCGCACGCCGCGGTTCGACGGCGGGTGCCACCAGTGCTGCACGTCGCCTTGCGCAAACTGGTGCGCGGCGCACAGCAGCAGCTGCTCGCGCAGCAGTTCGGGGCGCGTGTGGATCGTCGCCATGGCGTCCTGCAGCTGGTCGCGGAATCCGAACGCGCCACCCGACTGGTAGTAGCCGCTGCGCGCCCACATGCGACAGGCGATGGTCTGGTACATCAGCCAGCCGTTGGCGATCGCATCGATCGCCGGCTCGGGCGTCTCGATGCGCACCGCGCCCAGGGTCTCGTCCCAATAGTCGCGCACCTTGTCGAATGCGGCTGCCGCGGCGCCCGGGCCGCAGTGGCGCTGCACCACGCCGCTGGCGTCCAGGTTGCGCCGTCCGCCCACGCCAAGCATGAATACCAGCTCGCGTTCCTCGCCCGGCTGAAGCTCCAGCATCACCTGGAGCGCGGCGCACGGATCGAGCGCCGCGCCGCAGCGGCCCGACAGCGCGGCGCGCTCCAGTGCGGCGGGCTTTGCCAGGCTGCGGTTGCGCCCGATGAATTCGAGGCGGTCGCAGGTATGCGCCACGTGTTCGGCATCGACGTGGAAGAAGCCGACGCGGCTCGAAAACTCGGTGTTGTAGGCGTTGCGCGCGAACAGCGCGCCACTGACCGGATCGAGCTCGGTCACCACATGCATCGCGGACTTCGCGCGCAGGTCGGCCAGCACCCACTCGACGTAGCCGGTGGCCGACAGCCGGCGCGGGGTGGCGCCGTCGTTGCGCAGCCTGAGCACCGAATACTTGAGCGGCGCGTCGAGCGCGACAAAGGTGCGCAGTTCCGTGTGGATGCCGTGCGCAGTGTGCTCGAACACGCTGTAGCCGAAACCGTGGCGCGTCAGGTATTCGCCGCCGGACGGCGCCGGCAATGCTGTGGGCGACCAGAACTGGCCGCTCTGTTCATCGCGGATGTAGAACGCTTCGCCGCCGCGGTCGGATACCGGGTCGTTCTCCCATGGCGTGAGGCGGAATTCGTGCGCGTTCTCGCTCCAGGTGTAGGCCTGCCCGCTTTCCGACACGACGCTGCCGAAAGTGGGGCTGGCCAGCACGTTGGACCATGGGGCCGGGGTGCGCGCCGCACCGGTGCGGATCACGTACTCGCGGCCATCGAGGCTGAAGCCGCCGAAACCGTTGTCGAGCGCCAGTTGCGGCGCCGCCAGCGGCGGCGCATGCCCGGCCACGGCTTCGCCCGGCTGCGCCTGCGGGGCCAGCAGCGGCAGTGCCAGGCCCTTCGCCGCGGCCGCGCGGCGCAACTGGTCCGCCAGGCTGCCGCGTTCGTCGGACAGGACCACGCGCGCGACCGACTGCATCAGCACCCGGTCCTCGTTCGGGATCTGGTCGAGCAGGCGCACATACACGCCGCCCGGACGGTCGATCGACTGGGCGTCGGCGCCGGATGCGATAAGGCTCATGATCTGGTCGTGCAGCGCCTGGCGGTAGCCGCTCACATCCTCGTACCAGATCACCAGGTCGACCACCAGTCCCTTCAGGCGCCAGTACGCGTGCGCCTGCACCAGCTGGCGCGCCAGCTCGATGTTGGCGGCGTCGCGGATCTGCATCAGCACGATCGGCAGGTCGCCCGAAATCGCGTACGCCCACAGGCCCGACTGGCCGCGCTGGTTGCGCGCGATGACCGCCGGATCGGCGCGCAGGGCCGGGTTGGGGTAGATGACGCTGCTCGCGAGGCGGCTGTACAGCTGCGCGTCCGGCTCGCTCGCGTTGAGCTGGCGCAGGATCACCTGGCTGTGGGTCCAGGCCAGCTCGAACACGCGGTCGGCCAGGTGGCGGTCCTGGTATTTGCCGACCAGGTGCAGCGCGGCCTCGCGCGTTTCGGCCGCGCCCAGCACCAGGTCGAGTGTGAGCTCCTGGTCGGGCTGCAGCGTGACGGTGCGGCGGATCGCGACTACCGGGTCAAGGACAGAACCCTCGGCGCCACCCAGGCCAAATGGGGTTCCCGCCTGCGCGGGAACGACGGTTTGGCCGGTGGCGGCTTGCAGCGCCAGCGGTGTGGCCACGCTGTTGCCGCGGCCGATGAATTGGGCGCGGCTGGTTTCGAACGAGACCTCGGAGTGGTCGCCGCCGTACACGGTCATCAGGTTGAGCAGCCACGGCGCCTGCTCTTCCTTGGCGCGCGGACGGCGCGTGCACAGGATCGCATTCCGGTCGCGCAGGATCTCGGTCTGCACGAACAGCTTGCTGAAGGCCGGATGCGCATTGTCGGCCGCTGCCGGCGCCAGCACCACCTCGGCGTAGCTGGTCACCTCGATCGTGCGCGCCACGCCCGACTTGTTGGCGACGCGCGTGCGGCGCAGTTCGATGTCGTCCTCCGGCGACACCACGATCTCGGTGTACAGCTCGATGCCGTGGTCGCGCCGGCGGAATTCGGCGCGGCCCTCGGAGAAGATCGCTTCATAACGCTCGGGTTCCGCCAGCGATGGCTGGAGCGTGGTCGACCATACCTGTCCCGATTCGACGTCGCGGACATAGCAGAAATTGCCCCAGTCGCCCGCGGTCGGGTCTTCGCGCCAGCGCGTGACGGCCAGGTCGCGCCACAGGCTGTAGCCGGTGCCGTCGCTGGTCACCATCACGTGGTAGCGGCCGTTCGACAGCAGCTGTACTTCGGGCTGCCCAGCGTTGGGCCGGCTGACGACGCGCGACGGCATCGCGGCCTGGCTGCTGGCCAGGCGCACGGAGTCGGTGTCGGCGCTGCCCGGTTCGAACGCACCGGCTTTTGGAACCCGCTCCTGCAGCAGCAGCAGCGTGGCCTGGAACTGCGGGTCGGCCTCGAAACGGCGCTGCATCGGCCGGTCGTGCAGCAGGTACGACAGCGCCAGGAAGCCCATACCCTGGTGGTGCGCCATGAACGAGCGCACGATCGCGAATTCCTGGCCGCGCGGCAGGCGCGCCGCGGTGTAGTCGATCGCTTCGTAGAAGCCGTAGCGGCCCATGAAGCCCAGCTGCGCCATGCGCTGCAGGTTGGCGCAGGCCTCTTCCGGCTCGACCATCAGGCCGAGCATGGTCGCGTACGGCGCGACCACGAGGTCGTCGCCAAGGCCGCGCTTGAGGCCGGTGCCCGGCACCCCGAACGCCCGGTACTGGTAGTTCATCGAGGCGTCGATGGTGTTGTAGCCGGACTCGGAGATCCCCCACGGGATGTTGTGCTGGCGCGCGTAGTCGACCTGGGCGTGGATGATGCTGTGGCAGGTCTGGTCGAGCAGGGTGTTGCGGTAGGCCGGCATCACCAGCAACGGCATCAGGTACTCGAACATCGAGCCGCTCCACGACAGCAGCAGCTGCTCGCCGCCGACGATGCACAGCTGGCGGCCGAGCGCAAACCAATGCTCCTGCGGGAACTGGCCCTGGGCGATGCCGACGAAACTGGCGAGCCGCGCCTCGGAGGCGAGCAAATCGTAGCTGCTGGCGTCGAGCCGGCGCTCGCTGACGTTGTAGCCGATCGCCAGCAGGTCGATGTCGGCGTTGTAGAGGAAGCTGAAGTCCATCGCCGCGAAAGCGCGCGCCTCGCTCGCAAGTTGCGCGATCTGGTCCAGGCGCGCCCGCGCGCGGGCCGCGCCCTCGTCGGCCATTTTCCCCAGCACCTGCTGGCGCGTGCGCTCGGCAGGGGCCAGGTCGCTGGCCGGGCTGCCGGTCAGCCCGAACGCGGCCAGCTCGCGCAGGGTCGGGATGCGGGTCAGGCTCGAGTCGATCACGTATTCCTGCGCCGCGCGCATCCATGGCGCCATCTCCAGCAGGTCGGCACGGGCCTCCTGGCACTGGGCCGCGAGCCTGCCGGCCCACTCGTGCAGGTCGCCGCCGGCCTCGGGCGGCAGCGCCGCCAGCAGGGCGTCGGCGCGCGCACCCACGGCCTGCAGGCAGTCGGACAGGCCGGGCAGCGTGTCGGCGCTGCGGCAGCGCTCGGGCGCCAGCTCCTGGCGCACCGCGTCGATCGCGTCGCGCAGTCCGGGTCCCGCATCGGAGGCGTACTCCTCCAGCACCTGCAAGGTATCGCGGATCCCGTCGAGCGACTGCATGCCGGCGATCGGGCGGTCAGCCAGCTGTTCGAGGCCCGATGCGAGCGTCAACAGGTGGCCGGCCAGGTTGCCGCTGTCGACCGCCGAGATGTACATCGGCTGCAGCGGCGCCAGGGTCCGGGTGTCGTACCAGTTGAAGAAGTGGCCACGGTAGCGTTCCAGCCGCGCCATGGTGGCGAGCGTGGCGCGGGTGCGCGCCAGCAGGCCTGATGCGGCGATGAAGCCGAAGTCCCACGCTGTCAGGTTGGCCAGCAGCGCCATGCCGATGTTGGTCGGCGAGGTGCGGTGCGCCACGACGGTGGACGGGTGCTCCTGCATATTGTCGGGCGGGAGCCAGTTGTCCTCCGCGCCGACGTGCACTTCGAAGAAGCTCCAGGTCCTGCGCGCCAGCGCGTGCAGGAAGCGCTTCTGGTCGAGCGAGACCTCGGGCGCCGGGTGTTCGGCCGGCAGGCTGACCCACCATGCGACCACCGGCGCCAGGAACCACAGCAGCAGCAGCGGCGCGGCGGCGAACAGCGCCAGCGGATTGGCGAACGTCAGCAGCACGGCGGCGCCGACCGCCAGCGCCGGCGAGAACCACATGTTGCGCAGGTTGGTTTCCAGGTCGGTGGAAGAGCGCGACAGGCTCGACGCTTTCCACTGCAGCAGGCGGCGGCGCGACACCAGCATGCGCCAGCCGGTGCGCGCGATCGCGTCCATGCTGTACCACGCTTCGTACGGCAGGAAGGCCATGCCGAGCACGGCGTGGCCGAACGCGATGCGCGCGCCCTGCGCCCAGCCGACCAGGTGCTGGCGCCACAGCACGTCGTGCGGCTTGTCCGCCAGGCCGATGAGGCTGCCGATGAAGGCCGGCAGGAAGAACACCGACAACCCCGCCGCGCTCCAGAATGCCGGCGCGGGCAGCAGCGACCAGCACACCAGCAGCAGCGCGGTAAGCGCGGGCGCCACCAGGCTGCGGCGCAGGTTGTCGAACAGCTTCCAGCACGCCAGCGCCGACAGCGGATTCGGCTCGCGGCGGCCAGTAGCGGTGGGCACGCGCAGGCGCAGCCAGCCGGCCAGTTGCCAGTCGCCGCGGATCCAGCGGTGGCGCCGGCCCACGTCGTCGCTGTAGCGCGCCGGGTAGGCTTCGTACAGCTGGACGTCGCTGACCAGTCCCGCCCGCACGTAGCAGCCTTCGAGCAGGTCGTGCGACAGCACCTGGTTGTCCGGCAGGCGATGGCCAAGCACGCGCTCGAAAGTGTCGACTTCGTAGATGCCCTTGCCGACGAACGAGCCTTCGCCGAACAGGTCCTGGTAGACGTCCGATACGGTGCGGGTGTACGGGTCGATGCCCGGCTCGCCGCCGCACAGCCGTTCGTAACGCGACGCGTTTTCGAGCGGCAGCGAAGTCGACACGCGCGGCTGCAGCAGGCCGTACCCTTCGACCACGCGGCTGCCGGCGGCATCGAGCACCGGCTGGTTGAGCGGATGGGCCATCGTTGCGACCAGCTGGCGCGCGCAGTCGCGCGGCAGCTGGGTGTCGGCATCGAGCGTGATCACGTAGCGGATATTGGCCAGGCCCTCGGCGCTGCCCTCGACCACGGCAAAGCGCTCGCGCGCGCCGCCGCGCAGGAAAGCGTTCAGGTCCTCCAGCTTGCCGCGCTTGCGCTCGCGGCCGATCCAGGCCTGCTCGCCTTCGCTCCACAGGCGAGGACGGTGCAGCAGCAGGAAAGGCTCGACACGCACCGTCACCGGTTCCGGCTCGCCTGCGCGGTCCAGCGCCTCGAAGCTGTGGTCGTGGCCGTACTTCGCGTTCAGCGCCGCGATCGCGGCGCGTGCCTGCTCCACCAGTTCGTCATCGCCGAACATCTGCTCGCGCGGGGCGTCGGTCAGGTCGGTCAGCAGGCAAAAGCGCAGGTTGGGATCGCGGTTGGCGAGGTAGCGCACCTCGAGCGCCTCGCACAGCGTGCCGACGTTGTCGCTGCTGTACAGGAGCGACGGCACCACCACCATGGTATGCGCGTCGGATGGAATGCCGTCGCTGAAATCCATGCGCGGCAACGGCTCGGGCGCTACCACCCGGGTCGCCATCAGGTTGACCAGCGCCAGCGCGAGCTGGCTGGAGCCGAACGCGGCCAGCACCCCGAGCACGACCAGCAAGGCGCCTTCGGTGCCGCCCTGGAGCGCGTGGACCACGACCGCGCTGGTGAACAGCAGGGTGAACACGCCGATCGCGCCGAGGTACGCCAGCAGCGGCGTGCCGCGCGACGCCCGGCGCAGTGTGGCCAGCGCCCCGCGGCGCAGCCTGAGGCGCTGCTCGAGGGCCGGCAGGCCGGAGCCGACCAGGTAGTAGCCGATGTGGCGCCGGCGCGGGTCGAGGCCGCCATCGCCCGGCGTGCGCGGTTCGCCCGCCAGCGCCAGCGCTTCGGCCGCGACCTCGATCTCGCTGTGGTCGCACTGGCGCGCCAGGCGCTCGACCACATGGCGGTAGTGGTCGCGGGTGGCGAAGTTCATCTTGCCGTAGGTGCCGGCCGGGTCCAGCCGCAGCGCCTGTTCGACCGCGCTCATGGTCTCGACGAATTCACGCCAGTCGGTGGTGCCGAGCAGGCGCAGGCTGCCGATGCTGTTGCTGATCGAGACCTGGTCGGCGGCCTGCTGGCCGAGGTCGGCCTGCACCTGCTGGTCGATGGTCCGGCCCTCGTCCGCGAGGCGGGTGGCGATCCATTGCAGCGCCTGGGTCAGCGCCCCGCTCTGCCCCTGCAGGCGGCGCGTCAGCTCGGCCACGAAACTGGCGCCCATCGGCTGCACGCTGCGCGCCATGTCGGCCACCAGCAGGATCAGGTCGCCGGGTCTGGTGTCGGCCGTTTCGACCATGCGGTCGGCCCAGCCGTTGGCAAGGTCGCGCTGGGCGCGGCTCTGTTCGAGGCGCGCGGCGACGCGGCGCAGGTTCTCGATCAGCGCCAGGCGCAGCATGATCGGGATCGCCCACAGTTCGCCCAGCTTCAGCGGCGCGCCTTCCTGGTAGGCGGCGACGAAGCGCGCCAGGCTTTCGGGCTCCAGCTTGCCGTCGCCGTGGGCGATCAGCTCCAGCGCCAGCTGGTACACGCGCGGCGTGCCGCCGGCGTCGTTCAGGCGCGGCAGCTCGCGGCTGTAATCGCGCGGCAGGTGGTGGCGTGCGGTACGGACCTGCTCTTCGATCAGGTAGTAGTTATCGAGCAGCCAGTCGGCCGCGGGGGTCAGGCGGCCGCCCTCCTTGGCCGAGCGCGCCAGGCTGGCAACCGCCTGCGCGATCACGGCGGCGTTGTCGGCAAGGCGCGCCAGCAGGCGGTCCGGGCCGCCATGCCCGGCGAGCTGGTGGCGCGCGGCCAGCTGCCGCCCATGTACCGCCATCTGGGCGGCGCTGAACAGCTCCGCGCGCAGCGGCGCTTCGTCGGCTGCTTCGGCCGGTGCGGCGTGTACAAAAGTTTGCCCAAGGCGCTGCGCCTCGGGCGGAGTCGTCATTTCTTCGTTCAACGGGGACCTCGATGATGGCGTGCGCTGCCGACCGCAGGGTGGCGCGCTTCGCGACCGGGTCGGTTAAAAGGAGGGAACGCAAGAGCGCACGGCTACAGCCATGCTAAAACATCATCGGTATGGCGACTGTGCGCTAACGAACACTGGCCGCCACGGCCGTCCTGTTTCGTAGGGTGGGCACCCTGTGCCCACGCGAACGCTTCCGCAGGGCTGGCTTGTCGCGTGGGCACCGAGTGCCCACCCTACCTGGTTGTCAGCCGGCCAGCGCTACCCCGCCGGCGAGGTGCCAGGCCCGCGCGTGCCCGAGCTGGCGCAGGCACTGCGCCGCCCTGGCGCTGCGATTGCCGCTGCGGCAGAAGAACAGCAGCGGCCGCGCCTCCCCGCGCAGCCATTGCGGCAGGTGGCCGGCAAGGCGCGACAGCGGCACGCCGAGCGTGTCGCGGCCATGCAGCGAACGCGCGCCCACCGCGTGTTCCGGCGCCTCGCGCACGTCGACCAGCAGGGCGTCCGGATGGGCGTCCAGGAAGCGCGCGAGCTCGCTCGATTGGATGTGCATATCGCCCTCGCTACTGGCGGCGGCATAGGTGGTGCAGGGCACCGCGTCGCCTGGGGCGGCCCCGCACAGGAGGGTTGCCGGGCCGGCCAGCGGGCGCAGTTCACCCGTGCGAGCGCCAGTGAACGCGAAACGCACCGCGCTGGCGGGCAGCGTGCCGCCTTGGGCCATGCCAAGCAGGTAGGCATGCACGCCTGCCGCTGCCGGCAAGCGGACCAGGGCCTGGCCGCCAAACGCCAGCGCTGGCGCGCTCGTGCCGTCGGCGAGCACCAGCGCCTGCGCGTCCCACTCCGGCCCGGCGCAATCGAGCACGCCGCCCAGCGCCTCGCACCCGCCCTGCGCGTCGGCCGCGGTGGCAAGGATGGCCTGCATGCGGTAGCCTTCGCGGCGCACGATCGCGGCGATCCGCGCGGCCAGCGGCGACGGCGGGTCGATGGCGATACAGCTGCGGCGGGCGGGGTCGAACAGCAGCCAGCCGCAGCGACCGTCGGCGCCAAGCTGCAGCAGCCCGGCCCCGCCCCCCGGCGGCGGCGCCAGTACCGGCGCGCGCAGCGCCTCGCCGCAGCGCAGGATGCGCGCGCAGGCCGCATCGATGAAGGCGTCGTCCGCCAACGGCCCGAACGACATGCGCACCGCCGACGCGCTGCGCCAGGCCGGCAGTCCCATCGCATCGAGCACGTAGCTGGGCGCCGCCATCGCCGCCGAGCAGGCCGAGCCTGCGCTGACCCGGACCCCGCTTGCATCGAACAGGTCGAGCAGCTCCTTGCTGGACAGGCCAGGAACCGAGAAGTTGAGCGTGGTCGGCAGCGCGTGCACGGACGGCGCGTTGAACACGATGCCGGGGAAAGCCTCGCGCAGCGCCTGCGCCAGCCGCTCGCGGTATGCCGCCAGCCCGGCCTGGGTGCGGAAGGTGCCGCCCTCCTCCAGCGCGGCGAGCACCGCGCCGAGCGCAGCGATGCCGGCCATGTTTTCGGTGCCCGAACGCTGGCCCGCTTCCTGCCCCCCGCCGCACATCAGCGGCGTGTACGGCGCGCCTTTGCGCACGTAGAGAATGCCGATGCCCTTCGGCGCATACAGCTTGTGGCCCGAAAACGGCGCGTAGTCGATCCGCGTCGCGGCCAGGTCGAGCGGCAGCTTGCCGAGCGCCTGCACACAGTCGACCATCCAGTACGCCTGGCTCGCACTCTCAACCAGCACCTGCCCGATACCCGCCAGGTCCGAAATCGTCCCGGTCTCGTTGTTCGCTGCCATCGTGCATACAAACGCGGCGCGCGGCGCCAGTTCGCGCAGTACGTCGAGCCGGTGGCGGCCATCGGTATCGACCGGCAGCGCGCGCAGCGCCAGCCCGGTGCCGAGCACCTCGTTCCAGTGCGCCAGGCTCTCGGGCACCGCCTTGTGTTCGGTGGCGCCGTACAGCAGCAGCTCGCCGCAGTCCTCGCCGGCGGCCTGGCGCGCGCGCACCGCACACAACGCCGACAGCACTGCCGTCTGGATGCCCTCGGTCGCGCCGCTGGTGAACATGAGGCGCCCGTCGCCGGCGCCGACCACCCGGCGCGCGCGCGCGCGCGCCGCGTCGAGGATGGCCCTGGCGCGCATGCCGGCCGCATGGCTGCTGCTCGGGTTGCCGTAGCTGGCGCGCATCGCATCGAGCGCGGCGTCGATCGCGGCGGGCAGTACCGGGGAGGTCGCGTTGGCGTCGAGGTAGATATCGGTATGCATAAAAAAGTTGCCAAAAACCTAAAAAATGTCGCGTTACGTGTTATTGTTGGGTAATATGTTACGGAGTTAAGCGAAAGAAGACGTTCTAAAAACCCTTGGTTTACCGCGCGTCGGAGCATAGGCGTTCTCATAATCTCAATAACTGCAAATGAACTCACTCGACAAGTTTGATTGCGCAATTTTGGCGGCACTCCAGGCTGACGCCACCCTCTCGATCTCCGGGCTCAGCGAAAAAGTCGGCCTGTCCAGCACCCCGTGCTGGAAACGGGTGAAGCGCCTCGAAGAAGACGGCTACATCGAAAGCCGCGTCAGCATCGTCAACCGCAACAAGGTGGGCTTGCCGGTCACCGTGTTCGTCAGCGTGAGCACCAGCGAACACGACGAAAAATGGCTCGAGCGCTTCGCCTCGGCGGTCGTCGACCTGCCCGAGGTGCTCGAATTCCACCGCATGAGCGGCGACGTCGACTACCTGCTCAAGGTCGTCACCACCGACATCGAAGGCTACGACCGCTTCTACAAAAAGCTGATCAAGACCGCGCGCCTGACCGGGGTCTCGTCGGCGTTTTCGATGGAGCAGATCAAGTGCACGACGGCCCTGCCGCTGGAGCTCATTTCGCACGGCGTGGCGCCCTGAGGATGTACCGCAGGGGCGCAAATCATGCGATGATTGCGCCCGTTCGACATCTCGGGAGACCCAGGCAATGCCATCGAAAATGAACGCCGCGCCGCTGGCGCTGTCCGCGCTGCTGCTCGCCTCAAACGCCATCGGCGCCGATGAACAGGTCGTGAAAATCGGGGTGTCCGGACCGCTGTCGGGCGCCAACGCATTCGCCGGCAAGGACGACGAAAACGGGGTGCGGCTCGCGGTCGAGGAGCTCAACGCCCGGAAAATCAAGGTGGCCGGCAAGGTTGTGCGCTTCGAACTGATGTCGGAAGACGACCAGGGCGACCCGAAACAGGGCGTGAACGTGGCGCAGAAGTTTGCCGACGCCGGTGTCAGGTTCGTACTGGGGCCATACAACTCCGGCGTCGCCATTCCCGCCTCGCGCGTCTACAGCGACAACGGGATCCTGATGTCGACCGTCGGCACCAATCCGAAGATCACCCAAAGCGGCTACAAGACCGTGTTTCGGATCGTCGCCAGCGACTCGCAGGTCGGCGGCTCGATGGCCTCGTATGCCGCGCGTGAACTGAAGATCAAAAACGTCGGCGTCATCGACGACCGCACCGCGTTCGGCCAGGGCATCACGGCCGAATTCAAGCGCCAGGCCAAGGCCTCGGGCATGAACGTGGCGGGCCACGAGTTCACCAACGACAAGGCGACCGACTTTGCCGCGATCCTCACCGCCCTCAAGGCGCGCAAGGTCGATGCGATCTTCTTCGGCGGTTACGCGCCGCAGGCAGCGCCGATGGCGCGCCAGATGAAGCAGCTCGGCCTCAACGTGCCCCTGCTGGGCGGCGACACGCTGTGCAGCCCCGAGATGGCCAAGCTGGGTGGCGACGCCGTCGGCGAGAACGTGCGCTGCGCGCAGGCCGGCGCGATCCTGGGCAAGCAGGCCGCCGGACCGGCGTTCCAGGCCAGGTACAAGCAGCGCTTCCAGCGCGACCCCGACGTCTACGCGCCTTCGTTCTACGACCAGGCCATGTTTATCGCGCAGGCCATGAAGAGCGCAAATTCGGTCGATCCGGCGGCCGTCAACGCAGCGCTGCATGCGTCCACCTACCCGGGCGTGGTCGGCACCTATGCCTATGATGCCGCGGGCAACCTGAAGAAAACCACGGTCACGGTCTACACTTTCAGGAACGGGGCGCTTGCGCCGCTCGCGAGCTACTGACCGGCCGTGCCGGCGCCGGGCGCTGGCAGCCGGGCGGCGCAAGGCGTATCCTTGTCGCCGCATCCTTACACAACAACGGACTACCCACGATGAAACAGATCCTCAAGCTGGCCACGTTGGCCGCGGCAGCCCTGGTCGCGTGCGCGCACGCGGGCGCCGCCGACAGCAAGGCGATGGCGAGCAGCGCTGCCCCAACCGCCCCCGCCAGCGAAGACGGCAAACGCCTCAACCTCCTCGCCGACGAATACTACGACGCGCTGGCGCGCTTCGAGCCGGTGTCGGCCAGCGAAAGCGGCGACAATCGTTTTGTCGACCAGATCGGCATGTCGATTGCGCCGGCGATGCGGGCGAAGCAGTTCGCGCTGTACCACGGCTACCAGAAGCGGCTGCACGCCATCAGCCGCGACAAACTCACCCAGCGCGACCAGACCAGCTACGACATCCTCGACTACGAACTGGCCAGCGCACTGCGCTTCGAGCCCTTCCCCGAGCACCTGCTGCCGCTGAACCAGATGGACAGCATGCCGGTCACGCTGGCGAACTACGCGAGCGGCCAGGGTGCGCAGCCGCTGGTGACGGTGCGCGACTACAAGGCCTACCTGAACCGCATCGACCAGCTGGCGCCGTGGATCGACCAGGCGATCGCCAACATGCGCGAAGGGATGAAGCGCGGGATCGTGCAGCCGAAGGCGGTGATGGTGTCGGCGCTCCCGCAGTTCAAGCAGCTGGTGGCCGACAAGCCGGAAGCGAGCATCTTCTACACGGCGGTGAAGAACCTGCCGGCGAACTTCAGCGCCGCCGACAAGCGCAGCCTGGCCGAAGCCTACCGGACGGCGATCGGCAGCAAGCTCAATCCAGCGCTGGCGCGACTTGCGGCGTTCGTCGAGAAAGAATACCTGCCGGCCTGCCGCACCAGCACCGGCTGGAGCGCGCTGCCGCATGGGACGGACTGGTACCTGGCCCGCGTCGCGAGCCAGACCACCACCAGCCTGACGCCCGAGCAGATCCACCAGACCGGCCTGAAGGAAGTGGCGCGGATACAGGGCGAATACGCCCGCATCGGCCCGAAGATGGGCTACAAGGGTCCTGCCGCCGGCTTGCCGACCTGGGTCTCGCAGCAGGCCAAGTACAAGCCGTTCAAGACCGACAAGCAAGTAATCGACGTCTACCGCAAGCTGGACGCGCAGCTGCGCACCAAACTGCCGCAGCTGTTCTCGCTGCGCCCGAAGACGCCGCTCGACCTGCGCCTCGAACCTGAACTGTCGCGCGCGACCGCGTCCGACCACTACACTCCACCGGCGGTCGACGGCTCGCGTCCGGGCGTGTTCTGGTCGGTGGTGAACGACCCGACCCAGTACGGCAGCACCGGCATGGTCACCCTGTTCCTGCACGAAGGCCAGCCGGGCCACCACTTCCACATCGCGCTGATGCAGGAACTGAACCTTCCGAACTTCCGCAAATTCGGCGGCAACAACGCATTCACCGAAGGCTGGGCGCTGTACGCCGAGACGCTGGGCAAGGAGATGGGCCTGTTCGACAAGCCCGAGGACTACTTCGGCCACCTGAACGACGAGATGCTGCGCGCGGTGCGGCTGGTGGTCGATACCGGCATGCACGCGAAGGGCTGGACGCGCGAGCAGTCGATCAAGTACATGCGCGAGACGCTGGGCTATCCCGAGGCGCTGGCCAGGAGCGAGACCGAGCGCTACATGGCATGGCCGGCGCAGGCGCTGGGCTACAAGATCGGGGCGCTGAAGATTGTCGAACTGCGCAAGCGCGCGGAGGCGGCACTGGGACCGAAGTTCAGCCTGCCGAAGTTCCACGAGATCGTGCTGGGCGAAGGCACGCTGCCGCTGGCGCTGCTCGAAGCGAAGGTGGATCGCTGGATCGCGGCGACGAAGTAAGGGGCGATCGCAGGCAAAAGAAAACCGGGGCATCCCCGGTTTTTTTATTGTTAGCCCCAAAACCGTCGTTCCCGTGAAAACGGGAACCCATGCCGAGCGTCCGGGCTCGCAACTCACGCAAATGCCAGCTCAGCATCGATTCCCGCCTGCGCGGGAATGACGGTTTCGGGGCCGCGTGCCCGGACGAATGGGATATCTTACCTGTCCGGCGCGATGCGCCACACAATCCCGCCTGCGTCGTCGGCCACCAGCAGCGCGCCGTCGGCGGCCACGGTCACGCCGGCCGGCCGCCCCCAGACATCACGGTCGCTCAGCACCATCCCGGTCATGAAGTCCTGGTACTGGCCGGTTGGCGCACCGTTCTTCATGAATACCCGCACCACCTTGTAGCCGGTGCGGATACCCCGGTTCCACGAGCCGTGCAGCGCCACGAAGATGTCGCCTTCATACTCCTTGGGGAAGGCGTGCCTGGCGCCCGGCGGCGCCTGGTAGACAACCATGCCGAGCGGCGCCGAATGCGCCTGCAGCAGCACGTCGGGGACGATCGCCTTGTCCTTGAGGTCGGGGCGGATACCCTTGAGACGGGGTTCCTCATGGGCGCCGATGTAGTACCACGGCCAGCCGTAATAGCCGCCCTGCTTCACCCGCGTCAGGTAGTCGGGCGGCAGGTTGTCGCCCAGTTCATCACGCTCGTTGACCGTGCACATGACGTCCCCGCTGCCGGGATAGACCAGCAGGCCGACGCAGTTGCGCAGGCCGGTCGCGTAGGTGCGGCGGTTGCGGCCGTCGGGATCGAAGGCCAGCACCACCGCGCGGTCGGCCTCGACGTCCCACGCACCGCCCACGCCGTGTTTCGCCTCCCATTGTGCCAGCGGCTCGGGCGGCTTCGGCCCGATACCGGCAGCGACATTGGTGGCCGAGCCGATCGACAGGAACAGGGTTTTATCGTCGTTCGAAAAAGCCAGCGTGCGCGTGACGTGGCCGCCCGAGCTTTCGGCCAGCCGCGGCACCACCACTTCCGGCTCGCCCTTCGCCTTCAGGTCGCCGACCGCGTACGGAATGCGCACGATCGAGTTCACATTGGCGACGTACAGGTATTTCGGGTTGGCGCCCGACGGATAGAAGGCCATGCCGTAGGGCCGGGAGAGGCCGGTGGCGAAGACGCTCGCGGTATCGGCGGTTTCGCCGCCGGACGGGCGCAGCACCTTGACCTGGCCCTTGCCCGGCTCGGACAGGAAGATGTCGCCGTTCGGCGCGCGCAGCGGCAAGCGGCCGTTGTCGGCGTCGTGGGCAAAAATGCCGACCTTGAAACCGCGCGGTACCGCAGGAAGCGCACCGTCGGGTCGTGGCGCCACCTTCGGCCCGTTGCCCGCGCTCTCGCTCGCGAACGGCTGCGCCAGGCCGGCGACGGTCAGGTGATGCAGGTCGCCTGGCTTGTCTTCGGTCCAGGCGCCGGCCTTGGACTCGTTCGCGGCGGGCGTGGGCCGGGTGGCAGCCGCCGGTGTGGCGCGCGTGCCCCTCAAGCTGGCGAGATAATCGATCACGGCGGCGCGCTGGCCTTTGTCGGCGACGCTGACGGGCATCGAGGTGCCAGGGACCGCTTTGGCCGGATCGCCGAGGAAGACATCGAGCTCGGCCCGGGTCCAGGCCTTGCCGCTGGCGCCGGCGCGCGTCATCGCATCGGTGTAGTTATAGCCGGGTACCGCGCCAGCCTTTCGTCCCACGACGGCGTACAGCCCCGGGCCGGCGCGCGATGACAGGTTGGGCTCGACCGTGTGGCAGCTGGCGCAGTTGCGCTCGAAGTAGCTCTGCCCGGCGGAGGGCGCCGCCTGGGCCGCACCGGCGGCTGCCAGCAAGGCCAGTACAAGGGAATTCGCCAGGATTTTGCTTTGCATTGTCGTTCTCCTCAATCCGTCGGTGACCGCACATCGTACGTTGGGCACCCCGTGCCCACGCGGACGTACGCTCAGTGCCAGCTTGTCGCTACCGTCAATCGAGCATGAACACCGGATACCGGCGCCACTCCGGCTCGCGATAGCGTTCGCAGTTCGCGAACACGAAATCGAGCACCGCTTCCTGGTTCTTCACCAGCGCCGGGTTGGCCTTCTTCCACGCCTCGAACTTGGCCGCCAGTGCCGGCTCGTCGCGCAGCAGTTCCTCGGCGTGGTCCTCGAACACGTAGTCCGAATACGCTTCCTTCTTTTCCAGCACGCTGTTGAAGAAGCCCCACCGGAAGAAGCTGTCGTGCGCCTGCGGTTCCAGCGTCTCGACCACGTAGCGTGCATTGTCCTGGTCCAGCGGGACGATGTAGTCGCCGGCGCGCAGCGTTACCTGCGCGCGGCGCTTTTCGACCCGCACGTCGTCGTGGAACATGTGTCCCTCGTACGCGTGCGGGCGCGAGCCGACCGAGTCGATGTGGTAGTACGACACCTCCACCGCGCGCTCGCTGTCGACGCGTTCCATCTTCACGCCGTTCCACTCGAGGCGCTCGATCGCTTCGCGCCACGCCTGCGGCACCAGGTAGGCTCGCGGCGCGGTGATGGTGACGTCGGGCGGGAAGCTGTTGTAGTAGGCGATATCGCGCTCCCACGCGCTGGCGCGGTCGTACCACAGGCGCGAGTAGTCGCCCAGCGCGCTCGGCTTGTACTTCGCCTCATAGCCCTTGAAGCGGAAGGTCGACGGCTTCGCTTCGTCCATCGCCCAGTGGATCGGCCACTCGCGGCGCTTGCGGCCCTCGTCTTTCGCGGCGCGGCGCAGCGCCTGGATCCGGCTCGCGTTCACGACCGTGAACGCGAGCGTGCTTTCGACCAGCGCGCGCATCGAATGATAGCGGTCGGCGAAGGGCTTGAGCATATGCGTCTCGGGCATGAAGCCGATCGTGTTGTGCAGTGCCGCGTAGCCGGTCGAGAAGCGCGCGGTTTCGAGGAATTCGGCAATCCCGTGGTCCGGGCTGTCCTTGACCGGGTTCACGTACGGGCAGGTCGGCCAACCGCGCTTTTCCATATCCGCGTAGATGTGCGGGACCATGGTCTCGCGCAGGAACGCGCCCAGCCCCCCGCCCAGCTTGTCGGCCTGCGTGTGGATCAGCGTCATGGTGTACGGGTAATCGGCGCCGTTCGAGGTGTGGGTGTCGACCATCACGTCCGGGTCCCAGTCCGTGAACAGCTTGTTGAACACCTGCGCGGTCAGCGTGTCGCACTTGAGGAAGTCGCGGTTCAGGTCGAGGTGGCGGCTGTTACCGCGGAAGCCGAACTGCTCGGGCCCGTCCTGATTCACGCGCGAGGTATTCGAACGATTCAGGCTGCCGTCGACGTTGTAGAGCGGGACGAACAGGAACACCGTGTCGCCCAGCGCTGCCAGGCGCGCCGGCTCGAGGCAGAAGTCGCGCACCAGCGCCATGCAGGCGTCCACGCCTTCGGGCTCGCCGGGGTGGATCCCGTTATTATTGAAGAAGACCGGGCGGCCCGAGCGCTTGAGCTGCTCGCGCCCGAACACACCGTCGGCGCTGACCACGCCCGCATGGATCGGCACGCCGGCATCGGACGTGCCGATCACGCCGAAGCGCAGCACGGCCGGGAAGCGGCGCGCGAGGTGTTCGTACCACGCGATGCAGTCCGCCCAGGTGGTGGTCTGGTTCTGGTTGCCCTGTTCGAAAGGCGTCTTCAATTCATTCGACATGATGGTGTTGGTGAGGTTAAGCCGGAATCGCTACGATACCTTAGTTGCGCCCTTCAGTGGCAGCGCGATCGCCACCGCGGTGCCTTTTCCGGGCCGCGAGCGCACCTCGATCGTGCCATGCAGCGCATAGACCCGCTCGCGCATGCCGATGATGCCGATGCCCTCGGAGGCGCTGGCCGTGTCGAAGCCGACGCCATCGTCGGCCACTTCGATATGCAGCATGTCCTTGCGGCTCGATAGCACCAGCTCCACCCGCGCGAAGCTGGCTTGCGAGTGCTTCATCACGTTCGACAGCGCTTCCTGCACGATGCGGTAGGCCGATATCGCCAGCTCGTTCTCGAGGTGCGAGAAGTCGCCTTCGGAATGGAACTCGAAGCGGCAGCCGGAGCCGCTGTCGTAATGGCGCAGCATCTCCTCGACCGCCCCATGCAGGCCGAGCATATCCAGCACCTCGGGCCGCAGGCGCCGCACCAGCCGCCGGCCGCTCGCATACAGGTCGAGCGCCAGCTTGGTGATCGACTGCGCCTTGCGGCTGATCTCGTCGATCACCGGCCCCGGTTCGGCTTTCGCGGCCAGCTGGCCGATGCTCTGCGCCTCGAGCCGGGCCGCGATCAGCGACGCGTTCAGTTCATCGTGGATCTCGATCGCGATGCTCTTGCGTTCGTCCTCGATGATGCTGTTGACCTTCTGGATCAGCTTGCGCTTGTCGGCGTCGGCGCGCAGCGCCTCGTTGCGCGAGGCGAGCAGGTCGCGAGTACGCTCGGCCACCTTGTTCTCGAGGTCCTTCTTGGATTCGTCGAGCGCGACCGACATCTCGCCGATCGACGCCTGCAGCTCGCCGACCTCGCCGCCGGTGGTCACCGGCAGCTGCACGCGGTAGTTCCCGCCGCGGATCTCGCGCAGCGCCCCGATCGCCTCCTTCAGCGGCATCGTCAGCGAGCGCGCCAGCACGAAGCCGAGCGCGCCGCTGGCGGCCAGCGCCAGCGCTGCAATCGCCAGCTCGACCCGGAAGCGCCGCGCCTGTTTGGCCATCATGTTCGAGGGCGACATGGTCACCCGCACCACGCCCACCACCTCGGTGGTCAGGGTCGGCGGCCGGGTATCGCTCGATGCCGACACGTGCGGCGTGCCGTTGTCGGTGAACAGGTTGATCCACACCACCTGCTTCTTGATGGGCGCCTCGTAATAGCGCGCTTCGGCGCCGGCCGCGTAGTCCGAGATCACGGCGACCGCGTTGCGTCCCTGGGCGTCGACCACGTCGATGCGGTAGATGCTCTTGTCCGACTGGACCAGGCCATTGATCGTCAGGCGCAGGTCGGACAGGTTGCCCGAGATGACGTTGTACTCGCTGGTCTCGGCCAGCGCGCGCGCAAGGATGCGGCCGCGCTCTGCCAGTTCCTCGGCCACCTGGGCCCGGTGTGAATACCAGGAGTAGCCGATGAAGGACGCGAACAAAAACACCACGGGCAGCATGGTGATGAAGGCCATGCGCAGGCCGATGCTCCAGCTTCGCCAGAAGCGCAGGTTCATGGCTGCCCCGGCGCCGGTGGGGTGCGCGCGTACTGGCGCGCTTCGTCGGTCACGGCCACGTCCAGCGAGCGCGCGACCCCCTCGTTGACGATGGTGCGGAAGTAACGCGGGAACTGCGGCGCCGGCAGCTGGCCGGTGGCGACGAACCCCGCCGCCACTTCGGCCACCTGGGTGTTGATGTCCTCGATCTGCGAATAGGTGCTTGCGAGCGCGCCAGCCTTGACCATGTCCGCCGAAAAGCCGATGACGGCCTGCTTGTGGCGGTAGGTGGACAGCAGGATGTTGCGGATGTTCTCGGGGTTATACACCTCGCCGTCCGGCAGCGCCAGCAGCACCTCGGCCTGGCCGATCCGGTTAAGCAGGTGGTTGATGTCGAGGCCCGGCGCCAGCTCCTGCACCTCGACCGGCCCGGCCAGCGCGGGCCGCAGGAACGCGGTTCCGGTACCGAGGATGGCGGCGACCCGCACCGGCCTGCGGTATAGCAGCGATACGAGGCCCAGCTGGTCGGCCGGCGCCGGGTCGGCGTACACCGCCGTCATCGACGCCACGCGCGCGGGCGAAGCCTGGGCCAGTATCGCGTGCCATACCTGGCTCGAGGTGAAGGCCGAGATGACCACGCAGTCGCAGCTGCGCATGGCCACTTCGCGCAGCGCGGCCGGGCCGATCGCCACGTACAGCATGCGCCGCTTCTGCGCCAGCTCGGTGCGAAATACGGCAAAGGTCGGGACCAGCCGTTTGTAAAGGTCGTCGGCGATGCGGCGCGTGATGGCGCTGTCGTCGCCGGTCACGATCTGGAAGCGGAAGCCCCTGGCATCGTCGGCACGGGCGCCCCATGCGGCGCCTGCCAGCGCCAGCGCCAAAGCCAGCATTCGCGCGCCCCTGCCCTTGTGCGCCATGGGCCGGGTTAAGGCTCGATCAGGCCGTGCTTGACGGCCAGCCGGGTGATGTAGGCCTGCCGGTGCACGCCCAGCTTTTCCTTGACCGACTGGCTGCTGTTACTGATGGTCTTGGTCGACAGGTTCAACCTTTCGGCGATCTCCGCATTGGTCAGGCCTTCGGCCATCAGCTTGAAGATCTCGAGTTCGCGCTCGTCCAGCTGCGACTGCGGCGATACGTCGCCGCGCACCGCCAGGCTCGCGAGGCGCGACGCGATCTGCGGCAGGAAGTACAGCTTGCCGTCATGGGCGTGGCGCACTGCGGTGGCCAGGTCGGCCGGGTCGCAGTCCTTGGTCACGAAGGCGTGTGCGCCGAGGCGGTAGGTTTCCTTGATCAGGCTGTCCTGGTCGAACTGGCTGAGGAAGACGATCTTCGCCTCCGGATCGGCCTTCAGGATGTCCTGCGCGGCGTCGAGCCCTGTAAGCTCGGTGCCGAAACGGATGTCGAGCACCACCACGTCGGGCTTCAGTTGCCCATACAGCGCAGCCGCCTCGCTCGGCGTTTTGGCCTGCCCCACCACCTCCATGCCCGCCACCTCCAGCGACATGGCGAAGCCCGTCATCACGATCGGATGGTCGTCGGCAAGCATCACGCGGATTGGTTTTTGCTCTTTCTGCACTTGGTTCTCCATGGCCGGGCCGCGCCGTTACATCCGCTTACCAATCTGTGGCAGCTATGTGTGCCATCAAACGGAAGGCGGAGGGGCCTCGGGAGGATTATTTCATACAACGAGCCACCGCGCGAGTGGCCAAGCCGCCCAGGCCCCAGCCATATCAACCCGAGCTGCAGATACAACTTGAATCAGATTTGCTACGAAATCCCTTTGCAAATTGCTAGGACATGGCATATATTAGTTCCAACAAGTAGATGCCGCAGTTCCTTAAAGAAGCAAAAAATCGTGCTCAAGTGCCCGCCATACCTTGAGCCAACAAGAATAAGGAGATCGCCATGCACTTCACACACGTCAATGACGGCAGCGGCAGCAAAGCCGGCAAATTCGCGGTTGTCGCAGGCTTGCACCTACTGGTCGGGATAGGTTTCATCCATACCCTCAACAGCCGGCACATCACGCTGCCGAAAATCGCCGATTCGGTGCTGGTGATGATCCAGCCCGTGGTTCCACCGCCCCCGCCGCCACCGCCCGAGCCGCCGCGGCCGACGCCGCGCACTGCCCCGCCTGAGGTGGTGGTGCCGAGGGTCGAAGTCGACGTGCCGCCGCCGCAGGTCGAGCAGCCGGTCCAGGCCACCACCGAACCCGATCCGGCGCCGTCGCCCACGCCTGCGCCGCAGGCCGAGCCGGCTCCGGCCGCCGAGCCGTCGAATACCGGCGCGATGCGCTCCGCCGTGCTGGCAGACGCCAACGGTTGCGCCAAGCCGGAGTACCCGGCCAACTCCGCCCGCAACGGCGACACCGGCACGGTGGTACTCGCGCTGATGGTCGGCACCGACGGCAAGGTAAGTGGCTCGCGGGTCCAGAAATCGAGCGGCCACCGCGAACTGGACAAGGCCGCCGTGAATGCCCTCAGCATGTGCAAGTTCAAGCCGGCGATGAACGGCGGCGTGCCGGAACCCGGCTGGGCGCAGCTCGCCTACGTCTGGACGCTCGAGAACTAAGCCAGCTCCCGTTTGCCTCTTTGCCCGCCGACCCTCAGCCCGGCGGGCTTTTTTTCGGCTCGACCGGGGATCCGGGCAGGACAACGATTCGCGACACAGCGAACGCAAGACTTACAACAACAGAGAGAGAGACGCTCCATGTTCGACGAATCAACCTGGCCGGCCCGACCCGGCCCGGCCGGGGTCGCCGCGACCCTGGCCACGATTGCCCTCCTTGCCTGGCTCGCCCTCAGGTCCGATCCACTTCCCGAACCGCTTCCACCCAGCGCACCGCAGCCCGCCTTCTCGGCCGCGCGCGCGTATGTGCACGTACAGGCGCTCGCGCGCGAGCCGCGTCCGATCGCCAGCACGGCCAACGCGAAAGCGCGCCAGTACATCGTCGACCAGCTGCGCGCCGCCGGCCTCGAACCGCAGGTGCAGACGGCCACGGTGCGCAATGTGGCGATCGACTGGCTCGCCAATACGCAGGTCACGCTCGGCGTCGTGCACAACATCGTCGCGCGCAAGGCTGGCGCCGCGACCGACCGCGCCAGCCGCCCCGCCCTGCTGGTGGCCGCGCATTACGACAGCGGCGCCGGCACCCTGGGTGCGGCCGACGGCGCCGCATCGGCCGCGGCGATGCTGGAGACATTGCGCGCGCTGAACGCCGCGCCGCCGCTCGCCAACGACGTGCTGTTCCTGTTCAGCGATGGCGAGCAGGCCGGCTCGCTCGGCGCGATGGGCTTCGTCGACGAGCATCCGTGGGCGCGGCGGGTGGGGCTGGGGCTCCAGTTCGATCATTCGGGTAACCGCGGCCCGCTTGTCCTCTACCGCGCCAGCAATGGCGACGGCGACGCGGTTGCGGGCTGGGCGAAGTCCGGCGGCCATCACGGCTCGTCGCTGATGGCGGAGGTGTACCAGGCGCGATACGGTGCGCCCAGTGCCGGGCCGCTCGACAAGCTGGGTGTGCCGGTCCTGCATTTCGCCAGCACCGAAGGCCGGCTTGGCCCCAACGGCGCCTACGACACGCCCGCGCGCCTGCACCAGGCCACGCTGCAGCACGAAGGCGACACCATGCTCGCGCTGCTCAAGCACTTCGGGAACGCGCGGCTGGCCCGCGAAGAGAAGGCCAGCGGACAGGTGTACTTCACGTTGCCCTTCGTGGGCGTGGTTCATTACCCGATGGCGCTCGTGTGGCCGTTCACGCGGCTGGCCTGCCTGTTGATGGTCGGCGTCTGCGTGCTCGCGATCCAGCGTGCCGGCGTCGCTCCGGTCGACATCACCCACGCCGCATTCGGCTTCATGCTGGCCGCCGCCGCACCGATGCTGACGGCCTACCTGCTGTGGCAGTCGCTGCCCGCCCTGCAGCGCAACTACAGCCTCGACGCGCTCAATGGCGGCCACGGGGCGCACTGGCACCTGCTCGCCTTCACGTCGATCGCCGCCGGCCTGTTCGTGTACCTGCAGCGGCGGTTGCGGCACGCCGTCGGCACGCCAGCCGCGGCGCTCGGCGTGATGTGCTTCACCACGATGGCGCTGGTCATGGCCAGCGCACTGGCGCCGGGCGCAAGCTACGTGCTGCTCTGGCCACTGCTGGCGACGCAGGCCGCGTTTGCCGCCCTGCTCTCGCGCCGGGTGACTGTTCTCACCCGCGGCCACGCACTCCCTGTCATCGTCGCGGGCGCGGCGCCGGCGGTGCTGCTGATCGCACCGGCCGTGCGCGACCTGTTCGACGCCTTCTCGCCCAACCGCATGATCCTGCCGCTCGCGCTGTTCGCCGTGCTGCTGGGCCTCGCCGTGCTGCTGCTGGCTGCCGTTGCGCGGCGCTTCGTGGTGCGCACGCTGGTGGTGGCGGGCGCCGGCTGCCTGGGCATCGCGCACTCGGCCAGTCCACCGGAACCTGCGCTGCCTCAGCCTAACCCGCTGGTCTACTTCAAGGACACCCCGACCTGGCAGTCCATCTGGCTGATGCCGGAAGGGCCGCTCGACGCCTGGACGCGCCGGGTCTTCCCCAACACGATGCATCCCTACGTGCTGCCTTACATGTTCGGCCCCGCCAGCGACCCGGTGTGGTACGCCGCCGCGCCGCGCAACGACAGCATCGCCTATCCTTATCTGCAGGTGCAGAAGCTCGACGACAGCGATGGACGCCACGTGGAGTTCCAGCTGGTGTCGAAGAATCGCGCGCCCAAGATAACGCTGCGGATCGACGGCGGCGAGCCGCTTCGCACCAGCGTCAACGGGCGGGTCCTCACCGGCGCCAAGGTGCGCGGCTGGTCGCTGACGATGTATGGCATGGAAGACCAGCGGCTCAACTTCGTCTTCGACATGGCCGGCGAACCGGGCTTCATGGTGTACGTGCAGGAGCAGATCCCCGGCCTGCCGGAACGCGACCTGCCGCCCCGTCCGAGCGGCATGAAGCCGGACCTGCTGCCCAAGACAGGCACCACAATCGCCGCCGACATACTACGGTTTCCATAAGTATTGAAATACAATGCCTGCTGCACTCGACAGTGCGACCCTATCAATTTTTGCAGCAGGATTCCATGCACAAGATCGTATCCTCCGTTGTATTCACCGTCCTGGCGGGCAGCCTGGCGCTGGCCTGTCCGGCGCACGCGGCCGGCAAGGGCGCCGCCCCTGTGGTCCAGGAAGCGCCGCTGCGCGGCCACCTGGCCTTCCTGTCGTCCGACCTGCTCGAAGGCCGCGGAACCGGCCAGCGCGGCGGCGACCTGACCGTCAGCTACCTCGAGACGCAAGCGCTGGCCGTGGGCCTGCATCCGGCCAACGGCAGCAGCTTCCGCCAGGCGGTCAAGATCGCCGGTGTGAAGTCGGCGCCGCAGGAAAGCAAGGTCGCGCTGGTCGCAGGCGGCAAAGCGCTGCCGCTCGCATTCGGCAAGGACTGGGTCTGGGCGCCTGGCGACGCCAGGCCGGTCCACGACATGGACGCTGAACTGGTGTTCGTCGGCTACGGGATCAGCGCGCCGGAAGAAGGCTGGGACGATTACAAGGGCCTGGACTGCAAGGGCAAGGTGCTGGTCATGCTGGTGAACGACCCGGCGCCGACCGCGGCGGAACCGAAGCGCTTCAACGGCGCCGGCCTGACCTATTACGGCCGCTGGACCTACAAGTTCGAGGAAGCCGCGCGCCACGGCGCCGCCGGCGTCCTGCTGATCCACACCGACGCCTCGGCCTCGTACGGCTGGAGCGTGGTGCAGAACAGCTGGATGGCCGAGCGCTTCCAGCTGGCCGACGCCGACCTGGGCACCGGCATGCAGGGCTGGATGAACGACGCCTCGGCGCGCGCACTGTTCGCGGCCGCCGGCCAGGACCTCGACAAGCTGCGCGCCGCGGCCGAAGACAAGTCGTTCAAGCCGGTAGCGCTGGGTGCACGGGTGCAGGGCGAGACCAGGGCTGTGGTGCGCAGCATCGACCAGTTCAACGTGGCTGGCGTGGTGCCGGGCACCGATCCGAAACTGAAGGACGAGCTGGTGATCTACAGCGCGCACTGGGACCACCTGGGCAAGCAAGGCGATGGCCCGGACAACATCTACAACGGCGCGGTCGACAACGCCTCGGGCACGGCGGCGCTGCTGGCGATGGCCGAAGCGGCGGCGCGCGCGCCGGCCAAGCGCAGCCAGATGTTCCTGTGGGTCGCGGCCGAAGAACAAGGCCTGCTGGGTAGCGGCGCGTACGCCGCCAAGCCGCTGTGGCCGGCCGAGAAGACCGCCGCCAACCTGAACCTCGACAGCCTGAACTGGGTTGGCGCAACCAAGGACATCGGCGCCTCGGGCAGCGAGCGCACCGAACTTGGCGCGATCGCCGCTTCCGCCGCCAAGGCGATGGGGCTGCGCATTGCCGCCACCAAGCCCGACCTCTCGGGCGGCTACTTCCGCAGCGACCACTTCAGCTTTGCCAAGGCCGGCATCCCGGCGTTCTCGGTCCACGGTGGCAGCGAGTGGGTGAAGGACCCGGCCGGCTCGGAAGCGAAGGCAAAGAGCTACGGACCGCGCTACCACCAGGTGAGCGATGAATATGACCCAGGCTGGGACATGTCAGGCATGGTGCAGCAGGCGCAGTTCACGCTGAACCTGGGCCAGGCGGTGGCGAATGCGCCGAAGATGCCGGCCTGGAAAGCGGGCGACCCGTTTGGGAAGGCGCGCACCGCGGCGCGTTGAGCGGATCCGCTGATCGAAAAAACCGGCTTCGCGCCGGTTTTTTTATGTTCTCGGATTAACAGGAACCCGTCGTTCCGCTCATCGCACCGCCTTATTTGCTGGCGGCAGTGTTGAGCGCGGCTGGCGCCTGCGCCGTGCCGGGCGCTGGGTCCGGTTTCAGCTCGACACGCTTGATCTCGCCGACAATGAACAGATAGCAGAAGATGGCCACGGCCGCATTGGCGCCGACGAACACCAGCGCGCCGGCAAACGACCCGGTGGCTTGCAGGATGTAGCCGATCACGATCGGGGTCGTGATGCCGGCGGTGTTGCCGAAGGTATTGAACAAGCCACCGCTCAGGCCGCCCGCCTCCTTCGGCGAGGTATCCGACACCACGGCCCAGCCCAGCGCGCCGACGCCCTTGCCGAAGAAAGCCAGCGACATCATCGCGACGACCAGCCAGTCGGCCGACACATAGTTGCACACGATCATACTCATGGCCAGCAGCATGCCGCCAACGATCGGCGTCTTGCGCGCCGTCGACAGCGAGTAGCCGGCCCTGATCATATGGTCCGAAATGAAACCGCCGAGGATCCCGCCGAGGAAGCCGGCCACCGCCGGCAAGGCGGCGACGAAACCCGCCTTCAGGATCGTCATGTGGCGCTCGGTCACCAGGTACACCGGGAACCAGGTCAGGAAAAAATAGGTGAGCGTGGTGATGCAGTACTGGCCGACGTAGACGCCAAGCAGCATCCGGTTGCCCAGCAACTGCTTGATGCACGGCCAGGTCGCCGGCTTGGCCGCCGTCGCCGCGCGTCCCGCGCCTTCAAGATCGACCAGCGCACCGCCCGCCTCGATGTATTTCAGCTCCGCGGCATTAATGCGCGGGTGGTTCCGGGGGCCGTAAATGGTCTTGTGCCATACCGCCGCCATCGCGATGCCCATCCCGCCCATGACGTAGAACACGCTCTGCCAGCCGTAGCTGTGCACCAGCCATCCCATCAGCGGCGCGAACAGCACGGTGGCGAAATACTGGGCCGAATTGAAGATTGCCGCGGCGGTGCCGCGCTCGGCGGTCGGGAACCAGGCCGATGTGATTCGGCTGTTGCCGGGGAACGAAGGCGCTTCGGCCGCGCCCACCAGCAGCCGCAGTGCAAACAGCAGCCCGACTGCACTGGCGCCAGTGAAGAAGCCTACCGTACCCATCAGCATGGTGAACACCGACCACAGGAAGATACTGAAGAAGTAGGTGATCTTGGACCCGAAGCGGTCGAGCAGCCAGCCACCCGGCAACTGGGCCACCACGTACGACCAGGCAAACGCCGAGAACACGAAGCCCATCTGGACCGGCGACAGCCCGAGGACCTTTTTGAGCTCGGGACCGGCAATCGAAATCGTCGCGCGGTCGGCGTAGTTAATCGTAGTAATGATGAACAACATTGCCAGGATGCCCCACCGGACGCCGGTGGCCCTGGCGCCGGCAGCGCCGGGCGGGGTGATGTGCTGGTTCATACTGTCTCCTCGAATGCGACTGGCCGCGCTGGGTGCACTTCGACGCAGGGGCAGGGGCCCTGGCGTCCGTGTATTGTGGTTGACAGCAGTTGAGCGGGACCGCCGTCATCAGTCATCGGACAACTGCTGTCGTAGTATAATTAGCACTTCAGCAAATAGCAACCGTATTGCATTCCGTTTTTTAACCCGGCTCACGCTCATGAACTCTACCCACACCTTATCGGCGCCGCCCAAAAAGCATCGCAACCTGGCTCAGGGCGTGGTTGCCCATCTCACCGGCAGCATCCAGGACGGCACCCTCGCGCCGGGCGACAAACTGCCGACCGAGTCCGAAATCATGGGTTTGCTGGGCGTGAGCCGTACTGTCGTGCGCGAGGCGATTTCGCACATGCAGGCCGCCGCGCTGGTGGAAACGCGCCATGGGATCGGCACCTTCGTGCTCGAACCGCCAGCCCACCCGCTCGGCCTCGACGCGACCACCGTGGTGACGGTGCGCGACGTGCTCGCGGTCCTCGAGCTGCGTATCAGCCTCGAGACCGAGGCGGCGGGGCTGGCCGCCACGCGCCGCAGCGACGCCCAGCTGCAACAACTGCGCGCCGCGCTCGATGCCTTCCAGGCCTCGGCACGCGGCGGCGGCGCGACCGTGCCGTCCGACCTGCAGTTCCACCTGCTGGTGGCCAACTCCTCCGGCAACCGCTATTTCCACGACATCCTGTACCACCTCGGCACCAACCTCATTCCGCGCTCACGGGTAAACTCGGCCAAGCTGTCCAGGGACGATCCGACCGAGTACACCGAACGGATGCTCAACGAGCACGAGGACATCTACAACGCGATCGCGCGCCAGGATGCGGAAACGGCGCGGGCCGCGATGCGCACCCACCTCAGCAACAGCCGCGAGCGCCTGCGCCACGCCCAGCAAGGCCTCGAGGGCGCGGCCGGCTAGCCGGCTTGCGGTCCGGCGCGCGGCGGCGCACCTTGCCAAAACGCATAGAAAGGTGTTGCGATCCGTTTTTTGTTGTTGTACGATGACTGATAACAAGCGATGGCATTGGTGGACGTCATCGCTTTTTCTCAACTAACAACGGCGCATCCGACATGTTCACTCCGCAAGACCTGAAACAGATCCTCTCCTCCGGCCTGCTGTCTTTCCCAATTACCGACTTCGACGCCCAAGGCAACTTCGTCGCCGGCAGTTACGCCGACCGCCTCGAGTGGCTGGCGCCCTATGGCGCGAGTGCGCTGTTCGTGGCTGGCGGCACCGGCGAATTCTTCTCGCTGGCGCCCGAGGACTACACCCAGGTCGTCAAGGTCGCGGTCGAGACCTGCCGCGGCAAGGTGCCGATCCTGGCCGGTGCCGGCGGGCCGACCCGCACCGCGATCGCTTACGCCCAGGAAGCCGAGCGCCTCGGCGCGCACGGCGTCCTGCTGATGCCGCACTACCTCACCGAAGCGAGCCAGGACGGCCTGGTCGAGCACGTCGCGGCGGTGTGCCAGTCGGTCAACTTCGGCGTGGTCGTGTATAACCGCGGCATCTGCCAGCTGACCGCGGATTCGCTGCAGAAACTGGCCGGGCGCTGCCCGAACCTGATCGGCTTCAAGGACGGTGTCGGCGAAATCGAGTCGATGGTGACCATCCGCCGCACGCTCGGCGACCGCTTCACCTACCTGGGCGGCCTGCCGACTGCGGAAGTGTACGCCGCAGCCTACAAGGCGCTGGGCGTGCCGGTGTATTCGTCGGCCGTGTTCAACTTCATCCCGAAGACCGCAATCGAATTCTACGAGGCGATCCGCACCGACGACACGGCCACCACCGAGCGCCTGATCGACAATTTCTTCCTGCCCTACCTGGCAATCCGCAACCGCAAGGCCGGTTACGCCGTCAGCATCGTCAAAGCGGGCGCGACCCTGGTCGGCCACGGCGCCGGCCCGGTGCGCCCCCCGCTGACCGACCTGGCGCCGCAGGAACGCGAGCAGCTCGACGCCCTCATCAAGGCGCTCGGCCCGCAGTAAGGCCAACCCCACACCCTGTCCGGCGCATCCTGGTCAACGGCTATCCGACCGGTGTCGAGGTGTCGCACGCGATGGTGCACGGCGGCCCGTTCCCGGCCACCTCCGACAGCCGCAGCACCTCGGTCGGCGCCAGCGCCATCGACCGTTTCCTGCGCCCACTCAGCTACCAGGACCTGCCCGCGTTCCTGCTGGCGGCTGAGCTTCAAGACAACAACCCGCTCGGTTTGTGGCGGGTACGTGACGGCGAACTGGCACAAGCTAAGGCCGGGCAACACTGCAACACCTTTAACAATTACAAGGAGACTGGTTTCATGAACAAGACCATTATCGCCGCGGCCATCCTGGCCATCGGCACAAGCGCCGCGTCGGCCCAGAACGTCAGCATCTACGGGATCGCCGATGCCGCCTTCGTGCGCGAAAGCGGCGGCAGCGCGGGCACCGCCAACAAACTCACCAGCGGCGCCGCCTCCGCCTCGCGCATCGGCTTTCGCGGCACCGAAGACCTGGGCGGCGGGATGTCGGCCCTGTTCACTTTGGAGACCGGCTACCGGATCGACACCGGCGAGGTCGATGCCGCCGGCACCATCTTCAATCGCCAGGCCTTCGTCGGCCTGAAAACCCAGGCCGGCACGGTCACGCTCGGCCGCCAGTACACCCCGTGGCACAATGCGCTGGCGCAGGTGGGCGACCCGTTCAGCACCGGTACCGCCGCCGGCTCGAAAAACATGTTCCCGGACTTCGGCACCAACGTCCGCACCAGTAATACTGTGGTTTACAGCACGCCGGTGACGAATGGCTTCGGCGCCGAACTGGCGTACAGCGCCGGCGAGCAGGCCGGCAACAACAAGGCCGGCCGCCAGATGGGCGCGGCGTTCGGCTATGCGGCCGGGCCGCTGAACGTGCGCGTGGCGTACAACCACAAGAACTCGGATGTCGCGGCGGCCGCCGGCGTGACCCCGGTCAGCCGCACCATCGGCACCAACACGCTGCTGGTGGCGAACTATAATTTCCGTGTGATCAAAGCGTACTTCGCGTATGGCATCGACAAGGGCTTCAACAGTGCACCGCTGGGCAATGCGAACAACCCGTACGGCGGCGTCAAGCCGACCGCGTCGACCGACGGCAACTCGATCCTGCTGGGATTCTCGGCGCCGGTCGGCCCCGGCTCGCTGATGGGGTCGGTGCAGCGCAAGAACGACAAGACCAGCTTCAACCAGGACGCGCGCTCGTGGGGCGTCGGCTACGTGTACCCGCTGTCGAAGCGCACCAACCTGTACACCGCGTACGGCAAGATCGACAACAAGAACGGCGCTGGCTACACGGTTGCCAACAACACAGAGACGGGTAGCGGCGACACCGGGTTCAACCTGGGCCTGCGCCACACGTTCTGAGAACGGCGCTTTCACAAAAAAACACCGCGTGCGAACGCGGTGTTTTTTTTTCGTGCCCAGCTCGCGCGGTGATGCTTGATGATGGCGCCACCGGCGTTAGCTGCAGAACGAACGTGGTCAACCGGGTTGACGATTTCCTGCCCTGGAACTGGGCCGCGCAGCGTGCCGTTTCTGTCTAAGGGACCGCTTGCCTGCGGTATGACCGAGGAGCTGGCCGCCTGCTTTCGGTTCCAGGCCCTACTTGCGAATTTGTGTCCGCGAACACACTGCTGTCGACCCAAAACAGACATTAAAGCCGCCACCATCGCAAACGTTGCTATATTATTACGGTTTCAGCTGGGGCAGCAGGTAACCATGATCTCCAAAATCTTGAGCACCGCACAGACAGTTGTCGTCGCGCTAGTCGTCGTTGCGTTGCTAGGCGCGGCCGTTGTCGGGCTGGCGATGGCCGGCGCTAATCACTGGTCTGGCCCAGCGTCCGCAATGCCTGCCTGGATTCAGGCGGTTGGCTCAATTGCAGCGATCCTTGCCTCGGTTGCCCTCATCGCGTGGGATCATCGTAGGCAGCGGAAAGCGGCTCAAGAGACAGAAAACACGGAGTTGGCGAATCTTGTTCTCGCCACGCACTTGCTCGGATTGAGTATCAGTCGCGTCATTCATACTTTTGTAGAAAGCGGAGGTCGGAATGGGTTCCTGCCTATGTCTGCAATCGACTTCTGCATCTGCCAGCTCAAGCGAGCTATTGAGCAAAATGCGCACACCCCACACTGGAAGATGGACGTAAAGGCCGCGCAGAACTGGAATTCGACTTTTGGGCTTGCAACTTTAATCGAGGGCTCACTACTTGTAGTGAAATCAGAGAATGGAGACTCGAATACGGCCATCACCTCTGGGGTGGCCGAAAGCTCGCTCAACTGGCAGCGCATGCTTGGAAAGACTCAGACTGAGTGTGCTGCGCGGTACGAAGAACTTACTGGCGAGGCGATTCCGGGAGACCTATAGTGGCCAGTTCGTGATCCTGACTTCCATGTTGATGAGCTAGTCTTTCGTCCGCTCCTGGCCCATACCGCGTAAAAACGCAGGGCCATGTAAACGAAACCGGTCTGGTAAACGTTGAGCCAGTATCTCATCAATACGGTTGCCAAATGAAGCGCTTTATCGAAGGCGAAGATCGTGGACAAGGCAAATCCAAGTCTACTTCTGCGATGCTCAACATCCATGGCAGCGTGGGTCTAACGAAAACACGAATGGGCTATTGAGGCAGTATCTACCGAAGGGTTTGGACCTTTCGACGTATTCGCAGGCGAAAGTCGATGAGGTGGCGAGGCGATTGAACGAACGCCCCAGGAAAACGCTCGACTACGAAACGCCCGCTCAACGATTTCATCAATCTGTTGCAGCGACCGGTTGAATCCGCAGCCAAGAGCGGCCGTTGAGACCGGCCAAATCGCGGCGACCTGGAACACGCTGACCGACCCGACCAGCTCCTGCGCCTGGTGCTACAGTGCCTGGGCGGCAGCCGCCGCCTGCTCCACCAGCGCGGCATTCTGCTGCGTGCCGGCGTCCATCTGGGCCACTGCCTGGTTGACCTGCGCGATACCTTCGCTCTGCTCGCGGCTCGCCTCCGCGATCTCGTGCACGATGTCGGTCACGCGCCGGAACCTGGCAACCAGGTCGCCGGTCGTGGCGCCGGCCTGCTCGACCTGGCGGCTGCCGGCACTGACCGCACCGAGTCGCTGCGCTGGGCAGCGGGCGGGCCGGCAGGGATCAGCGGTCGAAACTTGGACGCTTGTTGTCGTATTTCCAGTCAGGGAAGAAGTACTGCATCGCGACCGCATCGTTGCGCACGCCGAGGCCCTTGCTCAGGTAGAGCTGATGCGCTGCTTCGATGGCGTCCATGTCCACCTCGACCCCGAGGCCGGGCTTGGCCGGCACGTCGATCTTGCCGTCCCGGATTTGCAGCGGCTCGCGGGTCAGGCGTTGGCCGTCCTGCCAGATCCAGTGGGTGTCGAGCGCGGTGATCTTGCCTGGCGCGGCGGCGCCGACCTGGGTGAACATGGCCAGCGAAATGTCGAAGTGGTTGTTCGAATGCGAGCCCCAGGTCAGGCCCCATTCGTGGCACATTTGCGCGACCCGCACCGAACCCTGCATGGTCCAGAAATGCGGATCGGCGAGCGGGATGTCGACCGACTGCAGCTGGACCGCGTGCCCCATTTCGCGCCAGTCGGTCGCGATCATGTTGGTGGCGGTCGGCAGCCCGGTGGCGCGGCGGAATTCGGCCATCACTTCGCGCCCGGAGTAGCCGTTCTCGGCGCCGCACGGGTCTTCGGCATAGGCCAGCACGTGGTCCTGGCCGCGGCACAGGCGGATCGCTTCCTTGAGCGACCACGCGCCGTTCGGGTCGAGGGTGACGCGGGCGTCCGGGAAGCGCTCGGACAGTGCGGTCACCGCTTCGATTTCCTCGTCGCCGCGCAGCACGCCGCCCTTCAGCTTGAAATCCTTGAAGCCGTAACGCGCGTAGGCCGCTTCGGCCAGCCGCACCACCGCTTCCGGGGTCATCGCCTTTTCGTGGCGCAGTCGCAGCCAGTCGTCGGCCTGGCCCGGGTCGCTCACGTATTCGAGGTCGGTGGCGCTGCGGTCGCCAACGTAGAACAAATAGCCCAGCATCTCGACCTGGTCGCGCTGCTGCCCTTCGCCGAGCAGTGCGCACGCGGGCACGCCGAGGAATTTGCCGAGCAGGTCGAGCAGCGCGGCCTCGAGCGCGGTGACCGCGTGGATCGTCACGCGCAAGTCGAAGGTCTGCAGGCCGCGGCCGCCGGCGTCACGCTCGCGGAATGTTTCGCGCACCTTGTTCAACAGGCCGCGGTAGTTGCCGATCGGCTGGCCAAGGATCAGCTGGCGCGCATCTTCCAGCGTTTGGCGGATCGGCTCGCCGCCGGGCACTTCGCCGACACCGGTGTGGCCCGCGCTGTCGGTCAGGATCACGATGTTGCGGGTGAAATAGGGGCCATGCGCGCCGCTCAGGTTGAGCAGCATGCTGTCGCGCCCGGCAACAGGAATCACGCGCATCCCGGTGACGACGGGAGCGCTGCTGCTGGCGGCTTGCTGGGTGGTGCTGGACATGTTCATCTCCGTGCTTGTTATCAGTTATCGTACAACATTAGCTCGAGTATATCAGGCCGGGGCCGAAAAGCAATTGGCCTTTCACGGCTTTTCCAGTTGGGCTGCGGCACCGGCGATATTAATCGTCTGACTACATGTCTGACGACTTATATGAACCGCGAATGGGGAGCCTGTTCCACATGAGCGCCGGCATCAATTCGATCGATCCGGCCTTGCTCGCCGAGCGCATCGTACTGGACTAAGGCGCAGCCTGCACCAGCGAACGACGTGGCGGCCTGAATCGTGACCTCGCCGAACACACGCGCCTACTCTTCCTGGAACGCTTCTTCGCGCCTGGACCGGATGGCCGGCAGCGCGACGATCACGACCAGCACCGCGGTTGCCACCAGCAAGGCGAGCGACAACGGCCGCGTGAAGAACACGGTGAAGTCGCCGCGCGAGAGCAGCAGCGAACGGCGGAAATTTTCTTCCATCATCGGCCCCAGCACGAAGCCGAGCAGCAGCGGCGCCCCTTCGCAACCGAGCTTGGCGAACACATACCCGAGCAGGCCGAACGCCGCCGTCATGAACACGTCGAAAGTACTGTTGTTGACCGTGTAGACGCCAATGCAGCAGAACACCAGGATCGACGGGTACAGGAAGCGGTACGGCACCGTGAGCAGCTTGACCCAGATGCCGATCAGCGGCAGGTTGAGCACCACCAGCATCACGTTGCCGACCCACATCGACACGATCAGGCCCCAGAACAGGGTTGGGTTGCTGCTCATCACCTGCGGTCCCGGCTGGATGTTGTGGATCATCATCGCGCCGACCATCAGCGCCATCACCGCATTCGGCGGGATCCCGAGCGTGAGCAGCGGGATGAACGAGGTTTGGGCGGCGGCGTTGTTGGCCGACTCCGGGGCGGCCACACCTTCGATCGCGCCCTTGCCGAACTCGGCGCTGTTCTTGCTGACCTTCTTTTCCAGCGAGTAGGCGCCGAACGAGGCCAGCGTGGCGCCGCCGCCCGGCAGTATGCCCAGCACCGAGCCGAGCAGCGTTCCGCGCAGGACCGGCGCGCACATCCGCTTGAAATCGTCCTTGCTCGGGAACATGCTGGTGACCTTGTTGGTGAAGACTTCGCGCTGCTCCTTTTGCTCGAGGTTGCTGATCACCTCGGCGAAGCCGAACACGCCCATCGCGACCGCCACGAAGCCGATGCCGTCGGCCAGTTCCGGGATGTCGAATGCAAAGCGTGACGCGCCCGAGTTGACGTCGGTGCCGACCAGGCCGCCCAGCAGCCCCAGGCAGATCATGCCGATCGCTTTCAGCAGCGAACCGGACGCGAGCACCACGGCGCCGATCAGGCCCAGCACCATCAGCGAAAAATATTCGGCCGGGCCAAACTGGAACGCGACGTCGGCGAGCGGCACGGCGAAGGCGGCGAGCAGCAGGATACCGACGCAGCCGGCAAAGAACGAGCCGAGCGCGGCCGTGGTGAGGGCCACCCCGCCGCGGCCGCGGCGCGCCATCTGGTAGCCGTCGAGGCAGGTGACTACCGACGACGTCTCGCCGGGCAGGTTGACCAGGATCGCCGTGGTCGAGCCGCCGTACTGCGCGCCGTAGTAAATGCCGGCAAGCATGATCAGGCCGCCGAGCGGGGGCAATGCGAAGGTGGCCGGCAGCAGCATCGCGATGGTCGCGACCGGGCCGAGGCCGGGCAGTACGCCGATCAGCGTACCGATGATGGCGCCGACCAGGCAGTACACCAGGTTCATCGGCAAGCTCACCGACATGCCGAACAAGGTCAGCGTTTCGGGCGCGAGCACTGCGCCAAACCCGATCGCCAGATGGGAAAACAAATCGTTCATGATGGTCCTCAGGCGCCGAAGAAGGCCGGCCAGATCGGGAATTGCAGTTTGAGGGCGTAGACGAACACAAACAGGCACAGCGAGATCAGCACAACCGCGTTGCCCAGCGTCGCCTTGAGCGAGAATTCATGGCTGGCGAAACTGGAAATGGCGACCAGCATGAAGAGGCAAAGCACCAGGCCAAGCTTGCCGAGCAGGAGACCGAACAGCACCACCGGCCCCAGCACCAGCAATAGGGTGCTCCAGGCAAAGCGGTCGACGCCCTGCTCGGCTGCCTTGGGCGACAGCGCGCCAATCGACACGACAATGCCGATCAGCACCAGCAGGATCCCTAGCGCTGTCGGAAAGTAGCCCGGACCCATGCGCCCGGCCGAGCCGAGCGTGTACTGGGCGCCGACGCCGGCGAAAAACGCGCCGAACGCGGCGAACATCAGCCCGGCCCAAAAATCCTTGTGATTCTTGATTTTCATAATAGGTGTATTGGTGCGAGTGGCGGGACCGCGCCGGATCCCGGCGTGCGCACGGGCAGCCGGGATCGGCAACGGTCAGGGGAAGCGCTGGGGTCAGTCGGCGGTGATCTTGCCGACTTCAATCACCTGCTTCCAGCGCGCCAGCTCGGCCGCCTGGAACTTCTCGAACTGTTCAGGCGTGTTGGCGACCACTTCAAAGCCCTGCTCGACCAGCTTGTTCTTGATTTCCGGATCGTTGAGCGCGCCGACGATGGCGTCGTGCAGTTTGGCCTTCACGTCTTTCGGCAGGCCTTTCGGTGCGGCAATCGCCTGCCACGAGTAGACGTCGACGCCGGGCACGCCGGACTCGGCCAGTGTCGGCACCTGCGGCAACACGGCCGCGCGGTGTTCGCCGGTGACGGCCAACGCCTTCAACTTGCCGGACTTGAGGTAGGGAATGGCGACATTAATGTTGACGAAGGAAACATCGGTCTGCCCGCCCAGCAGGTCGGTCATCGCCGGCGCGCCGCCCTTGTACGGCACGTGCAGGCCGCTGGTGCCGCTCTTCTGCCAGAACAGCTCCGCGGTGAGGTGGTCCGAGGAGCCGTTGCCGGAGGATGCGAAGCTCAGCTTGCCCGGGTTCTTCTTCAGGTAAGCGACCAGCTCGGCAATCGTATTGGCCGGCACCTTCGGGTTTGCCACCAGCACGTTGGGCGCGCGCACCGCGACGGTCAGCAGGTCGAAGTCTTTCGATGGGTCGTACGATAAGTTCTTCTGCAGCCACGGATTGACCACATACACCCCGATCGAAGCGACCATCAGCGTATAGCCATCGGGGGCGGCGCGCTTGACGAGCCCGGCGCCGATGGCGCCGGTGGCGCCAGGACGATTATCGACAATCCACGGCTGGCCCAGTTTGGCGGTGACTTTCGGTCCGATCACGCGAGCGATCGAGTCGGTCGAACCGCCGGGTGGGAAAGGCACGATGGCGGTGATCGCCTTCTCCGGAAAAGCGGCCGCTTGGGCGGCGGCGTTCAAGGCCAAACCCATGACGAGTCCGGCAAATAGTTTCTTGGTCTTCATTGCGTCTCCTGGTTTTCTTGTGACATCGACCGCCTATGGTCATCAGTCGTCATATGACCATTTAAGTATATCAACTTTCGTGGACGGCGCAACAACTGGTTTAGGTGGCACGGCAGCGGATTCGGCTTTTCACCCGGCGAGTTCGCTCAACGTGCGTGATGCTCGGCCGAAATCTCGTGGCTGAATATGAGCCTGAAATTGCTTTATCGGCAATCTGGTGGCAGCATCGATCCAGACCCATCCGAAAGTAAATGCCCCGTCAACTGGTGTGAGCCGTTCCGTTCCCTAAATCAAAACATTGTTGGCCTAATGTAAAAACAGGAGGAGATATGGCAAGAGCTATCACAAGTTTTTCCGGTAACACGTGCATCGTTGGACGCGGTTGGGCGCCCGAATATCGACACTCTGGCAACGGGTTGAAGTTCGAGGCGCCGAGCTGGTATATGTTCAGCGGCGACAAGTATCACAGCCCTGCCATATCCTATTACATCGATAACGTCAGGACGTGCGCCGCGGATCTCGTCACGGATTTTGGGGCCTTATTGCCTCCCGAAGTGGTGCCCGACAAGCGCTTTTCCCTGGTGATTCTCGAGTTCCTCCCTGTGGCGCTATTCCAGAAGGGTAAGTTCGCGCTTAGCAATGCCGCGCGCATCACCAGCGACGACGGCGCCATCGAGGTGCATTCCGGCGAAAGCACCCTGCGCGATGTCGCCGTTTTATTGGGGGAGTTGGGATTCACTGGCGAGCTCGCCAAGGAGATCCACATTCAGCAATGCTCCGGCGACATCATCAGAAAGTACTTCGATCCCGGTTACGCCGCGGTGCATTACCGAGAGGAGATCCACATCGACAAGCTGGTCTGCCGACGTCGTTTGTAGCCGGTCTCAGTGCGGACGAGGCCTCGCAACCCACAAAAAAAACGGCGCCCGAAGGCGCCGTTTTCGTTAGCAGCTAAAGCGATTACTCGCCGTCGCCATGATGCTCGACCGAAGCCTGAGCATTCTGCTGGTCTTCCATCGCCTGCAGCTCGGCGGCCATGTTGGCCTTCTCTTGCTGCAGCAGTGCCTGGCGCTCTTCCGCTTCCCACACTTCCTTCTCTTTGCGGGCGCGGTGGAATGCCAGGCCGGTACCGCCAGGGATCAGGCGGCCGACGATGACGTTTTCCTTCAGGCCGCGCAGACCGTCGCGCTTGCCCATGATCGCCGCTTCCGTCAGCACGCGGGTCGTCTCCTGGAACGATGCCGCCGAGATGAACGAGTCGGTCGACAGCGAGGCCTTGGTGATACCCAGCAGTACGTTTTCGTACGATGCCGGGATCTTGCCCGCCGCATTCACGCGGTCGTTCTCTTCCAGCAGCTCCGAACGCTCGACCTGCTCGCCGACGATGTAGTCGGTGTCGCCGGCTTCGACGATCTGCACGCGGCGCAGCATCTGGCGAACAATCACTTCGATGTGCTTGTCGTTGATCTTCACGCCCTGCAGACGGTACACGTCCTGCACTTCGTCGACGATGTAACGCGCCAGCGCTTCGATACCCAGCAGGCGCAGGATGTCTTGCGGATCG
>JBJMVW010000293.1:0-16918 GCA_045810465.1 Massilia sp. | reverse complement strand
TGCTGCTGCCTTGCGCCCTCGTCGGGCTTTACCTGGGCAGCCACCTGCACAAGCGTTTGCGGGCCGAGCGCGTGGTGCAGATCATCTGGGTCATCCTGATTACCGGCGGCCTGAGCCTCATTCTTCGTAACTTTTGAAGCCTGCGTGTCAATCAGTGCCCGGCCTGGGCGCCCGCTTGCGCCGTGCGTTCCGCGCCGTAGGTTTTGGCCAGGTAGTCGACCATCGCCGGAATGTCGGCGTCAGGGAACTGCGCGCCGAACGGCTTTTTCATTTTCCTGACCGTCGTATCCCAGTACTTTCGCGACGACGTGGGCGGCTGGGTCTGCACGTAATGCGCGGAATGGCAGGTCATGCAGTTTTGCTGCACGAGCTGATATCCGGGCAGTGGGCTGGGCCGCAAGGTCGCCGTCTCTGGCGGCAACTGGATTTCGACTGCGAGCGCGCCGCCCGCCAGCATCGCTAAAAATGCAAGCAGCAGGCCACGCTTCGATCTGGTTCGAATGCTCATGTCGGCTCCTCAGGCGGCGGTCACGCGGATCGATTCGACCACATTGCGCATGTAGCCCGGCGGATTCCACAACGGCGCCAGCGGCTGGCTTTGGCCGATGCGATTGAATGCCCGCACCTGCAGCTCGTATTCGCCTTTTGCGGCCGGCCTGAAGCTCGAGGTCCACTCACGGAACGAATAGCGCCCGAGGTCCCGGCCAAGCCGCGCCGGCTGCCAGCTCTTGCCGCCATCGCCGGAAAAAGCGACATCGGTGATCCCATCGCCGGCGTCGAATGCAATGCCATGCACCGTGAGCGGGCGCGCGGCCGGGACGCGGGCGCCGTCGGCCAGGCTGGTGATGAACGAGCGGACGTTGAAACGGTTGATCGGAACCGTCTTTGCCGGGGTGGTGTTCGGCTCGACGCAGGCGCAGCTGTTGGCGGGAATGCGGTAAGCGGAGCTCATCCAGAAGCCGTCGAACACCTTGTCCGTCACCTGGATATCGGTCACATGCTTGACCCAGTAGGTGCCGTAATACCCCGGGACCACCAGCCGCAGGGGATAACCGTTCAGCATCGGCAAATCGGCGCCGTTCATCTGCCATGCCAGCATGACTTCACCGTCGAGCGCATGGTCGATGTCGAGCGCCTTGATGAAATCCGGGCCATTGCCGACCGGCGGCCGGTCGAGCCCGTTGAAGGCAACCTGCACCGACCCGGCCTTGACGCCCGCCTTTTCGAGTACCGCGCGCAGCGGCACGCCGCGCCAGCGCGCATTGCCCATCGCCCCGTTCGACAACTGTCCGCCGTTCACGCGCGGCTTGAAATGCCCGCGGCTGTTGCCGGAACACTGGTTCACCGCGACCAGCTCGACCGGATCGCCAATTTGCCGGAGCTCGGCCAAGGACAGGTCGAGCGGCGTGTTCACGTTGCCGCCGACGCGCACCCGATACGATGCCGGATCAATCGAGGTCGGGATGCCGCTCCAGTGGTACCGGACGAAGAAGGCGTCGTTCGGGGTCAGGATGTTTTCGCCGAACACGGCGAACGGGGTTTCGAGCTGCGGCGGACGCGCCGTCAGCAGGATCAGCGGCCGCTTTTGCGGGAAGGCCACCAGTTCGCGCTCGCCGTTTTCGAACGGAAGCACGAGCCTGGTGGCAGCGAGTGCGCGCGGCAAGGACCCGCCCAGCGCCGAGCTTATTCCCAGAGCCCCGGCCTGCTGCAGGAAGCGGCGGCGTTGCATGGATGCGTTCATAGCGTGTCTCCTCTTATGCGTCGGTCCCGGCCACCAAACGACCTGGCCGGACCTGTTCTTTACTAAGACACTCGAAACGGTTCCCTTGCTTGACCTGCCATTACGCGCCAGTTGATATTTCGCCAGCGGCGTGCATCAAAGCGCCGCCGAAACCGCCAGGTTGATGAGGTAGCCGCCGCCCATCAGGAAGGCGAACAGCACGCTGGCCAGCAGGATCGGCTTGAGGCCGGCCTGGCGGATCGCGCCGATGTGGGTACGCACGCCGAGCGCGGCCATCGCCATTGCGAGCAGGACCGTATCGAGCTGCACGATCGCTTCAACGACGGCGGCCGGCAGCAGGTGCAGCGAGTTGAGGCCGCTGGCGCCAATGAAGAACACGGCAAACCAGGGAATCGCGATACGCCGGCCGCCCTGCACGGCGCTCTCTTCGCCACCGATGCGGCTGCTCAGGATGACCAGGAACGGCGCCAGCATCATCACCCGCAGCATTTTTTCGATCACCGCGGCCGACGCCGCATGCTCGCTGACCGACCGGCCAGCCACCACCACCTGCGCCACCTCGTGGATCGTCGAGCCGGCGTAGAGACCGTATGCGTGCTCCGACAGGTTCAGGTAGGGATACAGCAGCGGATAGACGAACATGGCAAGCGTGCCGAAGATGACCACGGTCGCGACCGCGACCGACACCTTGTGGGCCTGTCCCTGCACCACCGGTTCGGTGGCCATCACGGCTGCCGCACCGCAGATGGAACTGCCGGCGCCGATCAGCATCGACGTTTGCCGGTCCAGCTTGAAGACACGGGTTCCCAGTTGAACGGCAAGGGTGAAAGTGGCGGCGATGACCAGCATGTCGATCAGCACGCCGCTCCAGCCGATATCGCCGATTTGCTGGAAGGTGATGCGAAATCCATACAGCACGATGCCGATGCGCAGCAGCCGGGTCTTGGAAAAATCGACGCCGACGGCGCAGGCCGGCGCGACACGGGAAAAGAAGGTATTCCCGAGCAGGATGCCGAGCACGATTGCCAGGGTCAGCGGGCTGATGCCCCAGTGGACGATGGCAGGAAGCGACGCGGCCCACATTGCGGCTGCGGCGACGATAGCGGCCAGCGCGAGGCCGGGGCCGTACTGAACAGCAAGACTGCGGGCGGTGGTCATTTGGCTTTCCAGGTGGAGTAGATTCAGGGAGGAGCTTACAACTGCCGCCGTCATTATAAAAACGAGTTATATTGATATGATTAATCAGAATATTTGATATAGAGATGCTGCGCACCACGCTCAGGCACATCGAAGTCTTTGTCGCCACGGCCCAGAAGGGCGGCGTCACGTCGGCCGCCGCCGCGCTCGGCATGACGCAGTCGGCGGCCAGCATGGCGCTTGCCGATTTCGAAAGCCAGCTCGGCACCAAGTTGTTCGATCGCATCGGCAAGCGGCTTGCACTGAACGAGAATGGCCGCGCGCTGTACCCACGGGCCGTCGAGATGCTCGACCGCGCGCACGAGATCGAGGCGCTGTTCCGCCACGAGGGGCGCCCGGTCAACCTGCGGCTCGGCGCCAGCTCCACGATCGGCAACTACCTGCTGCCGCAGCTGATCGGCCAGTTCCACGGCGGCCGTCCGGGCAGCCGCATCGAACTCGAAGTCGGCAACACCCAACAGGTCATCAACGCGGTGCTGCATTTCGAAATCGACGTCGGGTTCGTCGAGGGGCCGTGCCTGCACCCGGACATCGAAGCAATCTTCTGGCGTCCCGACGAGCTGGCGATTTGCGCGGCTCCCGGCCACCCGCTGGCGCAACCTGGCGCGGCCAGCGTGGACACGCTGCGCCAGGCCGACTGGATCCTGCGCGAGAGCGGCTCGGGGACACGTGAAGTGGTCGAGCAATTGCTGACGAGCCAGCTGGGCGGGATCCGGCTGACGATGGAACTGGGCGGCACAGAGGCGATCAAGCGCGCGGTCGAAAGCGGGATGGGGATTTCGTGCCTGCCGGTGATCGCCCTCAGCGGCGCAGTCGAGCGCGGCAACCTGGTCGCGATTCCGACGCCATTCCTGCGCCTGACGCGCTCGCTGCACATCGTGCTGCACAAGCAGAAGTACCGGACCGAAGGGATCGACAGCCTGTTGGCCTTGTGCCGCACGCCGTCCCCGTAGGGCGCGCTCCCGAGCGCACGCCAGCCAAGCGGCAACGCATCGGCGCCAAAATTCAATCATGTGATCTGCATGAATTTTCTCTAGGATGCGCTCCAATTTGCTATTATTTGTCCTCGGTGACGCCTTTTTCCTTCTTTTAGATCAGCCTATGCAACAACTCTTTCGTTCGGACCTGGCCCTGGGCCTGCCCTTGTACCGTGAAGTCAAGCACAAGCTGATGGAGTCCTTGCGCGATGGCGAATGGAAGGCTGGCGAGATGATCCCGGCCGAAAAGCGCCTGTGCGAACGCTTCGGGGTGAGCGTGGGCACCTTGCGCAAGGCCGTCGACGAGCTGACCGCCGAAAACATCCTGATCCGCCACCAGGGCCGCGGCACCTTCGTCGCCTCGCACAGCCAGGACCGCTACATGTTCGGCTTCTTCCACATCTGCCCGAAAGACGACGGGCGGAAGGAATACCCGAAGGTCGAGTTCATCAGCCTGTCGAAGGAGAAGGCCGACAACGGCACCGCCAAGCGCCTCGGCGTTGCCAAAGGCGCCAGGTTGATCCGTATCGTGAACCGCCTCAGCCTTGCCGGACGGCCCGTGATCATCGACGAGATCCTGCTGCCCGAGCGCTTTTTCGCGGGCATGAGCGAAGAGCAGATACGCGAGCGGCACACCACGCTGTACCAGCTCTACCAGGACAACTACGGCGTGGCGGTGCTGCGTACCGAAGAGCGGCTGGACGCCTGCGGCGCCAGCGCCGAGATGGCGGAACTGCTGGATGTGGCCGAAGGCACGCCGCTGCTGCATATCGTGCGCCGCGCGATGACGTTCCGCGACGAGGTCGTCGAACTACGGCATTCGTACGTGCTGACCACCGACCACGAATATTTCGCGGGCGAGGAAACGCAAGGGCAGGCGGCCTGAGGTTGGCGCTGTTGTGAGCGCACCCTGCGCCGTGAACAGCAGCGCCAATCATCCAAAAGCTTCACCGGCAAACGTCATTCCCGCGGAAGCGGGAATCCATACGTCGCGGGCAAGGTCGCTCAGCATGGGCTCCCGCCTGCGCGGGAGCGACGCGGTCAGCCTAGTGGATGATCCGCGCCAGGAACTCGCGCGCGCGTTGCGCGCGCGGCGCGCTGAAAAACTGGTCCTTCGGGCTGTCCTCGACGATCCGTCCATGGTCCATGAACACGATGCGGTCGGCCACCTTGCGCGCGAAGCCCATCTCGTGCGTGACCACCATCATCGTCATGCCTTCCTGCGCCAGCCCGACCATCACGTCGAGCACCTCGTTGATCATCTCGGGATCGAGCGCGGAAGTGGGCTCGTCGAACAGCATCGCGACCGGATCCATCGCCAGCGCGCGCGCGATCGCCACCCGCTGCTGCTGGCCGCCCGAGAGCTGGCTCGGGAACTTGTCCTGGTGCGCCAGCAGGCCCACGCGGTCGAGGTATTTCAGGCCGCGCGCGGTGGCCTCGTCGAGGCTGCGGCCGAGCACCTTGACCTGCGCCAGCGTCAGGTTCTGGCGCACCGACAGGTGCGGGAACAGCTCGAAATTCTGGAACACCATGCCGATCCGCGAGCGCAGCTTCGACAGGTCGGTGCCGGGGGCGCCGACCGATACGCCGTCGACGTGGATCGCGCCTTGCTGGAACGGCTCGAGGCCGTTGACAGTCTTGATCAGCGTCGACTTGCCGGAACCGGACGGACCGCACACGACCACCACGTCGCCGCGCGCCACCGTCGTGCTGCATTCGCTCAGCACCTGGAAGGCGCCGTACCATTTGCTCACATTGTCTAGTTCAATCATGTTTACCGTCTGTGTCAGTGCCGCCGGCGCACGTCAGGCATGCCGTCCGGGCATGCTTGACAGCACAATCAACCACAAGGATACTGCGAAACTTGCCAATATCATCAGATAGGGGCTGACGTTCGCTCGCAACAACACCACATTTTGCCCCAGAACACGCGACGACAGGACAAAATCCTGCGGCGCCCGGGCTGAACACTCAGGAAAGCGCATATGAATAATCGAAACCGCCTGACCAGCTACATCATCGCGGGCCTGGTCCTGGGGATTGTCGTTGGCTACGTCGCCAACATCAGCCTGTCGAACCCGGCCGGCTTCGCCGACACGATGTCGCTGGTGACCACCCTGTTCCTGCGCCTGATCAAGATGATCATCGCGCCGCTGGTGTTCGCGACGCTGGTGGTGGGCATCGCCAAGATGGGCGACGCCAAGGAAGTCGGCCGCATCGGCGTCAAGGCGCTCGGCTGGTTCGTCATCGCCTCGATCATCTCGCTGTCGCTCGGCCTGCTGCTGGTGAACCTGTTCCGTCCCGGCGACGCACTGGCCCTGTCGGGCGGCGTGCCGGCTGCCACCGCTTCGTCGGGCATCACGGCCTCGGGCCTGACGCTCAAGGAATTCATCACCCACCTGGTGCCGACCTCGATTGCGGACGGCATGGCCAAGAACGAAATCCTGCAGATCGTGATCTTCTCGGTATTCTTCGGCACCGCCGCCGCCGCGGTCGGCGCGCGCGCCAACGCGATGATCGAGGCGATCGACGGCGTGGCCCACGTGATGCTGAAGGTGACCGGCTACGTCATGAACTTTGCGCCGGTCGCGGTGTTCGCGGCGGTGGCTGGCATCGTCGCCAAGAGCGGCATGGGCGTGCTCGCGACCTACGGCGTATTCATGGGCGAGTTCTACCTCGGGATCGCGCTGCTGTGGATCGTGCTGATCGCGATCGGCGTGCTGTTCGTCGGCCCGCGCGTACTCAAGCTGATGGCCGAACTGCGCGAACCGGCGCTGCTGGCATTTTCCACCGCGTCGTCGGAAGCGGCGTTCCCGAAAACCCTCGAAGGCCTGGAGCGCTTTGGCGTGCGCAACCGCCTGGCCGCTTTCGTGCTGCCGATCGGGTATTCGTTCAACCTCGACGGCTCGATGATGTACTGCACCTTCGCGACCGTCTTCATCGCCCAGGCTTACGGCATCGAGATCCCGATCGCGACCCAGCTGATGATGATGCTGGTGTTGATGCTGACTTCGAAGGGCATGGCCGGCGTGCCGCGCGCGTCGCTGGTGGTGATCGCGGCCACGCTGAACCAGTTCCATATTCCCGAAGCCGGCCTGCTGCTCCTGATCGGCATCGACCACTTCCTCGACATGGCGCGTTCGGCGACCAACGTCATCGGCAACGGCATCGCCACCGCCGTGGTGGCCAAGTGGGAAGGCGAACTGACCGAACCGGTGCCGCACAAGGATGTCGCCACCTCGCCGCTGCGCTAAGGGCGCGACAGCCCTGAACCACAAGGCCTTCCAGCGATGGGAGGCCTTTTTTTCGTAACCCGAAACAAGGAGCCCAGGATGAGAAAGCTGTACGCAGCAGCTCTGCTGCTTGCCGTGAACGGCGCCCACGCCGCCACCCAGACCGTCGATTGCGCTCGCCTGCTCGACGTCAAAAGCGGCAGCTGGCGCGAGCGCGTGAGCATCGTGGTCGAAGACGGGACCGTCAAGTCGATCGGGCCGATGGTCGCCGGCCCTGGCCACGTCGACCTGGCGTCCTACTCCTGCCTGCCTGGCTTCATCGATATGCACGTGCACCTGACCGGCGAGACCCAGCCGCGCGCCGACTCCCTGCACGACGAGCTCTCCGCCAACCCGGCCGACATGGCGTACCGCTCGGTCGCCTTTGCCGAACGCACGCTGATGGCAGGCTTTACCACCGTGCGCGACCTCGGCGCCTCCGATGGGCTGAACGTCGCGCTCAAGCGCGCCATCGCGGCCGGCGAGATTCCCGGCCCGCGCATGTTCACCGCCGGCACGGCAATCGCGACGATGGGCGGCCACGCCGATCCGACCAACGACCTGTCGCATCGCTTCCTGCATGCGGTCGGCCACCCCGGGCCGAACGAAGGGGTGATCAGCGGCCCGGACGAAGCACGCCAGGCGGTGCGCGCCCGCTACAAGGAAGGCGCGGACCTGATCAAGGTGACCGCCACCGGCGGCGTGCTGTCGGAGGCCGCGAGCGGCCAGAACTCGCAGTACACCGAGGACGAGCTGCGCGCGATCATCGCGACCGCGAAGGACTACGGCTTTCGCGTGGCCGCGCACGCGCACGGCCCCGAGGGCATCAAGCGCGCGCTGCGCGCCGGGATCGACTCGATCGAGCACGGCACCCTGATGGACGAGGAGGCGCTGCAGCTGTTCAAGAAGACCGGCGCCTGGTACGTGCCGACCATTTCGGCCGGCCGCTACGTGGCCGACAAGGCGAAGGACCCGAAATACTATTCGCCGCTGGTGCGCCCGAAGGCAGCCGCCATCGGCCCGCAGCTGCAGGCGACCTTCGGCCGCGCGTACAAGGCCGGCGTGAAGATCGCGTTCGGCACCGACGCCGGCGTGTTCCCGCACGGTGAGAACGCGAAGGAGTTCGCGTACATGGTCGAAGCAGGCATGCCGGCGCTGGAGGCGATCCGCGCCGCCACGCTGAACGCGGCGACGCTGCTCAACCAGCAGGCGCGCCTTGGCTCGGTGGAGCCGGGCTATGCGGCCGACATCGTCGCCGTCAGCGGCGACCCGCTGCGCGACATCGCCACGCTGCAGCAAGTGAAGTTTGTGATGAAAGACGGCGTCGTCTACAAGAAGCCGTAAGCGGCGCCCAATACCTTGAAGGAGATCTCCATGCTGTACCAGAAAACCACCCGATCGCTGATCGCACTGTTCGGGTTCCTGCTGTTCTTCGCCGGCGCCGCGCAGGCCGACACCGCCGCCACCAAGCTGCGCAACGTGACCATCCTGGCCACCGGCGGCACCATCGCCGGCACCGGCGCGACCAGCACCACCACGGTCGGCTACACCGCCGCCACCGTCGGCGTGCAGGCGCTGATCAAGGCCGTGCCCGAGCTGGCCAGCGTGGCCAACGTCAGCGGCGAGCAGGTATTCCAGATCGCCAGCGAGAGCATGACCAACGAGCACTGGCTGACGCTGGCCAGGCGCGTCAACGCACTGCTGGCGCAGCCGGACGTGGACGGCATCGTGATCACGCACGGCACCGACACGCTGGAGGAGACTGCCTACTTCCTGAACCTGGTGGTCAAGAGCCGCAAGCCGGTGGTGCTGGTCGGCTCGATGCGCCCGTCGACAGCGATGTCGGCCGACGGCCCGATCAACCTGTACAACGCAGTGCAGGTCGCGTCCAGCCCTGACGCTGCCGGCAAGGGCGTGCTGGTGGTGATGAACGACCAGATCCACGCCGCGCGCGAAGTCACCAAGACCAATACCACGACCCCGGACACCTTCAAGACCACCGAGCTGGGCATGCTCGGCTACGTGCAGGGCAACCGGGTCGCGTTCTACCGCGCGTCGCTGCGCAAGCACACGGTCGACAGCGAGTTCGACGTGAGCGGCCTGCAGTCGCTGCCGGCGGTCGACATCTCCTACACCTACGCCAACGTGGGGCCAACGGCGATCAACGCGTTCGTGGGGGCGGGCGACAAGGGCCTGATCCATGCGGCGGTGGGCGACGGCAGCATCCCGGCCAACATCAAGCCGGCGCTGGTGGCGGCGCGCGCCAAAGGCGTGATCGTGGTGCGTGCGAGCCGCGTCGGCCAGGGCATCGTGGCGCGCAACGGCGAAGCGAACGACGACCAGCTCGACTTCGTGGTGTCCGATACGCTCAACCCGCAGAAGGCGCGCATCCTGCTGATGCTGGCGCTGACCAAAACCAGCAACACCAGGGAAATCCAGCGGATGTTCTATACCTACTGATTCGGCCGTCGTTCAGGAATGCCGGAGCCTTGGCTCCCGCATTTATTGAACGCGTGGGCGGACCAGCCGCCCACCCTACATGTGCCGCTAACGTTTCCTGGAATGCCGGAGCCTTGGCTCCCGCATTTATTGAACGCGTGGGCGGACCAGCCGCCCACCCTACATGTGCCGCTAACGTTTCCTGTAGGGTGGGCGGGTCCTCCCGCCCACGCGTTCAGCCGACGCCAGCTACACCAGCACCTTCCCCGTCATCCTCGACAAAATCGCCAGCGGACTCGATTCGGGATCGTACAGCTCGCCCGGCGGCAGCTGCACCGTCAACTCCAGCATGTACTGCCCCGACATCGCCGCGTGCGAGGTCTTGTCCGAGAAAACCACCCAGGTCGAGCCCGCCGCAAAGTCCGCGCTCACTTGCGGCGCGTTCTTCTGGTAGTCGGCGTCGGATTTCATCGCGTCGTGCAATTGCAGCATCAGGTGGTCGTACTCGCTGCGCAGCGACTTGGTGATGTGCAGCATCTCCAGCCCCCTGGCCTGCCAGCGTGAGTACGGCGCGGCCTTGGGCAGGAAGCGCTCGGCGACCTCCTCGAACGGCTGGCCCACGCGCCACACGCGCGGGACGCCCTCGCGATTCACGTTCGCAAACACGCGCAGCAGCCGCTCGCCACGGTTCGGGCGCGACGGAAACGCGTCGACGTGCAAACGGCGGTCGTCCGCGCGCCAGGACTGGGCCCGCGTTTCCACCTGCGACGGCCGGAAGCTCACCGGTCCTCGCTTGAGCTTGCTCGTGTAGCGCGGCGCGAACGAATCGAGCAAGGCTTCGGCTTGCCCACGGAACCGTTTCATCATTGCCGCCAGTGCCTGCTGGGTGGCAGCATCCCCCGCCGCGCCCTTGAGCCTGTCGCTGGCATCGAGGCTGATGTTGCGACTCTTCGGATCGCGGATCTCGGGCGTAAACAGGGCTAACTCTTCGGGCAATGGCTCGAAGCCAAGCGTTGGGAAGTAGAGGAGCTTGCCCGCCTCGAGGTCGGTGATCCATGTGCTGTCTGATGTGCCTTGCGGCACGTCGCGAATTTCTACAATCTGCTGTTCCATCTGATTATTATTCCTTGCTGCGCGCCGCAACAGGCCGCGCGCGACCGGGTCGTTTAATCCCGGTCAAAACGGTTGCGTTATTAGTCTTGCTCCAGCTCCACCGGTGGCGAAGCGAGTTCTTCGTCCTGGCGCGCCTGCTGGCGCTCCCACATCTGCGCGTACAGGCCGCGGGCGGCCAGCAAGCCTTGGTGCGTGCCACGCTCGACGATGCGACCGTGGTCCAGCACCAGGATCTGCTGCGCGTCGGCAATCGTCGACAGCCGGTGCGCGATCACGAGCGTGGTGCGGTTCTTCGCGATTTCCTTCAGCTGGGCCTGGATCGCCTGCTCGGCCTTGGAGTCGAGCGCCGACGTGGCCTCGTCGAAAATCAAGATCGCCGGGTTCTTCAGCAGCGTGCGCGCGATCGCCACGCGCTGCTTCTCGCCGCCCGACAGCTTGAGGCCGCGCTCGCCGACCATGGTCTTGTAGCCGTCCGGCAGCGTCTCGATGAAGTCGTGGATCGACGCGGCGCGCGCGGCGGCGACGATATCATCATGGCTGGCGCCCGGCCGCCCGTAAGCGATGTTGTACTCGATCGTGTCGTTGAACAGCACGGTATCCTGCGGCACGATGCCGATGGCCGCGCGCAGCGACTCCTGGGTAATGTTGCGCAGGTCCTGGCCGTCGATGCTGATTGCGCCCTGCTGCACATCATAAAAGCGGAACAGCAGCCGTGACAAGGTCGACTTGCCCGAGCCGCTGTGGCCGACCACGGCGGTGGTGGTGCCGGCCGGGATCGCAAAGTCGACGTCGAACAGGATCTGGCGCTTCGCCTCGTAGCTGAAATCGACATGCGAGAACGCGACCCGCGCGCCGTGCGTGGCGAGCGGTTTCGCGTCGGGCGAGTCGGCCACCTCGCGGTTCTGTTCGAGCAGCGAGAACAGGCGCTCCATGTCGGCCAGGCTCTGCTTGATCTCGCGGTAGATCACGCCGAGGAAGTTGAGCGGGATGTACAGCTGGATCATGAACGAGTTGACCAGCACCAGGTCGCCCAGCGTCATGCTGCCGTCGATGACCCCTTGCGTCGCGCGCCACAGGATCAGCGTGACGGCGCTTGCGATGATCAGCGACTGCCCGGTGTTGAGCACCGACAGCGAGGTCTGCGAGCGCACCGCCGCGCTCTCGTAATGCTGCAGGCCCTGGTCGTAGCGCTTCGCTTCGTAGTCCTCGTTGCCGAAGTACTTGACCGTCTCGTAGTTGATCAGCGAGTCGATCGCCTTCGTGTTGGCCTTCGAATCGAGCTCGTTCATCGTGCGCCGGAAGTGCGTGCGCCACTCCGTCACGAGCACCGTGAACGCGATGTAGGTCACCAGCGCCAGCCCCGTGATCACGGTGAACCAGATGTCGTAATGCAGGGCCAGGTAGCCCAGCACCAGCGTGATTTCGACCAGCGTCGGCAGGATCGAGAACAGCGAGTACGAGACCAGCGAACTGACCCCGCGCGTGCCGCGCTCGATATCGCGGGTCATGCCGCCGGTCTGGCGGTTCAGGTGAAAGCGCAGCGACAGCGCGTGCAGGTGGCGGAACACCTTGAGCGCGATGGTGCGCACCGCGCGCTGCGTGACGCGCGCGAACAGGAATTCGCGCAGCTCGGTGAACAGCGTGGTCGAGAAGCGCAGCGCGCCATACGCGGCCAGCGCGGCGACCGGCAGCACCAGCAGCGCCTGGGGATGGCCGGGACTGATGGTCAGCTGGTCGATCAGCTTCTTGAGCACCAGCGGCACGCCGACGTTGGCCAGCTTGGCCCCGACCAGGCAGGCCAGCGCGGCCATCACACGCCATTTGTAGACCCACAGGTAGGGGAACAGCGTGCGCAGCGTGGCCCAGTCGCTGTGGGCGGCGCCGGCGGGCGCAGGCGGTGTGGCGGAACTTGCAGAGTGACGGCGCATGGCAGGGGTAAGGGATTTATGGTTCAATTCGGGACGATTGTAGCTTTTAACGAGAATTCAAGATGAACACGCCAGAAAATACCCCCGCCCCTACTGAGCTGCGACTGCCAGAAGGAAAGATGCCCGTGCTGCGGATGATGCCGGCGCCGTCCGACGCCAACGTCTACGGCGACGTGTTCGGCGGCTGGATCATGGCCCAGGTCGACATCGCCGGTTCGCTGCCGGCCGTCCGCCGCGCCAACGGCCGCGTCGCGACCATCGCGGTCAATTCGTTCGTGTTCAAGAATCCGGTGTTCGTCGGCGACCTGCTGTCGTTCTACGCCGACGTCGTCAAGGTCGGCAACACCTCGGTCACCGTGTATGTCGAAGTGTACGCCGAACGTAACCGCCTGCAGGCCCACGTGGTCAAGGTGACCGAGGCAACCCTGACCTATGTCGCCACCGGCCCGGACCGCAAGCCGCGCCAGCTGCCGCCGCTCGAGTCGCTGATCGAACATTGATCCATGCAGGCGCCGCGCCGCTCGTTCCTGCTCGGCGCGGCGCGGCTGTCGGCGGCGGCCGCCGGCGCCGTGCTCGCGCACGACGCGCCGGCCACGGCCGGCCTGGCCTATCCGTTCAGCCTCGGCGTCGCCTCCGGCTCGCCGCTGCCCGGCGCGGTCATCCTGTGGACGCGCATCCTCGCCGATCCACTGAAGGCGCCGGCCACGCCGCCGGTCGCGCTCAGCGTGCGCTGGGAAGTCGCTGAAGACGAGGGCTTCCGGCGCATCGCCGCCCAAGGCACGGCGAGCGCTCTGCCGGCGCTCGCGCACAGCGTCCACGTCGACGCCACCGGGCTCGCGCCGGGCCGCTGGTACTGGTACCGGTTCATGCTGGGCGACGCGGTCAGCCCGGTCGGGCGCACCCGCACCGCACCCCTGCCCGATTCGCTGCCCGCGCTGCTCAAGCTGGCGGTGGCGTCGTGCCAGCACTGGGAGTTCGGCAGTTATGCGGCGCACCGCCACATCGCGGCAAGCGCGCCCGACCTGGTCGCGTTTTTGGGCGACTACATCTACGAGTGGGGGCCGTACCGGCTCAACCATCCCGGCAAGGCCGAACGCGTCGACGAGTCGTTCACGCTGGACGACTACCGGGCCCGCCACGCGCAATACAAGAGCGACCCCGACCTGCAGGCCGCACACCTGGCGGCGCCGTGGATCGTGACCTGGGACGACCATGAAGTCGGCAACGACTATGGCGGGCTGCGCGACGAGCGCCTGTCGCCCACCTTCGCGCAGCGGCGCGCGGCGGCCTACCAGGCCTTCTACGAACACATGCCGCTGCGCCTGCCCGCGCCGCGCGGCTTCGCCGGTGTGCGCATGTTCCAGCGCTACGACTGGGGACGGCTGGCGCGCTTCCACGTGCTCGACGACCGCCAGTACCGCTCGCCGCAGGCCTGCCCGCGTCCGGGCCGCGGCGGCTCGAATGCGGTGAACGCGCTGGCCTGCGCCGAACTGCGCGAGCCCGGGCGCACGATGCTGGGCGGCGAACAGGAAGCGTGGCTGGCGGCGGGGCTGGCGTCGTCGCGCGCGCGCTGGAACATCATCGCGCAGCAGACGTTGATGGCGCAGTCGAGCGGCACTCCGATCGTAACGCCGGACGGGGGGCGCTTCTGGACCGATGGCTGGGATGGATATCCGCTCGCGCGGCGGCGGCTGCTGGAATCGCTGTTGAAGAGCGGCGCCGCCAACCCGCTGGTGCTGGGCGGGGACGTGCACACGTTCTATGCGAGCGAGCTGCGGGTCGATTTCAACCGGCCGGCGTCGAGCCGCAATCCGGTGGTGGCCACGGAGTTTTGCGGCACCTCGGTGACCTCGAACTCCAGGCCGCAGGAAAAGACACTGGAGAATGTCGCGCGCAACCCGCACATCCGGTACGGGCGCAGCGACAAGCGCGGCTACATGTGGATGGAAGTGACGCCGACAGGAACCAGCACGCGGTTCATGGGGCTCGACGATGTGAGGGATCCAAAGTCGGGCGTGAAAGCGCTGGCATCCTTTAACGTCGTGGAGGGGCGGCCGGGGCTGGACCAGGCGTCCTAGCAGAGTTTGCACCGCGTGCGCTCGAGAGCGCACCCTACATGCCTGGCGTCGAACAAACCGCATAACCCAAACGTCATTCCCGCGGAGGCGGGAATCCATACGCCGCTTGCTGCTTAGCCTCAGCATGGGTTCCCGCCTCCTCGGGAACGACGTGCCAACTGGTTTTTTACCCCGGCTGCTTCTCGTCCCGCAGCTCGCGCCGCAGGATCTTGCCGACGTTCGTTTTCGGCAGTGTGTCGCGGAACTCGATGAACTTCGGCCGCTTGTAACCGGTCAGCTGCTCCTTGCAGTAGTCCATCAGCTCGGCCACGCTCAGGTTCGGGTCCTTGCGCACCACGTACAGCTTCACCGCTTCGCCCGAGTGCTGGTCCGGCACGCCGACGCAGCACACTTCCAGCACGCCCGGATGCGCCGCCACCACGCCCTCGACTTCGTTCGGGTACACGTTAAAGCCCGACACCAGGATCATATCCTTCTTGCGGTCGACGATGCGGGTGTAGCCCTGCGCGTCCATGATGCCGATGTCGCCGGTCTTGAAGAAGCCGTCCGCCGTCATGACCTTGGCCGTCTCGTCGTCGCGCTTCCAGTAGCCGGCCATGACCTGCGGGCCGCGCACGCCGATCTCGCCGGCCTGGCCGAACGGCAGCTCGTTGCCGGCGTCGTCGAGGATGCGGACCTGGGTCGACGGCAGCGGCAGGCCGATGGTGCCGGTGAAGTCGGTGATGTCGCAGCGGTTGGCGGTCACCACCGGCGAGGTCTCGGACAGGCCGTAGCCTTCGACGATCGGGGTGCCGGTCAGCGCCAGCCACTTGTCGGCCACCGCCTTCTGCACCGCCATGCCGCCGCCCGGGCAGACCAGCAGGCCCGAGAAGTCCAGCTTCGCGAATTCCGGATTGTTGACCAGTCCGTTGTACAGCGTATTCACGGCCGGGAAGATGTTGATGCGGTAGTTGCGCAGCTCCTTGATGAAGCCGCCGATGTCGCGCGGGTTCGGGATCAGCAGGTTCATGCCGCCGGTGCGCAGGCCCAGCAAGGCGCACACGGTCAGCGCGTAGATGTGGTACAGCGGCAGCGCGCACACGAACTGCGGCTGCTCGCCTTCCTTCTGGCGGCTCAGCGTCGGCTTGAACCAGGCCTCGTTCTGCAGCACGTTGGCGATCACGTTCCGGTGCAGCAGCACCGCGCCCTTCGACACGCCGGTGGTGCCGCCGGTGTACTGCAGGAAGGCGATGTCGTCGTGGCCGATGGCGACCGGCTTGAGCGCCATGCGCGCGCCTTCGGCCAGCAGCTTGTTGAAGCCGGTCGCGCCGGCCAGCGAATAACCCGGCACCATCTTCTTCAGCTTGCGCACCACGAAATTGACCAGCGTGCCTTTGAGGCCGCCGAGCAGGTCGCCCATGGTGGCGACCGCCACATGCTTCACTTCGGTCTTGTCGACCACCTGCTCGAGCGTATGCGCGAAGTTTTCGAGCACGACGATGGCCTCGGCGCCCGAGTCGACCAGCTGGTGCTGCAGCTCACGCGGGGTGTACAGCGGATTGACGTTGACGATCACGAAGCCGGCGCGCAGCACGGCCGCCATCGCGACCGGGTACTGCAGCACGTTGGGCAGCATGATCGCGACGCGCGCGCCCGGCTTCAGGCCGCGGCTTTGCAGCCACGCCGCCATCTGGCCCGACATGCGATCGAGTTCGGCATAGGTGATGGACTTGCCCATGCAGGCGTAGGCCTTGCGGCCGGCGTACTTGCGGAACGCTTCCTCCAGCAGGTGCGTCAGCGAGCGGTACTGGGTCGGGTCGATCTCCGCGGGCACGCCCTCCTGGTACGACTGCAGCCAAAACTTCTCCATCTGTTCTTTTCCTTGTCTATCCAATGAAATGCAAAAACCGCCCGGGACAGGGGCGGCTTGTGCTGGCACATCCCTTGTCGCGGTTATGCCGCTTGTTTTTCTTCCCTGAGCGCGCGCCGCAGGATCTTGCCGACGTTCGTCTTCGGCAGCTCGTCGCGGAATTCGATGTACTTCGGTCGCTTGTAGCCGGTGAACTGCTCCTTGCAGTAGCTCATCAGCTCTGCCACGGTCAGGCTCGGGTCGCGGCGCACCACGAAGACCTTGACCGCTTCGCCCGAATGCTCGTCCGGCACCCCGATCACCGCGCATTCGAGCACCCCCGGG
>JBJMVW010000292.1:0-5919 GCA_045810465.1 Massilia sp. | reverse complement strand
TGGTCGACCACCTGATCGAGTCGAAATTGCTGGAACGCCATGACGATCCGCTGGACCGCCGCGCCAAGATCCTGCAGCTGACCGACGAGGGCAAGAAGACCGCCGCCTTGATGGAGCAGGCGCTGATCCCGTTCCGCCGCAAGCTGTTCGACCATTTTGAGCAGGCCGACGTCGAGGCGACGCTGCGCGTCCTCAGTGGCCTGAACACGATCCTGGCCAAGCCGGTCGATACGCCCGTCGGGCGCAAGGCGGCGTGAAGCTGCTGCCAACCGCGGGCGAGGCGCTTTTTTCCCTGAAGTGTTTCGCGGCCGCCATGCTGTCGCTGTATGTGTCGATGCGCATCGGCCTGCCCCGTCCGTACTGGGCGCTGATGACGGCCTACATCGTCTCGGCCCCGTTTGCGGGACCGACGCGCTCGAAAGGGGTGTATCGCGCCGCCGGCACTGTCCTCGGCGCCGTCGCAGTCACCTTCATGGTGCCGCAATTGTCCAATGCGCCCGAGCTGCTGTCGCTCGCGCTGGCCTTGTGGATCGCCGGCTGCCTGTACGTGTCGCTGCTCGACCGGACTCCGCGTTCATATTTGATGATGCTGGCCGGCTACACGGCGGGCCTGATCGCGTTCCCGGCGGTCGGCGCGCCCGAATCGATCTTCGATATCGCGCTGGCGCGGGTCGAGGAAATTGTGCTGGGCATTACCTGCGCGACGCTGGTGCACAGCCTGGTATTCCCGCAGAGCTTCGGCCCGGTGCTGCTGGCGCGCCTCGACAAGGCGCTGCGCGACGCCCAGCGCTGGATCGGCGAAGCCCTGGCGCCGGCGGGAGCGGCGAAGAGCGGCGAGGACCGGCGCAAGCTGGCCGGCGACATCACCGAACTGCGCATGATGGCGACCCACCTGCCGTTCGACACGTCGCACCTGCGCTGGACCGCGAATGCGATCCACGCCATGCAGGAGCGGCTGGCGGCGATGGTGCCGCTGGTGTCGGCCATCGAAGACCGCCTGAAGGCACTGCGCGAGCTCGGCGCGCTGGACGCGTCGTCGCGCTGGAACGGCCTGCTGAACGAGATTACCGCCTGGACCGGCAGCCGCCGCGACGAGGCCGAGCCCGGACGCGAGACCGCGTTGCGCCAGGCGATCGACGAGCTGACCCCGGTGGCCGGGCGCGATTCGGGCTGGCGCGAACTGATCGAGGTGAACCTGGCCGCGCGGCTGCGTTCGCTGATCGGGATCTGTGTCGAGATCCAGACCTTGCGCCGCCACATCGACGCCGGCGTGCACGGCGAGCTGCCGAAGGAGGCGCGCCACCAGCCGGGCGTCCCGGCGCGCGCGCTGCACCTCGACCACGGCCTGGCGCTGATCTCGGCGCTGGCCGCGATCATCGCCACGCTCGGCTGCTGCGCGTTCTGGATCCTGACCGGCTGGCCGGCCGGCGCCGCCGCGCCGATGATGGCGGCCGTGCTGTGCTGCTTCTTCGCGACCCAGGACGACCCGGTGCCGCACATCACGAGCTTCCTGAAGTACACGGTGTATTCGATCCCGGTGTCGGCCGCGTACATCCTGGTGGCGCTGCCGGCGGTCCACAATTTCGAGATGCTGGTGCTGGTGCTGGCGCCGGTGTTCCTGGTGCTCGGGGTGCTGGTGGCGCGCCCGGCGACCTTCGGCCAGGTGATGCCGTTCCTGTTCGGGATTTGCGGCACGCTGGCGCTGCAGGACACCAACACGGCCGACATGGTGTCGTTCACCAACGCCACGCTGTCGCAGATCATTGGCCTGGCCGCGGCCGCGCTGACCACGCGCCTGTTCCGCACGGTCGGCGCCGGCTGGACCGCGCGCCGCCTGCTCAAGGCCGGCTGGGACGAGCTGGCGCGCCTCGGCAGCGGCGAGCGGATCGCCTCGGTACCCGAATTTTCGGCGCGCATGGTCGACCGCATTGCGCTGCTGACGCCGCGCCTGGCGCTGGCCGGTCCGCAACAGGACCTGCAGGCCGCCGACGCGCTGGGCGACCTGCGTATCGGCCTCAACATGGCGCAGCTGCAAGACGTGCGTGGCAAGCTCGGCCCCAGCGAAGCATCGCTGTGGCCGCTGATGGAGCACCTGTCGCAGCACTTCGAAGCGCGCCCGGCCGTCGACGCGGCCGGCGAGCGGCGCCTGCTGGCCTCGCTCGACAATGCGCTGCGCTCGGTGTCCGGGGCCGATCCCGGCCCGGCGCAGCGCGACGCCGTGGCCGCGCTGGCCGGCACCCGGCGCGACCTGTTCCCCGAGGCTCCTGCCTATCAGCCCTGCCCCATTCTTGAAACGGAGATCCGATGATCGGCGAAGTCAGCCTGTATGGCATCTATGTTCCTCCGCTCCTGCTGCTGACGCTGCCGGCGCTGGTGATCTCGAGCCTGTTCAAATTCCTGCTCGCGCGCACCGGCTTTTACCGCTTCGTCTGGCACCCGGCGCTGTTCGATGTTTCGCTGTTCGTCATCGTGCTCGGCAGTCTCTCCTTCTTCGCATCCAACTGGTTTTGACATGGTCATGAAAAATTTTCTGCCGGCGATTGGCCGGGTCGGTATTACCTTGGCAGTCACTGCGGGCGCGGTCTATGCCGGCTGGCAGCTGTGGCGCCACTACGAAGTGGAGCCGTGGACCCGCGACGGCCGCGTGAAGGCGTACGTGGTGCAGGTCGCGCCGGACGTCACCGGCCCGGTCACCCGGGTCTTCGTGCATGACAACCAGCAGGTCAAGGCCGGCCAGCCGCTGTTCGAACTCGACCGTGCGCGCTTCGAGCTGACGCTGCGCCAGGCCGAGGCGGCGGTACAGGCGGCCGAGGCCGCGCTGGCCCAGGCGACGCGCGAGAACAAGCGTAACGGCCAGCTCGACGACCTTGTGTCGCAGGAAACGCGCGAACAGGGCCAGACCCGCACCGACCAGGCTAAAGCGGGGCTGGCGCAGGCCATCGTCAACCGCGACACCGCGCGGCTGAACCTCGAGCGCACGCTGGTCGTGGCCTCGGTCGACGGGTTCGTCACCAACCTCGACCTGCGCGTCGGCGCGTACGCCAGCGCCAGCCGCCCGGTGATGGCGGTGGTCGACCGCAACTCGTTCTACGTCGAAGGCTATTTCGAGGAAACCAAGCTGCAGCGGATCCACCTGGGCGACCGCGTCACCGTGTCGCTGATGGGCGCGAAGCCGGCGTTGACCGGCCACGTCGAGAGCTTTGCCGAAGGCATTGCCGACCGGGACCGCAGCATCGGCGCCAACATGCTGCCGAACGTGAATCCGACCTTTAACTGGGTCAGGCTGGCGCAGCGCATCCCGGTGCGCGTCGCGCTCGACCCGATTCCCGCCAACGTGCGCCTGGTCGCCGGCCAGACCGCGACCGTGCAGGTGCTGGCCACGCCCGCCAAGCCGGCCGCCAAGCCTGCCGTGAATGCGCTGGCGGTGTCCCCGCTCAAGCAATAAACCAACATGACTTCATTCCGATCCTTTGCTACACGAACCGGCGCCGCCGTGGCGCTGGCGGCACTGGCCGCCTGCACCACCGTCGGTCCCGACTACAAGGTGCCCGCCAACGCGGTCGTCAAACGCCCCGGCGCCGCGGCGCCCTTCGTGGGCGCCGCCGACACGCCGTACAAGGCCGAGCCATTGCCGGCCGACTGGTGGCGCCTGTACCACGACACGACCCTCGACGGCCTGATCGCGAAAGCGTTCAAGGCCAATACCGACCTGCGCGTCGCCGCCGCCAACCTGCAGCGCTCGCACGCGATCGTCGAGGAAGTCGAGGAGAAAAAGCGGCCCGAGGTGGACATGCACGCGGCGCCGGCCTACGGGCGCATCGCCGGCATGTCGCTGGGGATCCCGGAAGTGCTGCCGGATACCGGCCTGTACAGCATGGGCGTGAAGGTGTCCTACCAGCTCGACCTGTTCGGCAAGATCAAGCGCGCGATCGAGGCGGCCGAAGCCGACCATGAAGCGGCGCAGGCCGCCTCGGACCTGACCCACGTCGTGGTCGCGGCCGACACCACCCGCGCCTACACCGACGCCTGTTCCGCCGGCTACCAGCTGAAGGTCGCGCAGCATTCGGTCGCCCTGCAGCAGAAATTCGTCAAGCTGACCGGCGAGCGCGTCACGCTCGGCCGCGGCATCGCGCTCGACAACAGCCGCGCGCGCAGCCAGCTCGAGCAACTGCGCTCGATGCTGCCGCCGCTGGAGGCACGCCGCCGCACGGCGCTGTACCGCCTGGCGGTGCTGACCGGCGAATTGCCCGCCAATTTCCCGGCCGAGGTGGCCAAATGCGATGCCCCGCCACGCGTCGCTTCCGCGATCCCGGTCGGCGACGGCGCGGCCTTGCTGCGACGCCGGCCCGACATCCGCCAGGCCGAACGCACGCTGGCCGGCTCGACCGCGCGCATCGGCGTTGCGACCGCCGAACTGTACCCGAACATCAACCTGGGCCTGGACATCGGCAGTATCGGCATGATCCCGGGCTTCGCCGACGCCAACACCTTGCACTACTCGTTCGGCCCGCTGATCTCGTGGAGCTTGCCGGCGCTCAGCTCGGCGCACGTGCACATCGCGCAGGCCGAGGCCGGCACCAAGGCGGCGCTGGCCCGCTTCGACGGCATCGTGCTCAACGCGCTGCGCGAAACCGAGAGCGCGCTGACCGTGTATGCACGCGAGCTGGACCGCAACGCCGCGCTCAAGGCGGCGCGCGACCAGAGCGCGCTGGCGTCGGAACAAGCCGGCAAGCTGTACCGCTTCGGCCGCACCGATTTCCTGACCGTGCTCGACGCCGACCGCTCGCTGGCCAGCGCCGAAAGCGCGGTCGCGGCATCGGACGCGGAGCTGGCATCGGACCAGGTGGCGCTGTTCCTGGCGCTGGGCGGTGGCTGGGAATCGTCGCGCCCGAAAGGCCACGGCGAAGAAGGCCAAGGCCAGCACCATTAACAGTAGGGTGGGCAGGTTTCCTGCCCACGCGTGCAGCAGAAGCCGGCACCATGGCCCAGCACGATCATCCTACGCCAGCACAAGCCGGCACCATGGCCCAGCACGATCATCCTACGCCAGCACAAGCCGGCGCCATGGCCCAGCACAATCATCCTACGCCAGCTCGAGCCGGCACTCCCCCATCGACAGCACCTCACCCTCGGGCGCGCTCTTGCCGTTGATCCTGACGAAGGAGAAGCTGTATTTCGACAGGTCGCGGTTGCGGTTGTTGAGGAGCAGGCCGGTCACGTCGAATTCGATATCGACTCCCATGTCGTTGTTGCCATGGTGCTGGCTCGCCACGATCCGGAACGGCCCCAAATTGCCGTACAGGTAGTTTTCCTCGGGGTCCGCCGCGGTCGGCGACTCGGGCAGGTTCAGGTACAGCTTGTAGAAATACCCACCGGCAGCGCCCTGCTTGCTCATTTTCACGCTGGTGACGAGAACCTTGACCGAGGTGTACTGCCTGGCGCCGGCGAGCGCGGCGGCGAATGGCGCCTGCTGGTAGCTGTCGATGACGGCCTGCACCATCTGGACCCCGGCTTTGTCGAGCGCGATACGGGCGCTCACGGATGCGTTCCCGAGCACGATACCCGACACGCCGCCCAGCGCCAGCCGCCGGGCGCCGGTCGCGCGCATGCGCGTGGCGGGGAAGCTGCCCGCCGGAGGCAGCGCCGGCGCGCGCGCGCCGCCACCAGGCCCGCCCGCGGGCGCCACCGCACTTCCCGCGATGGCGGCCAGGCTCGGCGCCGCCGGATCCGGCGGGAGCGAATTGGGCAAGACTTCGTTGTCGTAAAAATAGCCGAGGTTGAGCCGCGAGTCGATGGTCGATGCCCTGGGCAGGGTCAGCCGGGTGGCGTAGCTGAAGTTGCCGTTCCAGTAGGAGTCGGTGGCGGGCGGCAGGCCGCGCCCCCCGCCGGCGGCGGTCCACGCGTTCGCCAGCCGGTCGA
>JBJMVW010000291.1:0-15945 GCA_045810465.1 Massilia sp. | reverse complement strand
GGTGGCCCAGGACAACAACCGGGTCACCTTGGAAGAGAAGGAATTCGGCGTCGGCCTGCGCTTCACCCCGACCGTGCTGTCGGGCGGCCGCATCAACCTGCAGGTGGCGCCGGAAGTGTCGGAGCTGTCGCGCGAAGGCGCCGGGTTCTCGGTGTCGGGCATGCCCGGCGCCTCGATCCTGCCGCTGATCACGACCCGGCGCGCCAGCACCACGGTGCAGCTGTACGACGGCCAGAGTTTCGCGATCGGCGGCCTGATCAAGAACAACATGACCACCGGCATCAAGGGCTTGCCGGTGCTCGGCGAGCTGCCGATCCTGGGCGCGCTGTTCCGCAGCACCGACTACCAGCAGGACCGAACGGAGCTGCTGTTCGTGATCACCGCGCACCTGGTCAAGCCGCTGCCGCCCGATTACACGCTGCCGACCGACAAGGTGGCCGAACCCTCGCGCGCGGCGCTGATGCTTGGCGGGCGGCTGGAAAGCGCGCCTCCCGCCAAGGTCGAGCGGGTGGCGCCCCGCACCGCGCCCAGCGCCAGCGGTTTCGAACTGAAATAAGGAGGCCATGTGAAAACCACGTTTCGACATCTCGCGCGCCTGGCGCCCATGCTGGCTTTGCTGGCCGGCTGCGCCAGCTCCCCGCGCTTCGAGGCCGGCTTCGGCGACAGCGTGCGCGCCGCGGTCGCCGCGCAGGTCGCCAACCCGGCCGCGGTGCAGAACACCAATCCGGTCAACGGGCTCGAGGGCAGCGCCGCGCGCGGCGCCCAGGAACGCTTCGAGCACTCCTATAAACAGCCGCAGGAACTGGCCGCGCCGGTCACGATTGTCACTACCCGATGACGCGTCGGCGCCGTCGCCGGCGGCGCCCTTGTCCCACCTGCCCCCGTTTGCCACAAGGATTTTCGATGAAAGCCCTCTTGATTAGCCGAGACAGCCAGTTGCAGGCGGAGATTGCGACCCAGGGCGCGGCGCGGGTGCCGCCGCTGAACCTGGGTGCCGCGCGCGCCAGCCTGCGCGAGGCACTCGAGCGCCTGCTGGCCACACCGCCGGCGCTGGTGGTGATCGACGCCGCCAGCACCGACGCGGCCGAGGGCGACCTGCTCGAGCGCCTGTGCAAGGCCTATTCGGGCGCCTGCTTCATGCTGCTGACTAACGAACACCAGCCGGACCTGTTGATCCGGGCGATGCGCGCCGGCGTGCGCGAAGTGCTGCCGCTGCCGCTGGTGCACCAGGCCCTGCACGAAGCGCTCGACCGCGTCGCCAGCGCCGCCGGCATGACCGCCCAGCGCGACGGCAAGGTGCTGGCCTTCATCGCCTGCAAGGGCGGCAGCGGCGCCACCTTCGTCTCGACCAACTTCGCCTACGCGCTGTCGACCCTGGCCGACAAGAAGGTGATGCTGATCGACCTGCACGGCCAGTTCGGCGACGCCACCCTGTACGTGTCGGACCAGAAGCCGTCGATGACGCTGTCGGACGTGTGCAGCCAGATTGCGCGGATCGACGGCCCGTTCCTCGAGTCCTGCCTGGTGCATGTGTCGCCCGGCTTCGGGGTGCTGGCCGCGGCCGACGACCCGCACCAGTCGGCCAACCTGAAACCGGAGCAGATGGACGCGATCCTGCGCGTCGCGCGCCAGCACTACGATTACACGGTGCTCGACGTCGGCCGGCAGATCGACGCGATCTCGCTGCGCGCGCTCGACAACGCCGACACCATTTACCCGATCCTGCAGCTGGCCCTGCCCGACATCCGCGACGGCCGCCGCCTGCTCGACATCTTCCGCTCGCTCGGCTACCCGGTCGAGCAGACCCGCCTGATCGTCAACCGCTACGAAAAGGGCGGCAAGCTGCGCCTGCAGGACCTGCAGGCGGCGCTCGGCGCCGAGGTGCTGCACACGATCCCGAACGACTACATGTCGGTGACCGATTCGGTCAACCAGGGTGTGCCGGTGCTGCAGCTGTCGCGCACCAGCCCGGTGGCGCGCAGCCTGGCCGAGCTGGTGGAACTGGTGACCGCCCGCCGCGTCCCCGAAAACAAGGGCCTGTTCGACCGCCTGTTCGGGCGCGGCGACGAAACCTGAACCGATTGGAGCGAGCCATGACCCTACGTGAACGACTGGCCGCCAGCGACGAGCTGGTGACACCGCTGGTAGTGTTGCCGGAAACCGTCAACCACGCCTACCAGGAGCTGAAGAAGACCATGCACCAGCTGGTGCTCGAGCGCATCGACCTCGAGCGCCTCAAGCGCCTGACGCCGGAACAGTTCAAGCACGAGCTGGCGCTGCTGATCCAGCGCATCATCGAAGAGGAGCGCATCGCCCTCAACCAGGGCGAGCGCCACAAGCTGGTGCTCGACATCCAGCACGAGATGCTCGGCTTCGGCCCGCTCGAGCCGCTGCTGGCCGACGCCACCGTGTCGGACATCCTGGTCAATACCGCCGCCAGCGTCTACGTCGAGCGGCGCGGCAAGCTGGAACTGACCGACGTAGTGTTTCACGACAACGCGCACCTGATGAAGATCATCGAGAAGATCGTCTCGCGCGTCGGCCGCCGGGTCGACGAGTCGAGCCCGATGGTCGACGCCCGCCTGCCGGACGGCTCGCGCGTCAACGCGATCATCCCGCCGCTGGCGGTCGATGGCCCCTTGCTGTCGATCCGGCGCTTCGCGGCGACGCCGCTGTCGGTCCAGGACCTGCTCGACTTCAAGAGCCTGACGCCGCCGATGGTCGAGGTGCTGCGCAGCCTTGGCGTGGCCAAGATCAACATCCTGATTTCAGGCGGCACCGGCAGCGGCAAGACCACCTTGCTCAACCTGCTGTCGGGCTTCATCCCGTCCGACGAGCGCATCGTCACGATCGAGGACGCAGCCGAACTCCAGCTGCGCCAGCCGCACGTGGTGCGCCTCGAGACGCGGCCGCCGAACATCGAGGGCAAGGGCGAGGTGACCCAGCGCGCGCTGGTGCGCAATGCGCTGCGCATGCGGCCCGACCGCATCATCCTGGGCGAGGTGCGCGGCGCCGAGGCGATGGACATGCTGCAGGCGATGAATACCGGCCACGAAGGCTCGCTCGCGACGATCCACTCGAACACCCCGCGCGACGCGCTGGCGCGCCTCGAGAACATGGTCGGCATGGCCGGCGCCAACCTGACCCCGCGCGCCACCCGCCAGCAGATCTGCTCGGCGGTGACGGTGGTGCTGCAGGCCACCCGCCTGACCGACGGCACGCGCAAGGTGGTCAGCCTGCAGGAGATCACCGGCATGGAGGGCGACATCATCACGATGCAGGAGATCTTCCGCTTCGAGCAGACCGGCGTCGCGGCCGACGGCAAGGTGCTGGGCCAGTTCTGCGCGACCGGGGTGCGCCCGCGCTTTGCCGACCGCCTGCGCCTGTTCGGCGCGCCGGTCCCGGACAGCGCGTTCGATCCCGACCACATCTACGAATAGCTGGTTCAGGCGGGGGACAGACGACATGGATGGCGTTTTCTACGGTTTTGGGGTGCTGCTGTTCGCAGCCGTGATCCTGGTGGTGGAGGGCGGCTACCTGTGGTGGACCGACAACTACGGCGCCGGCGCCCGCCGCATCGCGCGCCGCCTGCGGCTGATGGCCGACCGCGGGCGCAGTGCCGAGCGGCTGTCGATCCTGAAGCAGCGCCGCTTCAGCCAGTCCGACGGCCTCGACAGCTTGCTGCAGCGCTTGCCAGGCGCGCAGCGCATCGACAACCTGCTGATCCACGCCGGCCTCAAATGGTCGGTCGCGCAGTTCCTGGCCTGGTCGTTCGGGCTGCTGGTGACCGGCTCGCTGCTGCTCCAGCGCTGGAGCATGCCGTGGCCGGCGCGCTGCGTGGCCGCCCTGCTGTTCATGCTGCTGCCTTATTTCGCGCTGCGGCGCGAGCGCAAGCGGCGCCTGCACAAGATCGAACTGCAATTGCCCGAGGTCGCCGATTTCCTGGCCCGCGCGATGCGCGCCGGGCACTCGTTCACCAACGTGCTGCAGATGGTCGGCACCGACATGCCCGACCCGCTGGCCGGCGAATTCCGCATCGCGCACGAGGAAATCAACTACGGCGTGCCGATGCACGAGGCATTGACCAACCTGGCCATGCGCATCCCGCTGACCGATCTGCGCTATCTCGTCATTGCCGTGCTGATCCAGCGCGAGGCGGGCGGCAACCTGGCCGAGATCCTTGGCAACATCAGCCACATCATCCGCGAGCGGCTCAAGCTGATGGCCAAGGTGCGGGTGCTGTCGGCCGAAGGAAGGATGTCGGCCTGGGTGCTTGGCTTGCTGCCGTTCGGCACCGGCACCCTGATGCTGTTCACCAACCCGCGCTACGTCAGCGTGCTATGGACCGATCCGCTCGGCATCAAGATGCTGTGGTGGGGAATCGGCATGCTGCTGGTCGGCGCGGTGTGGCTGCGCAAGCTGACCCAAATCCGGATTTGAAGGAGGCGCCATGACTGTCCAGCAGCTGTTGTTCCTGCTCGTCGTTTTCGCTGCCGTCGGCGGCGTGGCCGGCCTGTCGATCGTGCTGTTCTGGCCGCGCACCACGCGCGACCGGCTGGCCGGGGTGGTGGGTCCGGTCGATGCCCCGGCGGCCGAGAATGGCGGCTGGGTCGAACGGGTGGCCAAGGTGGCCCAGCCCTTCACCCGGCTGTCGCTGCCCGAAGAAGGATGGGAACACTCGGCGCTGCGCATCATGTTCATGAACGCCGGCTGGCGCAACCGGGCCACCCCGACCCTGTACTTCGCCGCCAAGACCATCCTGTCGCTGCTGCTGCCGGTCGCGGTGGCGGTGGTGCGCGCACTGACCGACGGCCGCTTCGGCGGCAGCAACCCGCTGCTGGCCCTGCTGGCGGCGGCGGCCTTCGGCTACTACCTGCCGAACCAGTTGCTGTCGCGCCGGGTCGCGTTGCGAAAGCGCGAAATCTTCGAAAGCATTCCCGACGCGCTCGACTTGCTGACGGTCTGCGTCGAAGCCGGCCTCAGCCTGGAGCGTGCACTGATCAAGGTCGCCACCGAAATCCACATCAAGAGCCTGGTGCTGGCCCAGGAGCTGCAGCTGGTGTTGATGGAAATGCGTGCCGGTTTCAGCAAGGAAAAGGCGCTGCGCAACTTCGCGTTGCGCACCGGCGTCGAGGACATCGACACGCTGGTCGCGATGCTGGTCCAGTCCGAACGCTTCGGCACCAGCATGGGCGCGGCGCTGCGGGTGCACTCGGACAACCTGCGCACCAAGCGCCGGATGATTGCAGAGGAAGCGGCCGCCAAGATCGCGCTGAAACTGATGTTCCCGCTGGTGTTCTGCATTTTCCCGACCGTCCTGTTGGTGCTGGTCGGGCCGGCCGGTATCCAGATCGTCCACAACCTGATGCCGGCGCTGGCCGGAAACTAAGCTGCAAGGGAGACGCGATGCGACCCACGATCAAACGCCTGTCCGCCGCCGTTGCCGGCGCGCTGCTGCTGGCCTGTTCCGCGCCGGGCGAGCACGCGCTGTCCGGTTCGCCCGGCGGCCAGCAGGCGCGCAGCGCCGACAATGCCTACCTCGCTGCGCGGCGCCACCACCTGGCCGGCCGCCAGGACGAGGCCGCCGCCGCCTACCATGCCGCGCTGGCAGCCGACGGCGCGCACGTCAATGCGCGCAACGGCCTGGCCACGCTATACGCCGAGCAGGGCGATGTTGCCCGCGCGATCCCGATCTGGCGCGCCCTCACCGACAAGGCGACGCTCGGATCCGGACCCGGTATCGCCTACCTGTTTAATAACCTTGGCTACGCCTACCTGCTCAATGGCGAATACGACAGCGCGGTGGCCGCGCTCGAAAAGTCGTGCCTGCTCGACCCGCTCAACTACCGCGCCTGGCTGCACCTCGGCCATGCGCTGCACAAGCTGGGCCAGGAGGAACGCGCGCGCCAGATGTTCAGCCAGGCCAACGCGTTGCAGGAACACGACATCCGCCGCGACTATGTGAGCGCTGGCGGTGGCGCCGTGCCCGCCATCGACCAGGCAATCAAGAGCGCGCCGCGGCAGGAGCCGGAATGGGCCGCCAACGATATTGTGCAAGGTTCCAACGGCATCCTCGAGCTGCGTCGAATTCCCGCCGCACGGGCGCCCGTTCCAGCCGCGCCCGTCCAATCGCTGGCTGCGCGGCCCGAGCGGGTGGCGCCTGCCGCCGTGCCGGCAAGCGCACTGCAGGCAACGCCCGCGGTCGCGCTGCTGGAAATCCGGAATGGCAATGGCGTGACCGGCATGGCCAGGGCGCTGTCGCGCCAGATGGCCGACCCAATGCTCAAGGTCGTACGCCTGAGCAATGAACGCGGCTTCAACGTGGGCCAGACCCGGGTCGAATACCAGGGTGACTATCGCGAGGCGGCCGAGCGCCTGGCCGAGCGCTTCGGCAGCGCCCAGGCGGTGCAGGTCGCGGCGATCGCGTCGGCGAACGTGCGTCTGGTGATCGGGCGCGACCTGGCCCGGAGCGGCTTTGCGATGCGCCCGGCACCAGGCGCGGCGCCCAGGCTGGCCATCGCCAGACAGCCCGACAAGGCGAGCTGAGCCTGTGCACGCACGTCTTACTTTTGGTCAGAATCAAACGAAGACGAAAAGCTCACGCGAGAATAGCGGTAGATCAAACCACCTTTGCGGGAGCCGCCATGAACATTGCCCATCGTTTTACTGCCGCCCTGGCCGCCATCATGGTGGCGGTGCTGGCTGCCTGCGCGCCGACCGCGACGCGCGAGGGCACCGGCGAATACGTCGACGACGCCTTGATCACCAGCAAAGTCAAAGCCGCGTTTGCCGCCGACCCGACCGTGAAAGCCACCCAGGTCAAGGTTCAAACTTACCGCGGGACGGTGCAGCTGAGCGGTTTTGTCGATTCGTCCGACAGCGCGCGGCGCGCGACCGAACTGGCGCGCGAGGTAAAGGGTGTCAAATCGGTCAAGAACGACACCCTGATCAAGCCGCCACCGTCGCGCTGATTACTGCCACTGGACCTTGCCCATCCCGTTGCTGGTTGCCTTGCGGGTGGCAGGGTTGCCGTAGACCTTGGCCGAGCCCATCCCGTTCAGGTTGACATTCGCGCTCGTCTTCGCGAACACGCTGGCGCCGCCCAAGCCGCTCAGGTCGAGATCGACCGCATCGGCGCGCAGCTCTTGCGCGTCGAGGCTACCCACGCCGGCCAAGCGCGCGCGCAGCACCTTGGCCTGGCCCCTGGCGGTAATCTGTCCGGCGCCGCGCAGGCTCAGGTCGATGCGCTCGGCGTCGCCCGTGTTCAGCGTCAGGCCGCCGACGCCGCCCAGCCGCGCGTCGATGGTGCGGTAGCGGCCATTGAGCGTGACCGCGCCCGCGCCGTCGAGCGACAGCTTGAGGGAGTCCCCGGCAAACCCGCTGACGTCGGTGCCGCCGACCCCTTGCGAGACGAATTCGGCCAGGTTCGGTACCGTCAGGTCGGCCCGCACCTTGTGGCTGTCGCGGCCCCAATGGAAGCGATGCCGCTCGGTATCGATCTGCAGCGTGTCGCCGTTTTGTGTCGTCGAGACCTTGGCCAAGTCGTCGCGGTCGCCCCACACCACCAGCGAGGGCGTCGCACCCTGCTTGATGCGCAGGTCGACCACGCCGCCCAGCTTCACCTTGGTCACGCGCGCGTCCACCGTACGGTTTTCGCTCGCCATCTCGGCGGCGACGGCGTTGTGGGCGGCCACCGACAGCGTGGTGGCGAGGAGGGCGGTACCGAGCAGTTTGTTCATCGCTTGTTCTCCGGTTCTGGGAAATGGGATGCCTGAACTTTATCCGCGGCGTGGCGGGCTGGTGCGCGCAATGCGATGGACTGCAGCTTACGCGGGCTGGAATGCAAGAAGCGCAGAGGTAGCAGCAAGCCGGCCGCGCCGCTGGCGTTGCCAGGGAGGCACGCAAGCTTGTCCCGATGCCCGGGGTACAGCAGTTAATATAGCGAGCCGACAACTTCATCGCCCCAGCCCACATGTCACAAGTACCGAAATTCCCGAAGGGGCCGACCAGCATCAGGGCACATGTGCTCTCAGTCCTGCTCGCTTCGGAGGACATGACTGGCTTTGAGAGCATCTTCGCCTACCGCAAGGCGTCGCTGGCGACGGTCATTCGCGCTTTGATACGGAAGTACCACTGGCCGATCGAGCGCGAGGACTTCCCGACCAACACCGCCGATGGCCGCGCCGCGTGGGCAACGGTGTACAGCCTGCCGCAGGAGGCGATCGATGCTGCATTCGAAGGCGGGGCGCGCGATTGGCTCGACGGCGTCAAGTCGGCGCGTAAGGGAAAGCAAGGTCCTGTTGCAGGGTGTAGACGAAATCAAGCCTGATAAGTGGGGTTTTGTTAGCTGCGGTACCCGGACGGCATGTCGTTTTTGTTCTATATTTTCAACGTTAATAATTTCATCCTGACGAGCATGAGTGTGAGCCTTTTATCAGTTAAGGGACAGAAATGAAAATCGGCATGCAAACATGGGGCAGCCATGGCGATATCCGTCCCTTCCTGGCGCTGGCGGAAGGTTTGCAGGCCGCCGGAAATGAGGTGCACCTGATGATCACCTGTGTCGACAGCGGGGATTACGAGAGCATCAAGTCGGCACACGGCGTCAGGATCACGATGCTCGCTTCCCCAGTGCTCGCTCCAGACCAGCAAGAGGACTACGGGCGGACGGCTTACGGCGTCCGTAATCCCTTCAAGCAGATGGAGACGATCCTCGGCATGTGTTTCGCGCCGGTCGAGGACATCATGTTCGATGCCGCCCAGCGCCTGGCCGCGGACGCCGATGTGTTGATCGGCCATTTCTTCATGCATCCGCTGCAGATCGCGGCGGAAAGGGCCGGCAAGCCGTATGTGAGTGTCGTGCTGTCGCAAGTGGTCATTCCCAGCGATTTCTACTACCCGCTTGGCCTGCCCTTGGGCAGGATCGGCCGTCGCCTGCTCTGGCGCCTGACCCGGCATCTGTTGCACCGGGCCATGGCACATTACCCGAACCGCCTGCGGCGGCAACTCAAGATGCCGCTGACCAAGGATCTCATGACCCAGGTCTGGCTGTCCGACCATCTCACCTTGGCGGCCGTGAGCCCCCAGCTTTGCCAGCCGCAGCCGGATTGGCCGGCGTCGGTGCGGGTCTGCGGCTTTCTCGATATGCGGAACCTCGACATCGAAGGCACGGTTCCTGAGAACTTGGCCGCGTTCCTCGAGGCGGGTGAGGCGCCGGTCTACATGACCTTCGGCAGCTGGATGCCCAAGGATGCGCTTGGCCAGACGCATGCCCTGCGTCTGCTGACACAGGCGGCGAGAAAGGCCGGCTGCCGCGCCATCATTCAGAGCCATGCGGCGCAGGCATGCGGGTTCAGATCCGACAACCGCATCCTGTACGTGGCCGCGGCGCCGCATCACGCGATTTTTCCGCACTGCCGCGCGGTCGTGCATCACGGCGGCGCAGGCACCACGCAGTCGGCGACGCTGGCGGGTAAGCCATCCATCGTCGTCGCCAACATCAGCGAACAAGAACATTGGGGCTTGGAATTGCACCGGCGGGGTATTGCCGGCAAGCCGGCCAAGCGGCGCAGCGTGACGGCTGCCGGTTTGGCGAGGCGGATCAAGCGCGTGCTGGTTTCGCCAGACATGGCCGTCAAGGCCGGGGTGATCGCCGGCGCCATGAAGAACGAGAACGGCGTATCCGAGGCGGTCAGGCTCATCATGGAGCGATTCGGCACCGGAAACGAGAACCTCGAAAGGAGAGTCCGCGAAGCTGCATGGTGATCGACGAGATCAAGCTGCTGTTGAAGCGCGTCGATTGCTAGCGCCAAACCAGCGAAAGGGGCATCCGCGACTTGCTGTATGATCCCGTTCCTGCATTCGAAAGCCGCACATGCTCATCATCACCATCAAACAAGGTAAGGAAAAAGGCCTGCTGGCCGGCGACCCGTGGATTTACGCCTCCGCCGTCGAAAAGGTCGACGGCAAGCCGCAAGAGCGTAACAAACCGGGTGCCACGGCAATCGTGCAGTCGTCAGCGCGCCAGTTCCTGGCCCGCGCAGCCTACAACGCCAAATCGCAAATCGCCGCTCGCGTCTGGACCTTGCGCGAGGATGAGCCAGTCGACCACGCGATGATCAAGCGGCGCGTGCACGCCGCGGTGGCGCGCCGCGCCGATGCGCTGCGTAGCGCCGATCCGCAGATGCTGGTACAGCTGGTCGATGGCGAAAAAGACGGCTTGCCGGGCCTTCTGGTGCACAGCTATGGCGGCACCGCCGGCTACCTGATTTGCCAGTTCAATGCCGGAGGCGTTGAACTGTGGAAGGTGCCTGTAGTGCAGGCCCTTCTACATGCCACGGACTGCCGAAACGTCTACGAACGCTGCGCCCCACTGTTGCGCAAAGGCGAAGGACTGTCCGTCACGCCAGGTGCGCTGGCGGGCGACGAACCACCCCAGCGCTTGATGGTGCGCGACGGCAAACGGCTGGAGCCGATGGATATCCGCACCGGCTTCACGTACCCGCGCTGAGAGGCGCGCCGGCTACAGGGCCACAAGAAAGCAAAAAGCCCAGCGAATGTGGCTGGGCTAAAGTGCTTGAATATATTGGTGCCGGCTGCCGGTTTCGAACTGGCCACCTGATGATTACAAATTAGCTCGGAAGACAGTATGTCTTTGATTATTAAGCTAATTGTGCCGTAATCAGGTGAAGGCGAAAGTACTTTAGGATCAGTAAGTTAGCGTAATGTATGCAAACCGAAAAAACTGAGCGCTGTACCGGAATTGTACTTGGAAGTAGATGGTAGCCATAGCATTGCCTTTTTTCTGTAAGGCCCTGACCAGTTCTTCCATGCAATGTAAAAATTGGTTATTATGCAATATCCAATTTTGTCCCTGGGGCTCGCCATGTCTATCCGCATCCAACACCCTACGGTTGATGATTTGCTGGGTCATGCGCTCACCTACCTACTGAAACACGGCCAGCCCGGAACGGCAACAAAAGGAGCGTTTCGGGAGCTTATCGGCCCAACCTTAGTGCTCACCAATCCGCTTGCCAGGCTCAGCCGTTCCGAGAGCCGTGGGAAGCTATTTAGCGCCTTGGGCGAGCTCATATGGTACTTGACCGGTGAAGCCAAGCTTGATTTCATCGAGTGGTACGTGCCTGGAGACGCATATAGAAAAGACTCTACGAATGGCACCGTACGCAGCGGCTACGGGGACCGCATGTTCCACTGGCGCGGTGCGAATCAAGTCGAAAACGTCATTGACCTGCTCAAGAGTCGGCCATCTTCCAGACAGGCAGTGATTCAGATCTTCGATGCCGATGATCTGGAGAGCGGCCAGCACGGCGTGCCATGCACATGCAATCTTCAGTTCTTGCTGCGAAACGACAGATTGCATCTTTTTACCACGATGCGCTCGAACGATGCATACGTAGGGTTTCCACACGACGTGTTCGCGTTCACGATGCTGCAAGAAATCGTAGCCCGTTCTGTCGGCGTGGAAGTTGGCACGTACATCCATTCGGTGGGCAGTTTTCATCTATACGATGACGATGAGGTGGAGGCGCGGGGATATATCGGGGAGGGATTTCAGAACATCGTGCCGATGCAGCCGATGCCTGAAGGCGACCCATGGCCAGCTATCAGAAAAGTCCTAGAATTTGAGCGACGAGTCAGGTCAAACCCGACTGAACCTATCCCCAAGGTGTCAGACTATTGGCAGAATATTTTTCGATTGTTGGCCGTGCACAGCGCCGCGAAGCCTGGTGTAGCTAACGCGTTGACAATCGTCGAACAGCTCGGAAAGAAAATGAGTCGCCCGGAATATCAGATGTTTGTCGATTTTCGAATTTCTAAACTGAAGGAAAAAGATGTACAGGCACAAGGAAGCTGCGCTGAATAAGATAGAAGCAACTTTAACCAAATTCACAAGCACTTATTTCCCGCTGCCCGGCATTGAGAAACCTAGTGCTCGACGGGTCTTCGCGATGCAGGTGCTGGACAGCATGCGTCGCGTTGCTTACGTCGGCGTTGTCGCTGGTCGAAAAATTTCACCGCGCAGGGGTGACCCAAGCGACGAGATGTTTGATCCAGTGAAGGCGGCCATGCTTGCCCTTCGTTCGGGCGATATGGAAGAGGCGTGCTGGCTAGCATTCTTGTTTGTGCATTTTGGTATGCATCGCGTATCAAGGTGGCGCTTCTTACGCGAAGTCTACGGTCGATTGGGTGCCACACCACATTGGTCGTGGTCAGAAGTCTCTGCCGATCCGGAGGCCTTTCGAGATTGGTTGCGCGAGAATCAAGCGCATCTTCTTCGAGGCAATCAACGTGGCTTTGGCAACCACCGCAAGTACCAGAGCATAGATGCCGACAAGCCCGCCGGTACTGGCGCTGCAATCGTAAGCTACGTGGACTGGGTTGCAGAACATGGTGGTCATGCCGCCTTGTTCGAGAAAGCTTATAGCACGGGTGCGAAGGACGACTATAGCGCCTTTGACTATTTGTACGAGTCTATGAATTCAGTTGTTTCGTTTGGCCGGACAGCAAAGTTTGATTTCTTGACGATGCTTTCCAAACTCGGGATTGCGAGCATCAAACCACCGAAGGCGTACATAGCCGGCTCAACGGGACCAGAAACCGGGGCGCGTCTCATGTTGCAGGGTAGCGTCGACAAAACGTTGCCGGCAAATGAGCTGGAAGCGCGACTTCGGCAGCTCGCGGATGAGCTTGAAGTGAACATGCAGGTTATCGAGGACTCTCTCTGCAACTGGCAAAAGAGTACCGACAACTATCATCTTTTTTCTGGATGAGCCAGTTCTTCGAGTGCGCTGACTATCGCTTCAGCCACACTTCTGTTCCGATCAGATTGGCTTGCGAAAACCTCCACTCGTTCGCCCAAGCTCTTGGGTGTCGCCTTTTCCAGATCTATTTGCAAGAATGTGCAGATTATTTGCAAATTACGGGAGTGAGTGGTGAAATTCCCACGCTCAATTCTTGAGATTTGGCTGGCATCCACTCGCACCTGACCGGCCATGGCTAGTAGCGTGAGACCCTCTTCGGAGCGCCTTTGCCGAATACTTGCACCCAAGAGTGCTGCATCAAATTGATTGAGCCCGCGCGCCATTTTGCATAATATAGTAGATATTTGCAAAATCTGGAACTTAAATGGCGGCTTACGTTGACAATGTGGCAATTGAATGGCGGGGAAATCAATGGTGCCATTTGGTCGCGGACTCATTAGACGAGCTGCATCGCGTCGCACGCCTGCTGGGGTTGCGACGCGAGTGGCTTCAAGCGGACGCTTCATATCCGCACTATGATTTAACTGTACAAGCGCGTGAACGCGCTATACGGCTGGGTGTCCAACCAGGAAACCGTCGACAGATCATTCACTGCGCTAGGATGCTGAAGGCAGAGCTTCAGATGCAACAGAATGCGGCTCAGTTGGAGCTGTTCGCTTAGACCGACATGAGGGATCACATGGACAGAGTCAAACTACTTCGTAATCTAACCGCGAGGCTAGACGACAAGGGCATAGAAGAACTAAGGATCATTTCTTGGGCTTGCCCTGTTCCCTTCTTTGGCAATCTCGATGCAGCACGCGTCGCTACTGTGGGGCTGAACCCGAGCAATCGAGAATTTGTGAGTGCTGACGGTGTTGAATTGGATTGCACTGATCGCCGCTTCCCGACCCTGACTTCACTAGGGCTGGATGATTGGCGCAGCGCGTCTGCTAGCCAACTTCGGAAAGTTGATCTGGCCTGCTCACAATACTTCAGCGGTAAGCCCTACGACGCATGGTTTCGCGTACTGGATAAATTAATTGTCGGACTGAATCATTCGTATTACGGCATGTTTGCTGAGGCTTGCCACCTTGATCTATGTCCGTATGCCACGTCAACGAAGTGGGGCGAACTGCCGAATCAGCTCAAGGCGTCGTTGCTTGACGTTTCGGGTGATTTTCTTGGGGACCTGATTGCAGGTTCGCAGTTACGGGTACTGATCCTTAACGGGCAGACCGTTATTCGAACCTTTGAGGCAATTTCAGGAACAAAATTAGTCCCATCCAAAATCGATGAATGGACGCTGCCACGCAGCGGTGGGCGAGGCGTTGATGGGATTTCCTACTTTGGGCGGATCGCACGGATCGGTCAAAGAAAGCTCGCGCAAGAGATTACGGTTCTAGGGTACAGCCACAATATTCAAAGCAGCTTCGGTGTCACGACGCAAGTGCGGGAATCGATCAGTTCTTGGATAACCACGATGGCAGGCCTCGAATATGATCTTCTCTCAGCTATTCAGCCCACTTAAATCGACGCTTTAGGTTGTTAAGCTGTCTGAACGTAATCACGCCTTGAAATTGCATCTGGCCGACTACGATCCCTGGTGCCACGTTGAGTTCTTTAGCGATTCGCATTACCGCCCGGCCGTCGGCGCCAATTCTGCGCAGCGCGTCTAGCCAATGTTTGGGAACAAGCGTGGCCGATGCGAACTCGTTTGCTTCAATCTCTTCTTTGCCATCAGGGTTTTCGTGACCTTCGACAAAAGTCTTACCGTCGCTGTGAAGTAGTAGGTGACCTACTTCATGAAAAACAGTAAACCAAAATTGGTCGTCAGCCAGGTATCTGAAACTAAGTAGAACGATCGGCTTGCCATCGACAAAATATGTGGCTCCGTGAGCCTTACACCCTTGCGGCGGCCGCACGACGACGGCACGGACGCCACAGGCTGCCAACGTGTCACGCAGGGCTTTAAGAAACTCGACAGGTTCGGAAAGACGAGTTAGACCTCGTAGTGTCTCTAAGCTCTCACCAAGGAGCTTCCGATTCCATGCGGCGCAGGGTATTTTCTGCGCCTCTATTTCGCCTTGGCGAAGCCAAGCAAGCGTTGCGCCTTCCGAGGACTCATAGCGAGCCGTTTTTCTAAACGCAGCCAGCTCGGCTGCACTAGAGTATTTTCTGAACCATTCTTCAGTTGTAGGAACGCCAAAGAACGAAAGGCATGCGTGAACGCGCGAAGTATCGTCGGGAGTCTGGTGGACCCAGCCTAGCTTACTCATCTCCGTAAATGGAAATGCTGAGAGCCAAGTCTTTGCTGCCTCGACACGTACTAAAGCTTCTCGGTATTGGGTCTCGCGAGTTAGCCAGAAAGCGGCGGAGCCACCGATGTGCGCAGCCAAACGCTGCGCGATCTCCTCACTTATCGAACTCGCTCCGATAAGAAGATTTTCGGCTTCTTCGCTGGACGTTGCCAATATTCCCGACAGGTCGACTTGGGAGATATGACGGGACTCCATAAGTGCGCGCACGGTTGCGCCAGGGGGAGTCGCCCACTCGGGCCGGAAGCTACTGTTGTTCATTGATCATCTCCAAGCTGATGATTTTAACCCGCCTAACGGTAGACCAGTCGATTCGACCATCGGCACCCACAGTTGCCTTCAAATGACCGTGGGTGCCGACTAGCAGTACGTTGGAAAGCTTAACTCGGAACTCACTCCCATCGGCGGACAGTTGGCATAGGACTGGATGCAGAAATTGGAACTCTTGGGCGGTTGTGACGGCCGCTAGGTCCGAAAGCCTTCCCTGCAAGTCTTTGCAGTCCTCTTCGCTAAGTGTTGCCCGAGCAATATGCGGATTCAGGCACATGTCGCGGATTGGCAGTGTATCGAAGGTGAGTTCCAAACTGTCGGTAAATCAAATGTTGTTTTGGCAATAATAATGTACTTTGGGTCTGGCGGGAACTAGTCTACGAATTCTTTAAGCAAGGTGGCGACGGCCATCTTGGCCGAGTTGTGAGCCCACCAGTTGCGGACCCAGACGAAACCGGATGACTCTTCGAACCTAACGAGTTCAAATCCACTAAGCCGCTTTAGGATTGCCAGGAGCTGGTCGGCAGTCCAGCCCATCTCGGCCGCGGCGATGCGAGGCACAATTGGGTAGACGCCGATGATGTTGGAATATGGAG
>JBJMVW010000290.1:0-1619 GCA_045810465.1 Massilia sp. | reverse complement strand
GTAGGTGGTGAATACGTGGTTATTGGGTTCCCGCCCGCGCGGGAATGACGGTCTGGAGGGAGGTGGTGAATACGTGTTTATTGGGTTCCCGCCCGCGCGGGAATGACGGTCGTGAGGTAGGTGGTGAATACGTGTTTATTGGGTTCCCGCCTGCACGGGAATGACGGTCTTGAGGTCGGCGGTGAAGGTCTTGGGGCGGCGGTATTATTTAAGTGAGCGCGCGACGCGAAAGCCGTTTTGCGGCGCGCGCTCGCCGGCATCGGCTTTGAACCGCGTGGTCGATAACATCGATTCCCCGTCGTCGCGCCATGATCCGCCCCGAATCACTCGCATCGGGCACGTGGGATCAGCCCACGCGCTGCCGTCGGCCGGCGCACCCTTGTACGAGCTGTGCCAGCAATCGGCGACCCATTCCCACACGCTGCCGGTCATGTCGTAAAACCCGAATGGATTGGCAACGAACGACCCCACCGGCGGCGGACGATCCTCGGTCCACGGCAGCCCGCACTCCCTGCAGCTGGAATTACCGCCCCGCATCTGCTCCCCCCACCAGTAGCGCGTCGTGGTGCCGCCGCGCGCCGCGTACTCCCATTCGGCCTCGGTCGGCAACCGGTACGGCCGCCCGCTGACCGTGCCGAGCCATTTCAGGTAAAGCTGCGCCTCGTTCCAGCTGACGTCGCGCATCGGCAGGTTGCCGTCGGCGTCGGCCGATGACGGCACGCTCGGGCACACGCCGGCCTCGACGCAGACATCCCATTGATCGACCGTCACCTCATATTTACCGAGCGCGAACGGCGACTGGATCGACACCCGGTGCGCGGGCCGCGCGGTCGGGTCGCTGTTGCTGCCCATCGTGAACTTGCTTGGATGAAGCGCCAACATGGTCGGGCATGCGTTGCAATCCTTGATCGCCGCAACGGGGCCGGTTGGGCCCGGGGCATGCGCTTCTTCGTCAGGCTCGGCCGGCGCCGGACGGACTTTGGCCGGCGGCTGTTTGGCCACGGCGCGCGCCGGCTTCGTTTCCGCGGGTTTAGCCTCGTGCGGGGTGACGGCCGGCGCCGGCGCTGGCGGTGGTGGCGCCTGTGCCTGCGGCGCGGCGGCGCGCAACTGCTGGATGCGGGTGCGTGCGAGGCCCGCGAAACGGCCCTTCGGGTAGGCCTGCAGGTAAGCCTCGTAATCGCCGATCTGCTTGCTGTCCTTGATCGAGCTCCAGAATGTCAGTTCAAACTGTTCGGCGCTGTTCTTGGGCAGCACGCCCGCGAGCTGGAAACCATGGCCAGCCACGACGGCCGCGTCGAGCAAGGGCGCCAGCAACAGCAAGCCGCACAGCATCAGGAGCCTGGTCCACACCGCTTTCCTCCGCACCCTGGCCAAAGGACGATTAGACCAGCAATAGCAGGGATTGTGCCGCTGCCCACTTGCGCGCGCCAGCACTGTTGAACTGGCGCGCGAAGCAATTGTCTTACCAACTCGGCCGACATGACTGTTCGCGAGGACCGACGCATACGATGGCAGCCACACCTGTTGTTTCCGAACCTGCTGGCCGGGTCAGCGCTTACCTTGAGCTGCTCGACAGCAGCTCCGCCAAACCGGCGGTGTTCCCGCTCCATGACGAAGTG
>JBJMVW010000289.1:0-12116 GCA_045810465.1 Massilia sp. | reverse complement strand
CTCGTCCTTGCCGTCCTGCTGGTAGGCGGTGCGCAGTTCGGCGTACAGCTTGGCGCGCTTGCTGCCGAGCTTCTTGACCGCTTCCAGCGCCTTCTGCTCGAAGCCCGGCTCCTTGCCGTACAGGTGGTTAAAGCGGCGCGCGATCTCGCGCATCATCTCGATGTGCGGGATCTGGTCTTCGCCCACCGGCACCTGCGTCGCGCGGTAGATCAGCACGTCGGCCGCCTGCAGCAGCGGGTAGCCAAGGAAGCCGTAGGTGGCCAGGTCGCGGTTCGACAGGTTCTCGATCTGGTCCTTGTAGGTCGGCACCCGCTCGAGCCAGCCGAGCGGCGTGGCCATCGACAGCAGCAGGTGCAGCTCGGCGTGCTCGGGCACCTTGGACTGGATGAAGATCGTGGCCTGGGCCGGGTCGATGCCGGCGGCGAGCCAGTCGATCACCATGTCCCAGGTGCTTTTTTCGATGATCGACGGGTCGTCGTAATGGGTGGTCAGCGCGTGCCAGTCGGCGACGAAGAACAGGCAAGGCTGTTCGGACTGCATCCTGATCCAGTTCTTCAGGGCGCCATGGTAGTGGCCAAGGTGCATGGCGCCGGTCGGGCGCATACCGGAAACGACACGGTCGGGGTACATAGGCGTTTTAGGTTAAAAGTAAGTTCAGGGGAGAAGCGATCAGGCGCAGCACGTACTCGGCCAGGTACATCAGCGGCACCACCCAGAAGTTCAGCACTTTCAGGAAGATCAGCGCCAGCACGATGAAAAAGCCATACGGCTCGATCCGCGCGAACTTGTAGGCGAGCTTGTTGGGCAGCAGCGAGGTCAGCACGCGGCCGCCGTCCAGCGGTGGGATCGGCACCAGGTTAAACGCGAACATCAGCAGGTTGGTCAAGAGGCCCGCCTGCGCGACCTTGTGCGGGAACACTTCATCGACCTGGAAGAACACCAGCAGCGCGGCGAAGATGGTCCACAGCAGCGCCATGATGAAGTTGGCGCCGGGCCCGGCCAGCGCGACCCAGGCCATGTCGCGCTTCGGATTGCGCAGGCGTGCAAAATCGATCGGCACCGGTTTGGCGTAGCCGAACACGAAGCCGGTCGACAGGTACAGCAGCACCGGGATCACGATGGTGCCGAACGGATCGATGTGATTGATCGGATTTAAGCTCATGCGGCCAGCCGCATAGGCCGTGTTGTCGCCGAAATACTTGGCGGCGTAGGCGTGGGCGGCTTCGTGCAGGGTAATCGCGAAAAGAACAGGCAGTGCGTAGACTGCGATATTGCGTATGAGTTCATCCATAACGGGATTCTATCAGAGCCCGGCGCGTGGCAGTCCGGGCGGTTGGGGGAGCGGTGGGATTGCGTGGCGATGTGGGGGGCGTAGGGTGGGCACCCCGTGCCCACGCGAAAGCATGCATTGTGACGGCCTCCGCGTGGGCACGGGTGCCCACCCTACCTTTCGACTGTTTTACAGCCCGAAGGCTGCCGGATCCCCCCTGCCCTGCCGCAGCAGCGCCGGTTCGGGCCCGGTCAGGTCCACGATCGTGGTCGGCTCCAGGGTGCCGGCGCCGCCGTCGATGACGAGGTCGATCTGCTTGTCGAGGCGCTCGCGCACCTCCTCCGGGTCGGACAGCATGTGTTCGTCGCCCGGCAGCTGCAAGGTGGTCCCGATCAGCGGCTCGCCCAGTTCCTCGAGCAGCGCCAGCGCGATGCGGTTTTCCGGCACCCGCAGCCCGATCGTCTTGCGCGACGGATGCGACAGGCGGCGCGGCACTTCGTGGGTGGCGGCCAGGATCACCGTGTACGGCCCCGGCGTGGTCGCCTTCAGCAAGCGGTACTGCTGGTTGTCGACCCGCGCGTACACCGCGATCTCGGACAGGTCGCGGCACAGCAGCGTCAGCTGGTGCTTGTCGTCGACGCCCCGGATCCGGCGCAGCCTTTCGACCGCGCCCTTGTCGTCCAGCCGGCATACCAGCGCGTACGCCGAGTCGGTCGGCAGCGCCACGATGCCACCCGACTCGATGATCTGCGCCGCCTGCTTCACCAGGCGCGGCTGCGGATTCTGTGGATGGATCTGGAAGAACTGGGTCATGGTTCGGGAACGGCTCGGTACAATTAACGCAGCGCCTGCAGCGCGGCGATCCGCTCTTCCATCGGCGGGTGGGTCGAGAACAGCGCGCCCCAGCCGCCCTCGCCGGCCGAAATACCGGAAGCTGCGATCGACCGCGGCAGCGCGCCCGGCTCGAGGCCGCCCAGGCGCGCCAGCGCATGCTGCATCGGCACGGTGCTGCCCAGCAGCTTCGCGGAGCCGGCATCGGCGCGGAATTCGCGCTGGCGTGAGAACCAGGCCACGATGATCGACGCCACGATGCCGAACAGGATCTCGCACACGAACACGGTGATCACGTAACCGATGCCCGGGGCGCGGCGCTCGTCGTTGGAGCTGCGGAACAGAACCTGGTCGACGAAATAGCCGACCACGCGCGCCAGGAACACGACGAAGGTGTTGACCACGCCCTGGATCAGCGTAAGGGTGATCATGTCGCCGTTGGCGACGTGGGCGATTTCGTGGCCGAGCACGGCTTCGACTTCCTCGGTATTCATGCTCGACAGCAGGCCGGTCGACACCGCCACCAGCGCCGAATTCTTGAAGGCGCCGGTCGCAAACGCGTTGGGCTCGCCGTCGTAGACCGCCACTTCGGGCATGCCGATGCCGGCGCGCTGGGCCAGGTTCTGTACGGTGTTGACCAGCCACTGCTCGGTCGAGTTGGCCGGCTGCTCGATCACGCGCGCGCCGGTCGACCACTTGGCCATCGGTTTGCTCAGCAGCAGCGAAATGATTGAGCCGGTGAAGCCGACGACCAGCGAAAAGACCGCGAGCGCGCCGACATTGATCCCGGCCCCGGTGACGGCACGGCCCACGCCCAACAGGTTCAGGACAATCGTGAGCACCAGCACCACCGCGAGGTTGGTGGCGAGGAACAGGACAATGCGTTTCATTCGTGTAGGCTCCGGCCAGTTGACTTAACAGGCTGCTAAGATACGGGTGCCCCTCGGAAAATTCAAGGGCTCGGCCTTATGGCGGGCTTAAATACTTCCAAACCGTCGTTCCCGCGGAGGCGGGAACCCATGCCGAGCTTGCTGGCACGCGGCCTGGATGACTTCGGTAACTCAGCATGGATTCCCGCCAAGGGGGGCGCCGAGCCCGGGAATGACGTCATACTTTGTTCGCTTCAAAACCGTCGTTCCCGCGGAGGCGGGAACCCCAGTTCGCAGCGCAGCCACAAAAGCAAACTGGGATTCCCGCCTCCGCGGGAATGACGTTGCTAAGGCTAATCAAAACCAGTCATGCCAGACCGGTGTCACCCCACTCGGCAGCGGCGGCAGCGCCGCGAACTCGACGCGCGACTCGCCCGGCGCGTGGAAATCGGTCCCGCGCGAGGCCAGGAAACCGTAGCGCCGCGCGAGCTCGGCGTACACCGGATACTGTTCCGGCGTGTGGCTGCCGGTCACCACTTCAATCGCATTGCCGCCCAACTGCTTGAATTCGTCAAACAGCGCGCCTTCCATCAGCGGCGTGAACCGGTAGCGCCCCGGGTGCGCGATCACCGGGATCCCGCCCGCCCCGCGAATCCAGCCGACTGCCTGGGCCAGCGTGGCCCAGCGATGCGGCACATAGCCCGGCTTGCCTTCGGTCAGGTACTTGCGAAACACCTCGGACGTCGATGCGCACGCGCCAATCTCGACCAGGTAGCGCGCAAAGTGCGTGCGCGACATCAGGTCCGGATTGCCCACGTACTTCAGCGCGCCTTCGTAGGTGCCGGGAATACCGGCCCGCTCCAGCTGCGCGGCAATCTCGCGCCCGCGCGCGTCGCGCCCGCTGCGGGTCGCCTTCAATCCCTGCACCAGCGCCTGGTTATCCTCGTCGATCTTCAGGCCGACGATGTGTACCGTCTCGCTTGCCCAGGTGATCGAGATCTCGACGCCGGCGACAAATTGCAGGCCAATCTCGCTTGCCGCCTGGCGCGCCGGCTTGATGCCGCCGACTTCGTCATGGTCGGTCAGCGCCCACACATCGACCCCGCCCTTGCGCGCGTACGCAGCCACGGCGGGCGGCGTGAGCACGCCGTCGGAAACGTTGGAGTGGGAGTGAAGATCGACTTTCAGCATGGGGCGCGATGGCGTTGTATGGACCGTGTCATTGTACGCTGCATTGGCCCGGCTTTGCCGTCACGCCGCGGGCTCTTGCCAGTGTTAAAGTTAGCGTCCCGACAGCAACACGACGACGACATGAAGACCTACCACGGCAGTTGCCATTGCGGCGCAGTGCGCTTCGAAGCCGACATCGACCTGGGCCAGGGCACGCTCAAGTGCAACTGCACGATCTGCACCAAGATGCGCTGGTGGGCCGCGGCCGTCAAGCCGGAAGCGTTCCGCCTGCTTCGTGGCGCCGGCGACCTGGGCGACTACCGTTACGCCAGCAAGCGCAACGGCCACGCGTTCTGCAAGCGGTGCGGCATCCACACCTTCGCGCACGTGGATTCACCCCGTGCCGGACAGTTCTACGCAGTGTCCCTCGCCTGCCTCGACGACATGCCGGTCGACGAGCTGGCCGGCGCGGCGGTCACCTGCCTCGACGGGCGGCACGACAACTGGACCACGCCGCCGGCCGAGATTTGGCATCTGTAACAACCAGGAACAACGTCTTTAGTTTCGCTGCACCATCGCGCGGACGGTCGAGTCTTTCTGCAGCACGAAGTCATGCCCCGCCAACACCAGGTTGCTGGTCGGCTGGATCACTTTGATGTTGACGAACACGCTGTCGGGCGTTTCGGCGTACGAGCCGACCACGACCGCTTGCGCATCATGGGTGCGCGCGACTTCGCCGATCTCGCGCGTCAGCATCAGTTCGCCCTGGTTGCGCTTCAAATACACGTTATTGCGCAGTTTCATTTCGAGCATCTTGAGCCCGCCTTGCGCCAGCCGCGTCGAGACCTGTTCCGAAACCAGCCGCCCCAGGGTGGAGGTCTGGTCCAGCGCATCGATGTTGACGACGGTCGCGATGATGAGCGGCTGGCCGTCGATCAGCTTGCCCTTCAGCTGGGCCAGCAAGGCATCGGCGGCGCGGTAATTCGCGCCGACCACGGCATTCGACGTCGGTGGGTTAGCGGATTCATCCCCGGCCGGGCGCGTTGCGCAGGCGGACAGCAGCAGCGGCGCGGCCAGCAGGCAGGCGAGGATTTTCTTTGTACGAAGGCGCATGTCTTTTCAACTTCCCTTGACGGCAAACGACTTGGTCAGTTGCGCATTGGCCGAGCCATACAGCATCTGGTCGCTGTCGGTGGTGTAGTACACCGAGGTGTAGCGCGCGTAATAGCGGCGCTCGTCGGACACCGACACGGTCACGATGATTTCGGTTTGTGGCGTTGCGCCCGGCGCAATCTCGGAGTGGAACCACGAATAGGCGTCGAAGGCGCCAATCGCGGCGATGGCGAGGCCACCGCTGGTGGGCTGGATTTGGCTCAGCGCCCAGGCGCCGGCGGCCAGCGCCGAGGGTGCGCCGTTGAAAACATGGTGGGGACGCCTGGCGGAAAACTGCACCACCTGGGTGTCGATGTCCACGTTCAGCGCCGCTTCGGGTGTCTTGGAGACCACATGGCCGTCGTTCACGAGCAAGGTCATCAACTGGCTGGCGACGGCCTGGTTAAACGGCGTCGCCTGCAGCGGCCGCACGAACAACGGCCGGCGCGGACTGTTCGCCAGCGAGGGCCCGAGCGCCTGCTCCATGTGCTTGGTGATCACGCTCCAGTGCGCGGCCGCCTGCAGCTTCGCTTGCGCGCTAAAGGCAAAATTGGTGGGGGCCGGAGCCGGAGTGTAAGGCATGACGCATCCGGTCACGAGCACGGCGCCGGCGGTCGTCGCCGCGGCCCGACTAAGCAGTTTTTTTCTCATCCTGTGCTATCAAAGTGCCGCACTCGACCAATGGGGGTGCGCGCGTTGTCCGGACTGTAGCACAGGGATTTCCTACAGGCAATTTCTCATTCCCCCGATGAGGGGCCTTTGCAACGCCTGCCGCCGGCGCGCCGTCAGGGCGTGACCAGGAACTCCTCAATCATCCGCGCCAGCAGTTCCGGCTGGTCGTGGTGGAGCATGTGGCCGGCGTCGGGCATCATGCGCGCGGTCACCTTGGCCAGGTGGCCGAGGCGGCGGTCGACCTCGATCCGCGCCTGCTCCTTCGGCCCCATCCAGCGCCACATATTGGTGTCCTCGGCCTCGATCCACAGCACCGGCGCGGCGATCTGGCGCCAGCACGCCATCACTTCGTCGAGGTGGTACAGCAGCGGACCACTTATCTTGTGCGCCGGATCGCCCAGGATCTGCCACTCCCCCGCGTCGTTCTGCGCCGACCAGTGCCGGGCCAGGAAGGCGGCGCGCTCGGCGGGCAGGCGCGGGTTGGTCTTGCGCAAGCGCGCGGCCACCTCGTCCAGGCTGGCATAGCCGCGCATCAGCGGCGGATCGCGCAACTCGTCGAGCCACTGCGCGAACCGGCCCGGCGCCTGCTCGGGCCGGCTGGCCGGCAAGCCGAAACCTTCCAGGTTGATCAGCCTGGCGATCCGCGCGGGGCGCACGCCCGCGTACAGGCTGGCAACATTGCCACCCATGCTGTGGCCGAGCAGGTGGACCGCCTCGCCCGGCGCGTAATGGTCGAGGATCGCCTCGAGGTCGGCCAGGTAGTCGGGGAACCAGTAGGTGTCGGCCTGGGCGCGTTCGGTCAGGCCGAAACCGCGCCAGTCGTGCGCGATCACGTGCCAGTCCTGCCGCAGGCAGTCGACCACGAACTGGAACGAGGCCGCGACGTCCATCCACCCGTGCAGCATGAAGATTTTGGGGGCGCCTTCGCGGCCCCAGTGGCGCACGTGGGTGCGCAGGCCGCGTATGGTGAGGAAGTCGGAACGGGACGGGGTCATGACGGCTCGGCAAAGAAAAAAGTACGGTCGTTCGGAACGGCGTTCCGGATTATACGTCGACGGTTGATTTCCTGCCGCCCAGCCCCATCTGGCTGCAAGCGCGCGATGGCGGACGCGAGGGCGTAAAATAGCGCGAACTTCAACCTTCCGTGAGCACATCCTATGGCGATTTACCAGCTGGGCGAACATGCGCCCGAGATCGACGCATCGGCGTACGTGGCCGATTCCGCCAACCTGATCGGCAAAGTGACGGTCGAGGCCAACGCCTCGGTCTGGTTCGGGGTGACGATCCGCGGCGATAACGAGCGCATCACGATCGGCGAAAACAGCAACGTGCAGGAAAACACGGTGATGCACACCGACATGGGCTACCCGCTCACGATCGGCAAGAACGTCACCATCGGCCACCAGGCGATGCTGCACGGCTGCACGGTGGGCGACGGATCGCTGATCGGAATCCAGGCGGTGGTAATGAACGGCGCGAAGATCGGCAGAGGCTGCCTGGTCGGCGCCGGCGCGCTGGTCACCGAAGGCAAGGAGTTCCCCGATCACTCGCTGATCCTCGGTTCGCCGGCCAAGCTTGTGCGCACGCTCACGGAAGAAGACCTCCTGCGCCAGGCAGGCAGCGCCCCCAGTTATGTGGCGCGCGGCCAGCTGTTCAAGGCGCAGCTTAAGAAAATTGGATAGACAATGACGACAGACACCAGCAAGGACATCCTTCAACGCTTCATCTTCGACAACGCCGCCGTGCGCGGCGAGCTGGTCGAGATTTCCAACGCCTGGCGCGAGATCCAGGCGCGCCACGACTATCCGAAGGCGGTCCGCGCCATGCTGGGCGAAATGGTCGCGGCCGCGGCACTGCTGTCGGCCAACCTCAAGTTCAACGGCGCGATCGTGATGCAGATCCATGGCGACGGCCCGGTCAAGCTGCTGGTGGTCGAATGCGACGCCAACCTGCGCCTGCGCGCGACCGCCAAGCTGTCCGGCGACGCCGCCATCGCGGACGACGCAACGCTGACCGAGCTGCTCAACGTGCATGGCAAGGGGCGTTTCGTGATTACGCTCGACCCGCTCGACAAGGTGCCGGGCCAGCAGCCGTACCAGGGCGTGGTGCCGCTCGACGGCGAGGACATGGCGACCGTCATCGAAAACTACATGCTGCGCTCCGAGCAGATGGACACCAAGCTGTGGCTGGCGGCCGACGACCAGGTCGCGCGCGGCCTGCTGCTGCAAAAACTGCCGCGCAACAGCGCCGCCGAAGGCCAGGTCGAGCAGGCCAGCGAAGAGGAAGACCTCGAGACCTGGAACCGCGCCGTGATCCTGGGCAATACGCTCAAGCAGGAAGAGATGCTGACGACCGACGTGCAGACGCTGCTCAAGCGCCTGTTCTGGGAAGAGACGATCCGCGTATTCGACCCGGCGCACCCGGAGTTCTTCTGCAGCTGCACCCGCGAAAAGGTCGGCAACATGCTCAAGATGCTGGGCCGCGAGGAAGTCGAGTCGGCGCTGGCGGACCTGGGCGAACTGGGCATCAACTGCGACTTCTGCGGCAAGCACTACCAGTTCGACAAGGTCGACTGCGCGCAGCTGTTCGCCGCCGATACAACGGCCGATGCACTCAAGCCTGCTTCGGACGTAAAACACTAACAGACAGTTGACGATGCGTGACGCGCCCCGCTCCGCCTTCCCGCACTTCCTCGCCATCGCGACGCGCTGGATGGACAACGACGTGTACGGGCACGTCAACAACGTCAACTACTACAGCTTCTTCGACACCGCGGTCAATCGCTTCCTGATCGACCGCGGGGTGCTCGATATCCACCAGGACCAGGTGGTCGGCTTCGTGGTCGAAACCGGCTGCTCCTACTTCAGTTCGATTTCGTTTCCGGATGTCGTGCACGTGGGCGTGCGCGCAGACGAACAAGCTCGGCTGCCAATTCGATCCAGGTTCTTGTGCTCACGCCGACAATGACTCAGTGCGACAAAAAGACAGCTTACCTATTACGTCGCCCTATCGTGGTGACGTCAGAGGTTGCTTCAAATATCCGACTAAGTTGATATGGCAGAAAACTTGCACCTTCAGTGAGCAGACGTCCCAGCAAGCTGCACCTGGACTGATAACATTGGTTGAACTGCTGGCGATATTCCTCTGCAGCGGCCGCGGTGGAGGTACCTTCACACTGCGTGCCCGCCGCGGTCCGCACGACCCGTACCTCAAAACCTGCATTTTTTGTAGCATCACATGCGGTCTCTATGCATCCTTCGCTACATGTGCCGGCGAGTACTGGAACCATGCTCGGAAGCTCACGTTCCAGGGTGCGGGCGAAAGCAGACATGGCCAGCATGTCCTCGCTGGTAACGCTTACCGGAGGTGGTGGCTGGGCATCCCGAAAGCTTGCACCTGCCACCACACTACCCGGGGTGATCGGAAGCGTGGCAATTGCGCGCCCGGCCAGCTGGCCGTTGAGCACGAATTGGCTGACATCAAACGCGGCGGGCACACCAAGAAATGTTTGCGCGTACGTCGCCTGGACGGGGGAAGGCGGCCCATTCGCGCCCGAGATTTGTTGGGCGATCGTCAAAACAGGTTTGTTCTCCAGCGTGACACTTGCCTGCAGTATATTGGGCTGGCCCGTGATATTCAGGGTCGCGTTTCGCGCTTCAGGCGCCGGTGACGCGACGGTCAGGTTCGTGCCGTTCCAGCTGGCAGTGAGCGGCGGTGGCGGACGCTTCGACGTCGTCACTAAATACAGATCAGTATTCCCGGCTATGCTTCCATAATCACGCAACTCAAACACCACCGACGTGGTGCCATTGGGGATTTGCGCGGCGACATTAACAGGAGGAATAGGCGTAAGGACGGTTTCAATCTGGACGTTAATCGGTAGCGCCGTGTCGAGGACCGGCCCGAAACAGCTGTCGGCATATAGCTGCCCCGGCGCGCCTTCGCAGGCATTCCTTCCGTTGATCGTCAAGAAATTATCGATCACAATGCCGCCTGTGCCGTCTGGCGTTGATGACAGCACGGCAGAGTCGCCGGCTTCCTTTGTCAGGATAATGGACCGTGTGCCAAATGGAATCGCCCGATCCGGAGACGTATTTTCACCGCCACTACGCACTGGAGTCGCTTCGAACAATTTGATGCTAACCGGTGCGCCCCCCTGCGCGCTGGCCGGTCCGGCGGATCCTGTTGCGATCGCAAAAAGGATCGCAAAAACGGCGCTGCAAATGCGACCCCGTGCACAACGCCTTGCGCCTGTCTGTTCCATTGGAGCCTCCCATTGCGGAAGCGATTTGACAAAGTCACAGATCGCCAGGTTCCAGAATTTGTCTGTCAGGCTCCTAACATAGGCGTCATTCGGACAGTGGTCGATGCGCGCCCGAGGCGTTAATCAACAACCACAGCAGGGCTGGCAGCTCGTCCGCGTCTTCGAGCGCAGGCTTAGCGTTTCAGGATCGACCCCAGCAACCCGCGCACGATTTCGCGTCCCACCTGGGAACCGATGCTGCGCGCGGCATTCTTCACCATAGCCTGCATCGGCGAATCGCGCTGGCCGCTGCGGCCGAACAGGCCGCCGAGTATCCCGCCCGGCGACTGTCCCGCACCCGGCTCGCGCGCGTTGTCTTCCGGCGCCTGCCCTGCCTGGGCTTCCTTGCGGCCGGCGCCGGTTACCCGGCCAGCCAGCTTCTCGTAAGCAGACTCACGGTCGACGGTGCGGTCATAGACCCCGGCGACCAGGGACCGCGCCATGATCGCGGTGCGCTGGGCGGCATCGATCGGGCCGATCTGCGACGCGGGCGGCAGGATGAACGCGCGTTCGACCACGTTGGGCCGGCCCTGCTCGTCCAGGAACGACACCAGCGCCTCGCCCACGCCGAGCTCAGTGATGGCTTGGGCGGTGTCGAGGGCGGGATTGGGACGGAATGTGTCGGCCGCGGCCCGGACCGCCTTCTGGTCGCGCGGCGTGTAGGCCCGCAATGCGTGCTGCACCCGGTTGCCAAGCTGGCCCAGGACCTTGTCCGGGATATCGAGCGGATTTTGCGTCACGAAGAAGATGCCGATACCTTTGGAGCGGATCAGCCGCACCACCTGTTCGATCTTTTCGAGCAAGGCTTCCGGCGCATCGTTGAACAGCAGGTGGGCTTCGTCGAAGAAAAACACCACTTTCGGCTTGGGCAGGTCACCGACCTCCGGCAGGTTTTCGTACAACTCCGACAGCAGCCATAACAGGAAGACCGAATACAGCCGGGGCGAATTCATCAGATGGTCCGCGGCGAGAATGTTGACGACTCCCTTGCCGCTGGCGTCGGTCTGCAGCAAGTCGCCGATATCGAGCATTGGTTCGCCGAAAAACTGGTCGCCGCCCTGCTCCTCCAGGGTGACCAGTCCGCGCTGGATCGCCCCGATGCTGGCCGCGGAGATGTTGCCGTACGTGGTGCGGTAGTCGCCGGCATTGTCACCGACGTGCTGCAGCATCGCGCGCAAGTCCTTCAAGTCGAGCAGCAGCATGCCCTGGTCGTCGGCGATCCGGAACACCAGTTGCAGCACGCCTGCCTGGGTGTCGTTCAGGTTGAGCATGCGGCCGAGCAGCAGCGGCCCGAGATCGGATACCGTTGCCCGCACCGGATGACCCTGTGCACCGAACAAGTCCCAGAACGTCACCGGAGAGGCTTCCCAGCGCGGCGGCTCGATACCGAGCGCTTGCAGGCGCGCGCTCAGTTTTTCGGACGCGGCGCCCGCGCGGGCGATGCCGGACAAATCGCCTTTCACGTCCGCCATGAACACTGGCACGCCGATACCCGACAGTGCCTGCGCGATCACTTGCAGCGTTACCGTTTTTCCAGTCCCGGTGGCGCCGGTAATGCAGCCGTGCCGGTTGACCATCTCGGGCAACAGCCCAAGCACGACGGGAGGATTGGCATTGTTGTCCTTTGCAATTGGCAGCGCGGCCGACACGGTGCACCTCTTGGATATGGTCTCGTCAGATATGCATGTGACCACGCACGCGTGCCTTGGTGCGACCGGGCCGGGGGGAAATTGCAGACTGAGGAACAGCGGGCACGGCCCGCCTTAATGCGGCTCGCCGTCGCCCGCGCGCGGGGGCAGGTGCAGGTCGATCACCTTCATGATCGCGAGCGTCGCGTCGAGGCTGAGCT
>JBJMVW010000288.1:0-1709 GCA_045810465.1 Massilia sp. | reverse complement strand
CCCAACGCCCTGTTCGATGAAGCGGTGGTCGACCGCTGGCGCGCCGATCCCGAAGACGTGCCGGCGCTGGTGCGCGTGGTGGTCTCCGTCGACCCGAGTGGCGCCAGCGACGACGCCCAGAACGCCGACAACGACGAAGTGGGCATCACCGTCGAAGGCCTGGGTGTCGACGGCAATGCGTATCTGCTGGAAGACCTGACCGTGAAGGCCGGGCCAACCACCTGGGGCAGCGTCGCCGTGCAGGCCTACCAGCGGCACAGCGCCGACGCCATCGTGGGCGAGGTCAACTTCGGCGGCGGCATGGTGAAGTTCGTGGTGCAGGCGGCCGCCGCGAAGCTGGGTATGCGCGTGAACTTCAAGATGGTCACCGCCAGCCGCGGCAAGGCCCAGCGCGCCGAGCCGTTCAGCGTCTTGTATGACCAGGGCAAGGTGCGCCACGTCGGCCTGTTCCCGAAGCTCGAGGACGAGCTGTGCGCCTTTTCCACGTCGGGCTACACCGGTCCGCGATCACCGAACCGCGCCGATGCGCACGTCTGGGCTCTGGCCGAACTGTTCCCGGCGCTGGTCAAGCCACCCAAGAAACCGGCGCAAGCCATCGAAGAAGACCACTACCAAGGAGAAGGCGCATGGATGGGATGACCCTGAAACCGACCGCACTGGCCGCCGCTGCGCTGGCCAGCATTGCCACCGACACCCGGGCGCTGAAGCCGGGCCGGATCGCGCTGGGCGCGGCCAGTCTGGACCTTAGCTACAGCGGCATCGTGCCGGCGGCCGACCGCGACCGCGTGCTGGAAATATCAAACTTGTTTACTTTACGGCAGGAAAGAGGCAATAATCACGCCCATTCCTTGATGCAAGATGTTTGCGAGCAAGCCGACCAGGCGAACAAGCTGCTTTTGCTCATGCCCGAGGCGTTCGACCAAGGCGGACCGACTACCGCCCATCTGGTCGACTGGTACACCCGCCGTTTTGGGTTCACCACCCTCCAAAGCACCCCCAAAGTCATTTTGATCCGACTGCCGCGCACCGCGGCGCAACAATGGGCAGCTGCGCATGAGCATGAGTAACAACACCGGCGCCGGAAGCGACGCCACCCTGCTGAAGCAGATCCGCGAGTTCACCGATTCGGCCATCAAGGGCGACAACGGGAACCGCCTCGAGGCCGTGGCCGACCTGAAGTTCCTGGCCGGCGACCAGTGGCCCGAGAACATCAAGCGCGAACGCCAGCTGCAGAAGCGCCCCTGCCTGACCTTCAACCGCCTTCCGACCTACCTGCACCAGGTCACCAACGACCAGCGCCAGGATCAGGTAGGCATTCAGGTGCACCCGGTCGGAGAAGGCGCGGACAAGAAAGGCGCCGAGATCTACCAGGGCATGATTCGCCGCATCGAGGACAGCAGCAACGCCGACGTGGCCTACGACACCGCCGTAAATAGCGCGGCCGGCATCGGCTTCGGCTTCTGGCGCCTGATCACCGAATACGAGAGCGCCACCAGCTTCAACCAGGTGATTAAGTTCCAGCGCATGCGCGACGCCCTGAAGGTCTATTTCGACCCGGCCAGCGTCGAAGCCGATGGTTCGGACGCGAAGCAATGCGTGATCGTGTCGGACATGCCCAAGGCCGAATTCGAACGTACCTACCCGGGCAAGCTGGATGCCTGCAGGACCGCCGTGCACGCGATCGGCAACCAGGTCCAGCCCGGATGGAT
>JBJMVW010000287.1:0-15529 GCA_045810465.1 Massilia sp. | reverse complement strand
CGCTTGAATTCGCATCAGGGACGGCGTAAGATACTGTATAAACGTACAGTCTTGGTGGAGCCGTGGACCAGCGCAACAAACCATCCGATGCGGAGCAAGTCGAGGGGCAGGTAATGCTGCCCCCGCGTCCGCTCGCCGCGCGTAAGGGGCGGGGCGCGGTATCCAACATCCAGGGCCGCTACGAGGTCGACCAGCGCGAACGTTACGACGACGGCTGGGACCGCGAGGACGAGGAAGCGGCGCCGTTCAAAACTGTGGTCACCGACGAACACGCCAAGACCATCCTCACCCGCAATGCCTCGCCGGACGTGCCGTTCAACGTGTCGCTCAACCCCTACCGTGGCTGCGAGCATGGCTGCATCTATTGTTTTGCGCGGCCCACGCACAGCTACCTCGGGCTGTCGCCGGGGCTCGACTTCGAAAGCCGGCTGTTTGCCAAGGTCAACGCGGCCAAACTCTTGCGGCGCGAACTGGCGCGGCCTGGTTACGTGCCCGAGCACATCGCGATCGGCGTCAACACCGACGCCTACCAGCCCTGCGAGCGCCAGCGCGGCCTCACGCGCCAGGTGCTCGAGGTGCTCAGCGAATGCCAGCACCCCGTGGGGCTGATCACCAAGTCATCGCTGATCGAGCGCGACATCGACCTGATCGCGCCAATGGCAGCCAGGCAGCAGGCCTGCGCGGCAATCACCATCACCACGCTCGATCCCGAAATTTCGCGCACGCTCGAGCCGCGTGCAGCCGCGCCCGCGCGCCGGCTGCGTACGATTCGCACGCTGGCCGAGGCCGGCATTCCGGTCAGCGTCAGCGTGGCGCCGATCATCCCGTTCGTGACCGAGCCCGAGATCGAAAAAATCCTTGAGGCGGCGCGTGACGCCGGCGCGGTCGGCGCGCATTACGTGGTGTTGCGCCTGCCATGGGAGGTGAGTCCGCTGTTCCAGGAATGGCTGGAAGCACATTTTCCGGAACGCGCGCAACGGGTGATGAACCGCGTGCGCGAAATGCGCGGCGGCAAGGACTACGACAGCGACTTTTCCAAACGCATGCACGGGGAGGGCGTCTGGGCCGACCTGATCCGGCAACGCTTCAGCAAGACCGTCGAGCGGCTCGGCATGGGCGGGCTGCGCGGGCGCTTCGAACGGCTCGACGTATCGCAATTCCGCAAGCCGCTGGTGGTGCCGGCCACGCCTGGCAAGCAGTGCGGAAATGCGACCGGACAGCTCGACCTGTTCTGACCAGCGACCACCACAGGTTGTGGCCGCGCTCCCATTCCGCTACGATTGCTGCTCGGCAATTTGAAGGGCAGGTCATGGCAGAGCGGGACGTGGAAGCGAATGTGGTGCAGATGGTGGTGTTGGTCGGGGCGGAGTCGACCGGCAAGTCGACACTGGCAGAATACCTGGCGCGCGAATTCGATACCGCGTTCGTGCCCGAGATAGGGCGGTATATCTGGGAAGACAAGAAGGGCATGCTGAACGTCGACGACTACGTTGACATCGCCGTCAAGCACCGCCAGGCGGAAGCCGAGGCAAGGTTGCTCGCCAACCGCTACCTGTTCGTCGACACCAGCGCCCTGACCACGCTGCTGCTTGGTTACCAGTTCGGCCATATCGCGCAGGCGCCCGCCGAGCTGCTGCGTTATGCGGACGAGTGCAAACAGCGTTATGCCCACCACTTCGTGTGCGCAGATGACATTCCGTTCGAGCAGGATGGCGTGCGTGAGGGCGACGCGTGGCGCCGGCGCATCCAGAAACTGGTGCTCGAAGACCTCGACGCGCGCGGTATCAACTACACGATGTTGCGCGGGACGATTGAGCAACGCGCGGCGCAGGTACGGCGCGTGCTGGAAAACAACTGACGTCGTTCCCGCGCTACCCGGCTGACGTCGTTCCCGCGCTACCCGGCCGACGTCGTTCCCGCGCAGGCGGGAACCCAAGTTCTGAAGCGTACCCGCGGCACCTGCGCATGTAGGATGGGCGCGGCCGGCAAGCGCCGCGTGCCCGCGCGGAAGTATGCGCAGTGCCGGCATTCGCGTGGGCACGGAGTGCCCACCCTACCCGGCTGACGTCGTTCCCGCGCTACCCGGCCGACGTCGTTCCCGCGCAGGCGGGAACCCAAGTTCTGAAGCGTACCCGCGGCACCTGCGCATGTGGGATGGGCGCGGCCGGCAAGCGCCGCGTGCCCGCGCGGAAGTATGCGCAGGGCCGGCATTCGCGCGGCCACGGGGTGCCCACCTTACCCGGCTGACGTCGCTCCCTCGCTACCCGGCTGACGTCGTTCCCGCGCAGGCGGGAACCCAAGTTCAGAAGCGTACCCGCGGCACCTGCGCATGTGGGATGGGCGCGGCCGGCAAGCACCGCGTGCCCGCGCGGAAGTATGCGCAGTGCCGGCATTCGCGTGGGCACGGGGTGCCCACCCTACCCGGCTGACGTCGTTCCCGCGCAGGCGGGAACCCAAGTTCTTAAGCGTACTCCGGCGCCCGTAGGGTAAGCGCGGCCGGCCAATCACGGCCAGCGCTGACCTTCAGGCTTCCAGTTCGGCCAACTGCCTCTCGACCTCGAACACGTGCTGGTCATCCTTGCCCAGTTCGCGCAGCGCCTTCGCCAGCTTGAGCAGGTATTCGCTGTTCGGACCGCTTGGCCCGCGCGCGCCGGCAATCTGCTGCGCGATGTCGCGCTCGCTGGCCGGCCCGAGGAAGGCCGCGTTTTCCTGGGTGGCGATGTACACCAGGCCCTCCACGCTGCCGCCGTCGTCGAACCTGATGTCCGTCGCGAGGCGCAGGTAGCCGTTCTTCTCGCGGTGGTCGAGGTGCGCGAATTCCTCCGGCGTGACCAGGTAGGCGATCCCATGGCATACGGCGCCAGGTTCCGGCACCAGCGTCACCACCCGTCCCGGCGCCGCCTCGGTGCCCCGGTGGTCGTACGAGCCTTGCCAGAAGCGGCGCGTCCAGTTGGCGATGCTGGCCGGGCGCCGTTCGATGAACGGAAAATCGGCCTTGAAGATCAGCGAACCGTAGCCGAACAGCCAGACGCTGTCATGGCCGTCGAATCTGTCCATCTGCTGGTTGATCGCGATGGTGTTGTGGGACATGAACTCTGTTTCCTGCAAATACGATATAACGATTTTAGCGCGCGCCGCGATCGCCGGCTGGATCCTTCTTTCGCTTGTATCGTCGGCAATGTTCGCGAACGCACTGTCGGGGTCGTCCAGCATCTGGCTGAATAGGGGAATGCAGGCCACCACCGCGATCGGTCTTTGCGATGCAGTTCCTTGATCAGACCTGACAAGGCTGACTGGGTAACGCGCAGGGACCACGCCGCAAGCGTAAAGTGACTGGTCCTGGCCAGCGCGACCAAGGCGCGCATCTGGCGCAGCGTCCGAATTCATCAGACAATCCAATAAGTCGGGCGGTCAGTGTTGTGTGTCTGATAATTCGTGTCGATCTTAAATGGCGGCAACTATTGGCAAGGTGAAGGAGACGCCATGAAACTCGCAACTCTGAAGGCGGGCGGCCGCGACGGCAGCCTGGTGGTGGTCAGCCGCGACCTGGTGACCTGCCAGGCGGTGCCAAAAATTGCCCGCACGCTGCAGTGCGCGCTCGACGATTGGGACCATGTCGCGCCGCGCCTGCGCAACGTTTACGATCGCCTCAATGCCGGCACCGCCGACAAGGCCGAGTCGTTCATCGAGCAAGAGTGCCACTCGCCGCTGCCGCGCGCGTTCCAGTGGGCCGACGGCTCGGCCTACATCAACCACGTGGAGCTGGTGCGCAAGGCGCGCGGCGCCGAAGTGCCGCCGTCGTACTACACCGACCCGCTGATGTACCAGGGCGGCTCCGACTCGTTCATCGGCCCGGCCGACCCGATCGCGATCCTGTCCGAGGACTGGGGCGTCGACCTGGAAGCCGAAGTCGCGGTGGTCACGGGCGATGTGCCGATGGGGGCGAGCGCGGCGCAGGCCGCCGCCGCGATCCGCCTGGTCATGCTGGTCAACGATGTCTCGCTGCGCAACCTTATCCCGGGCGAGCTGGCCAAGGGCTTCGGCTTTTACCAGTCCAAGCCCGCCAGCGCGTTCTCCCCGGTGGCCGTGACTCCCGATGAACTGGGCAGCGCCTGGCGCGACTGCAAGCTGCACCTGCCATTGCTGGTGACCCTCAACGAGCGCGCCTTCGGGCGGCCGAACGCCGGCCAGGACATGGTGTTCAGCTTCGCCCAGCTGATCGCGCATGCGGCCAGGACGCGCGAGCTGGGCGCGGGCAGCATCATCGGCTCGGGCACGGTATCGAACAAGCAGGGCAGCCTGCACGGATCGAGCATCGAGAACGGCGGCGTCGGCTACTGCTGCATTGCCGAACTGCGCACCTACGAAACGATTGAGCAGGGCGCGCCGAGCACACCGTACCTGCGCTTTGGCGACACGGTCCGGATCGAGATGTCCGATGCGGACGGCGCCAGCATTTTCGGGGCCATCGACCAGGAAGTCGCACACTACCACGGGAGGAAAGAATGAAGCTCTACACCTACTTTCGCAGCTCGGCCGCTTACAGGGTGCGCATTGCCCTCAACCTGAAGGGCCTGTCCTACGAGGCGGTCCCGGTGCACCTGCTGCGCGGCGGCGGCGAGCAGCTGCAGGACGGCTACCGCAACATCAACCCGAGCGCGCTGGTGCCGGCGCTGCAGGACGAGCGCGGCACGCTGACGCAGTCGATGGCGATCCTCGAATACCTCGAAGAGACGCACCCGGACGTGCCGCTGCTGCCGGCCGATCCGCTGGGGCGCGCGCGCGTGCGCGAGCTGTCGCAGATCATCGCGTGCGACATCCACCCGCTGAACAACCTTCGCGTGCTGCGCTACCTGAAGCACACGCTCGCGGTGTCGGAGGACGCCAAGAACGAGTGGTACCGCCACTGGGTCAGGGACGGCCTGGCATCGCTTGAAGCGCACCTGGCGCGCGACGCCGGCACCGCCGATTTCTGCCACGGCGAGACGCCGACCCTGGCCGACTGCTTCCTGGTGCCGCAGGTGTTCAACGCGCAGCGCTTCGACATCGACGTCTCGGCCTGGCCGAACCTCGCGCGCATCAACTCCAACTGCATCGAGCTGCCGGCCTTCGCGCACGCGCATCCTTCGCACCAGCCGGACGCGGAGTAAGGGCAAGCCAGCCCGTCGTTCCCGCGGAGGCGGGAACCCATGCTGAGGGTTCGGCGGCGAAACGCGTCCGCAAGTGGCGGCGTCGGCATGGGTTCCCGCCTGCGCCGGAACGACGTTTGGGACGGCGGCAGAACCAATCACGCGGCGCGCAGCGCATCCACGATCGGCAGCCGTGACGCCCTTAGCGCGGGCAAAAAGCCGCCGACGAAGCCCATCGCCAGCGCGAACAGCAGCGACTCGACGACGATCGCGGCATTCAGCCGGAACCCGAACGCCAGTTCCGAGAACGACTGGAAGTTCGTGGTCGAGAATGACATCAGCTGCATCAGCGACGCGAACGCCAGTCCCGCGACGCCGCCCACCAGGGCGAGCATCAGCGACTCGGCCAGGAACGCCGCCAGGATGCTGCGCCGCCGGAAGCCGAGCGCGCGCAGGGTGCCGATCTCGGTCACCCGGTTGGCCACCGACGCATACATCGTGACGGTCGCGCCGATCACCGCGCCGATCGAAAAGATCACCGACAATGCCAGCCCAAGGATGTTGATGAAGGTCGAGAGCGCGCGCGTCTGGTCCGAGTAGAACACCCGCTCGCGCTTGGCCTCCAGCGTCAGCCGCGGGTCGCTCTCGACCGCTTTTTTGAAGGCGTCGAACTGCGCGCTGTCGGCCAGCTTGAGCACCAGCGACGAGTACACCGGGCGCCGGAACGCCTGCATCAGCTGGTCGCCGTCGCCCCAGATCTCGGAATCGAAGCCGCTGTTACCCGCGTCGAACAAGCCGACCACGGTCCATTCGCGCTGGCCGAAGCGCAGCCGTTCGCCGATCCCGGCCCCGACGAAGCGCCGCGCCACGCCGGCGCCCGCGATGATGTCGGACGAGCCGGCGCGGAACATGCGGCCCGCCACCAGCCGCACTTGCGGACGCAGCGCCAGCGCCTGCGGCCCGACCCCGCGGATCAGGACGTTCGACCGGCTGGCGCTCCCATGCTGGTCCGAGCCGCGCTTGTCGAGCGAGATCAGCACCACGGTTTCGCGCGACGCGAGCGGCTCGCCGTCGCGCGCCAGCGCTACCTGCGGCTGGCTGAGCACCACGCTCGCCTGCGGCCGCGCGATCACGCTTTGCACCTCGGTCTCGGCCGAGCGCCGGATCAGCACCACGTTGTCGTATTCGCCGGTGGTGACCATGGTGGCCTTGAGGCCTTCGTCGAGCATCAGCACGGCGGCAAACACGAACACCACCAGCGCCAGGCCGGCGGCGGTCAGCGCGGTGGTCAGGCGCCGCGCCCACAAATTGCGCGCGACGTAGCTGGGCGGGATCCTCATCCAACGCTCCGCAGCCCATCCACGATGTTCACGTGCGCCGCGCGCAGCGTCGGCGCAATCGCCGCCACCAGGCCGACCGTCAGCGCCGACAGGAACTGCATCAGCAGCGTCGCCGGCGCGACCTCGAACACCGGGAAGATCGTCCCCATGCGCGCGGCGAATGCCGCCGATGCCGGGTACAGCAGCGCCATGCCGAGCGCGGCGCCGGCCATCGCCAGCAGCAGCGATTCGCCGCAGATCAGCGTGGCGAGGAACAGTGGCCCGAAGCCGAGCGCCTTGAGCGTCGCGTACTCGGACAGCCGCTCGCGCGCGCTCATCGCCATCGTGTTGGCCATCACCGCCATGATGATCAGGATGACCACGAACGACACCAGCCGGATCGCCACCACGATCGCGTCCGACATCGACACGAACGACAGCTGGAATGCCTTTTCGGTCTCGGTCAGCGTCTCGGCCAGCGAGTTCCGGAAGGTGGCGTCGAGCGCGGCGCTGACCGCCGCCGCATCCTCCGCGTTCCGGATCTGCACCACGTACACGCCGACCTGGTTGGCGCGCCGCGGCGCGGTCTTGAGCAGGGTCTCGTTCAGGTAGTCCCAATGAAAGAACATCTGGGTGGTCACCGTGCTGCTCTGGCGGCCGTCGTAGATCCCGCGCACGACAAATTCCCACTGGCCGGGGTAGATCGTGCCGCGCAGCGGGATCACGTCGCCCAGCTTGAAGCCGTATTCGTCAGCCAGCTTGCGCCCGATCAGCGCGCCCTTGCGGTCGTGCAGGAAGGCGTTGCGCTGGTCTTCGGGAACAAGGAAGTCGGGGTACAGGTCGAGGTAGCTGGCGCCGGAGATCGCCAGCTGCGGAAAGAAGTTCTTCGGGTCCTGGTAGACGCCGCCGAACCAGTTGGCGTAGGCGACGCCGGCGACGCCGTCGACGGCGCGGATCTTGGCGGCGTACGACAGCGGCAACGCAAACACCAGCGAGGTCGCGTTGCGGGTCACGAGCGTGGTGTTCGATGCCGCGTCGGCGCCGGCGTACCAGGCCTTGATCACGGTCTGCAGCAGGCCGAAGGCGAGGGTAGCGACCACCAGCCCGACCACGGTAAGGGCGCTGCGCAGCTTGTGGCGCAGCGCGTTGCGCAGGATGAGCTTGAAAGTCTGCATGGCTCAGGTGGCGTGTTCGCGCGGCTGCAGCTCGCCTTTTTCGAGGTGGATGACCGTGCGCGCGCGGGCGGCCGCGTTGGCGTCGTGGGTGACCATGATGATGGTTTTGCCCAGTTCCTGGTTCAGGCGCTGCATCAGGTCCAGGATCTCGGCGGCCGAAACGCGGTCGAGGTCGCCGGTTGGTTCGTCGGCGGCGATCAGGACCGGGTCGGTGACGATCGCGCGCGCGATCGCCACGCGCTGCTGCTGGCCGCCCGACAGTTCGCCGGGGCGGTGGTCGATGCGGTCGCCCAGCCCGACCATCCGCAGGGTCAGCGCCGCGCGCTCGCGCCGTTCGCGCCGCGACAACGCGGTGAGCAGCAGCGGCAGCTCGACGTTCTCGAGCGCGCTGAGCACCGGCATCAGGTTGTAGAACTGGAAGATGAAGCCGATGTGCGACGCGCGCCAGGCCGCAAGTTCAGCTTCCGGCAGCGTGGTGATGTCGAGGCCGGCGACGCGCAGCACGCCGCGGTCGGGTTTGTCGATGCCGGCGATCAGGTTCAGGAGCGTGCTCTTGCCCGAGCCGGACGGTCCCATCAGGGCGGTGAAGTCGCCGGCGTTGACCGCCAGCGTGATGTCGGTCAGCACCGGGACGACCTGCCGCCCGCGGCGGTAGGACTTGGCGAGGTGGCGGATGTCGACCAGGGGCGCCATTATTTCTTCGCCAGCTCGACCGCCGTGCCGTCGGCCAGCCGCCCGGCCGGATGCAGCACGACCTTGTCGCCCAGCGCCACGCCGCGCACCGCCACCAGCTCGCCGATCCGGCGCCCGGTCGCCACCTGCACCTCATGCGCCTCGCCGCCCTTGACCACGAAAGCGACCTGCCTGCCGTCGCGCCGGGCCAGCGCAGCCGCGGGCAGCGCAAGCAGCGGCTGTTTTTCCTGCGGCGCCAGAGCGCGCGACAGGAAGGCCACGCGCGCGCTCATGTCCGGCAGCACGCGCGGGTCGTGGTCGACGAAGCGCACCTTGACCATCAACGTAGCCTTGCTGCGGTCGACCGTCGGCACCATGCGCGCCACGACTCCGGCCAGCCGCAGGGCGGGAAAGGCATCGAGCTGGATTTCCGCCGGCTGGCCGACCGCGATCCTGGCCAGGCTCGATTCCGACACATCGGCCTCCACTTCGAGGGTGTCCATGTCGGCCATCGTGACCACCGCCCCCTTGCTGTCGGCCGCCGACGAGAACGGCGTGATGTTGTCGCCGACGTTCGCATTCTTGGTCAGGATCACGCCGTCGAACGGGGCGCGGATCAGGGTCTGGTCGAGCGCGACGGCGGCGGCGCGCGCATTGGCCTCGGCCGCCGCCAGCGCCGCGCGCATGCCCGTCACCGCCGCCGTCGCCTTGTTGAAGCGCGCTAGGGCGGAGTCGTTGGTGGCCTGTGAAATGAAGCGTTGCGCCAGCAGTTCGGACGAGCGGCGGTATGCGTTGCGCGCATCGGCCAGCTCGGCGTTGGCCTGCACCACGTTGGCGCGGGCAACCTGGACGTTGGCCTGGGCCTGGCCGAGCGCGGCAGCGACGTCGCGGTTTTCCAACCGCGCGATCAGCTCGCCGCTCTTGACGCGGCTGCCCTCGAGCACGCCGAGCCATTCCAGGCGCCCGGTTGCCTTCGACGAGATCGATGCCTTGCGCTGCGGGGCGACATACCCGGTGGCATTGAGCAGGGTGACCTGCTGGGCCGGATAGGCAAGGGTGACGCTGGCGGTTTCGACGGTGACCCGGCCCGACCACAGGCGCACCGCGCCGACCACGGCGGCCGCCGCCAGCACGACCAGCAGCGCAATCCAGAAGCGGCGCCCTGACCTGCGCTGGCGCGGTCCCTGCGGCTGCGCGCTCCGGTCGATCGAGAGCTTGGCAAGGTCAGGGGTATCCACAGCTTTCCTTTTCGCGGGAAGCGAACAGGATGGACAACCAGCGGGCGCAGGAATTCCATCCGGCCGCGGCTTTTTGGCCGAACGCCTGCGCAACGCCAAAGGCGATACCGGCGCGCACCGCTGCCGCGGCATGCGCCGGACCAGGGTTTAGTGGCGCAGCGTGGAACGGTCGGGTTCGGATGGCGTGGAGATCTCGTCGAGCGCGTGGTCGATGCCGGCCGAATGCTTGGTCGCCATGTCGCCCAGCGAGACGATCCCGACCATCTGGTGCGACTGCTGGTCGATCACCGGCACCCGGCGGATCTGCACGTCGCCCATCTCGTCGAGCACCTCATCGACGGTCTGGTCGGGACGGCAGGTGCGCACGTCGACGCTCATCACGTCGCCGACGCGGGTCGATTCCGGCGACTGGCCGGCGGCGGTCGAGCGGACCGTGATGTCGCGGTCGGTGATCATGCCGACCAGCTTCGCGCCATCGCACACGGGAATCGCCCCGACGTTCAGCTCGTCCATCATTTGCGCGGCCCGGCGCACGCTTTCCTGTGGCGAAATCGTGCGCACGTCGCGCGTCATCACATCCTGAATGGTTTGCATCTGTTGCCTCCTTTTGATTCGTTCGGCGCCCGGTCAGGGCACGGCAAGACATCATGCGCCGATTCGGGAAAAGCGGACGCGAGGTTGAACCTTGGAACGAGCACAGGCTTGGCGCTAGTGCGGCGCAAACACGCTCTCCAATGTCGGCGCGTCGATCAGGGCCTCGCCCCATGCCTGTAATTCTTCAGTGCTGGCCTGGGCCAGCCGCTCCTGAACGGGTAACGGCAGGGCGCCGTAGCGTTTGGAAAGCAGCCGCGCAATCAGCCTGGACAGATCCCGGCGGGCGAGTTCGAGCCCGCGCTCCATGCCACGCTCCAGGCCACGCTGTTCGAACGAAGAAATGTAGGGCATTGCTCGGCTCCTTTCGAGGTCCTCGACGTCTTGCAGCAGTTTCGATTCCAGCTCAGGCGGAATCTGCATCATCCAATCGATGATGTTGAAGACGTCGACGATCGTTTGCTTTTCCCAGTTACGGTCGTACAGCATGCGGACGAAGCCCCATTTGGCCGCATGGCGTTCGACATCGTGGCCCTTCGTTTGTTGCGTCAGAAGATGTGCGGCCGTGACCAGCCCGAATACATTCGGTTCCCGCAGCAGCTCGTCCAGGCGCGGCGCGAATTCGTTCAATTTCACGACGGGAAACCGGAGGCTGACCTGGCAACCGAACAGTTCGTAGTGGAAGTGCTCGGGCTTCCAACGGCTGCTGCCGTCAGCCAGTACCGCGAGGCTGGCGACCGGACCTCGATAGCGATCATAGATCCGGTAGTTGTAGACGTAAATTCTTTCAGCAAAGCTTTTGTCATAGCTCGCTTGCACATCGACATGCACCAGTACCCACTTACGCCGGCCGTCGTTGGTCGCCACCTTCACCAGCTTGTCCACCCGCCGGCCACCGAGCTTGGCCTCATGCACCACTTGTGCAAGCTCTTGCTCCAGGAAGATGCAGGGCACTGACCAGTCGATTTCGCTGTACGCGGCCGGAAAATAAAACGCCATGAACTCCGGGAAGTACCTCGTCAGGGCATCTTTCCATGGCGTGTCGTAGTCATCGTTCATCGCGCAGCCCCGCTGGTGGAACTGCTTGGACCGAACTCTTGCACAAATGTTCGAAATCCGGCTACCAGCTGTCCGCGGCCTTCCACAGTACAATCCGGTTTTGCCCCAGCCGCCCGACCCATGTCCGACTCGACGATTCCGCCCACCATCCTCGCCGCGCTCGACCGCGCCGACGCCTCGTGGCGGCCCTGCCTGCTGGCGGGACTGGAAGCGGTCGCCCGCGCCGACCCCGGCTACCTGCCGGCGCTCGGCAACCATTACCTGCCGACCGGTCAGCGCCTGTTCGCCGCCTTTGCGCTGCCGCTCGACAAGGTGCGCTACGTGCTGGTGGGGGAGGGGCCGTATCCGCGCGCCGAAAGTGCAACCGGCGTGTGCTTCATGGATGGCGCGGTGGGGGAATTGTGGTGCGACAGCGGCCTGTCGAAGCCGGTCAACCGGGCGACCTCGCTGCGCAATTTCATGAAGATGCTGCTGGTCGCCGACGGCCAGCTACGGCCGGATGAGACGGCCGGCCTGGCGCTGGCGCCGGTCGCCGCGGCCGCGCGCGCCAACGGTTCGATCCAGACCCTGGCGCAGCTGCAGGACAACCTGGTGCGCCAGGGCTTCCTGCTGCTGAATGCGGCGCTGGTGTTTCGCCCGCATGTCGCGCCAGCCGTCGAGGCGCGCGCCTGGCTGCCGTTCCTGCAGGCCGTGCTGGCGGCGCTGGCAACACAGCCAGCACCGCCAACCCTCGTGCTGTGGGGAAAGATCGCCGAACAGCTCAAACGGCTGCCGGAAACCGCGCACTTGCCGCAGGCGTGCGCCGAGCATCCCTACAATCTGTCGTTCATCACCAGCCAGGAAATGCAAAGCCTGTTCGGCCCGATGCGGCTGTTGCGGGCCGCACCGGGCTAGCGGCCAGCCGCCAGCTCAATTGCAGTTGCCAGGGTTGCGCGCGCAAATGATGTTCCATAGCTGCACCCAGCGGCCGTCGGGGATCGACGCGCCCTGCACCTTGGGGTCGGGGCTGACATAGCCGTAGGAAGTCACGCCCACCACCCGGTCCTGTTCGGTTTTCAGCCCTGTGCCGCCGCCAGCCTGCAGTTCCTGGAAGTTCTGGACCCACGGCCCGCCGCTCGATCCGCCACCAGCATCGGTGCCGTATTCGACGTTGTTCGGGCTCGTGTTCTGGAAATTGTTGCTCGTGATGTTTTGCATTTTCTGGCAACGATCCAGGTTGCATGGGTAGCCGAGCTTGGAAGTATGGTTTGGCGCCAGGCTGAGCGTCTTCCATCCGAGCCAGCCGACCACTTCGCCCACCTTGTGCAGCGGGCCGCCGCTGCTGGTCGGCTGGTCGCCGAATTCGATCATCGCGTAGTCGGCCGCGTTGGGTACGCCGCCCCCGCCGCTGGCCCAGGTGCCGGTGACGATCACGAAGCGCCAGTTCCAGGCAAGGAAGGGCGCCACCCCATCGCGAAAGGCCGGAACGAACACCCAGTTGCTGTAAAAGCCGCCCGGAGTGCCGTTATGCACGCAGTGGCCCGCGGTAACCACGACCCGGCGCTGGATGGTGGACGCCGAGCAGACGAATGGCGAACCGTTGATGGAAAAGAACAGTTTGCCCACCGAGGAATACGGATACGCCCGGTCGGCCGACAGCGGGGCGCTGGCCCCGGTGTACAACGGAAAGACCCGGGTGCTGGTGTAGTAGGCCCCGAAGGTGCCGGTTGCGCGCGGCTCGAGCACCTCGTTCGCGTCGCCGGCGCCGCTTTTTGAGTCCGGCTTGAACAACTGCCGTTCGCGCACCTCCGGCCTGGCTGCCGGCGGCCTGGCGTCGCTCGCCTGCGGCGCCGCGCCCGTGCGGGCGGCGTCCGGTTCCTGCGCGCGCGGCGCGGTCCCCGCGGCGGCGCGCGGCAGCGGCAACGGCTTGGCTGCCTTGAACCGTTCGGCCGTCCAGTAGGTGGCGGCGGCAGCGGGCGCATCGTTCACCTTGCTGACCGGCTCGGTCTGCGCGTGGCACAGGCTGGCGGTCGTCAGTAGCAAGGCGCAGGCTGTGGCTGACAGTATCTGATGTTTCATTTCATCCCCTCGGGTCGGATTATGGCGATGCGGTCACGGGCGATGCCCGGCTGTGCCCCGGATGGCGATATGGCAGGGAACTAACGATTAGTCCGGAAATCGTCGAGATAAAGGTTAGCGACCCAAACCGGAAAAGTTTAGTGAAACGACAGAACAACTGATCCGTATCAACTCGTCAGTTGAGAAATGCGCTTGAGCAACAAGAAGGAGGGGGCGCCGCGGCAGGTGGGGTCCAAGACAAACCAGGCGGGATTTGCTATACTTGACTAAATCATTCAACTAATCGGGTTTTTGACAGAGCTGCATCAGGACCCGTTGAATTGAATAAGGGCAATATTTTAACATTAACCCGGGGTTGTGATGCGTCTGACCACCAAAGGCCGTTTTGCTGTTACCGCGATGATCGATCTCGCCCTGCGCCAGGGTAGCGGTCCCGTCACGCTGTCGGGCATCAGCCAGCGCCAGGCCATTTCGCTGTCGTACCTCGAGCAGCTGTTCGGCAAGCTGCGCCGCCACGAGATCGTCGAATCGATCCGCGGCCCCGGCGGCGGCTACAGCCTGGCGCGCCCGGCCGGCAAGGTGACCGTGGCCGACATCATCATCGCGGTCGACGAGCCGCTCGATGCGACCCAGTGCGGCGGCAAGGAGAACTGCCACGGGGCGGACGCCGCCACCGGCACGCGCTGCATGACCCACGAGCTGTGGAGCACGCTGAACGAGAAGATGGTCGACTACCTCGATTCGGTCTCGCTGCAAGACCTGGTCGACCAGCAGAAGCAGAAAGAACAGAACGTCGTGGTGGTGCACCGCACCCACGCCGCCGTCGGACAAAATTGAAGCAGAGCAAACTGGAGTGAACTGATGAACGCGCCTTTGGACAAACAAATCGAGCAGAGCTTCGTGACTGCGCCGCATTTCCCGATCTATATGGATTACTCGGCAACCACGCCGATCGATCCCCGCGTCGCCGACAAGATGATCCCGTTCCTGCGCGAGCAGTTCGGCAACCCGGCCTCGCGCAGCCACGCCTATGGCTGGAGCGCCGAGGCGGCGGTCGAGGAAGCGCGCGTCCAGGTGGCGGCGCTGGTCGGCGCCGATCCGCGTGAAATCATCTGGACCTCGGGTGCGACCGAAAGCAACAACCTCGCGCTCAAGGGGGCGGCCAACTTCTACAAAACGAAGGGCAAGCACATCATCACGGTCAAGACCGAGCACAAGTCGGTGCTCGACACCGTGCGCGAACTCGAGCGCGTCGGCTTCGAAGCGACCTATCTCGAGCCGCAGGACAACGGCCTGATCACGATCGACCAGCTGGCCGCGGCGATCCGCCCGGACACCATCCTGGTCTCGGTCATGCTGGTCAATAACGAGATCGGGGTGGTCCAGCCGATCGAGCAGATCGGCGAACTGTGCCGCAAGAAGGGCGTGATCTTCCACTGCGACGCCGCCCAGGCCACCGGCAAGGTCCACATCAATCTGGAAGCGCTGAAGGTCGACCTGATGACCTTCACCGCCCACAAGACCTACGGCCCGAAAGGCGTCGGCGCCCTGTACGTGCGCCGCAAGCCGCGCGTGCGCCTGGAAGCGCAGATGCACGGCGGCGGCCACGAGCGCGGCCTGCGTTCGGGCACCCTGCCGACCCACCAGATCGTGGGCATGGGCGAAGCCTTCCGCATCGCCAAAGAAGAGATGGATGCCGAGATCGCCAAGGTGCAAGCGCTGCGCGACCGCCTGGCCAAGGGCCTGATGGAGATCGAAGAGGTCTACATCAACGGCGACATGGAACACCGCGTGCCGCACAACCTGAACGTGTCGTTCAACTTCGTCGAAGGCGAGTCGCTGATCATGGCGGTCAAGGACCTGGCGGTGTCGTCGGGTTCGGCCTGCACCTCGGCCTCGCTGGAGCCCTCGTACGTGCTGCGCGCCCTGGGCCGCAGCGACGAACTGGCGCACAGCTCGATCCGCTTCACGATCGGCCGCTTCACGACCGAGGAAGACATCGACTTCGCGGTCAACCTGCTGAAGGCGAAGGTCGGCAAGCTGCGCGAACTGTCGCCGCTGTGGGACATGCACAAGGAAGGGATCGACCTGAATTCGATCCAGTGGGCCGCACACTAATTAACGTATTCGAATTCAAGGAGCACTACCATGGCATATTCCGATAAAGTCCTCGACCACTACGAAAACCCGCGCAACGTCGGCGCCTTCGACAAGAACGCCGACGACGTCGGCACCGGCATGGTCGGCGCCCCGGCCTGCGGCGACGTGATGAAGCTGCAGATCAAGGT
>JBJMVW010000286.1:0-1916 GCA_045810465.1 Massilia sp. | reverse complement strand
TGCGAATGGTGAGGTACTGAAACCCGAAACCAAAGAAACGTCATTCCCGCCTCCGTGGGAACGACGTGCGAATGGTGGGGTACTGAAACCCGAAATCAAAGAAACGTCATACCCGCGGAGGCGGGAATCCCATTTTAGTGACGTGCGCGCGACATGGAGTTTCCCTCCTCGGCAACGACGTGCGAATGGTGAGGTACTAAAACAAAGGCCGGCGCCCACGAGCGCCGGCTTAACTTTTCAAAACCGAGTGGAGAAGAGTTTGATGAAAAAATACCTGTTAAGCGCACTGGCGCTGGCGCTGGTGGCAAGCGTCGCCAACGCCGAAGGCGGCAAGGCCGCAGCGGCCAAGGCCAGTGCGTCCAAAGCGACGGCACCCGTGCTGTCGGCCGGTATCGCGACAGAATACATCGAGCCATCGGCGCGGGCACAGGACGACTTCTTCGAATACCTGAACGGCAAGTGGCTGAAGACCACCGAAATCCCGGCCGACAAATCGTACTGGGGCTCGTCGGTAATGCTGAACGAGGAGATCCAGCCGCAGCTGCGTTCGATCATCGAGCACGCCGCCAACACCCAGAAGGCCGCCGGCACCGACGCCCAACGCATTGGCGACTTGTACGCCAGCTTCATGGACGAGGCGCGCCTGGAGCAGTTGGGCCTGGCCCCGCTGCGCGCGGAGCTGGACAAGATCGCGGCCGTCAAGGACAAGTCCGAGCTGCCGGCGCTGCTGGCGCACCTGGGCAGGATCGGGGTGAACGTACCGTACGACTTCAGCATCCACCAGGACGCCAAGGATTCGACCAGGTACGTGGCCGACATTGCGCAGGGCGGGCTGGGAATGCCCGATCGCGACTACTACCTGAAGGCGGACGACGCCAAACTGGCCGACACGCGCGCCAGGTACCTGGCGCACGTCGAGAAGATGCTGGCGCTGGCCGGCGACAAGAACCCGGCTGCCAATGCCAGGGCGATCGTCGACCTGGAGACCGAATTGGCGCGCGTGCAGTGGACCAAGGTCGAGAACCGCGACCCGGTCAAGACCTACAACAAGGTCGAGCTGGCCAACATGGCGCAGGTCGCGCCGGGCTACGACTGGAAGTCGTACCTGGACGCCGCCGGCATCAGCGCCAAGGCCGGCTACGTGATTGTCAGCCAGCCGAGCTACCTGAAGGGCTTCGCCGGGATCGCCGCGGCGACTCCGCTCGACACCTGGAAGACCTACCTGCAGGCGCACCTGGTCGAAAACTACGCGAACTTCCTGTCGAAGGCCTTTGTCGACGAGCGCTTCGCGTTCTACGGCGCCGCCCTGTCCGGGGCAAAACAGCTCGAGCCGCGCTGGAAGCGCGGCGTGTCGACGGTCCAGCGCTCGCTGGGCGAGTCGGTCGGCAAGCTGTACGTGGAGCAGTACTTCCCGGCCGAGCGCAAGGCGCGCATGGAACAGATGGTGAAGAACCTGCTCGCCGCGATGAAGCAGTCGATCAACACGCTCGACTGGATGAGCCCGGCGACCAAGAAGGAAGCGCAAACCAAGCTCGCCAAGTTCATGCCGAAGATTGGCTACCCGAACAAGTGGAAGGACTATTCAAAGCTGGTGGTGTCGCGCGACGACCTGGTCGGCAACGTGATGCGTTCGCGCGTGGTCGAATCTAACCGCGAGCTGGACAAGCTGGGCAAACCGATCGACCGCGATGAGTGGCTGATGCCGCCGCAGACGGTCAACGCCTATTACAACCCGGAGCTGAACGAGATCGTGTTCCCGGCGTCGATCCTGCAGCCGCCGTACTTCGACCCGAACGCGGATGACGCGGTCAATTACGGCGCGATTGGCGCTGTGATCGGCCATGAAGTCAGCCACGGCTTCGACGACCAGGGCGCCCAGTACGACGGCGACGGCAACCTGCGCGACTGGTGGACCG
>JBJMVW010000285.1:0-1929 GCA_045810465.1 Massilia sp. | reverse complement strand
TCGTCGAGGACACCGAGCAGCCGCGCTGATTCGGTTGCGTAGCGGTCGCGCGGGCGCTTGTCCTCATAGGCTTTGCCGGCGAATTTGTTGAAGAAGCCGACCTGGCCGAACATCGGCCCGACACCGCCCATCTGCCACATCAGCCACTGGATCGTTTCATAGCGCGTGTTGGGATCGGTGGAGAGGAACTTCCCCGTCTTCTCGGCGAGATAGATCAGGATCGCTCCTGATTCGAACAACGCCAGCGGCCGGCCGCTCGGCCCGTCGGGATCGTAGATCGCCGGAATCTTGCCATTGGGGTTGAGCGCGAGGAAGGCCGGATCGTGGCTCTCGTTCGCCGTGATGTCGATGCGGTGCGGCTCATAGGCGAGGCCTGTCTCCTCCAGCATGATGCCGACCTTCACTCCGTTGGGCGTCGGCAGGGAAAAGAGCTGGAGCCGATCGGGATGCTGCGCCGGCCAGCGCGTGAAAATTGGATGATTGAGTGTCACTTTCTTCCTCCTGGATTTGTCGGCTCATACGCAAAGCCCGGACGCCTTTCCAAGACGCTTTCCTGGGCGCCTCCGGGCTTTGGCGTTACGCTCGCATCAGATAACATGTTTCAGGACCCTTCGATAGGATCGATGCGACCGGATAGCGTTCAGATCGCGCCAGCCGGCGTAACGGCGGGAAAGTCCTTCTCGGGATCGAACACGTTATTGAAAAAGTTCGTCAGGGAGTACATCGCCACCAGTGCGACGATCTCCATGATGTTCGCATCCGTGTAGCCGGCATCGCGGACGGCTTTCAGATCGGCGTCACTGACGTTGCCGCGGGCCTCGATGACTTTGCGCGCAAACTGGACGGCGGCGTCGCGCTTCGGGTCGCTGGCATGGCCCTTCCGAGCGAGAATGATTTCATCGGCCGGCAGTTTGGCCATATGCTCGGCCGTGAAGCTGTGAACCGTCAGGCAGTAGTCGCAGCCATTGACTTCGGAGACTGCGAGGCCGATGCTGTCACGCGTCTTCACGTCGAGCGCCTTGCTCAAGGAGCCGAGCAGGGTGGCCCATGCGTTGAACGCGATCGGGCTCTGCGCGAAGGTCGCCATCATATTGGGGGTGAACCCGATGTTCTTGGTGAACATGTCGAGAGTCGGTTTCGAATCGGCCGGCACTTGTTCCGGCTTTAAAGCAGTAGTTCTTGCCATCATAATCTCCATAAGTAAGTTACTAGTTTCACTAATTGGGGAAAGTCCATGTTGTGGAGCCATCCCGGTTAAGAGCCTCCACTTTAGGCCTGCTCGCTACCAATTTCGAGACTACCTTTCCTCAATAAAATGCCCAAAAGGATCAAAACAGCGAGGCAGTCCATCCTCCCAACCGCGCCACAGCACGTCGCGGATCGCTTGCCCGAACAAAACGGAACAATCCGTCGCGGATCTGGGATAGCTGCTACTGGGTCTGCATGTCGGGCCGCGCGTCATGGCCTGAACCAGACTCGAACGAGCTCTGCTCGAAGGAATGGCCTGACCTGCCCTGCGCTGGCGCGTCTAGCGCCTCATCCAGGCTGCACACCGAAAGCGAAACGCATTACTCGCCCTCGCCCGCCAGACGGCGCCATTGCCCGGGCGTCATTCCCATCCTGTCGGCGAACACACGCCGGAAGGCCGATATAGATTGATATCCGACCGACTCGGCCACGGCCTCGGTGGTCATCGCCGACTTCTTCAGCCCGTTGGCGGCCAGGCTCATCCGGATATCGGTCAGCAGTCCAACCGCTGAGCGCCCCAGCTTGTCCTGAAAGTGCCGCATGAAGGTGTCGCGTGACATGCCGCACAAGTCGCCCAGATCAGACAGGTGCCATGGTCGCGCCGGTTCGGCGAACATGGCTGAAATGGCCGGGGCCAGTCGTGGATGGCCGGCCAGCGCCAACAAGCCTGCCGGGGCTTGC
>JBJMVW010000284.1:0-23736 GCA_045810465.1 Massilia sp. | reverse complement strand
GCCGTGGGGCCGCTGGGTCGGCGCGCCGGACTTCGTCGCGCTGGTGCTGGTATTCTGGGGCATCCACCAGCCGCGCAAGGTCGGCATCGGCGTTGCGTTTTCGATGGGCCTGCTGATGGACGTGCACGACGCCACGCTGCTGGGCGAGAATGCGCTTGCCTACACGCTGCTGTCGTACCTGGCGATCATGATCCACCGCCGCGTGCTGTGGTTCCCGGTAATGACCCAGGCCATGCACGTGTTCCCGCTGCTGCTGCTGACGCAGGCGATCCAGGTCCTGGTGCGTTTTACCGTGACCGGGCGCTTCCCCGGCTGGCTGCAGTTTATCGAAAGCGCGGTCGCGATCGCGATGTGGCCGGTGATCACGTGGCTGCTGCTGGCGCCGCAGCGCCGCGCCGTGGACAAAGACCATACGCGCCCGATTTAACGGTGCCCCGGCATGACCGAAATTAAAGACAACGATCGCGAGATCCACAAATTCCGCATGCGCCTGACGGCGATGGTGGCGTTCGTGTTCATCTGCTTCGGCTTCCTGGTTGCGCGCTTCGTGTGGCTCCAGGTTATCAAGCACAGCCAGTACATGGCGCAGGCCGAGGACAACCGGATCGCACTGGTGCCGATCGTGCCGAACCGTGGCCTGATCGTCGACCGCAATGGCGTGATTTTGGCTCGCAACTACTCGGCCTACACGCTCGAAATCACGCCGTCCAAGCTCGAAGCGAGCCTCGATTCGGTGATCGACGAGCTGTCCAAACTGGTCGCGATCGACCCCAAGGACCGCAAGCGCTTCAAGCGCCTGCTCGAGGAGTCGAAGAACTTTTCCAGCGTCCCGATCCGCAACCGCCTGACCGACGACGAGGTGGCGCGCTTCACCGCGCAGCGCTTCCGCTTCCCGGGCGTCGAGGTGCAGGCGCGCCTGTTCCGCCAGTATCCGCTGGGTGAAGTGGCCTCGCACGTGATCGGCTTCATCGGCCGCATCAACCAGACCGAGGCCAAGGCGATCGAGGACGACGACGCGGCGGTGGCCGCCAACTACAACGGCACCGACCATATCGGCAAGGAAGGCCTGGAGAAGAGCTACGAGCGCCAGCTGCACGGGGTAACCGGCTACGAGGAGGTCGAGCGCTCCGCGGGCGGGCGCGCGATCCGCACGCTCGACCGCAAGGCGCCGACGCCCGGCAGCAACCTGATCCTGTCGATCGACATCGAGCTGCAGAAGGTGATCGAGGAGGCGTTTGGCGACTTCCGCGGCGCGCTGGTGGCGATCGAACCTTCCACCGGCGACGTGCTGGCCTACGTGTCGCGCCCGGGCTTCGACCCCAACCTGTTCGTGGACGGCATCGACGCCCAGAGCTGGAACGACCTGAACACCTCGCTCGACCGCCCGCTGATGAACCGGCCGTTGTCGGGCACCTATCCGCCCGGCTCGACCTTCAAGCCATACATGGCGCTGGCCGCGCTCGAGCTGGGCAAGCGCCGGCCGGAGCAGGGCATCAGCGATCCCGGCTTCTTCGTGCTCGGCGGGCACCGCTTCAACGACGACAAGCCGGGCGGCCACGGCTACATCGACATGTACCGCTCGATCGTGATGTCGTGCGACACTTACTACTACCAGCTCGGCAACGACCTGGGGATCGACGCCATCAGCGGCTTCATGAAGCCATTCGGCTTCGGCCAGCTGACCGGCATCGACCTCGAGCACGAAAAGACCGGTATCCTGCCGTCGCAGGAATGGAAACGCGAACGCTTCAAGCGCAACCGGGCGGCGCAGAAGTGGGTCGGCGGCGATACCATCTCGATCAGCATCGGCAACGGCTTTAACAGCTTCACGCCGCTGCAGATGGCGCACGCGATTGCCACGCTGGCCAACGATGGGGTGTTGATGAAGCCGCACCTGGTCAAGATCATCGAGGACGGCGGCACCCGCGCCCGTACGCTCACCGTGGCGAAGGAAAGCGGCCGTATCCCGCTCAAGCAGGAGAACATCGACATCATCAAGCACGCCATGGTCGGCGTGACCTCCGACCAGAGCGGCACCGGCTTCATCGCCTTCCGCAACGCCGGCTACACGGTCGGCGGCAAGACCGGTACCGCCCAGGTGGTCGGCCTGAAAGGCGCCAAGTACAACGCGCACGCGACCCCGGAGCGGCTGCGCGACAACGCGCTGTTCACCGCCTTCGCGCCGGCCGAGAAGCCGCGCATCGCGATTGCGGTCGTGGTCGAGAACGCCGGTTTCGGCGCCACCATCGCGGCACCGATCGTGCGCAAGGCGCTCGACTACTACCTGCTCGGCAAGCGCCCGCGCGAGAAGGACAAGCCGGCCCCGGCGCCGGCCGAGGAGCCGCTGCAAACGCCGGTGGAGGCGTTCGCGCCGGATGCCGGCGCCGACCACCGGCCGGGCGGCGAAACACCTGGCAACAAGGAATAAGCCATGCCTGCCCATATCCCTGAACGCCGTTCACTGAGCCGCCGTCTGCGGCCGTACTTCACCGTGTTCGACGGGCCGCTCGCGCTGATCCTGTTCCTGCTGCTGTGCACCGGGATGCTGACGCTGTCGTCGGCCGGGCACGATTTCCCGGGCCGCCTCGAAGGCCAGATGCGTAACATCCTGCTCGCGTTCGTGGTGCTGTGGATCGCCGCGAACGTGCCGCCGCAGACGCTGCTGCGCCTCGCGGTGCCGATCTACACGGTCGGCGTGTCGCTGCTGGTCGCGGTCGCCGTGGTCGGGGTGGTGAAGAAGGGCGCGCGGCGCTGGCTGCACCTTGGGGTCGACATCCAGCCGTCCGAGATCATGAAGATCGCGATGCCGCTGATGCTGGCCTGGTACTTCCAGCAGCGCGCCGGACTGCTGCGCTGGCACTCGTTCGCGGTGGCGGGACTGCTGCTGCTGGTCCCGGTCGCGCTGATCGCCAAGCAGCCCGACCTTGGCACCGCGCTGCTGGTCGTGGCATCGGGCTTTTACGTCATCTTTTTGGCGGGGCTGTCGTGGAAGGCGCTGGCCGGCCTCGCGCTCGCGGGCGGCGCCAGCCTGCCGGTCGCGTGGTCGATGATGCACGACTACCAGCGCGAACGGGTGATGACGCTGATCGACCCTACCTCGGACCCGCTCGGCAAGGGCTTCCACATCATCCAGTCGACCATCGCGATCGGCTCGGGCGGCGTGAGCGGCAAGGGCTACATGAAAGGCACCCAGGCCTACCTCGAGTTCATCCCGGAGCGCACCACCGACTTCATCTTCTCGGTGTACTCGGAGGAGTTCGGCCTGGTCGGCAACCTGGTGCTGCTGTTCCTCTACCTGCTGCTGATCGCGCGCGGGATGATGATCGCGGCGAACGCCCCGAACCTGTTCACGCGGCTGCTGGCCGGCGCGATCACGATGATCTTTTTCACCTATGCCTTCGTCAACATGGGCATGGTCAGCGGCATCCTGCCGGTAGTCGGCGTACCGCTGCCGTTCATGAGCTATGGCGGCACCGCGCTGATCACACTCGGTCTCGGCTCTGGTATATTGATGAGCATACAAAGGCACCGAAAGCTGGTGCAGACTTGACATGAAGGAGGACGCATGGCCGTTCTGAGATTACTCCCAGCGGTCGTCGCGTTAGCAGTGCTGATGACCGGCTGCGGCACTCCCGGCGAGCACCGCCTGATTCCACTGCCCTGGCCCCACCGCACCTCGGCCAACCACCCGAAGCTCGACCCGAGCCTGCCGGCGCTGCCCGCCGCCGGGTCGGGCCGCGGCGGCTACTACCAGGACGACGGCCCGGGCGCCAACCCGCCGCCCAACCTGCGCGACGTGCCTGACGCCGAGGTCCGCTACGAACCGTATGCAAAGTACGGCAACCGGCCGTACTCGGTGTTCGGACAAACCTATACGCCGCTGCTGAACGACGAGCCGTTCTCGCAACGCGGCGTGGCCAGCTGGTACGGCGTCAAGTTCCACGGCCAGCGCACCTCGTCCGGCGAGCCGTACGACATGTACAAGATGACGGCCGCCCATCCGACCTTGCCGATCCCGTCGTTCGCGCGCGTCACCAGCCTCGAAAGCGGCAAGTCGGTCATCGTGCGCATCAACGACCGCGGCCCGTTCCACTCCGACCGCGTGATCGATGTCTCGTACACGGCCGCGCTCAAGCTCGGCCTGCTTGGCAAGGGCAGCCACGAGGTCGAGGTCGAGCGCCTGTTCGCGGGCGACTCGGACCGCATCGCGAACGTGCGGCGCGCAGCGGCCTCGCAGGCGCAGGCCTTGCCGTCCGCGCAAATCGCGGCGCTGATGCTCGAGGACCGGGCAGATGGCGACAGCGGGACGGTGGCGCCGGCGCCGAGGGCTGCGCCAAAAGGCTTCTATATCCAGCTGGGCGCGTTCACCCGGGCCGGCAAGGCCGAGGAGATGCGCCAGCGCCTGGCGCAGAACGGCGTCGATGCAGGCACGCTCGAGGTGACGCAGGCCGGTTCGGTGCAGCGCCTGTACAGCGGGCCGTTCGCGACGCGCGAGCTGGCGCTGCAAACGGCGCGCGCGCTGCCGGCGTCGCTCGGGCTCAAGCCGGTTATCGTCAAACGCTGAGTATGGAAGGGGGGCGCACGCGCTTAGCGGCAGCTCGTCAGCTGCGCCGCATTGAAGCTGTCGGCATATCCCGCAATGCGCGTGCGCGTATCCGCGTCGATGCCGCGGAACTGGTAGGCATAGCGGGTGCTCATCGGCCCGCGCGGCGCAATGCGGGCGCCGCGCACGCCCTGCTTGCCCAGCGCCGCCAGCAGCGTTTGCGCCCCCGCCTCGGTCCTGAACAACCCCAGCGAGATCCCCCATTTGTACGGTGAATCGCCGTTGATGATGAACAGGTTGGTCACGCCCTGCGCACGTAGTTCGGCGACCTTGCGGTCGGCCGCTTCCTTGCTCGGCGCGGGAGGAAGGTAGACCAGGTAGCTGGTGATGTCCTGCGCCTCCACCGGGCGCCGCGACTGGCGCTCGCCGAGGTCGAGCCGGGCCAGGCGCGCTTCGAAGCGGCGCGCTTCCGATGCGCCGAAAGTGCCGACCTCGGTACAGCCAGCCAGGTCCGGCGCCGCCGCAGCGGCTGTCGGCGCCGGGGGCGTGGCGGCCGCGCCGCTGCGCGCCTCGCTGGCCGGCAGCAGCTTGAGCTTGTCGGCGGCCTGCTGGGTTTTCAGCCGCGCCGGCTCGTGCTCGTTGCCGCCAACGGTGCCGAGGTAACCCTGCCCATACGCGAACAGTACGGCATTGAGCCCAAGCAGGATCCAGAAAACGAATTTCAACACTGACTATCCCCCGTCGCGGTCGCGCGCGCGGCCGCGTGCAGGCCGACCAGCACGATATTATCGGCCAAACGATGCGGGACCTTGAGCGCCGGTCCCACCCATGGCGCGGCGCCGCCGGAAAGGATGCAGGCCCCGGCGCGGTGCGCCGCCACCGCGCGTTCGATCGCGCCGGCCTGGGCCGAGATGCAGCCGGAGACGATGGCGTCGTTGGTGTTGTCCGCGAAGACCGGCGGCGGCTCGGAGCCCGGCGCCACTTGCGGTAGTTGCGCGGTGCCGCGCGCCAGCGAAGCGGCCATCAGCCCCAGGCCCGGCAGGATCATCCCGCCGACGAAGACGCCATCGGCGCTGACCGCGTCGACGGTGGTCGCGGTGCCGCAGGTCGCCATCACCAGCGCCTTGCCTGGCTCGAGCAGGCGCGCGCCGATTGCGGCGGCGAAGCGGTCGCTGCCCAGCTGGGCCGGATTGCGGTAGCCGTTGCGCAGCCCGGCGCATTCGGCGCTGGACACGAACCATTCGACCGGTACCTTCGGAAGCAGCGCGGACAGCCCTTCGTGCAGCGCGGCGCCGCCGACGTTGGAGACGATCGCCGAGGTGACGCCATGGCCGAGCCAGGCCGGGGTCAGCCGTTCCAGCTCGGCGTGGGTCACGGCGCCGCTGGCGTGCCAGTCGCCGGGCGCGGCGCCGGCCGCGGCCAGCGCCCATTTGACCCGCGTATTGCCGGCATCGACCAGTAGCAGCATGCTCACTCCTTTACCCTCAGCGACACGTCGCCCGCCAACACCGCGATGCGCCCCCCCGCGGTATCGAGCAGCAGCCGGCCCGCATCGTCGACCCCGGCCGCCACCCCTTCGTGCAGCACCGCGCCGCGGTCGATGATGGTCACCAGTTCGCCCTGGTAGCCGTGGCGCAGGTTCCAGCGCGCCGCGAAGGCCCCAAATCCGGCTCGCCCGAATTCGTGCAGCGCCTGCGCCAGGCCGTCGAGCAGGGCCGCCACCAGGGTGTCGCGGTCCATTTGCGCCAGCCACGGCACGGCGGCCACGCTGCGCCCGATCTGTGCTTCGAGTTCGTCGGGCATCAGGAGGTTCAATCCGATCCCGATCACGGCCCACACGCCGCCACCCTGGGCGGACTGGGTTTCGATCAGGATCCCGGCCAGCTTGTCGCCGTCCCTGAGCAGGTCGTTGGGCCACTTCAGCTGCACCTGCACGCCGAGGTGCGCGAGCGTTTCGGCGAGCGCCACGCCGACCGCGAGCGGCAGGCCGGCCAGCTGCTGCGGGCCGCCGTCGAAGCGCCACGCCAGCGAAAAGGTGAGCGAGCCGGCGGCGCTCGACAGCCAGCTGCGTCCGGCCCGGCCGCGGCCGGCGGTCTGGTTTTCGGCGACCAGCAGGACCGGCCGTTGCAGCGTGGGCGCGCGCGCCAGCAGGTCGGCATTGGTCGAGCCGGTTTCAACGACCACCTCGACCGCCACCCCGGACGCCGACAGTGCCGCGATGCGTCCTGGGTTCATGGCGCGGCCTTGCGCGGCTTTTGCGGCGCGCGCGAAAAGACCTGGTCGAAGAGGATATTGGGCAGCGCGCGCAGCAGCCTGGCGACCAGGCCCATTTGCCACGGAATGACGCGGTAGCTGTCGCCGCGCGCGATCGCGCGCACCGCCTGGCTGGCGAAGCGCCCGACCGGCATCAGGAACGGCATCGGGAAGCGGTTGTCGCGGGTCATGGGGGTATCGATGTAGCCGGGGGCGATGGTGACCACCCGGATACCGTGCGGTTTCATTTCGAGCCGCAGCGATTCGCAGTAGCTGTGCACCGCGGCCTTGGAGGCGCAATAGGCGCCGGCGCCGCGCATGCCGCGGATGCCCGCCACGCTGCCGATGCCGACCAGCCGGCGCGCGCCTTGCCGGCGCTTCATCGGCTCGATGAATGGCGCGAAGGTGGCGACGGTGGCGTTGACGTTGGTCGCGAACACGGCGTCGAACAGGGGCAGGTCTTCCGGCCGTTCGGTGAGGGTCCCGTGCGAGATGCCGGCGCAGGCGATCACGACGTCGGCGCCGCCGGCCGCGATGAAGTCGCGCGCGGCCCCGGCCAGCGCCGCGTGATCGAGCACGTCGACCGCGTAGATGCGATGAAGCGAGGGATTGGGCAGGTCCTGCACCAGCTGTTCGAGCAGGTCGCGGCGGCGCGCCACCAGGCCGAGGGCCGCTCCCTGCGCCGCATATTCGCGCGCCAGCGCAGCCCCGATGCCGCTCGATGCGCCGGTGATGAACACGCGGTCCGAGCGGGCGCCCACGGACGTCATTTCTTGTCGGCTTTCGCTTTCGCGACCAGGTAGTCCATCACCTGCAGCGCGGCCTGCTGTTGCTGGGCCTCGGTGCGCGGCTCGGTCACGCCTTCGTTGGCTTGCGAAGGCGAGGTGATGAAGCGGCCGTCGATCGCGACCAGCGGCCAGTAGTTGACACGGTAGTCCTCGACCATCTGGCCGGCGCGGCGCAGCTTGGCCTGCACCCCGAACGAGCGGTAGGTGTCGACAAAACGCGCGCGGTCGATGCCGGCCTTGCCGGCCCAGTCGAACACCTGCTCGTCGCTCGCCAGGCGCAGGCGATCGACGTGCATCGCGCCGAACACCTTGTCGTGGTACTGCTCGAGCAGGCCCATCGACTCGAGCGTGTAGAACAGGCGCTGCTGCGGCAGCACGCCGGGGTCGCGCGGCACGTGCACGCGGCGGAACACGATGTTCGAGCCCTGCTTTTTAACCCACGCCGACAGCAGCGGTTCGAACGCGTAACAGTGCGGGCAGTAGTAGGCGAAGAACTCGACCACCTCGACCGCGCCGCTGCCGGCGTCGGTGTTCCGGGGTTCAGGCAGCACCAGGTACTGGGCGCCGGCCTTCGGCTCGGCAGGGGCGGCGGTGGCGCTGCCGGCGAGGGCAAGCAGCGCGGCGGCGCACAACAGGCGGCGGGTCGGGTTCATCGTTTTCCCTTCTTATTTCTGGTTGCGCACGATGGCGACGTCGATGCCGCTGTCGAGCAGCTTGGCGCGCGCCTTGTTCATCGCTTCGACCTGGTGGTACGGGCCCATGCGCACACGGTGCAGCACGCCGCTGTCGCTGCTGCGGTCGCTGATCGCCGCCTCGAAGCCGAGCAGGGCCAGTTTGGCACGGGTCGCCTCGGCGTCCGACATTTCGCGGAACGCGCCAGCCTGCAGGTAATAGACGTAGCCGTCGCCGCCCACCGCCGGCGCTGGCGCCGGCGCGGCCGTGTTGGCCGGGACCGCTGCCGGCGACGGCCGCCGGGCGGGGGTGTCGGCCACGTCCTTCATGCCGGCGATGGCCTTGCCGAGCGGGTCAGGATCGGCTGCGGGCGCTGCCGCCGCCGGCGCTGCGGGCGCTGCCTTCGGGGCCGTTTTTTCGACCAGTTCGCGGTTCGCTTCGCGCGCCGGCTCGCGGTTGCCGTACATCGGCTTGTTCGGGTCGGCCGCCTGGCCTGGCGCCGGGTCGGCCGGACGGCCGGCCTTGGGACCGCGGTCGGTGAACGGCGAGGCGCCCTTGGTGATCGAGAGCGCCACCGCCACCGCGATGGCCAGGCCAACGATCAGGCCGATGATCAGGCCGGTGAGCGTGTTGCCGCGCTGGCGCTGCGGGGAAGGGGAGCGGAAATGAGCGGTCATTGGCGCATTCATGTCGTGGTCTGGACGGCTTACATCTTGTTAGGCGCGGACACGCCGATCAGGGCGAGGCCGTTGCGCAGCACCTGGCGGGTGGCTGCGAGCAGGGCCAGGCGCGCCATTTTGGTCGCTTCGTCGTCCACCAGCACGCGCTCGGCGTTGTAGTAGCCGTGCAGCTCGCCGGCCAGTTCGCGCAGGTAGAACGCGACCTGGTGCGGCCCCAGTTCGGACAGCGCGCGTTCGAGCGTCTCCGGGTAGGCCGACAGCGTGGCCAGCAGCGTGGCTTCGCGCGGGGCCGTCAACGGCGCCAGGTCGGCCGCCTGCAGCACCGCTTCGTCGCCGCCCCACTGGGCCAGCACCGAGCAGATGCGCGCATGCGCGTACTGCACGTAATAGACCGGATTCTCGTCCGAGGTCTTGAGCGCGACGTCGACGTCGAACACGAATTCGGTGTCGGCCTTGCGCGAGATGAGGAAGAAGCGCACCGCGTCGCGGCCGCGCGTAATATCGCCGTTGCCCGACCATTCGATCAGGTCGCGCACCGTCACATAGGAGCCGGCGCGCTTGGAGATCTTGACCTCCTCGCCGTTCTTCATCACGGTGACCATCTTGTGCAGCACGTAGTCGGGGTAGCCCTGCGGGATGCCGATGCCGACCGACTGCAGGCCGGCGCGCACGCGCGCGACGGTGCCATGGTGGTCGCTGCCCTGGATGTTGATCGCCTGGGTGCAGCCGCGGCGGAATTTTTCGATGTGGTAGGCGACGTCGGGCACGAAGTAGGTGTAGGTGCCGTCGGACTTGCGCATCACGCGGTCCTTGTCGTCGCCGTAGTCGGTGGTGCGCAGCCACAGCGCGCCGTCCTGTTCGTAGGTGACGCCGGCGGCGACCAGCGCGTTGACCGCTGCTTCGACCTTGCCGTCGCCGTACAGCGAGGACTCGAGGTAGTAGTTATCGAACTTGACGCCGAACGCCTGCAGGTCGATGTCCTGCTCGTTGCGCAGGTAGGTCACGGCAAAGCGGCGGATCGATTCGAGGTCGTTGGTGTCGCCGCTCGCGGTGACAGGCTGGCCATCGCTGGCCGACACGGTTTTTTTGGCCAGGAAGTCGTTGGCGATGTCCTGGATGTAGTCGCCGTTGTAGGCCGACTCCGGCCATTCGATGTCGCCCGGCCTGAAGCCGCGCGCGCGCGCCTGCACCGAATTGGCCAGCGTGAGGATCTGCACGCCGGCGTCGTTGTAATAGAACTCGCGCGTGACCTCGTGGCCCTGCGACTCGAACAGCGCCGACATGGCGTCGCCCAGCGCGGCCTGGCGCCCGTGGCCGACGTGCAGCGGCCCGGTCGGGTTGGCCGAGACGAATTCGATGATCGTGTGCTTGCCGGCGCCATGCGTGCTGCGGCCGAAACCGGCGCCCTGCTGCAGGATGGTGCGCACCACCGACTGCTTGCTTGCTGCCGCCAGGCGCAGGTTGATGAAACCGGGGCCCGCCACGTCGGCGGACTCGACCAGGCCTTTGCCGGCCGGGTCGGCCAGCAGGGCAGCGACCAGGCGCGTCGCCAGTTCGCGCGGATTGGCCTTGAGCGGCTTGGCCAGCTGCATCGCGATATTGCAGGCGATGTCGCCGTGGCTCGGGTCGCGCGGGCGCTCGAGTACGACGGTGGGGGACAAATCGGTGCCGGCTACGATCGGGGCCAGGGCGGCCTGGAACAGGGCAGCGATTGCGTGTTTTTGTTGGGCGAGCATGGGCGGGTCGTCGGTAAAGTCTGAAAAACGGTGGCTGGGCCACGGGTAAACCAGTGACCATTATACTGGTTTGACGCAACCCGGAATACGGCCGGGGCCCCGCTGCGGCCGCCGTTTTAAGCCTCGCCCAAGGCTTAGCCGCTACAATGTGCGTCTTTATTGCGCATCAACCGACCCCGCCATGACCGAGAAGCGCCCGACGCTCACCCTGAAACCCAAAGCCAAGCCCGCCAGGGCGCCCCAGAAGGCGCCGGCCGCGCGCCCGCGCCCCAGCCACGAGGTCAAGCCGCACCTGCAGCCGGACTACCGCCCGATCGTTCCGGATGACTCGCTGGCGCTGGCGCTGCTGGGCGCGGCCAGCGCGGTGGCGCGGGTGCGCCTTGGTACCAATCTGCCGCAGGCGCTGGCCGAGGTGTTCGCCGCTTACCAGGCGACGCCGCAGGCGCGCGGCGCGATCCAGGACATCGCCTACCGCAGCATGCGCCAGCTGGGCCGCAGCGAGGTGCTGCTTGGCCTGGTGACCACGAAAGCGCCGGAGCCGCCGATGCTGGCCAGCCTGGTGTGCTGCGCGCTGGCCCTGCTCGACGCGGGGCAGGGCGAGGCGCCGTACGAGGCCTTCACCGTGGTCGACCAGGCCGTGACCGCGGCCGGCGCCCACCCGGACCTGGCGCACGCCAGGGCGATGGTGAACGCGGTGCTGCGCCGCTTCCTGCGCGAGCGCGAGGCGCTGCTGGCGACCGCGCTGAAGCAGCCGCTGGCGCAGTGGAACTACCCCGACTGGTGGATCGACGCCACCCGCGCCGCCTATCCGCGCGACTGGCAGGCGATCCTGGAAGCCGGCAACGCGCACCCGCCGCTGACGCTGCGCGTGAACCGCCGCAAAACCAGCGTCGAGGCCTACCTGCAGCTGCTCGCTGGCGCCGGCATGCAGGCCGACGTGGTGGGCCCGTGCGCGGTACGGCTGCGCCAGGCGGTCAACGTCAGCCACATCCCCGGCTTTGGCGAGGGCCTGGTGTCGGTGCAGGACGCCGGCGCGCAGCTGGCCGCGCCGCTGCTCGGCCTGGAGGACGGCATGCGCGTGCTCGATGCCTGCGCGGCCCCCGGCGGCAAGAGCGGCCACATCCTCGAACTGGCCGATGTCGACCTGACCGCGGTCGACGCCGATCCGAAGCGCCTGGCGCGGGTCGGCGAGAACCTCGGGCGGCTCGAGCTGGAAGCCACGCTGGTGGCGGCCGACGCGCAGGACAAGGACTGGTGGGACGGGCGCCAGTACGACCGCATCCTGGCCGACGTGCCGTGCACGGCCTCGGGCATCGTGCGGCGCCACCCGGACATCCGCTGGCTGCGCCGCAAAGCCGATACTCACCAACTTGCAACACTTTCGGCCAAAATCCTCGACAACCTTTGGCAGATGCTGCGGCCCGATGGTAAATTGCTGTTCGTGACATGTTCGCTCTGGCCCCAGGAATCGGAGGCGCAGGCCGCCGCATTTGCGGTGCGCCACAACGCCCTCCGCCTCGACGCGCCGGGCCAGCTGCTTCCGGCAAGTGGCGACGGGCGGGACCACGACGGTTTGTTCTACGCCCTGTTCCAAAAGAATTCGGCGTAGCGGGCCACCGACAATACGCTTAATTTCGAAGGCACTGGCCCACTTGTGACATTACGATTTTTTCGCCTCCTCGCCTGCCAGCTGCTGCTGGCGTTCGCGTTCGCGCAGGCACAGGCGGCCGACGGTGTCGAAATCACCCGTGCCGCGATCGAGGCGACCGATGACGGCTACAAGCTGGCCGCGAATTACTCGTTCGACCTGAATCACGGGCTGGAAGACGCAATCCAGCACGGGGTTCGGCTATACTTCACCACCGAGATCGAACTGACCCGCCCGCGCTGGTGGTGGACCGACGACAAGGCGGTGTCCTCGCGCCAGACCGTAAAAATTTTCTACGACGTGCTGACCCGCCAGTACCACGTGTCGGTGATCGGCAGCGTCCAGCAAAGCTTCGCCACCCTCGAGGAGGCGCTGTTCCTGATCCGGCGTCCGAGCCGCTGGCTGATCGCACCGAAAGGCGCGCTCAAGGCGGGCGAAACCTACAATGTCACCTTGCGCATGTTCATGGACCGCGAATACCTGCAAAAGCCCCTCCAGGTCAACGCCTTCAACAACGCCGACTGGCGCCTCGCGTCGAATAAAAAAACCTTCACCTACAAGGCGGAGTAAGGCGTGAACCAGGCCTTGCGCTACGCGTTGGTGGTGGGCGGCGCGGTCATCTCCATCCTGCTGTTCCTGCTCGCGTCGGCCTCCGACAACTCGGGCTTCTTCGACCGCTACTACTCCGGGCTGCTCGGGCTGAACGCCGCGATGGCGGGCCTGATGCTGATCCTGGTGATCGTCGCGCTGGTGCGCCTGTACTCGCGCTACAAGGCCGGCAAGTTCGGGTCGCGCCTGATGGCGCGGCTGGTGCTGATGTTCGCCGCGATCGGCATCCTGCCCGGGCTGGTCATCTTCATGGTGTCGGTGCAGTTCGTCTCGCATTCGATCGAGTCCTGGTTCGACGTCAAGATCGAGGCCGCGCTGCAGTCGGGCCTGAACCTCGGCTACGCCGCGCTCGACGAGGCGCTGGCCGAATTGGGCGGCACCGCGCAGACCACCTCGGCCACGCTGGCGGCGCAGACCGACGCCGGCGCCCAGGCCATCCTGCGCCGGCTGGTGGCCGAGCAGGGCGAAATGCAGAGCGCGATGCTGGTGGGCGCGGACGGCAAGGTGATCGCGTCGGCGGCACAGGGCGGGCTGGCCAGCCAGGCCGCCGACCAGCCGACCCCGCAGATGCTCAAGCAGGCCGGGATGCCGGGCGGGTACGCGCATACCGAAGGCGGCAGCGAGCGCGACACCAACCAGCTTGAGGGCGACCAGCCGACCGGGCTCGATGCGGCCACCGGCCTGCGCCTGCGCGTGGTGGTGGGGGTGCCCGAGCCGCCCGGCACCGAGGCGCGCTACCTGCAGCTGCTGCAGTCGGTGCCGGTCAACCTGGCCTCGAATGCCGAAGTGCTGGGCACCGCCTACCGCGAATACAAGGAGCGTTTCGTGGCGCGCGTCGGGCTGCGCAAGATGTACATCGAGACCCTGACCCTGACCATGCTGCTGGCGATCCTGGGCGCGATCGCCGGCGCGTTCCTGATCGCGGGTAACCTGGCCGAGCCGCTGCTGGTGCTGGCCGAGGGCACGCGCGCGGTGGCCGAGGGCGACCTGTCGCCGCGCCCGATCGTCGAGACCAACGACGAACTCGGGACGCTGACCCAGTCGTTCAACGCGATGACCGGCCAGCTGTTCGAGGCCAGGAGCGCGGTCGAGCGCAATCGCGCGGCGCTGCAAAGCGCGAAGGCGCACCTCGAATCGGTGCTGGCGAATATGTCGGCCGGGGTGCTGGTGCTCGACGCCGACGGCGTGGTGGTCAACTCGAACGAGGCCGCGCACCGTATCCTGCTGCTCGAGCCGGGCACGCTGGCCGGCCACGCGCTCGACGAGATCGAAGGCCTGGAGGCGTTTGCCGGCACCATCGCGCGCGCCTACTCGGCGCAAAGCGCGCAGTCGGCCGCCGGCAGCGCGCGCCAGCGCACGCACTGGCAGCAGCAGATCGAAATCCCGCGCCGTCCCGGCACCCCCGACGACCACGACATCACGCTGTTCGCGCGCGGCTCGCGCCTTCCGGTCGGCGCCGGCAGCGGCTTCATCGTCGTGTTCGACGATATCTCGGACGTGATCTCGGCGCAGCGCTCGATGGCCTGGGGCGAGGTCGCGCGGCGCCTCGCGCACGAGATCAAGAACCCGCTGACGCCGATCCAGCTGTCGGCCGAACGGATGCAGATGAAGCTCGAATCGCGCCTCGCCCCGGCCGACGCCGAACTGCTGCACAAGGGGACCACGACGATCGTCAACCAGGTCGACGCCATGAAGCGCATGGTCGACGACTTCCGCGACTACGCCAAGGCGCCGCCGGCGGTGCTGCAGCGGCTCGACCTGAACGCGCTGATCGACGAGATCCTGCGCCTGTACGTGGCCGGCGACGAATCGGACGTGATCCACGCGGCGCTGGCGCCCGGCCTGCCGGCGGTGATGGGCGACCCGGGCCAGCTGCGCCAGGTGATCCACAACCTGCTGCAGAACGCGCAGGACGCGCTGGCCGACCGCGCCGCCGATGCGCCGCCACCGCGTATTGACCTGACCACCGAGGTAATCCACTATCAGGGCGCGGACGGCGCGGCCGGCACCGCGGTGCGGCTGGCGATCGTCGACAACGGGCCCGGTTTCGCACCCAAGATCCTGTCGCGCGCCTTCGAGCCGTACGTCACCTCGAAGGCACGCGGCACCGGACTTGGCCTGCCGATGGTCAAGAAGATCGTCGAAGAGCACGGGGGGCGGATCGATGTCCAGAACCGGGCCGACGGAACTGGCGCGTCGGTATTCATTTTGCTGTTAAAGTTAGCACCTGAGGCGAACTTGGCCGAAGCGTAAATCGCGCATAAAATCATGGCTGTTCACGGGTCAGAAAGAAGGCACAACAGATGGCGAACATACTCGTAGTTGATGATGAAATGGGCATCCGCGAGCTACTCTCGGAAATCCTGGGGGACGAAGGCCATGCCATCACGCTGGCCGAAAATGCACAGCAGGCGCGCGAGGCGCGGGCGCAGGGGGCGCCCGACCTGGTGCTGCTCGATATCTGGATGCCCGATACCGACGGCGTTACGCTGCTCAAGGAATGGCAGCGCGATGGCCTGCTGACGATGCCTGTCATCATGATGTCGGGTCACGCGACGATCGATACCGCGGTCGAGGCGACCCGGATCGGGGCGCTGAACTTCCTCGAAAAGCCGATCGCGCTGCAAAAGCTGCTCAAGGCGGTGCAGCAGGGCCTGTCGCGCGCGCAGGAAGTGGCGCGCGCCCCGGCGCTGGCGGCGCGCCCGATGATGGCGGCCCCGGTCGAGGAAACCGTGAGCGCGGCCAGCGCCATGTTCGCGGCCCAGCCCCAGGCCGCGCCGGTTGTGCCGCGCATGGGCACCGCGATCGCCAACGGCGCCGAGGGCCATGGCTACACGCTGTCGTTCGACCTGCCGCTGCGCGAGGCGCGCGACGCCTTCGAACGCATGTATTTCGAGCACCACCTCGGGCGCGAGGGCGGCAGCATGACCCGGGTGGCCGAAAAGACCGGCCTTGAACGCACCCACCTTTACCGCAAGCTCAAACAGCTCGGCGTGGAGCCGGGCAAGCTGGCCAAACGAGGGGGATGATGCCGGCCGGGCCAGGCGCGCCGCGGGTGACCGTCACGCTGGTCACCGGCGCCACTGCCCACGCGCGCGAAAGCGCGATTGCGGCCCAGTTGCCGTCACCGCACCAAAATGGTGCAGATCCCCATGGTCCCGAGCATGGTGCAGCCCCGACGGCAGTCATCCTCGAGGGCCTGGCCGACGCCGGGTCTCCGCTTTTCCCATCTGCATCCGTCCTGATTTCGCGCATTGCGCCCGGTTGCCTGTGCTGCACCGGCAATCTGGTTTTGCGTGTAACATTAAATCGCTTCCTGCGTCAGCGCCCCGAGCGCCTGTTCATCGGCGTCGCCCGCAGCGAGCACCTTGATCAGTTGCGATCGTGGCTGCAAAGCGCGCCATACGATCAGCTGCTGGAGCTGGCCCCGGTCCTTGCGTCTTGAGACTCTTGAAATTAGTTGGGCCAGCCCCACCTCATTGGTGAAGTGAAGAGCCTGCCGCCCGCCGCCAACGTGGCAGGTTTCTCAAAATCTGATCAAGCGAAGGAGCTCATCATGAACATGATCTACAACAGCGAGCAATACAGCGTGGTCGAGTTTGGCGTGGATCGCAATCTCGACGCACTGCGCTTCGGCGGCTACGAAATCGTGGACAAGGCCGGCCGGCGCGAAGCGTTTATCGGCGGCAAGTTGGCGCAAACCTTCCGGCGCGACGTCAACAACCTGATCGCCAGCGAACCGACGATGGAGGAGATCGACGATTTCCTCGGCTCCTACGACACCTTGATGAGCCAGCCGGTAGTGCTGCATTAACTGGTTTGCCCCACCGCGGGAGTGGCAACATGGTAAGCTTGCGCCATGTGCCAGCTCCTCGGAATGAACTGCAACGTCCCCACGGACATCGTTTTTTCCTTCACCGGCTTTGCCCACCGCGGCGGCCGGACTGACACCCACCACGACGGCTGGGGCATCGCGTTTTTCGAAGGCGCCGGCGTGCGCCATTTCGTCGACCACCAGGCCGCCGTCGCGTCCCCGATTGCCGAGCTGATCAAGCAGTACCCGATCAAGTCGACCAACGTCATCGCCCATATCCGCAAGGCCACCCAGGGCCACGTCGCGCTCGAGAACTGCCACCCGTTCGTGCGCGAACTGTGGGGGCGTTACTGGGTGTTCGCGCACAATGGCGACCTCAAGCAATTCGACCCGGTGCTCGACGGCCCTTTCCGCCCGGTCGGCAATACCGACAGCGAGCGCGCCTTCTGCTTCCTGCTGCAGGAGCTGCGCGAACGCTTCGGCGACCGTCCGCCCGAGCTGCCGGCGCTGTGCCGCGCGCTCGCCGAACTGGTGCGCGTGGTCGCGCTGCACGGCACCTTCAACATGATGCTGTCCGACGGCACCGCCCTGTTCGCCCACTGCTCGACCAAGCTGTGCTACGTGGTGCGCCAGCATCCGTTCCCGACCGCCTGCCTGTCGGACGAGGACCTGTCGGTCGACTTCTCGGAGGTCACCACGCCCAATGACCGGGTCGCGATCATCGTCACCGAGCCGCTGACCACCAACGAAACCTGGACCGATTTCGCGCCGGGCGAGCTCAAGCTGTTCGTGGACGGGCTGCCGCAGCCATAAGGGCATCAAAATGATGGCAAGAAAGCCACTTTCTGTCAGGAATGGAGTAAAGTAGCCCGATTGACAGTCTTGATGAGACCGCGATGAGCGATACCGCCAGCCTCGACACCGCCTCCCGGCCCTTGCGCGTGCGCGACTTTTACCTGGGTCGCCAGGCGGTGCTGGACCGCAACCAGGCGCTGTTCGGCTATGAATTGCTGTTTCGCAGCTCATCAACGGGCCCGGCGCTGGTCGAATCGGGCCTGTCCGCCACCGCGGGCGTGATCGCCCACGCCGCACAACTGGGCCTGGCGCGCGCGATTGGCGACGCCAACGGTTTCCTGAACGTCGACGCCGACGTGTTGATGAGCGACATCTTCGCCTTCCTGCCGCGCGAGAAGACCGTGCTCGAGATCGTTCCCACGGTCGAGCCGACCGAGGCGGTGCTGTGGCGCATTGCCGAGCTGGCCGGGCACGGCTTCCGCTTCGCCGCCGAGGCCGTCGCCGACAGCCGCCGCGGGCCACCCCAGCTGCAGCGCCTGCTGCCGTTGGTCGACTACGTCAAGATGGACCTGCGCGCGCTGCCGATCGTGTCGCTGCTGGCGCTGGTGCCGCGCGTGCGCGAGGCCGGCCGCAAACTGATTGCCGAGAAAGTCGAAACGCGCGAAGAGCACAAGACCTGCCTCGACCTCGGTTTCGATTATTTCCAGGGTTTTTATTTCGCCAGGCCGTCGGTGCTCGGCGGGCGCAAGCTGTCGCCGTCGCAGCAGGCGGTGCTGGAACTGATGCGGCTGGTGATGTCGGACGCCGACAACCGGCAGGTGGAACTGGCGGTCAAGCGCGACGCCAGCCTGGCGCTGAACCTGCTGCGGGTGGTGAACACGCCGGCGGTCGGCGCGCGCCAACGCATCGATTCGCTGGGCCAGGCATTGATCGTGCTCGGCCGGCGCCAGCTGCAGCGCTGGCTGCAGATCATGCTGTACGCCGAGCCGGCCTCGCGCGGGCACAACATGAGCCCGCTGCTGATGCTGGCGACGACCCGCGGCCGCCTGATGGAGCTGCTGGCGCAACGCCTGCGCCCGGGCCAGCCGAGGCTGGCCGAGATTGCGTTCACGGTGGGCATCATGTCGCTGATGGACGCGCTGTTTTCGATGCCGATGGCCGACATCGTCGAGCAGGTGCCGGTGATCGACGAGGTGGCCGGTGCGCTGCTGCACCGTGCCGGGTTCTTCGGCGAACTGCTGCGCCTCGCCGAGTCGATCGAGCGGATGGAGGAGGGCGAGGATATCGTCACGCCGGCGCTGCGCCAGCTGGCGATATCGGGTGACGACCTGGCCGAACTGGAGATCGCCGCGTTCGAGTGGAGCGACACGGTGGTGCGCTACGCGATCTGATCAGCCGTCGTTCCCGCGGACGCGGGAACCCATGCTGAGTTTCCGACAGCTTGTCAGCGCGCGTGACTACGGGCTCAGCATGGATTCCCGCCTGCGCGGGAACGATGCTAACTCGCCGTTCCCGTCGCCTCCCACTGGCTGTGCAAATCCGGATCGCTGTGCAGCTCCCACAGGCCAAGCGCGACAGCTGCGACACCAACCACCAGCAGGCTCGAGGTCATCGGGCGGTCCTGCACCACGCCCACCAGCCAGGGCGACACCGCCACCCACACGCCGATCAACAGGTTCAGCAAGACTGCCCAGACATAGGTTTTATACAGGTCGAACGCGGCAAGGAGCGCCATGGCCGCGCCTGCGGCGAAGGCGTTGATGGCGGGCGGCGAATAGCCCGGGTAGCCAAGTACCCACGGCGATACGAACAGCCACACGCCCAGCAGCAGGATGGTTTCATCCTGCCATCTCCTGGTTGGAAGATGCATCGCCATTGCCGTCCTCCTTCGCGATGATTTTTACTCAGACCGCGCGAATAACAAAAAGTTCACCGGGGATAGTTACGCCTGGTTATCTTGTTTGCTAAACTGTAATTTTCGTCCTTGGGATCCCGCCATGCCGCCGGTCTTGCTCAGCGTTTCCAACCTTACCAAATCATACGGTGACCGGCGTGCAGTCGATGGCGTGTCGTTCCAGGTGCTGGCCGGCCAGACGGTTGGCCTGCTGGGGCCGAACGGCGCCGGCAAGTCGACCACGGTCGGCATGTTGTGTGGCCTTCTGCGGCCCGACGCAGGGGAGGTGCGCCTGGGCGGCGAGCTGGTCGGGCCGGGGGCCTCGGGCGCCAAGCGCAGGATCGGCGTGGTGCCGCAGGACCTGGCGCTGTACGAGGACCTGTCGGCGCGCGAGAACCTGCGCCTGTTCGGCGCGCTGTACGGGCTTGCCGGCAGCGCGCTGCAGCAGCGCTGCGACGATGTGCTGGCGCTGGTGAACCTGGCCGACCGTGCGCGCGACAAGCCATCCACGTTCTCGGGCGGGATGAAGCGGCGCCTGAACATCGCCGCGGCCCTGCTGCACGACCCCGAACTGCTGATCCTCGACGAGCCGACCGTCGGCGTCGACCCGCAAAGCCGCAACGCGATCTTCGAGACGCTCGAACGGCTCAAGGCGCAAGGCCGCTCGCTGATCTACACCAGCCACTACATGGAAGAGGTGGAGCGCCTGGCCGACCACATTGTCATTATCGACCACGGCAAGGTGCTGGCCGACGAGAGCCCGGCGGCGCTGCATCGACGGTTGCCGGCCCAGGCTGCGCTGCGCGTCGAACTCGATGCGCCGGCGGGCGACGAGCTGGCGCACGCCTTGCGCCAGCAGGCCGGCGTGACCGCGGTCGCCCTCGACGGCGCGGTGCTCGACATCCGCCTGGCGCAGGCGTCCGACGCGCTGCCGGTAATGGGCTGGCTCGAACGCGCCGACTGCCGCCCGCTGCATTTCGCGACGGCCCGCACCAGCCTCGAAGATATCTTCCTCAACCTTACCGGGCGCACCCTGCGCGACTGACATGGCCGCTTTTCTCGCACTGATACGCAAAGACCTGATCCTGTTCCTGTCTGACCGCCGCGCGCTGCTGGTCAGCCTGGCCGTGCCGATCGTGATCGGCGCCTTCTTCGGTATGCTCACCGGAGGCAGTGGCAAAGGCAGCGCCATCAAGATCGCGCTGGTACTGCAGGACACCAGCAAAATCGGCACGAAGATCGCGGACGGGCTGAAAACCGACGCCAACCTGCGCACCACGCCGCTGACGCTGGAGCAGGCCGAGCAGGCCGTGCGCAAGGGCGACCAGAAAGTTGCGGTCGTGATCCCGCCGGACTTTGGCAAAGGGGCGGGCGAAGCCTTCTTCGGGCACAAGGCCAAGCCCGAGATCACGCTGCTGTACGACCCGTCGCAGCCGGCCGTGCTGGCGATGGTGAAGGGGATGCTGACCCAGCAGGTGATGCAGGCGGTCAGCGCCGAGATGTTCGACGGGACGAGCGGCCAGGAATACACCGAGCGCAGCCTGCGCCAGCTGGAGCTGGCCGGCGACAAGGACCCCGACAGCGCGCTGCTGCGCAACATGCTGAACGGCGTGCATAAATTCCAGGCCCGGGCCAGCGCCAGCGGCAGCGCGGCGAAGACCGCAAGCGGCGGCTTGAGCATGCCGTTCACGACACGCGACCAGCAGTTGTCGGCCGCCTCCACGCAACAGGGCTTCAACGGCTACGCGCACTCGTTCGCGGGCATGGGCGTGCAATTCATCCTGTTCATGGGCATCGACATGGGAGTCGGCATCCTGCTCGCGCGCAGGAGCGGTGTCTGGAACCGGCTGTTGTCGGCGCCAGTGACGCTGACGGGCGTGCTGATGGCGCGCGCCGCATCGGCGGCGATCATCGCGTTTGCGCTGCTGTGCGTGATTTTTGCGGTCGCGGTGCTGGCGTTCGGCGTGCACATCACCAGCCTTGCCGGGTTCGCCGGCGTGGGGATTACGTTCGCGTTCCTGACGGCCGCCTTCGGCCTGCTGATCGCGGCGTTCGGCAAAACCCCGGAAGCGGCGCGCGGGTTGGCGCTGTTTGCGACGCTGGTGATGGTGATGCTGGGCGGGGCCTGGATGCCGTCGTTCATGTTCCCCGAGTGGATGCAGAAGTTCACGCTGATCATTCCCACGCGCTGGGCGGTGGACGGGCTCGATGCCGTGACCTGGCGCGGGCTGGGACTGGAAGCGGCGGCGCCGGCGATGGCGGCGCAGCTGGGTTTTGCCGCAGTGTTCCTGGTGCTCGCGCTGTGGAAGTTCAGCCGCGAGCAAAAATAAACCAGGCCGCGTCAGATCATGTCGTGACCGCGTGGGCACGGGGTGCCCACCCTACATGACGCGCTTGAGGTTTTGAATACGGGCCGGCGGCTCGACCCGTGCCCACGCGGACCGGCGGCGAACCGTCCGCCGGCCGGTTTACGACAGGTTCGGCGCCAGATACCGCGCCAACTCGTCCTTGTCCATGCCGCGCCGGCGCGCCATGTCCTCGAGCTGGTCTTCGCCGATCTTCCCGACCACGAAATACTTCGACGCCGGGTGCGCGAAATAGAAGCCCGACACCGCTGCCCCCGGGTACATCGCGTACGACTCGGTCAGCTGCATGCCGATTTCCTCCGCTTGCAGCGTCTTGAACACATCGGCCTTCACCGTATGTTCGGGGCATGCCGGATAACCGGGCGCCGGGCGGATGCCGCTGTAGGCTTCCGCGATCATCTGGTCGTTGGAGAGCTGCTCGCCGGCCGCATAGCCCCACAGGTCGGTGCGCACGCGCTCGTGCAGGTATTCCGCAAACGCTTCGGCCAGCCGGTCGGCCAGGGCCTTGAGCATGATCGACGAGTAGTCGTCGTTCGCATTCTCGAAGCGCTGTTCGTGCTTCTCGATGCCCAGGCCCGACGTCACCGCGAACATGCCAATGTAGTCGGCCGCGCCCGAGGCCTTCGGCGCGATGAAATCGGACAGGCACTGGTTGGGCCGCTGTACGCCGTCGACCACCGGCTTGACGCCTTGCTGGCGCAGGCCGTACCAGGTAAACGCCACGCTGCTGCGCGTTTCGTCGGTATAGATTTCGATGTCGTCGTCGTTGACGCTGTTCGCCGGCAGCAGCGCGATGGCGCCATTGGCCGTCAGCCAGCGGCCTTCGATGATCTTCTTGAGCAGCGCCTGGCCTTCCTCGAACACCTTCGAGGCCGCCTCGCCGACCACCGGGTCGGCCAGGATCGCGGGGAACGGGCCGGCCAGGTCCCAGGTCTGGAAGAACGGGCCCCAGTCGATGTAGCGTGCCAGCGTGCCCAGGTCGACATTCTTGAAGACGCGGCGGCCGATGAACTTCGGCTTGGCCGGAGCATAGTCGAGCTTTGCCTTGTTGGCGCGCGCGTCCGCCAGCGACAGGATCGGCAGCGCCTTCTTGTTCGCGTGCTGCTCGCGGATGCGGACGTAGTCCTGCGCGATGTCGGCGATGTAGGCGTCGCGCGACTCGGGCGTGAGCAGCGACTGGGCCACCGACACCGAACGCGACGCGTCCGGCACGTAGACCACCGGGCCTTCGTAATGCGGCGCGATCTTGACGGCGGTGTGCGCGCGGCTGGTGGTGGCGCCGCCGATCAGCAGCGGGATCTTGCGCTCGCGGAACCACGGGTCGCGCTGCATCTCGCGCGCGACGTGCGCCATCTCTTCGAGCGACGGCGTGATCAGGCCCGACAGGCCGACGATGTCGGCATTTTCCGCCTTGGCCTTGGCCAGGATATCGGAGCTGGGCACCATCACGCCCATGTTCACGACCTCGAAGTTATTACACTGCAGGACCACCGAGACGATGTTCTTGCCGATGTCGTGGACGTCGCCCTTGACGGTCGCCATCACGATCTTGCCCTTCGGTTTGGCCACCACGCCGGTGCGCTGCTCTTCCTGCGCCTTTTCCTCTTCGATGAACGGCACCAGGTGCGCCACCGCCTGCTTCATCACGCGCGCCGACTTGACCACCTGTGGCAGGAACATCTTGCCCTGTCCGAACAGGTCGCCGACCACGTTCATCCCGTCCATCAGCGGGCCTTCGATCACGTGGATCGGGCGCCCGCCCGAGGCCAGCAGCGCCTGGCGCGCTTCTTCGGTGTCCTCCACGATCCACTGGGTGATGCCGTGCACCAGCGCGTGCGACAGGCGCTTCTCGACCGGCGCGTCGCGCCACTCGAGGTTCTGCTCTTGCTGCTTGCCGCCGGCCTTGAGCGTGCCGGCGAATTCGATCATGCGCTCGGT
>JBJMVW010000283.1:0-18566 GCA_045810465.1 Massilia sp. | reverse complement strand
GTATTTCGTGGAGCGGTAGTTCAGTTGGTTAGAATACCGGCCTGTCACGCCGGGGGTCGCGGGTTCGAGTCCCGTCCGCTCCGCCACGAACAGCCAAGAAAAGAGTGACGTCCCTGCGGACGTCACGTGCGGGGCTCGAAGGGATTCGCTTGCAAGCGAATCCGCGGCCGGCGGAACGTCGGCGAGTCCCCAAATTTTTCGGCGATAAACGTGGTGCGCGAAATGCAAGAATTTGGAGCGGTAGTTCAGTTGGTTAGAATACCGGCCTGTCACGCCGGGGGTCGCGGGTTCGAGTCCCGTCCGCTCCGCCAGATTAAGATAACGGAGTGTTCCCCCTGCGGGGAACACGGTTTGGGACTCGAAGGGAATCGCTTGCAAGCGATTCCGCGGCCTGCGGCACGTAGGCGAGTCCCGTCCGCTCCGCCAAATTGAATAGGTATGGAGTGCTGGCAGTCCCGTCCGCTCCGCCAGAAAACAAAGAGAAGAGGCGAACGTGAGTTCGCCTTTTTTTTTAAGTTTGTTATAAACGGATTTTCAACCTTGAATGGCTGACCATGTTTGAATTTATTCGTACTCACCAGCGCCTGATGCAGATCTTACTGCTGGTGCTGATCCTGCCAAGCTTTGTGCTGGTCGGCGTCAGCAGTTACCAGAACCGCGGCGACCACGATACCGGCATTGCCAGCGTGGACGGCCAGAAGATCACCCGCCAGGAGTGGGAAGCGGCGCAGCGCAAGCAGATCGACCAGTATCGCCAGATGCTCGGCGAGCGCTTCGACCAGAAGATGTTCGACACGCCGGAAGCCAAGCAGGCCGTCCTCGAGAACCTGGTCGCCGAGCGTTCGGTCAACGCCGAAGTGGCGCGCAGCAAACTGACCGTGAGCGATGCCACGCTGCAGAAGACGATCATGGAAATCCAGGCCTTCCGCAAGCCGGACGGCAGCTTCGACCTGGACCAGTACAAGGCGATCCTGGCGGCGCAGGGCATGACCCCGCAGTCGTTCGACGCGCGCATGCGCCACGACATGGCGATGCAGCAGCTGGCCGGTTCGGTGCAGGCCACCGCCTTCGTGCCGCGCTCGGTGGCCGTGCGCCTGTCCGACATCAACGAGCAGGAACGCGAAGTGCAGGAACTGCTGTTCCCGGCAAGCGACTTCAGCGCGCAGGTCAAGGTGACCGACGACATGGTCAAGGCGTTCTACGACAAGAACCCGCAGCTGTTCCAGATGCCCGAGCAGGTGAAGGCCGAGTACGTCGTGTTCAACGCCGATGCGGTCGAAAAGCAGGTGTCGGTCAGCGACGCCGAGATCGCCGAGTACTACAACAAGAACCAGAAACGCTTCGGCACCGAAGAAAAACGTACGGCGAGCCACATCCTGATTACCGTCAAGCGCGATGCGAGCGCGGCGGAAAAAGCGGCGGCGCAAGCCAAAGCCGAAGCGGTGCTGGCCGAAGTGCGCAAGAACCCGAACGACTTCGCGAAGATCGCCAAGGCACAGTCGCAGGATCCGGGCTCGGCCGAGCTGGGCGGCGACCTCGGCACCGTCGAGAAGGGCGCCTTCGTCAAGCCGGTCGAGGACGCGATCTACAAACTGAAGGAAGGTGAAGTCAGCGGCATCGTGCCGTCGGAGTTCGGCTTCCACATCATCAAGGTCACCGCGATCAAACCGGCGGCGCAAAAGTCGCTGGAAGAAGCCAAACCGGAAATCGCGGCCGAGGTGAAGAAGCAGAAGATGTCGAAGAAGTACTCGGAGCTGGCCGAGCTGTTCAGCAACACCGTGTACGAGCAATCGGACAGCCTGAAGCCGGTCGCCGACAAGCTTGGCCTGAACATCGAGACCGCGCAGGGCCTGACCCGCACGCCGAACCCGGCGCTGGGCACGTCGCCGGTCAACAACGACAAATTCCTGAAGGCGATCTTCTCCCAGGACGCGCTGCGCAACAAGCGCAATACCGAGGCGGTCGAAGTCGCGCCAAGCACGCTGGTGGCGGGCCGCGTGGTCGAGTTCAAGCCGGCCGCGAAGCGTCCGCTGGCTGAAGTCGAAGCGGCGATCCGCCAGCGCGTGACGGTCGAAGAAGCCGCGCGCCTGGCGCGCCAGGCCGGCGAGGCAAAGCTGGCTGCGGCCAAGGCATCGGGCGACGCGAGCGGTTTCGGCGCGGCCAAGGTGGTATCGCGCACCAAGGAGCCGGCCATCAACCAGGCTGCCGCGCTGGCGGTGCTCAAGGCCGACGTCAGCAAGCTGCCGGCTTACGTCGGCGTGGAGCTGCCGGGCCAGGGTTATGGCGTGTACCGCATCGGCAAGGTCTCGCAGCCGGCCCAGCCGGACGTGGCGCGCCGCAAGCAGGAAACCGAGCAGATCAACCGCCTGGTCGGCGAGCAGGAGATGTACAACTACGTCGAAGTGCTCAAGCAAAAGGCCAAGGCCAAAATCACGGCCAGGCCGGCCGACCTGGGCGTCGACAAGTAAGCCCGCCAGACACACCACATCGAACCCGGTCGCGCAAGCCACCGGGTTTTTTTACGTCGCTTCCAGGCGCCCGCGGGCGGCCGCCCCCATAGGCAAACGGCCGAGCTATTCATTTTTGGATAGCTCGTATTTGTCAATGTGTATTGTTCACCGAAAGTTGCTGCGCGAGAATCCAACGAATGCAAATCGCATTGATGGATTCAACCTGCTGGTGGAACGATATGATGCTTAGCGAATTCTCCCTCCTGCCGTCGGGCCCCGAACTGGCCGGCATCCTTGCCGCCTACGATTGGGAGCAATTGCTCGCCCGGACCCGCGGCGTGCTCGCCGGCTCCGGCATCGATGACTTCCTGCTGCGGCTGGACGTCACGATTGCCGACGGCAGCGTCCGCTCGCATTGGTTCAGCACCTTGCCGGGCGACCTGGCCCGGCTGTTCGAGGACAAGCTGCAAGGCGACGCCGACCCGGTCAACCACCACATCGCGCGCTCCGGGCTGCCGCTCGCATGGACGGTCGACCAGCTGTGCGAGCGCGGCGGCCACGCCTATGCGGCGCTCAAGCGGCACGGCATCGGGCACGGCGCCAGTTTCGCGGTGCGCGGCACGCTTGCCATGAGCCGGCTCGACTTCTACCGGCGCGCCGCCAACGCCGAGCCGTTGTCGATGACGCTGACCGGCGACCTGCTGCTGCTCGGCTCCTACCTGCACGAAGCGGCCCACGCGCTGTGGAAAAAGCAGAATCCGGAGCGTACGCCGACCCTGACCCAGCGCGAGCGCGAGTGCCTGTACTGGAGCGCGGGCGGCAAGACCAGCAAGGAGACGGCGATGATCCTCGGCATCTCCCAGCACACGGTCTACTTCCACCTCAAGAACGTCGCCAGCAAGTTCAACGTCTACTCGACCCGCCACGCGATCACCCGCGCCAGCCGGATGGGCATGCTCACGCCGCAGATGCTGTAAGCGGCGCCCGGGGCGGCGCCGCAGCGGGAGCCGCTTACGCCACCGGTAGCGGGGCCTGCAGCGCGGCGCGGACCGAGGCCGCGGTGTGCGCGATCGCGGTCTTGAGCGGTGTGCTGGCCAGCCCGAAGGTGCGTTCGGTCAGGTCGCTCGAGAACGCCCACGAGGTGTCGTACAGGTACAGCATCTCGACCAGTTCGCGCAGGGCCGGGTTGAACAGGCCCAGGCAGCGCATCATCGTCGGGCCGACCGCGCGCACCCGGACCGGATGCTGGCCGAGGCCGGCCACGGTGTCGAGGAAGGCGAACTGCGACGCTCCGCTGTGCGACGGCGCATGCCAGCACTGGCCGTAGCCATGCTCGCCGCGCGCGACCGCCACCATCGCGGCGGCAAAGTCGGGTACGTAGGTGAAGGCTTGCGCGGTGTGCGGGTCGCCGATGACGTAGGTCGGCTTGCCGCCGAGCGCGCTCAGGAAGGCGCCCTGGCCGACGCTGGACTGCTCGACGCCCGGCCCGAAAAACGTCGCGCCGCGCACCACCGCGACCCGCACGCCGCCGTGTCCGTGCATCGCCATCAGGCGCTCGGCCACGGCCTGGCGCACCTGGCCTTTGCGGCTGCAGGGACGCGCCGGATCCCCTTCGTGGAAAGCGCCGGCGCAAGGGCCGTAGGCGTACACGTTATCGGCAAGCACGATGTCGACCTCGCGCCCGGCCACCGCCCGCGCGATGCCGTCGGCCAGCGCCGGAAACTCGCGCTCCCAGCGCCAGTACGGCGGCGCCGCGCAGACGTAGAGGGTGGTGGGGCCGTCGAGCAGCGCCGCCAGCGCGACCGGATCGGTGGCGTCGCAGGCCTGCACCGGCCAGCCGCCAGCCTGGCCGCCGCGCCGGCTGACCAGCAGCGGGTCGAGGCCCAGGCCCAGGCCGGCGAGGCGGTGCGCGACGCCGAGGCCGAGGACGCCGGTGCCCAGGATGATGTGTTTTCTCGAATTCATGGTGACTCCTTGTCTGTGAATATGGCGCGGCTGGCGTCAGCCGCCGCGTTGCAGCATGTCGAGGCGCTGGCGGACTTCGCCGGCCACTTGCGCCTCCTGGCTTTGCAGGAAAAAGTGGCCGCCGCTGTATTCGAGGCTTTCCATCGCGGCCCGCGTGTGCGCCTGCCAGCCTTTGACGTCGGCCGCAGCGCAGTGCTGGTCGCGGCGGCCGCTCATGCCGACGATCGGCACCGCCAGCGGCGGCACCGCCGGAGCCGGACCCAGCTGCTCATACCAGCGCTCGAGCAGGATGAAGTCGGCCTTGATGGTGGGGAGCAGCAGCTGCATCAGCTCCGCATTGTCGAGCAGGATCGCGGGCGTCCCTTCGAGGCGCCGCAATTCCTCGATAAAATCGGCGTCGCTCATGCGCGCCACGTTGCGCCGCTCGCGCGCCAGGTGCGGCGGCTTGCAGCCGGACAGGAACAGGCAGTCCGGCTGGCCGGCGCCGCGCCGCGCCAGTTCGAGCGCCACGTGGTAGGCCAGCAAGGCGCCCATGCTGTGGCCGTACAGCGCGAAGCGGCCCGGATGGCCGTCCGCCAGCATCGCCTCGGCGATATCGCGCACCAGTACCCGGTGGTCGGTTTCAGCCGTCTCCAGCAGCCGGCTGCCGCGGCCGGGCAACTGGATGCCGACCAGGTCGACCCCGGCGTCGAAGTAACGCGGCCAGTTGCGAAACACCGCGGCGCTGCCGCCCGCGTACGGGAACAGGTACAGCCTGGTCCGGGCCCGGCCCGGTTCGGGCGCGCCGTAGCGGTGCAGGTAGCGGCTGGCGGGCGGCGCCGGGTGGCGCGCCGGCGCCATCGATTCGATGCTGATGCTCATTCATGCTCCCGTCTAGAAGGACGTGCGGATCCCGGTTTGTACCGAGGATGTGATCAGGCGCCCGAAGTCCGAGCGGTCGCCGCCGAAGTTGCGGCTGGCCACCAGGAACAGCTGGGCATGGTTGCCGAGGTAATAGGTCAACGAGCCGGACAGCGCCGAGCCGCTGGTGCCGCTGCCCACCGGTTTGGCCCAGCGCAGCGCGACGTCTCCCTTGTCGTTCCACTCGCTGCGCAACAGTTGCAGGAACAAGTAGTTGCGTCCCAGGTAGGGCAGGTTCGGCGACAGGGCCGTGCCCAGCACCCCGGCCGCCGCCGCGCTGCCCGTGTCGTGGGCGAGGAAGGCCGCGCCGGCGCCACCCACGGCCCGCTCCGTGGCCAGTCGTTCGGCCGCACTGTAGCCCTCGTTCCCGGTTAGCCATTCCACATTCAAGGTCCAGCCCGATTCGAAGGTGTAGGCTGCCCCGGCCAGCGCCGAGTAAAACAGGGTGCCGCTGTCGAGCTTGCCCTGGGCGAAGCGCCAGCCGCCGGGGCTCGCTGCATCGGGCGCGGCAAACCAGCCGGCGTTGCCGTGCCCGGCGGACAGGTCGCCGTACACCAGCGCCGCCTTCGACAGCGGCAGGGTGCCGTACAGGCCCAGCCGGCGCACGCCGTTGTCCTGGCGCGATGCGATCGCGCCGGCGCTGGCGTTGTCGCCGATCCAGTCGACCTTCAGCGCCGACACCGGGGCAAAGTTGGCCGGGTCCGGTTCGTGGCTGCCGTGGCGATACGCGCGCACGACGGCCACCGTCAGCGACGGGTCGGGGAACCACTGCGCCTGCCAGTTGTCCTTGCCGTGCAATTCCTGGATCGGGTTGGTTTTTCCGGTGTCGCGGAAGAACGGATTGCTGGGCGACAGGAAGATGCTGCTGCCCCATTGCAGCACGTCACGCCCGACGCTTAGCTCGGCCTGGCTGCCGATGCGGCAGCGCACCCCGCCTTCGTTCAGGAAGCCCTCATGGCCGGTGGCGGCGGGTTCCGCGCCGGCGGCGCCCGTGCGCCAATAACGCGCGCGCAGCCTGGCCGCGGCATTGCAGGGCCCCGCCGCCAGGCCAAGGTTCAGGCGCAGTTCGGCGTCGCCCTGGCGGCGTGGAATCGGCGCCAGTTGTCCTTGCGGATTGAATCGGCTGGCGGCCGGCTCCAGCAAGGTGGCGTAGACCAGTCCCTGCCCGAGCATGCTGTAGCGCCAGTCCGGCGCCGGTTGCGCGGGCCCGTCCTGCGCGGCCGCGGCCAGCGGCGCCAGCGCGGCGCACGCCAGGGCCAGGGAACGAAACGCAGCCACCATTTAACGCGTCAGCGCGGCGACGCTCAATTCGTCGCGCGGGATTTTCTGGACCTTGACCGCGCTGTACTCCAGCACCGAGACATTGCCGCCGGCGATGGCGTCACGGATCACCATGCGGCTGACGAAGGGCTGCTTGCGTCCTTCGTAGACGATGCTGTTGCCCGTCTCGAACACGGCCGACTTGAACAGCTTGCCCGACACCGTATAAAAGTCCGCCCGCACCGGCACCAGCCGCGCGCGTGAGACGTAGTAGACGATGCGGTCGTAGGTCACCCACTTGTTCTTGCCGACCAGGTTCAGCACGTACACCGGCTCGCCGTCGACGGCGTCTTCCGCCATCAGCGTGCCGTCGTATTCCTTCATGTAGTTGGTCGACGCGATGTCGCCATTCGCGGCCGGCCCCATCATCTTCTGGCGGCTCGAGATCGACACCGGTTTCTGCAGGTCGGGGCGGCCGTACCACATGTTGCGCCCCAGCTGGAGCAGGCGTCCGCCGGCGGCGCGCGCCGGATAGAAGGTCTCGGCGACGCTGTTGTCGGCGTCGGCCTTCACCCGCAGCATGCGCACGTTTTCGCCGCTGTCGGGATCGACGGCGGTAATCTTCAGGTCCCAGCTGACGCCGGGCAGGCCGCCGCCGCGCGTGCGGTCGGTCGCTTCGAGCACCTGCAGCGCGGTCAGCCCTGGCGCGGGCTCGGCGCGGCCGGGTAGCGCCGCGGCCAGCAGCGCGCCGGCCATCATCAGTGTAAAGCTCGGTCTCATGGCTTGTCTCCTTGGGGTTGTCCAGCTCAGGCGAAGGCGAGGGCGTCGACGATCCCGCGCCGCGCCGCGCGGTACGACGGCAGCACCGCCGCCGCCACCGCCAGCACCAGCACCACCGCCGCCACGCCGGCGATACGGGTCCAGTCCAGGTCGACCAGCAGCGCCACCGAATACGAGGAATTGGGCGGCACGTACGAGATGCCGGCCCGGTTGACCAGTGCGGCGACGGCGACCGTCAGCACCAGCCCGAACCCGATGCCGCAGCCGGCCAGCGCCGCCGCCTCGCAGGCGAACAGGCGGATCACGCCGGGCGCGCGCAGGCCCAGCGCGCGCAGCGTGCCCACTTCGCGCGTGCGCTCGATGACGGTCATCGAAATGGTGTTCGCGATGCTCATCGCGGCGATCACGAACACGATGCTGGCGATGAAGGCGAAGATCATGTCGAACAGGTTGCGCACCTGCGTGTAGAAGCTCGACAGCTCCTGCCAGGTCTTGATCTCGACCTTGAAGCCGGCCGCGCGCAGGCGCGCCAGCAGGTCGGCGCGCTTGGCCTCGGTCTGGGCGGCGTCGTCGAGCAGCACCACGAAGCGTTCGGCGCGGTCGGTGTCGAGCAGGGTCTGCACGAACCCGAACGGCAGCACCAGGTATTTGTCGTTGGTGTTGGCGTTACCGGTGTTGAACACGTCGACCACCTGCGCGTCCATCGCGTTGGCCTGGCCGTCGATGGTCGACGTCATCAGGGTCAGCGTGCTGCCGACCCCGTAATTGAGCAGCTTGGCCAGGTCGCCCGATACCGCGACGCCGTACTGGCGCGCCGGATCGAGCTTGCCGCCGGCGCCTTCGCTCAGCGACCCGCGCAGCAGCGCGGCGTCGGCCGCCACGATGCCCTCGCCGATGAAGATCGTCGATGCGTTGCCGTTCGATGCGATGCCGCTGACGCTGATGCGCGGCGAGACCAGCCGCACCCCGCCGCTGGCCTCGACCAGCTGGCGCACGCGCGCCATTTCGGCGGCGTCGAACATGTAGCGCTTCGGATGCAGTTTGCCTTCCAGCAGCATGCCCTCCTTGTAGATGCTCAGGTGGCCGAGGCGCTCGCCGGCCACCGCCTGGACCTGCAGCCCGGCGTAGACGTTGGCGATGTAGCCGGCGAACAGGTTGATGGCGGCCAGGCCGGCGGCGATCGCCAGCACCGTGGCCAGGCTGCGGTGGCGGTTGCGCAGCACGTTGCGCAGCGCGAGCAGGAACAGGTTCATGTCAGCCTTCCTCCGTGGCGATGCAGCCGTCGCGCAGCTGCACGATGCGGGTCATGTGGCCGAGGATCCGGCTGTCGTGGGTCGAAAACACGAAGGTGGTGCCCAGTTCGCGCCGCAGCGACGCCAGCAGGTCCATCACCATCATGCTGTTTTCGCTGTCGAGGTTCGCGGTCGGCTCGTCGGCCACCACCAGCCGCGGCGCGCCCACCAGCGCGCGCGCGATCGCGACCCGCTGCCGCTGGCCGCCGCTCATGCGGTCGGGCCGCGCCTTCATGTGCGCGGCCAGGCCGACGCGCGCCAGCAGCTGTTGCGCGTGCTGCTGTGCGCCGGGTTGCAGCTTGCCGCGCAGGCGTAGCGGCAGCAGCACGTTCTCGAGCGCCGACAGCACCGGCACCAGGTTGAAGCTCTGGAAGATGAAGCCGAGCGCGGCGCGGCGCAGGTCGGCGCGTGCATTGCGCGTCATCTCCATCACCGGGCGGCCGGCCAGCAGCATGCTGCCTTCGGTCGGTTCGTCGAGCAGGCCGATGATGTTGAGCAGGGTCGACTTGCCGCTGCCTGACGGCCCGCAGATGGCCAGCATTTCGCCCTGCGCGACGCTGAGGTCGACGCCGCGCAGCGCTTCGACCGCCACGCTGCCCTGCAGGTAGGTCTTGTGGATGCCGGTGAGGCGCGCCAGTTCGGCGCCGGCCGCGGGCGCGCGCAGGATGGATGGCGGCGGCCGCATCACTTCGGGTGCTGCAATATCGAGTTGCATGGGGTGTCCTCAAAAAGTCGGGTTGGAGACGGCGTTGCCGGTGTCGGCGGCCGGCTTGAGCGCGCGCACCAGCGCCGCCTGGCTGGCCACGGTCGGATGCTGGAATACGTGCTTCAATTCGATCGGGCAGGGGAAGCGTCCGCGCAGCGCGACCAGCAGCTTGATCGCGAACATCGAGTCGCCGCCGACCTGGAAGAAATCGGCGGTGACGCTGACCGCCGCCAGCCCGAGCAGCTCGGCCCACAGCGCGGCGATCGCCGCTTCGTCGGGGTCGCGCGGCGCCACGTGCACCATCAGCCGCGGCGCGGCCGCCTCAAGCTCGGGCAGGCGCTTGCGGTCCACCTTGCCGTTGTCGCTGAGCGGGATCTCATCGAGCTCGCGCAGCGTGTGCGGGACCATGTACTGCGGCAGTTGCCCGAGCAGGAAGCTGCGCAGTTCGGACTCGTCGAGCGCGGCGCCGGGCTGGCGGCAGTAGAACGCGCCGAGGCGCTTCTCGGCATGGCGTTCGCCCTTGCAGACCACCACCGCCGCGCGGATCGCCGGATGCTTGAGCAGCGCCGCCTCGATCTCCCCGAGTTCGATGCGGAAGCCCTGCACCTTGACCTGCTGGTCCTGGCGGCCCAGGAATTCGATGTTGCCGTCGGCCAGCCGGCGCCCCAGGTCGCCGGTGCGGTACAGCCGCGCGCCGCTGCGCGGATCGGTGACGAAAGCGGCCGCGGTCAGCTCCGGCGCCTCCCAATAGCCGCGCGCCAGCCCGGCGCCGCCGATGTACAGCGCGCCGGTGACCCAGTCGGGGGCATCCTCGAGCCGGTGGTCGAGCACGCGCACCTGCTGGTTGCGCATCGCGCGCCCGTACGGAATGCTGGTCCAGGCCGGGTCGACCGCGCGCACCGGGTACCAGATCGACCAGATCGACACTTCCGTCGCGCCGCCCAGGCTGAGCACCTCCGCGTGCGGCGCCACTGCCCGGATCCGGTCCGGCAGGCTTACCGCGATCCAGTCGCCGCTCAGCATCACATGGCGCAGCGTCGGGAACACGGCGCGCGCGCGTTCGCCATGCTCGACCAGCAGCGAGCACAGGGCCGGCACCGAATTCCACACGGTCACGCCGTAGCGCGCCACCAGTTCGGCCCAGTGGGTCGGGTCGAGGCGCCGTTCATTCCCGGGCAGGACCAGGGTGGCGCCGGCCGCCAGCGAACCGAAAAAGTCGTACACCGACAGGTCGAAGCTGAGCGAGGACACCGACAGCAGGCGGTCCGACGGCCCGATCGCGAGCGTCTCGTTCACGTCCTGCAGCGTGTTGACGGCGCCGCGGTGTTCGATCACCACGCCTTTCGGCTTGCCGGTCGAGCCCGAGGTGAAGATCACGTAGGCGATGCCGTCGGGGCGGGCGCGGGTCTGGGCCAGCAACGCCGGGTCGGCCTCGCAGCCGGCGTCGAGCACCAGCACGCGCGCCTCGGCCAGGGCCGACAGGCGCGCCGCCAGGCCTGGTGTGGTCAGCAGTGTGCCGACGCGGCCGTCCGCCAGCAGCTCGGCGATGCGCGCGTCGGGCAGCGCCGGGTCGACCGGCATGTAGGCGGCGCCGCTGTTCATGATGCCGAGCGTGGCGGCCACCTGTTCCCAGCCCTTGTCCATCACCACGGCGACCAGTTCGCCGTCGGCGCAGGCCGGCCCGAGCCGCTGGCGCACCCAGGCGGCGTGCAGCGCCAGCTGGCGGTACGACAGGTGCCGCTGCGGCGTCGCGATCGCGCGGAACTCCGGCTGGCGCCACAGCGTTTCGAGGAACAGCATGTCGAGCGTGGGCGAGGGCGCGGCTTGCGGCGCGCTCGCCACGGACGGCTGCGGCAGCGCGGCCGGCGGGACCGCGTTCCAGAAGGCGTCGTCGTCGGCCAGCCTGCGCGTCAGGGCGCAGTAGGCCTCGAACATCTCCTCGACCAGGCCGGGCGGGTACAGTTCCAGCACCACGTCCCAGTTGCACAGCAGGATATGGTCGTCCTCCCATACACCGCAGTCGAGCCAGACCTGCGAGGTCTGGGTCACGCCGTCGCGGTAGATCGGGATGATCGGAAAATCGCTGTTGCGCTTCGGGATCGGCACCACCAGCGCGCTGGTGAACACCACCGGCATCTTGGCGCGCGTGGCGCCGCCGTGCGCGCGGGTCAGGTCGCGCAGCACCTGCACCCCGCTGATGTCGTGGTGTTCGAGGTCGTTCCACAGGTCGGACTGGATGCGCCGCGCGCGCTCGGCGAAACTGCGGCCGCGCGACTGGTCGACGCTGAGCAGCGTGAGCGAGGTGAATTCGCCGACGATGTCGTTGACCTGCGGGTGGATCGGATGGCGGTTCAGGAAGGTCAGGTTGAGCGAGAACGCGGGCTCGCTGCTGTAGCGCGCCAGCACCTCGGCGTAAGCAGCGAGCATCAGGGCGGTGGTGGTCATCCCGGCGCGTACCGCCTTCTTCTTCAGCCGCGCCCAGGTCTCGCGGTCGAACTCGGCGTGCAGGCGGGTGAAGCGCGGCTTCTTCAGCAGCGCGGGGTCCATCGCCATCGGCAGCTGCGGCGCCGGCGGCAGGCCGGCCACGCGGCCGCGCCAGTAGTCCAGCGCGCGCCGATAGCGCTCGCTGCTGCGGATCTTCTCTTCGGCGATCACATAGTCGCGGAACGACAGCGACAGCGCCGGCAGCTGCGCCTGTTCGTCGAGGTAGAACCTGACCATGTCCTCGATGATGATGACGAAGCTCCAGACGTCGAAGATCAGCGCGTCGTTACTGAAGTGGATGCGCGCGGCGTCGTCGGGCAGCAGCGTGATGCGCACATCGAACACCGGCCAGCGGTGCACGTCGAGCATCTGGTGCGACATGTCGGCCCGCACCGACTCAATGCCTGCCTCGCACTGCGCGGGCGAGGCCTGGCGCAGGTCGAGCACCGCCACCTGGTACTCCGGCACCTGCCCGAGGATGCGCTGGGTGCCGTCCTGCAGGATCTCGGCGCGCAGCATGTCGTGGCGCGCCACCACCTTGTTCCAGGCGCGCTGGAATCGTGCCGGGTCGATCCCGACCGTGGCCATCTCGTCGTAGCTGTGGGTGGTCACGTTCCCGAACTCGAACACTTCGTTGCGCCCCAGCCAGTAGGCCTGCTGCACTTCGGTCAAGGCAAACGGCAGGTGGCGGCCGGCCGGGTCGGGCTCCACCACGGGCAGGGCGTTGATGGTCGCGTCGTAGGCCGCGCTGGTGCCCTGCAGCTCGCTGATCGCGCGCGCCAGGGCGGCGATGGTGGGATTGACGAACAGGGCCTGCAAGCCCATCGCGACCCGGAACGCCTCGCGGATGCGCGCCACCAGCTGGAACGCGAGCAGCGAATGGCCGCCAAGCTCGAAGAAGCTGTCGTGCACGCCGACGCGGGCGACACCGAACATCTCGATCCAGATCGTGGCCAGCATTTCTTCGTTCAGCGTGCGCGGCGCGACAAAGCCGCGCGCCGCCGCCGGGTCGTCCTGCTGCGCCGGCAGGCGCGCGCGGTCGACCTTGCCGTTGGCCGACAGCGGCAGGCTGTCGAGCCGCACGTACGCCCCCGGCAGCATGTAGGCCGGCAGGTACCGGGACAGGCATGCGTTGAGCGCCTCGGGGTCGGGTTCGGCGGCGCCCGCGAGGTAGGCGACGATGCGCGGCTGGCCGCGGCTGTCGTCGCGGATCACGGCTGCGCAATCGTCGACACCGGCCCGCGTGCGCAGGATCATTTCGATTTCGCCCAGCTCGATGCGCATGCCGCGGATCTTGACCTGGGTGTCGTTACGGCCGATCAGTTCGATGGCGCCGTCCTCGCGCATGCGCCCCAGGTCGCCGGTACGGTACAGGCGCGCGCCTGCTTCGGCGCCGAATGGATGCGGTATGAATTTTTCGGCCGTGAGCTCGTCGCGCTTGATGTAGCCGCGCGCGACCCCGCTGCCGCCGACGCAGATTTCGCCCGCCATCCCGGGTGGCGCCAGCTGCAGGTTGCGGTCGACGATCCAGATGTCGACGTTGGGGAAGGGCGTGCCGATCGGGACCAGGCTGCCGTCGGCCACGCCGTCCAACTCGCCTTCGAACAGCGTGCTGTCGATGCTCGCCTCGGCCATGCCGTACGAATTGACCAGCCGGCCCCGTGGGCCCAGCAGCGCGCGGTAGCTGCGGTATTCGCCCGCATACCAGGCGTCGGAGGCCACCACCAGGACCTGCATGAAATCGAGCCGCAGCTGCGCCTCGCGCAGGTAGTCCGCCAGTGCGCGGAAGGTGGCCGGGACGAATTCCGCGAAGTCGACCCCGGTCTCCTTCATGAGCGCGTACAACTCCGCGGGCGCGCCGAGCAGGTGCTGGGGACAGATCACCAGCGTCTTGCCGGAACCGAGGGCGCGCACCAGGTCGCCGCAAAACACGTCGAACGGGAAGCTGGCCATCTGCAGGTGGGCGTGCAGGGCGTCGAGCTGGTAATGGCGGTCCCAGCCCAGGTAGGCGTTGACGTAGTTGCCGTGGCTGACCATCACCCCTTTCGGCTTGCCGGTGGTGCCGGAGGTGTAGACCACGTAGGCCAGGTCGCCGGGTTCCAACGCCACCGCCGGCGCGCTGTCGGGCAGGGCGTCGATCCACTCGCGCTGGCTGTCGAGGTCGAGGCGGGTGCTGCCGGCCTGCGCGGCGGCCGCGCCGCTTGCGCGATCCTGGATCACGCAGGCCAGGCCGGCGTCTTCGGCCAGCAGCGCGAGCCTCCCCGGCGGATGCGAGGGATCGAGCGCGACGAACGCGGCGCCGGCCTTGAGCACGCCGAGCACCGCCGCGACCAGTCCGGGCGAGCGCTCGAGGCAGACGCCGACCACGGCGCCCTGATGCACGCCGGCGGCGCGTAGCGCCTGCGCGATCCGGTTGGCGCGGGCGTCGAGCTCGCGGTAGGTGTACTGGCCCGCGCCGGCGCGCACGGCGACCGCATCCGGGCAGCGCAGCACGGCGCGCTGGAACAGCGACACGACGTCACGGCAGGGCAGCGGCTCGCGCGGCCCGCGCGCGGCGGCCTCCACCCGCGCCAGTTCGGTATCGGTCATGATGCGCAGCTGCGCCAGCGGCGTCCCCGGCGCGGCGACCACGGCCTGGGCCAGCTGTTCGAAATGGCCGGCCAGCGCGGCGATGCGCGCGGCGCTGAACAGGTCGGTACTGTACTCGAAGATGCAGTGCGCGCCGGCGGCGGTTTCGTAGACGTCGAGCGAGAGGTCGAACTTGGCGCTGCCGCAGTCGACGTCCAGGTAGTCGATCGCGAGCGCGCCGGCCTGGATCGGCGCGAGCGCGTTCTGGTAGGTGTACAGGACCTGGAACAGCGGGTGGTGGCTGAGCGTGCGTGGCGGATTGACCGCTTCGACGATCGCGTCGAACGGCAGGTCCTGGTGCGCGAACGCGTCCAGGCTGGCGTCCTTCACCGCCGCCAGCAGCGCGCCGAAATCCTGGTCCGGATCGAGCCGGGTGCGGATCGGCAGGGTATTGACGAATACGCCGATCAGCGGCGCCAGCCCGGCCTGGTCGCGCCCCGACACCGGGGTGCCGACCACCAGGTCGGCCTGCCCGGTATGGCGGTACAGCAGCGTCTTGAACAGGCCGAGGAAAGCCGCGTACGGGGTGGTGCCGGCGGCGGCCGCCAGCGCCTGCATGCCGTCGAACAGGTCGCGCGGGAGCGCCAGCTTGTGGATCGCGCCGCGGTAGCTGGGCGCCTGCGGGCGCGCGCGGTCGGCCGGCAGCTCGAGCAGCGCCGGCACGCCGTGCAGCGCCGCGCGCCACCACGCGGCGTCGGCGGCGCGGGTGTCGGGCTGGATCGCGCGCCATGCCACGTAGTCGCTGTACTGGTGGGGCGGCAGCGGCAGCAGGCTGCTGTGGCGGCCGGCGGGCGCCTGGTACAGCTCGAACAGCTCGCGCGCAAACACGCCGAGCGACCAGCCGTCGAACACCAGGTGGTGGAAGCTCAGCACCAGCAGGTGCTCGCCGTCGCCGACTGCCAGCAGGCGCGCGCGCCAGGCCGGGCCGGCGCCGAGGTCGAACGGCTCCAGGATCAGCGCGCGCATCCGCTGCGCGAGTTCGGCGCGCGGGCAATCGAGCAGCGCAAAGTCCGGCGTGGCGCTCGGGTGGATGCGCTGGAACGGCCGGTTGTCGGCGTCGGTGCCGAAGCTGGTCCGCAGGCTTTCGTGGCGCGCCTGCAGCGCCTGCAACGCGTCGCGCACACGCTCCACGCGCAGCGCCCCGCTGAGCCTGAACACGCCCGGGATGTTGTAGGCGCTGCTGGCGCCGTCCAGCTGGGAGGTCAGCCACAGCCGCATCTGCGGCGGCGACAGCGGGCTGCGCGACACCGGTTTGCGGCCCAACCCCTGCGTGGCGGCGGCGCGGCTGGCGAGGGCGCGCTGCACCGCGCTGCGCTGGGACGGGTTGAGGGCGCGGATTTTCGATTCCAGGTTGGTCATTGCGAAGACTCCGGGTTCTGGTTGGCGGTCAGCAGCGCGTCCCTGTCGGCCGCGCTGAGCGTGTCGAGGCTGGCCAGGATGTCGGCGACCGCCGGATCCTGCAGCAGCAGCTGCTGGTCGCGCAGCTGGGCCAGCACCGCGTCGGCGATGGCGGTGGCGCTGATCCCGCGCAGCAGGTCGACGATCGCAACCCCCGCCTTGAACGATTGCTCGATGCGGTTCTTCAGTTCGATCGCCATCATCGAGTCGAGCCCGCGGCTGCTGATGCTGTCGTCGAGCTCCAGGCTGGCGCTGTCGATGCGCAGCACGCGGCAGGCCATCGCACGCACCTCGGCGGCGACCAGCGCGCGCATCGCCGCTTCGTCGGGACAGGCGGCCAGCTGCGCCAGCAGGTTGGCGCCGGCGCCGGCGGCGGGCGCGCTCTCCGGTGTCCCGGCCTGTTCGGCGGCGATCACGCCGGCCAGCATTGGCGCGGCGATCCCGAGCGGACTGGTGTCGCCCACCAGCGACCACCTGGCGCCCAGCACCACGGCCTGGCCGCAGCGACCGCTCATCAGCCAGCCGAGCGCTTCGCAACCCTGGTCCGCGGTCATCGGATAGAACCCGCGGCTGTGGAAGTAGGTGAGCAGGTCGAGCTGGGTCGCCATCCCGACATCGCCCCACGGCCCCCAGTTGATGCTGGTCGCGGGCAGCCCATCGGCGCGGCGCTGGTGCGCCAGCATGTCGAGGAAGGTATTCGCGGCCGCGTAGTTCCCCTGGCCTACCGAGATCACCAGCGACGCGACCGACGAAAACAGCATGAAGAAGTCGAGCTGCTCCTCGCGCAGGGCGCAGTGCAGGTTCCAGGCGCCCAGCACCTTGGCCGGCATGACGGCCGAAAATTCCTCGTTGCCCGACTGCGCCAGCAGGCGCGGCTGGGCCACGCCGGCGGCATGGATCACCCCGCGCACCGGCGGACGCGCCTCGGCGCGCATCGTGGCGAGGAGCGTATCGAGCGCGCGCCGGTCGGCGATATCGAACGCGGCGATGGTGACGCTCGCGCCCATCCGCTCCAGCTCGCGCACGCGCGCCACGCGGCCGGCGGCGGGGTGGTCGGCGGGCAGCTGGTCCCAGCTGGCGCGCTCGGGCAGGCCGGCGCGTCCCACCAGCACCAGGTGGCGCGCGCCGCGCTGCACCATCCAGCGGCTCACCTCCAGCCCGAGCGCGCCGAGGCCGCCGGTGACCAGGTAGCTGGCATCGGCGCGCAGGCGCGGCGGCGCCGGCAGCCGCAGCGCGCTGTCGGATTCGGCCAGCCGCAGCGCGTAGCGCACGCCGCCGCGCCACGCGACCTGGTCTTCCGCATCCTCGCCCAGGCATTCGTCGACGATGCGGCGCGCGTCGTCCGGCTGCGCCGCCGGCGCCAGGTCATTGAGGCCGCCCCACAGGTCGATATGTTCACCGTGTCCCAGCACCCGCGCCATGCCCCATACCGGCGCCCGGAACGGATCGGGGCGCTCGCCCGCCAGCACCGGCTGGGTGCCGCGCGTGACGATCCACAGCCGCGGCCTGGCGGGACCGGCCAGCGCGGCCAGCGCCTTGACCAGGTTGAGCGTGGTGATGCAGCCGCGCTCGAGCTCCGCGCCGACCTGCGCCGCCGACGGCGACTCGCCGAGGACAGCGCGGCACAGGTCGAGGTGCAGCACGCCTTTGAACGGCAGGCCGGCGGGCATGCGTGCGATCTGCGCGGCCCAGGCGGCCTCGCTGGCGGCGTCGAACGCGCCGGCGCCAACCGCCAGCGCGCGCTGGCCGCGGCGCGCCAGCTCGGCCGCGACTTCGCCCGCCAGCGCCGGTTCGCCCCCGTACAGCAGCCAGGCGCCGGGCGTGGCGGCCTGCGCGCCGGGCGGCGCGGCAAGCGCAATCCACTCGGGTTGATACAGTTTTTGCGGCGTGACCGCGAACGGCTGGGCCGCGCCGCCGAGCGCGCGCGCGCTGCAGCCGGCGATTTCGAGCAGCAGGCAGCCGTCGTCGTCGAACATGCGGATGTCGCCCTCCATGCCCTGGCTGTCGCGGCGCGTGATGACGGCGTGGATCCACAGCTGGCGTGGGAGCTCGCGCACGATACGGCCTTCGGCCACCCCGGTCGGCATGTAGACGGCGCTGTTGCCGCTGTCGAACGGCAGGGCCGCGGCCAGCGTCTGGAAGCACAGGTCGAGCACCGCCGGGTGGATGGCGAACTGGCCCATGGTCTCGTGCAGCGGCGCCGGCACCTCGATCCGCGCCAGCGCCTCGCCGTCGCCCTGTCCCAGCTGGCTGATGCCGCGAAACAGCGGGCCGTATTCGAGGCCGAGGCGTTCGAAATGACGGTAGCAGGACGCCGCCGGTATCGCCGTCGGGCAGCGCGCCGCGAGCGCGGCCAGGTCCACCGGGCGCCCCGGCCCGCGGCCGCCGGTCAGCAGCTGGCCGGTGCAGTGCAGCTGCCAGGGCGCGGCGGCATCGCCCCAGGCGCGGCTCGCGATGCGGAACGCGCAGGTGGCGGGATCGACCGACAGTCGCAGAGTGACCGGCTGGTCGGGCGTGAGGTACAGCGCGCGCCGGAATTCGATGCCGGCGAAGGCCGCGAGCGACAGCTGGCCAAACAGCGTGCGCGCCGCGAAGGCCGCCATCTCGACGTAGCCAGCGCCCGGAAACACCACGGTGCCCTGGATGCAGTGATCGTGCAGGAAGCCGAGCGAGGCGCGCTCGAGGTCGACCTCCCAGGTCGGG
>JBJMVW010000282.1:0-2663 GCA_045810465.1 Massilia sp. | reverse complement strand
GCCGTCCTCGCCCAGCTTCACCTTCGACACGTCGACCAGGATGATCACCGCGTCGGCGGTCGAGGCGCCGGTCACCATGTTGCGGGTGTACTGCTCGTGGCCGGGGGTGTCGGCGATGATGAACTTGCGCTTCGGGGTCGCGAAGTAGCGGTAGGCCACGTCGATGGTGATGCCCTGTTCGCGTTCGGCTTCCAGGCCGTCGGTCAGCAGCGACAGGTCGATCGTGTCGCCCACGGTGCGCTTGTGCTTCGAGCGCGACACGGCGTCGAGCTGGTCGGCAAAGATGCCTTTGCTGTCGAACAGCAGGCGGCCGATCAGGGTGCTCTTGCCGTCGTCGACGGAGCCGGCGGTGATGAAGCGCAGCAGGCCCGATACGGCGCCCCGGCGTTGGTTCAAATTGTCGGTCATCGCGTTCATCAGAAGTATCCTGCTTTTTTACGTTTTTCCATCGAGGCTTCGGAGGTCTGGTCGTCCATCCGGGTCGCGCCGCGCTCGGTCACCTGGGTCACCGCGGTCTCGGCGATGATGCCTGCAACCGTATCGGCATCCGAGGCCACCGGGCAGGTGCACGAGATGTCGCCCACGGTACGGAAGCGCACGGTGCGCGTTTCGACGGCCTCGCCTTCGCGGGCCGGGGTCAGTGGCGTCAGCGGCACCAGCAGGCCGTTGCGCGGGATGACCTGGCGCTCGTGCGCGAAGTAGATCGAGGGCAGGGCCAGCTTTTCGCGGGCGATGTACTGCCACACGTCGAGCTCGGTCCAGTTCGAGATCGGGAAGACGCGCATGTTCTCGCCCGGGTGGACGCGGGTATTGTACAGGTCCCAGAGTTCGGGGCGCTGGGCCTTCGGGTCCCACTGGCCGAATTCGTCCCGGAACGAGAAGATGCGTTCCTTGGCGCGCGCCTTTTCCTCGTCGCGGCGGGCGCCGCCGATGCAGGCGTCGAAGCCGTGTTCGGCGATCGTCTCGAGCAGCGTCACGGCCTGCGCCGCATTGCGCGAGTCGGTCTGCGGGTTACGCAGGCGTACGGTGCCGCGCTTGATCGAGTCCTCGACCGAGCCGACGATCAGGCGTTCGCCCAGTTCGGCGGCGCGCGCGTCGCGGAAGGCGATCACTTCGTCGAAGTTGTGGCCGGTGTCGATGTGCACCAGCGGGAACGGGAATTTACCTGGGCGGAAGGCCTTTTCAGCGAGGCGCAGCAGCACGACCGAGTCCTTCCCGCCCGAAAACAGCAGGGCAGGGTTGGCGCATTCGGCCGCGACCTCGCGCATGATGTGGATCGCTTCCGATTCCAGTGCGTCGAGGTGGCGCGCATTCACGTCGGCGAGTGCGCGCGGGCTCGGCGCCCCCGGCATGTCAGTAAAAGTAGTCATGGTGCCTGTATTCTTGTGGTGGCTCACGCGGCCACGGATTTGATGCGAATGAGTTTGCCGTCGACCAGGTGCAGGCCGCATTCCTTCGATTCGGGGTTCTCCCACCACCAGCGGCCGGCGCGCACGTCCTCGCCCGGCTGGATCGCCCGGGTGCAGGGCTCGCAGCCGATCGACGGGTAGCCGCGGTCGTGCAGCGCGTTGTACGGCACCTGGTTGGCGCGGATGTAGTCCCACACGTCCTGCTCGCTCCAGTCGGCCAGCGGGTTGAACTTGGCCATGCCGTGCGCGCTATCGTCTTCCTGCACCGCGAGGTCCGAGCGCGTCGCGGACTGCGCGCGGCGCTGGCCCGTGATCCAGGCCTTGTTCCCGGCCAGGGCGCGCCCGAGCGGCTCGACCTTGCGCACGCGGCAGCATTCGCGCCGCATCTCGACGCTGTCGTAAAACGCGTTCAGGCCGTTCTGCGACACATAGGCGTCGACCAGTTCCGGCTGCGGGCGGTACAGCGCGATCTCATAGCCGTACGCTTGCTTCACCTGGTCGAGCACCGCCAGCGTTTCGGCGTGCAGGCGGCCGGTCTCGAGCGAAAAGATGGCGATCGGCAGGCCGCCTTTCAGGATCATGTCGGTCAGGACCATGTCCTCGGCGGCGAGGCTCGACGCGAATACGGCAGGCGAATACTCGTGCGCGATGCGTTCGAGCGTCGCGCGGGTTTGCTGGGTGAGGGCGTTCAGGTCACTCATGCACGATCCTCTCAGATGCCCGCGCCGATGTCGCTATGCTCGGCGCGCACGTCGCGGTGGTGGCGGCGGAACAGCGGCAGCTGCTCGTCCACCGACGCCTGGTAAACCTCGGAGAACACCGTCAGGCCCTTGAGCGCGTCGTGGATGCTGCGGTCCTGGCGCGTCGCGAAGGCGTTGAAGCCGACACGCGACATCTGGAACAACTGGTCGCGCAGCACGTCGCCGATCGCGCGCAGCTCGCCCTTGTAGCCGAGGCGCTTGCGCAGGTTGAACGCGATCGAATAACCGCGGCCGTCGGTGAACTTCGGGAAGTCGACCGCGACTACCGCCAACTTGTCCAGGTCGCCCTTCAGTTGTTCGGCGCGTTCGTCGGACGCGATCCACACGCCGACCGTGGCACGCGCAGCGAGCACCTCGCGCTGCGCCAGCCACACGGTCAGCGGCACGATGATTTTGCCCTCGGGGACAACAACGGCCTCGGCAAGCTGGCCGCCAGAGCCTTGCTCCGGCTCGAGGCGCAGCACGCTCCAGTCGTCGTCGACCACGGCGCGAT
>JBJMVW010000281.1:0-8936 GCA_045810465.1 Massilia sp. | reverse complement strand
TGCTCGGCGAGGGCAGGGGCGTGCTGGTCGAGGGCGACCTGCGCAAAGAGATCGTGGTCGACACGCTGATACCCGGGAACGTGGCGCGCTTCCCGTGGGGCGGGCATCTCGACATGCAGATGCTGCCGGCGGTGGTCGACGAGATCGACAAGCACAATGCCACGCTGGTGTTCACCAATACCCGTTCGCAGTCCGAGCTGTGGTACCAGAACATCATCGACGCGCGGCCCGAGTGGGCCGGCGTGATCGCGCTGCACCACGGTTCGCTCGACCGCGAGACCCGCGACTGGGTCGAGCTGGGCCTGAAGAAGGGCGAACTGAAGGCGGTGATCTGCACCGCCAGCCTGGACCTGGGCGTGGACTTCCTGCCGGTCGAGCGGGTGCTGCAGGTCGGCAGCGCCAAGGGCATCGCGCGCCTGCTGCAGCGCGCCGGGCGCAGCGGGCACGCGCCGGGGCGGGTGTCGCGCGTGACGCTGGTGCCGACCAACAGCCTCGAACTGCTGGAGGCGGCCGGCGCGAAACAGGCGGTGGCGGCGCGCCGCATCGAGGCGCGGATGGTTCCCAACAAGCCGTTCGACGTGCTGGTGCAGCACCTGGTGACGGTGGCGCTGGGCGGCGGTTTCAGGTCGGCCGAACTGCTGGCGGAGGTGCGCGGCAGCTGGTCGTACCGCGCGCTGACGGACGACGAATGGCAGTGGGCGCTCGACTTCGTCGCGCGCGGCGGCCAGAGCCTCACCGTGTATCCCGAATACCGGCGCGTGCTGCCGGACGAGGAGGGCGTGTACCGCGTGCCGGACGCGGCAATCGGGCGCCGCCACCGGATGGGCATCGGCACCATCGTGTCCGATTCGGCGATGCAGGTGAAGTACATGAGCGGTGGGCGCATCGGCAGCGTCGAGGAGTCGTTCATCTCGCGCCTGAAGCCGGGCGACCACTTCCTGTTCGGCGGCCGCATCCTCGAGCTGGTCAGGGTCCACGAGATGACCGCGTTCGTCAAGCGCGCGCTGGGCAGCCGCGGCGCGGTGACGCGCTGGATGGGCGCCAAGATGCCGATGTCGTCCGAACTGGCGCACGCCGCGCTCGAGCAGCTGCGCCTGGCCTCGCTGGGCCGCTTCGACGGGCCCGAGATGCAGGCGCTGCGCCCGCTGCTCGAGATCCAGCAGCGCTGGTCGGCGCTACCGACCAGCGACACGCTGGCCATCGAGAGCATGAAGAGCCGCGAGGGCTACCACCTGTTCATGTACCCGTTCGCGGGCCGCTCGGTGCACATGGGGCTGGCCTCGTTGTTCGCATACCGCATCGGCCGCATCCAGCCGACCACGTTCTCGATCGCGATCAACGACTACGGGCTGGAGCTGCTGGCGCCCGAAGCAGTCGACTGGGCCAGCGTGTTCGCAGGCGAAACCGGGCGCGAGGTCGGCCTGTTCGATACCGCGACCCTGCTCGAGGACGTGCTCGACAGCCTGAACGCGACCCAGCTGTCGCAGCAGCGCTTCCGTGAAGTCGCGCGCATCGCCGGGCTGGTGTTCCAGGGTTATCCGGGCCAGCCGAAATCGGCGCGCCAGGTGCAGGCCTCGTCGTCCCTGTTCTTCGAGGTGTTCCGCAAACACGACGCCGGCAACCTGCTGCTGACCCAGGCCCAGCGCGAGGTGCTCGAGCAGGAACTGGAGCTGACCCGCCTGCGCGATACCTTGAACGAGCTGCATGGCCGGCGAATCGCCTGGCGCGAGGTGAAGCGCGCGACGCCGTTCGCGTTCCCGCTGATGGTCGAGCGCTTCCGCGAAAAGGTCAGCACCGAAAAGCTGTCGGACCGGGTGGCGCGCATGGTGCGCGAACTGGAAAAGGCGGCGGCGGCGTGAGTGCGCTGCGGATCGAGGTGGCTGGCGAAGAGCTGTTGCTGCTGCCGCAGAAGGCGCTGTTCTGGCCGCGCGAGAAGACGCTGGTGGTGGCCGACATCCACTTCGGCAAGGCCGCTTCGTTCCGCGCGCTCGGGGTGCCGGTGCCGCGCGGGACCACCACCCAGAACCTCGACGCGCTCGAGCAGCTGGTGCTGCTCCACGGCGCCGAACGCATCGTGTTCCTCGGCGACTTCCTGCACGCGCGCGCCGCGCACGCGCCGGCGACCCAGGCGGCGCTGCTGGACTGGCGCCGGCGCCATCCCCGGCTGGTGCTGACCCTGGTGCGCGGTAACCACGACCGCCATGCCGGCGATCCCGCCGCCGCGCTCGGGATCGGGCTGGTCGACGAGCCGCATGCGGCCGGGCCGTTCGCGCTGTGCCATCATCCGGACCTCGAGACGCCCGGCTACGCGCTGGCCGGCCACGTCCATCCAGCCTTTTTGCTGGCCACCCGCTTCGACGCGCTACGCCTGCCGTGCTTCGTGGTCGGGCCGCGCCGCATGATCCTGCCGTCGTTCGGCGCGTTCACCGGCGGCCACCTGCTGACGCCCGCAAACGACGACGGCATCTATGTCAGCTCGGGCGATGCGGTGCACTGCGTACGTCAGCGCACGGACCCGGAACGTGCGCAGGAGTAATTTCTCCTTGTATTTACCGGCAAGGCGCTCGCCTTGCCCAACAACAACAAGGAGAACTATATGAAAATGCGACAATCCCTGTGCGCCATGCTGGTCGCGATGGCCCCGCTGTATTCGATGACGCTGGCGGTGGCGCCGGCGCATGCCCAGCAGTATTCGCAAGAGAGCGCCTCGGCGCCCGCGATCAACGGCTTCAATGTGGACGAAGTGCGCCGCCTGGTGCCCGGCGTCGAGCTCAATTTCGACGTGTACGGGACCCCGGGCGGCAGGGCCACGCTGCACATCGACGGCGCCACCCGCAATGTGCACCTGAGCGAAGTCGAGCCGGGGCAGTACACCGGCACCTACACGATTGGCGCGCACGACCGGATCAAGCCCGACAGCGGCGTGACCGCCAACCTGCGAATCGGCAACCGCGTCGCCACGGCCGCGCTGAGCGAGTCGCTGCTGCGCGGCCCGGGCCGGGTTGCGGGGCGTCGCGGCGACCTGGCCTCGGTGCCGCGCGTCGAGCGCTTCGACGTGCGCGGCGCCGACGACTTGGCGCCAGGCAACGACCTGACCTTCAACCTGGCCGGCACGCCGGACGCCAAGGTGGAGGTGAGCATTGCCGGTAGCCGCGGCATCTTCTTCCTGCCGGAAGTGCGGCCGGGCGAATACAGCGGCACCTACCGCATCCGCCGCAGCGACCGCATCGCCCCCGATGCTGCGGTGACGGCAACCATCCGCGCCAACGGACGCTACTCCAGCGCCACGCTAGGGCGGCCGCTGATTGCAGGCGGGGTGCGCAGCGCACCGAATCTGGCGCGCTATTGCAGCAATTGCGCGACGGTGGAAGCGGTCAATGTGGTTGAAGTCAATGGCGACGGCCGCTACCTGGGGACGATCGGCGGCGCATTGGTCGGTGGCTTGCTTGGCAACCAGGTTGGCAGCGGCAACGGCCGCACGGCCGCGACCGTGGCCGGCAGCGTCGGCGGCGCGATGGTAGGCAACAACATCGAGCGCAACGTCCGCCACAGCCAGCGCTACGAAGTGGTAGTGCGCTACGCTAACGGCGCGACCCAGACCGTGCAGTACGAAAATGACCCGGGTTATCGCGCCGGCGACAAGGTCAAGGTCAACAACGGCGTGCTGGTGCGCGATTGATCAGTTAGCCGACTGATTAGTTAGCCGGCTGATTAGTTAACACGTCGTTCCCGCGTAGGCGGGAATCCCAGTTTGGGAGCAATAAGCAAGCGCGTGCGCTAACGGCGCCGCATGAACTGGGATTCCCGCCTGCGCGGGAATGACGTGCTAACTCAACTGGGATTCCCGCCTGCGCGGGAATGACGTGCTAACTCAACTGGAATTCCCGCCTGCGCGCGAATGACGTGCTAACTCAACTGGAATTCCCGCCTGCGCGGGAATGCCGTGCTAACTCAACTGGAATTCCCGCGCGGCGGGAATGACGTGCTAACTCAACTGGAATTCCCGCTCGCCGGGAATGCCGTGCTAACTCAACTGGGATTCCCGCGCGGCGGGAATGACGTGCTGACTCTGGAAACGCAAAAGCCGGTTCCCCGCAAAGGGATACCGGCTTTGCTGTTTGGTAAAAGCGGCTTTACACGGCCGCCAGCACCTGGTCGTCGCCCGACTGGTCGACCTCGGCCTTTGCCTTGGCGCTGGCCTGTTTCGCCCGGGAGCGCGACGGCGGCAGGCGGCGCAGCGTCTTGAGCGCTTCCGCGTCCTTGATGCCGATGGTGCGCTGGTCGACCGTGATCAGGCCGATTTCGTTGAATGCCGACAGCGTGCGGCTGACCGTTTCGAGCGTCAGGCCAAGGTAGCTGCCGATTTCGTGGCGCGTCATGCGCAGGTTGAACAGTTTGCTGGAATACCCCATGGCGGCGAAGCGGTCGGCCAGCGAGACCAGGAAGCGCGCCACGCGCGCCTCGGCCGACAGCGCGCCGAGCATGCCGATCATTGCCTGCTCGCGCACCAGCTCGCGGCTCATCACCCCGTACATGACGTTTTCGAGCTCGGCGTGCACGCGCCCGAGGGCGGTCAGCTTCTTGAACGGGACCAGGATCAGGTCGCAATCGGACAGCGCGACCGCTTCCGACGCGTAGTGGCGGGTGTGGATGCCGTCGACGCCGAGCATGTCGCCCTTCATCGGGAAACTCAGCACCTGCTCGTTACCGAACTCGTCGATGAGGACGGTTTTCAGGAAACCCGAGTTGACGATGTACAGCGTGTCGAAGGCCTGGCCGATCGTGTGGACACGCTGGCCGGTTTTGAATTGCACGTGCTGGAACAGCAGTTCTTCGGAATTGACGGAAACGGCGGCCGTGATGTGGAGCAGGTCGCAGACTTCTTTCAGGTTGGACCAGAGACGACCCTGGCGTTGGCGGCCAGCCTCCATCGGCGAGGTGTGCATGGTCGATTGGGTGGCGTTGCGTTGTTCTGACGTTGACTGGGACTGCATGCTCATCTCCAGGTGAAGGAAATCAAGTTTCAGGCTGCGGCGATCCACGTGGACTTGGGCCGGGGCGTCGCTACCGGTGCTTCAATTAAGATGAAAACTGCGGCAGGGCTGGCTCACGTTGGGAAATGTGAATCGCAAGCAAGTCGAAACGCTGAATTAAGTATGCCAACACGAGTTCGGCATTGATATCAGCAATGGCTGAAAATGTAGGTAGGAAGGAGCGTGGTCTTGTAGGAGTCGTCCTACTGAAAACGCCTGCTACAGAGGGAGGAGAAGGTCAGGCGCGGGTAGGACGGTCTTGATTTTTATCGGGTGCGGAGCTGCTGCGGAACGCATGGGTGGCACAAAAAACGTGGCGCTGCGGTCTAAATCTATTCGGCCATCACGCTTTCATCGGCGACAGCAGCCGGTGTGCGACCGCATACTGTACCATCTCCGACAGCGATGTCATCCCCATTTTCTGCATGATCCGGGTCTTGTGGGTACTGACCGTCTTGACCGACAGGTGCAGGTTGTTGGCAATCTCGGTGATCGACTTGCCGCCCACCAGCAGCGAGAACACCTCGAACTCGCGGTCGGACAGCTGCTTGTGCAGCAACTGCTCGTTGGGCGCCATGATGTTCAGCGCCAGTTGCTCGGCTACCTCTGTGCTGATGTAGGGCCGCCCGGAAGCGACCTTGCGGATCGCACCGACCAGCTGGGTGCCCGCGCTTTCCTTGGTCAGGTAGCCCTGGGCGCCGGCCCGGATCGCGCGCACCGCGTACTGTTCTTCCTCGTGCATGGTCAGGATCAGGATCGCCAGCTTGGGCGCCTCGCTGCGCACCTGGCGGATCAGGTCGACGCCGCTGCGCCCGGGCATCGACAGGTCGAGCAGCAACAGGTCGAAGCCGCCCTGGCGCACATGGGTCAGCACCTCGAAGCCGTTGATGGCTTCGCCGACAATTTCGATGTCGAGTGCGCCGTCGAGGATCCGCTTGAGCCCCTCGCGCATGATGGTGTGGTCATCGGCAATGACGATTCGTATCATGGGATCCGCTTTCAAAGGCCGTGGACAACAACTTCACGTTAACACATTATTTGCATAAAAAGTTGTCTTTTTCAACAAACATTCGGCGCCCGGACGTTCGCGCAACACCCGCAGCCGTTTGCCCGCTTCAGGTGCCGGGCTCCTTGATCAGGCGGTGCACCAGCACCGGCCGGGTCGTATGCGACAGCACCTTGTTGGTCACGCTGCCGAGCAATAGCTGGCCCCAGCCGCTGCGCCCGTGCGAGCCCATGAAAATCAGGTCGCAGTGTTCCTGTTCTGCAATATCGACGATCTTCAGCGCGGTGGAATCGGAAAACGCGGTCATGCAGCTGTGCCTGAGCCCGCATTTTTCGGCCGAGCGCATGATCGAACCCATGTATTCCTCGCCCATGCGTTTCATCTGGGCCAGGTATTCCTCCTCGCTGGGGTAGGACGGCGGGATGATTTCAACATACACCGGATACTGGTATTCGGGCGCGACGAACAGCGCCAGTACCTCGGCTCCCATCTGGTGGGCAAACTTGACGCCGGCACAGGCGGTATGTTGCGAAACCGCCGAGCCGTCGGTGGTGATCAGGATCTTGTTGTACATGCTGCCTCCTCCGACGCCATCGTCGTTTGTATTGTAGTCCCCGTTGTCGCGATTGTTAGAACGCGAGCCGTTGAGCCTGCTCAAACCCCCGTTCGCTGTTCTGGAGGAAAAAAGCGGTTGGGCATCGCGATTACAAAATACAACACCGGGCTTATGAAAAGAATCATAAAAAAGACGATTCGATTGTCTCGGAAATAAGATTTGTTGTCCATTTCAACGCGGCGCGGTTTCTGACATTTACCTACGGCAACAGCACTGTTACACTCGTGACAGTACTTGCACAAGTGCCGGGGCCGCGTTCGCGGCCGGGCAACGTGCGCAGCACCGACCGGATTTCACGCAAGTTTTGCGACATTTATACGTTATGGAGAAGCAGGGATTATGAGCGACGCGGCTGACGATTTCGACGCACTATTCGAGGAAGTGGCAGCGCAGCGCGCCGACGCCCCGGCACCTCAAGCAGCAGCGGCACCGGCGCCAGCCGAAGACGACCTCGAGGCGCTCTTCGATGAAGTGTCTTCCCGCCCGGCCGCCGCGCCAGCCCAGCCGGCCGCCAGTGCGCCTGCCGCTGCCGAGGCCCCCGAGCTGTCCGAAGCCGAGAAGGGCATGTTCGAACGCCTCGGCGGCATCGTGCGCCTGCTGCACGACTCGCTGCGCGAACTCGGCTACGACCAGAAGCTGACCGAAGCGTCGTCGGCGATCGTCGACGCCCAGGACCGCCTCGAATATGTCGCCAGCCTGACGGAACAGGCCGCCAACAAGGTGCTCAACACGCTCGACGACGGCATGCCGGCCCAGGATGTGCTGTCGAAACACGCCAAGGACATGGAAGGGCGCTGGGCCGACCTGTTCGCCGGCAAGCTCAGTATTGACGAATTCAAGGCGCTGGCCGGCGACTCGCGCCAGTTCGCGGCGGCCGTGTCGGAAGCGACCGAGGCCGAGAAGGCGCGCCTGCTCGAGATCATGATGGCGCAGGACTTCCAGGACATCACCGGCCAGCTGATCAAGAAAGTGGTCAACATCACCAAGACCGTCGAGAACGAACTGGCCCAGCTGCTGCGCGACAACGCGCCGCCGGAAGTGCGCGAGAAGCTGGCGCAAAAGCAGTCGGCGGCCGAACAGCCGGCCGAGCTGATGTCTGGCCCGTCGGTGCCGTCCGCGGCGCTCGACCAGGACAGTGTTGACGATCTTCTTGCCGATCTGGGATTCTAATGGACGATATGCTCAAGGAATTCGTCGTCGAGGCAATGGACCTGGCGGTGAATGTTGAAGAACACCTGCTGCGCCTCGAACGCGATCCCGACAACAAGGAAACGCTGAACGCGGTGTTCCGTTCCTTCCACACCATCAAGGGCGGCGCCGGCTTCATGGGCTTGCCCGCGCTGGTGGCGGCCTGCCACCTGACCGAGAACCTGTTCGACGCGCTGCGCACCGGCGCCGCGCCGGTCACGCCGATCGCGGTCGAGGCGGCGCTGCAGGCGTCGGGCTTCGTCGCCGACCAGCTCACCGACCTGAACAACGGAACCACGCCCGAGCAGCTGGCGTCGATGCCGGCCGACCTCGAGCGCATCCTGAAGGACGCCATCGAAGGCAAGGGCGCCCCGAGCGCCGCGCCAGCCGCGCCGGCGCCGGTTGCCGCCACGGCCCCGGCAGCGGCCAGCGCACCGGCCGCCGGCCAGGACGGGCTTGACTGGAATGCGATGTACGCGGCGGTGGTCCCGGCCGGGACCGCGACGCCGGCTGCGGCAGCGGCCAGCCCTGCGCCTGCCGCCGCGCCGAACGCTGCCGATGCCGGCGCCAGGCCGGGCTGGGACGGCGTCGAGCGCCGCACTGACGCCAAGGTGCAGGAAGCGCGCGCCGCCGCCGCGCCGGCCAAGGACGAGAGCATCCGCATCGATGCGGTCAAGCTCGACGCGCTGCTGGAAGTGGCCGGCGAATCGGTGCAGGCCGCCAACCAGGCGTCAGTGCTGCTCGAGCGCCTGCTGCAGTTCAAGTTCGAAGGCCAGGCCGCCACGCTGATGGCGACCCTGACCGAAACGCTCGAGCGCGCCTCGCGCTACTCGGCCGAACTGCAGCGCGCCACGCTGGCCACGCGCATGCAGCCGGTCGGCCGCCTGTTCCAGAAATTCCCGCGCCTGGTGCGGGAACTGGCCAAGGACCTGGGCAAGGAAGTCGAACTGAACATCGAAGGCGCCGAGACCGAAGTCGACCGCGTCGTGGTCGACAGCCTGTACGACCCGCTGGTGCACATGCTGCGCAATGCGCTCGACCACGGCGTCGAGTCGCCGGAAGACCGGGTCGCCGCCGGCAAGCCGGCCAAGGC
>JBJMVW010000280.1:0-1846 GCA_045810465.1 Massilia sp. | reverse complement strand
GCGTACATCTTGCGGGTGCCCGGGTGCTTGGCGATCTTCTTGTACATCAGCGGCTGGGTCAGCGCCGGGGTGTCCTGCTCGTTGTGGCCCAGCTTGCGGTAGCAGATGATGTCGACCACGATATCCTTGCCGAACTGGACGCGGTAGTCGAGCGCGATCTGGGTGGCCAGCACGACCGCTTCAGGGTCGTCGCCGTTCACGTGCAGCACCGGCGCTTCGATCATCTTGACCACGTCCGAGCAGTACAGCGTCGAGCGGGAGTCGCGCGGGTCGGAGGTGGTGAAGCCGATCTGGTTGTTGATCACGATGTGCACCGTGCCGCCGGTGCCGTAGCCGCGGGTCTGCGCCAGGTTCAGGGTTTCCATCACGACGCCCTGGCCGGCGAATGCGGCGTCGCCGTGCACCAGGATCGGCAGCACTTGCTTGCCTTCCGGGTCGCCGCGGCGCTCCATGCGCGCCTTGACCGAGCCTTCGACGACCGGGTTGACGATCTCGAGGTGCGACGGGTTGAACGCCAGCGACAGGTGGACCGGGCCGCCGGCGGTGCTGATGTCGCTCGAGAAGCCCTGGTGGTATTTGACGTCGCCCGACGGCAGGTCGTCGGCGTGCTTGCCTTCGAATTCTTCGAACAGGTCGGCCGGCGATTTGCCCAGCGTGTTGACCAGCACGTTCAGGCGGCCGCGGTGGGCCATGCCGATCACGATTTCCTGGATGCCCTTCTCACCGGCGCGCTGGATCACTTCGTCCATCGAGGCGATGAACGACTCGCCGCCTTCCAGCGAGAAGCGCTTGGCGCCGACGTATTTGGTGTGCAGGTAGCGCTCGAGGCCTTCGGCCGCGGTCAGGCGGTCGAGGATGTGTTTTTTCTTTTCGGCGGTGAAGGTCGGGGTCGAGCGGATCGACTCCAGCTTTTCCTGCAGCCAGCGCTTTTCGGTCGGGTCGCTGACGTACATGATTTCAGCGCCGATCGAGCGGCAGTAGGTGTCGCGCAGCATGCTCAGCAGGTCGCGGAGGGACGCGTTTTCCTGGCCGAAGTAGGTGTTGCTGATGTTGAATACGGTGTCGAGGTCGGCTTCGGTGAAACCGTAGAAGGCCGGCTCGAGTTCCGGCAGCGACGGACGCTCCTGGCGCTGCAGCGGGTCGAGGTTGGCCCATTGCGAACCGAGGTAGCGGTAGGCGGCGATCAGCTGGGTGACGGCGACGCGCTTGCGGCCGAGTTCCGGATCTTGCGTGGCGGAGATGGTGCGGATCGGTCCCTGCTTGGCGCGCTCGGCGAACGAGGCGATGACCGAGGAGTGGTCCACGTCCGGCTTGCTGGAACCGTCGACGGCGGGCACGTGCTGCATCGCGTCGAAATAGGCGCGCCAGTTGTCCGGCACCGAGCCCGGGTTGCTCAGGTAGGCTTCATACAACTCTTCCACGTACGGCGCATTACCGCCGAACAGATACGAGTTGGCGTTATATTGTTGCATCATTCTTGCTCACCTTTCTTCGCGTTTCGCGAGTTTGGCGGGTTAATCTAACCTTCCGCGACACGGCCTGACCGGTTAGCGGATCGCACTTACAAGACATCAAGTTGTGGGGGAAGGACTTTTACAGCTACAGCAAATTCGTTGCTTTGGAAAGCTCTTCAGAATAGCACGGGGTATTGTATCGCAACATCCCTCCCCGCGGAAAAATGGCCCCGGATGTTGGTTTTCCAGGCGTCGGCCACCAGAGGACAAACGGCCTCAGCCACTTCTGGTGGAAATCGTTAGCGGCATGGCAATGAATGGCACGTCGTTTCACAATTGCCAAAATACCATTACACTCAGCGCTTTCCAGCCACGAGCCCATCTTGCGCATT
>JBJMVW010000279.1:0-1729 GCA_045810465.1 Massilia sp. | reverse complement strand
TCCCAGGCACACCATCAGCCGCCGCCACGCGCGCATCCAGCGCCGTGGCGCCGCCTGGCTGATCGAGGACCTGCACTCGAGCAACGGCACGTTTGTGCGTGGCGAGCGCATCGCGCCGGGCACGTGGAAGCCGCTGCAAGATGGCGACGAGCTGGCGCTGGCGTCCACCCGGATGGTGTTCCGCTCGCTGGTGGCGCCGGCGGTGGACAGCATGCCGACGGTCATCACGACGGCAGTCGATGCCACCCAATTCATGCCGCCGCCGGCAGCCGCGCCGCGCGAGGCGGACCGTGGCGAGCTCGAAAAGTCGGTGCTCAAACTGCACGCGATGGCCCAGGTGAGCATTGCGCTCGGCGCGGTGACCGACCGCGAGACGCTGACGGAAAAGATCATGAATTTCATCTTCGACCTGTTTCCGCAAGCCGAGCGCGCCTTCATCCTGTTGCGGCAAAACCGGCGCGATCCGCCTGTGCCGGTTGCCGCACGGCGCCGCAATGGCAAGACCGAGGACCCGCGGCAGGTGCGCATCTCGCGCACGATCGTCGACGAGGTGCTCGACAGGAAACGCGCGATCCTGTCCGTCGACACCTTGTCCGACCGCCATTTCGCGGCGCAGGATTCGATCGTCGGGCAAACGCTGCGCAGCGTGATGTGCGTGCCGCTGATCGCCGGCGACGAGGTGCTGGGCCTGATCCAGGTCGACAGTTCGTCCGACCCGCATGCCTTCCAGGAGGCCGACCTGGAGTTGCTGACCGGGGTATGCGCCGAGACCGCCGTCGCGTTGAAAAATTTCCAGCTTTACTCCGACATCGAACGCCTGCTCGACGGCTTCGTGCGCGCGTCGGTGCAGGCGATCGAGGAACGCGACCCGGTCACAGCCGGCCATTCGTTCCGGGTGGCCAGCTACGCCGAACGCCTGGCGGGCATGCTCGACCGCGCGCAGGATCCGGCCTTGCGCCAGGTGGCGTTCTCGAAAGACCAGCTGCGCGAGATCCGCTACGCTGCGCTGCTGCACGATTTCGGCAAGGTTGGCGTGCGCGAGCACGTGCTTTGCAAGGCGAAAAAGCTGCATCATGCCGACATGCGCCTTCTCGAGCAGCGCTTCAGGTATGCGCGCGCCTGCATCGAGCGGCAAGCCTGGCGCGAACTGGCGCAGCGGCGACTGGAACAGGACTGGGGCGCAACTGCGTTCAGGCGGGAAATCGAAAAGGCTGAGGCGCAGCTTGGCGAAGAGCGGGTGCGCCTGGACGGTTTCCTTGCCACCATTCGCCGCGCCAATGAGCCGGCCGTTTCGCCCGGGGCCGAACTGCCCAACCTGCGCGACATTGCGCAGTACCCGTGCTGCGATCCGGACGGCGAGCGGCTGCACCTGCTCGACGACAACGAGCTTGCCGCGCTGAGCCTGCCCAAGGGCTGCCTGACGGCGGACGAGCGGCGCCAGATCGAAGCGCACGTGGTGGACTCGTACTCGTTCCTGGTGCTGATCCCGTGGACGCGCGACCTGTCCGGCGTCCCCGCGATTGCGCACGGGCATCATGAAAAGCTGGACGGCTCGGGCTACCCGATGGGCTTGCGCGAGCCGCAGATCAGCCTGCAGACGAGGATCCTGACGATCTGCGACATCTACGACGCGCTCACGGCGGGCGACCGTCCGTACAAGAAAGCTGTGCCGGTGGAGCAGGCGCTCGACCTGATGGCGCACGAGTGCATGGCCGGGCACATCGACAGC
>JBJMVW010000278.1:0-6002 GCA_045810465.1 Massilia sp. | reverse complement strand
GCCTATCCCTTTGAACAGGCAGGCCATGTGGCGCCGCATCGTGCCGGGCGCGGCGACCAGCGCCGCGTCGAGCACCGGCTCGGTGCGAAAGCTGTCGGTGATCGGGTTGACCAGCAGGCGGCGCGGGCCGTGCGACGCCGGCACGATGGCCACTTCGCCCCGGCGAGGATTGGACGCCGGTAGCCAGGCGTAGGCGGAAGCGGTGAACGCCAGCTCGTCGGCCGGGCTTTCGGGAGACATCACATGCCACAGCGCGGCCAGCGGATCCCAGTACTGCAGCACGCCGCGCGTGGTCGCCAGCGCCAGCAGCCGCTGCACCGGAAAGCCGTAACCGGCGGCGGCGAACACGCAGTGCGCGTTGGGCGGCACCGGCATCGCTACATCGAAGCGTCCGACGTGCGGCGCGGCCGGGCGTTCCTCGAGGCTGTCGCCAAGCGGCAGCGACGTGACGGGCAAGCCATGCGGCACATGGCGCGGCAGCAGCTGGTCGGCGTGCGGGCCCCACCACGCCGGCTGGGTGGCGGCCTGGCCGGCCAGCCTGGCCAGCGGCCGGCCGCAGTTCGGGCAGAACCCGAAGCCTTCCGGATAGATGGCCGCGCATTCGCACGACGTGGGCAGCGAGGCGCCCAGCAGGCGGGCGACGTCCGGCAGGCGGCCGGGCGCCTGGGCCTGCCAGTCGATCCGGCCCAGGCCCTCGGTCGCCAGCAGCGTGAACTGCCTGCTCTTGTCGTCCTCCAGCCAGACGCTGGCCGGCGTTTCCCATCGGTATGCCATCTCGCTCCGCCGTGATTGTCAAAGGCGCGACAACGCCCGCCTCACGCTGGGCTGTTGTCGCTATTGAAATCATAGCGCCGCTGTTTCCCGTACGGCGCGCCGTACAAGGAGTAGCGCCAGGCGAGCCTTCAAGGATCAAATTCCGGGCTGATCAAGGGAACTTTTCGGCGCACGTACGTATAATGTTGGGTTCGAAGACCGCCGGCTCCGCCATGACTTCCCTCGCTATTCCCGCTGTTCAACTGTCGCCCGACCTGCCCGCGCCCGCCATCGACGCGGCCGAAAGGCATTTGCGCGACGTGCTGCAGGTCGCGCTCGAGCACGGCCCGGCACACGCGGCGCTGGTGGTGCATGACAGCCGCACCGGTCTGTCGCGTGCGCTGGCCGAGGCCTATCGCCGCAACCTGCCGGATGCGGCCTTCATCGACTTCGACAGCGTGGCGCCCGACCAGGTGCTGGCTGCGTTCCGGCGCATGGCGCCCAAGGACCTGGTGGTGCTGGTCCAGTCGACCAACTTCCGGCTGGAGGCGTTCCGCATCCGCGTCGAGCTGTTCAAGCTGGGGCTGAAGGTGATCGAGCACGTGCACCTGTCGCGCATGCCCGGCGCGCAGGGCGAACACTACATCGAGGCGCTGGCCTACGATCCCGCGTACTTCCGGGGCGTCGGCAAGGCGCTCAAGGCGCGCATCGATGTGGCGCCGGCCGGCCGCGTGTGCGGTGGCGGCGAGGAGCTGGTGTTCGCATCCCGCTTCGAACCGGCCAAGCTCAATGTAGGCGACTACAGCGAGATGAATAACGTCGGCGGCCAGTTCCCGATCGGCGAAGTGTTCACCGAAGCGCTCGACCTCGAGGCGGTGAACGGGCGCGTGCAGGTGCACGTGTTCGGCGATACCTCGTACCTGTCGAACCGGCCCGCGAAACCGGTCACGCTGGTGATCGAACGCGGGCGCGTGGTCGACACGGTCGACGCCACGCCCGAGTTCCAGCAGGTGCTCGACATCATCCGCCGCGACGAGGGCGAGGTGTGGGTGCGCGAACTGGGCTTCGGCATGAACCGCGCCTTCACGCGCGAGCGCCGGGTCGACGACATCGGCACGTACGAGCGCATGTGCGGCATCCATTTGTCGCTGGGCGCCAAGCACGGCGTGTATCCGAAGCCCGGCTTCAAGCGCAAGGACGCGCGCTACCACATCGACGTGTTTGCGGTGACCGATGCGGTGTACCTGGGCGATGAACAGGTGTATGCGGACGGCGCCTGGACTGTCTGAGCCAGCCCTCATCAGCTCCAGCTCCCCGTGAAAACGTGAAGTCAGGAAACAGATGTTCCCGCCGTTACGGTTTGGAACAAATTCGATCCGTGCGCGCCTTGGGCCGCGTATAGGATGAGCCCCATGAACTTTAGCTTTTTGTCACTAACCTTGGGGCCATGCCGCGTGAAGCTTTGGGCGACCGGCCGGTACGGCTTTACGTTGCCGAAGAAGGTGGAGATCACCTCGGGCACGGGCGAGACCTCGACTTTTCTTTACTACAACAGGAAAGTCGGGCTCAAATCCGAGCTGACCAATCCGGCGCTGGTCAGGATCGCGATTTTCCAGTTCCTGGGCGGCGATCACGCGCACCCGAGCCTGGTCGAGCTGAATGATGCGATGCCGCCTTTCACCGGCCCGGTGACGCGCATCCGGTCGTCGTCGCCTCCTCCCGCGCCGCCGCGCGTGCGGCCGGGCAGGTCGCGCGGCCGGGCGTCCTCAGACAAGCAGCCGCACGCGTGTCTGCCGACGTAGCGTTTTTCACACGTGCAGTTCGGACGAGGTAGCAGCCATGCGACACCAATTTACCGCCGGCCAGATCAGGATGCTCGTCGATCGCGCCGAGCGCCAACTCGAGCAGATCATTGCTGGTTCGGTCAAGCAGGAACCGGCCAGTAAAAACATTGCCAGGTCATCGCACGTGGCACTTCACGAGACAGTGGTCAGCCTGATCAGGTTGTTCCGTGACCAGTTGCCTGGTGCGGCCAGCGTTGCAACACAGATTGCACGGGAATACGCCAAGGGCGTCGACGCCAAAACCGGCGCGCCAACACTCGCTTGTGTGCGAACGATTGCGTCGCTCGTCAGGGAGGCGCGCGCGCGGCATCTGTCGCCGGAGCTGGAAATGGGCCAGGTCTCCACATCACCCTTCCCTTCCTCCGTTTGAGCATCCCAAAGTTGTTGCCTTGTAAATAATTCCGTGACAATATTGCTGCGCCATCCAATCTGGCGTGCGTCTTTTAACGGGATGAAAATGACCTTTACTTTAAGCCTGGCGAAAACTGCGTTTGCAACGATGACGCTCGCCCACGTGTTGGTTGCGTCCGCGTATGCATCTGACGCTCTCGTCAAAGACCGAACTGTCGCCGCCGACGACCAGTTCGCCCGCCCCCAGCAATTGGTCGACATTGGCGGCCGCCGCCTCAACATGTACTGCAGTGGCGCCGGCTCGCCAACGGTCGTCTTCGATGCCTATTCCGGTGGCAGCGGTTGGGTATGGGCCAAGGTGCAACCCGAGGTGGCGAAGCAGACCCGGGCATGTGTGTACGACCGGGCAGGCCTCGGCTTCAGCGATCCTAGCAATCGTCCAGGGAACAGCGAAAATGCGGTCGAGGATTTGCACAAGCTGTTGGTCGCGGCCGGGATCAAGCCTCCGTACGTGATGGTCGGAAATTCGTACGGAGGCCTCAACGTGCAACTGTATACCTACCGCTTTCCAGCAGAAGTCAGCGGATTGGTGCTGGTCGAGGCCGGTAATGAAAACGAAACCGCCCGCTACGACCGCGCGACAAACGGCAAGATATCGCAGCTCTATGCGCAGGGGGCCGAGCTCGGCAAACAGTGCCTGTCGAATGCCGAGCGCGGCTTTGTCCCAGGCAGCGCAATACTGGAGCAATGCGGGGTGATATCGCTCCCTGGCGTCGGGCGGTCGCTCGCAGCTGCGTTGTTTGCCCAGGCCTTGTCGCCCAGCTACTGGAAGGCCAACATTTCCGAAGACGAGAACTACCGCGCAAGCGAAGCCCAGCTGGGCGCCGCGCGCAAGCCCCTTGGCGATATGCCGCTGGCCGTATTAACCCGTGGCGTCAGTCCCTATGCGATCCCGGGCAAACCGCAGAGCGCCCTGAACAAGGCACTGGAAGACGAAAATAATGCTATCCATGATGAGGTCGCGAAGTTATCGTCGCGCGGCACCAACAGGGTGGTGAAAGGCGCCGGCCACCTGATCCAGAATGACAAGCCGGATGAGGTGGTGCGAAGCATCAGTGAGGTCCTCGCGCAGGTCAGGGCCAGCCATCCGTAAAGACAAGCGACGTTCGCGAACCGGTGGCGTAGCGTTTACGCAACCTGCCGGTCTAGCTTCATCCAGGTCGCCCGCACTATCCGGCGCACGCTGGCACATCATGTAACAACCCTGTTACAAATCTCGGCAACAATTGCCTCAGAGGTAAGTCTAGAATATTTTCTTCTTTTCAACCTCAAATGCAGGGTAAATATGATACGTTTGCCGATCAGCCTGGCTGCCTTATGCCTCGCGGCGTCCGCTTTTGCTGCTGAACCATTCGACGACAAGTTCCGCCAGCTCGACGAACTGCTCCCTACCCCGAACACGATCCGCACCGCCTCCGGCGCCCCGGGTCACGCCTACTGGCAGCAGCGCGCCGACTATTCGATCCGCGCGACGCTCGACGAGGCCAACCGTTCGATCAGCGCCGCCGAGACCGTCACGTATCACAACAACTCCCCTGACACGCTGACCTACCTGTGGGTCCAGCTCGACCAGAACATCTACAAGCCGAACTCGGACTCGCGCACGGCGGCCACGGTCCGCTCGCGCGACCCCTGGGACAAGCCGCGCGGACCGGATGACGGCATCAAGTTCGACGCGATGAAATCGATGCTCGAGGCGCGCACCTTCGACGGCGGCTTCAACATCAAAGGCGTCAAGGACGCGAGCGGCCAGCCGCTCCACTACCTCATCAACCGCACCATGATGCGCATCGACCTGCCGCAGCCGCTCAAGCCAGGCGCGCGGGTATCGTTCAGCGTCGATTGGACCTACAAGATCAACGAGCAGAAGGTGCTCGGCGGCCGCTCGGGCTACGAGAAGTTCGACGACAAGAACGACCTGTTCGAGATCGCCCAGTGGTTCCCGCGCATGGCGGCCTACTACGACGTCTACGGCTGGCAGCACAAGCAGTTCCTCGGCACCGGCGAATTCACGCTCGAATTCGGCGACTACGACGTGCAGGTGACGGTCCCGTCGGACCACATCGTGGCATCGACCGGCGAGCTGCAGAACCCGGACGCCGTGCTCACCACCGCCCAGCGCGATCGCCTGAACCAGGCGCGCAACGCCGCCAAGCCGGTCGTCATCGTGACCCAGGCCGAAGCCGAAGCCAAGGAGAAGGTGCGCGCCCCCGGCACCAAGACCTGGCACTTCAAGGCCAGGAACGTCCGTGACTTCGCGTTCGCGTCCAGCCGCAAGTTCATCTGGGACGCGCAGGGCTACAAGAAGGACAGCACGAATGTGATGGCGATGTCCTACTACCCCAAGGAAGGCAACCCGCTGTGGGAGAAGTATTCGACCCAGGCCATCATCCACACGATCGACCAGTACAACAAGTATTCGTTCGACTACCCGTACCCGACCGCGATTTCGGTGAACGGCCCGGTGGGCGGCATGGAATACCCGATGATCTCGTTTAACGGCCCGCGTCCGACCAAGGACAAGAAGACCGGCGAGATCACCTACTCCAAGCGCGCCAAGTACGGCCTGGTCGGCGTGATCATCCACGAAGTCGGCCACAACTACTTCCCGATGATCGTCAACTCCGACGAGCGCCAGTGGACCTGGATGGACGAGGGCCTGAACAGCTTCGTCCAGTACCTGGCCGAGCAGGCATGGGAAGAGCACTACCCGCAGTCGCGCGGCGAGCCGCGTTCGATCGTCGACTACATGCGCACGACGAACCAGGTGCCGATCATGACCAACTCGGAATCGATCGCGGCGCTCGGCCCCAACGCCTACGCCAAGCCGACCGCCGCACTGATCGTGCTGCGCGAGACGGTGCTGGGCCGCGAACTGTTCGACTTCGCGTTCCGCGAATACGCGCGCCGCTGGAAGTTCAAGCGCCCGACCCCGTCCGACTTCTTCCGCACCATGGAAGACGCTTCCGGCACGGACCTCGACTGGTTCTGGCG
>JBJMVW010000277.1:0-32014 GCA_045810465.1 Massilia sp. | reverse complement strand
CTGTTCGCCATTTAAAGTGGTACGTGAGCTGGGTTTAAAACGTCGTGAGACAGTTTGGTCCCTATCTGCCGTGGGCGTTGGAAATTTGAAGGGGGCTGCTCCTAGTACGAGAGGACCGGAGTGGACGAACCTCTGGTGTACCGGTTGTCACGCCAGTGGCATTGCCGGGTAGCTAAGTTCGGAAGAGATAACCGCTGAAAGCATCTAAGCGGGAAACTTGCCTTGAGATGAGATTTCCCGGAGCCTTGAGCTCCTTGAAGGGTCGTTCGAGACCAGGACGTTGATAGGTCAGGTGTGGAAGTGCAGTAATGCATTAAGCTAACTGATACTAATTGCCCGTACGGCTTGTCCCTATAACTTTGATGGTTATAGATAAGATTACGCAGTGTGCTGTTTGTTGAAACAGATGACTACCTAAAAACTACTTCTTCCAGATTCAAGGTACTGCTGCCCAACCGGGAGCATCTACCTGTACAAGTTATGCCTGATGACCATAGCAAGTCGGTCCCACCCCTTCCCATCCCGAACAGGACCGTGAAACGACTTTGCGCCGATGATAGTGCTGCAACCAGTGTGAAAGTAGGTTATCGTCAGGCTAGTTATATGAAAAACCCCACCGGTGAAAGCTGGTGGGGTTTTTTTTCGTCCTATGCATGTCAAGGCTGTGGCGCCTGGCGAAGGCACGAGGCCAGGCAGCCGCGCTACCCCCTCCAGCGCGAATTAGCCGCGTGCCGTCGGCCGCGCTGACCTGGTGGTGGCTGCGGCGTTGCCGCCTGCACCACTAAACGCCCCAGAGGATTTCGCAGTGCTTGTCGCGTGCCGCGCGCAGCATCTCCAGCAGTGGATAGGAGCGGGTCGCAAAACTGACGGCCTGGGCCCCTTCGTGCTGGCTATCTTCGTGTTCGCCGTGATGCGCCCGGACGTCCCGCTCCATTTCGTCGGACGGTTCGTGCTTGCGGCTCTCGGCGATTTCGTTCTCGAGGATGCCGACCGCCCGCGTCGCCTCCTCGGACGTGATGACGCCACGGGGCGCATCGGCGTCCTTGCCCAGCAGGTCCAGGATCCGTTTTGCGTGCTCCTTGTACATAAGCACTTCAGGGTACGCTTTGCATTTAAATGTGATTAACATAAGGCCTTTCCGGTGATGCGTCCATGACTAAACGATAACACGAGTCACGCTATCGGTCACCCGGCGCGCGCGAGCCACGCTGCGGGCCGCGGCGCAGCCACGCAAACAGCGGCAGCGCGAGCGTAACGACGAACAGCCCGCCGGCGAGAGCGATTTCCACAGTCGACGGAACGCTGGTGAGGCTCGAGAGCAGCAGGTAGGCAAGCCCTGCCCATGCGAGGGTGTTCGCTACTTCGAGCATCATGCCGACCATGTTTTTGTGCCCGCGCCGCTGGAACCCGCTGCGTTGCGCCGGGCGTCCACTCCACAGGACAATCAGCGCGGCGCCGATGACCGCGCCGACAACGGTAAAACTTGTGAGCAGGCCTGCGACAGGATTGCGCGCCAGCAGCCACAGCAAGGGAACGGCAACCAGCAGCAGGGGCGGCATGACCGCCGCAGCCAGTTTCGCCAGTCCAATCAGGCGCGGGTCCGCCGGCGATGCCAGCAGCAGGTCGGGCGCATCCTCGGCCTGGACCATGATCCAGGTGAGCGAGGCTCCCAGCGACGCGCACAGCATGGTGAGGCCGGTTGCGATGCCTGACGTCCTTAAGCTCGGCTCGGAAATGATCAGGAAGCATACTGGCAGCAAATACAGCAACTGCAGCAGGGTCTGCGAAATCAGGTGCGTGTCGCGCATTATCAGGCGCCACTCCTTCACCACGACCGCCTCGGCCAGGCCGCGCCCGAACCGATAGCGGACGCCGCCTGGTGGCGCCTTCGCCGCCCGGCCAGCGCCCGCGGCCTGCTGCAGTCCCCGCACGAAAAAACTGTGGGTAAAGCGGACGGTCAGGAAAAAGGCGGCCGCCGCCAGCAATGCCATTCCGAGTTGCGGACCCGGTTCCCCGAGCGCCGCCCGGCCGGGTAGCCAGGCAGCGCTGGCAGGCCCAAGCGGTCCATCGGGAGCGAACCATCGGGCCAGCCGTTGCGTCGTCGCCGCCTGGCTGCTGTGCGACATCACATTAAATAACTGGGACAGCAGGAACATCAGCGCCCCGGCAATGGCTCCGATAACCTGCGCGATCACGCGGGTGCGGCGCGCCCCGACCAGGCGCACCAGGGCGAGCGTCAGCAGGATGGCGGCCGACGCTGCGATAGTTGCCATCCCGATGATGGTCGGGTAGATGCCGAGCCAGCGAAACTGCCCGAGCACCAGGCCGACGTGCGCGAACGGCGCCAGGAAGAACAGGTAAGTGCTCACTATGCCGATGATGATGCCGGCCAGCCGCACCGTCAAAATGCTGCGCGACGGCAGCGGCGACGACAGCAGCAGGTCGAGGTCGCCGCGATCGAACAAGGCCTCGACGCTGGACTTGAGGCCGCCGGACAGCATCAGCATGAAGATGCCGGCGAGCAGCAGGGTGACGCCTGCCGCCAGTTGTGGCGGAAGCGGCGCGCCGGCTTTGCCGAGCAAGTGCATCAGCCCAAACGCGCCGGCGTGAAAGATCAGCCACAACCCGACAAGCCAACCCATCGTGCGCTTGTCCACGCGCCGCTCGGCTGCATTTTTCTTTCCGTTGAGTAGGGTGTGGTACAGGAGCAGGCGCAGTTCGTGCCGGAGCAGCCACAGCGAACTGCCGGGCGCGAGCTTCACTGTTGCCCCGTCAGTTGCAGGAACATATCCTCGAGCGTGTCGCCATGGGTCCGTTCGCGCAGTTGCTCGAGTGTGCCTTCGGCGATCAGGCGCCCGTTCTGGATAATGCCGATCCGTTGCGCAAGCCGTTCGGCGACCTCGAGGATGTGCGTGGTGAGGATGACGCTGCCACCCCCATGAACATGGGCCAGCAGCAAGTCCTTGACCTGGCGCGCCGCGGCGGCGTCCAGTCCTGTCAGCGGTTCGTCGAGGACCAGCAATTGCGGTTCATGGATCAGCGCGCCGGCGAGCGCGAGCTTTTGCTTCATCCCGCGCGAAAACCCTTCCGTCAGTTCATGCGCGTGCTTGGCCAGGTCGAGCCAATCGAGCAGCCGGCGCGCGCGCGGTTCAGCGTCCTCGGCGCGCACGCCCCACAGCCCGGCCACAAACTCGAGGTACTCGGTCGGCTTGAGCTTCCCATACAGCATCGGGTCGTCCGGCAGGTAGGCGACCTCCTGTTTGGCGGCCGCCGGGTTGCGCGCCATATCGATGCCAAGCACTTCGACGCTGCCGGAGTCGGGCGCGAGCAGGCCGACCAGCATCCGCAGAGTCGTCGTCTTGCCCGCCCCGTTCGGGCCCAGCAGCGCGTACAGCTCGCCGCGCCGGACAGCCAGGTCGAGATGGTCGACCGCCGGACGGCCGAAACTCTTGCACAGCGCCGTCAGCCGGAGTGCGGGCGTGTCTGTCATGGCGTCCGGGATCAGGTCAGTTTGAACGAGGTAAGGAATTGCTCGGCTTGTTCGGGCGCGATCGACTTGGCCTTACCCATGACGATGACCTGGTAAATCCGCGTGCCGCGTGACTCGAAATGACCGAGCAAGCGCATCGGCACGCCGTTTCGGTTACCGCTTGCTTCGATGTCGATGGATGTGCCCTGGGTCGCACCGGCGGCGGTCGCGGCGGTCTTTTCATTGGTGATGGTGGCGCCAATATTGCGCACCAGCGCGGTCTTCATTGCCGCCACCGCTGCCTGCGCGCGCTGCGGATCGGGCGCGTCCGCACTGCCGACCGCAAACATGGTGTCCTCGACCTCGGCCGCGGCCATCGTCATGTTCACCTGCATGCCGTCGATGTCGACCGTGCGCGTATGGGTAGCCGGTTTGGCCGGAAACATTACCCTGTACGGCGCGTCGGGGCTGTTGTAATCGCGCCAGTTGTAGGTTGGGCTGCAAGCCGCCAGCGTGAATGCCGCGATCACGGGCAGCATCATTGCCGAGATTGAAATTTTTCGCATGGGCAGATGGTAGCAGGGCGGGGAGCCGCCCGCCACCGCCAGGAAAGGCGAACATTTGCTTTGGGCCGGATTGCAGGACTGCGCTTTGTCGTCGCCGAACCCGGACCGTTCAGCGTTCGCGCAACCCGCGCCGGTACTGCACCGCCTCCGCCACGTGCTTCGCCAGCACGCATGGCGAGCCCGCGAGGTCCGCGATTGTGCGCGCGACCTTGAGTACCCGGTGGTAAGCGCGCGCCGACCAGTGCATGTGCGCCATTGCCCCCCTCAGCACCTTGTCGCCACTTGCGTCCAGGCGGCAGTGCCGGTCGATCTCGCGGGTGGTCAGGCACCGGTTTGACTTGCCCTGCCGTGCGACCTGGAAACGGTAGGCGTGGGCGACCCGGGCCGCGATGGTGTCGGTCGATTCGCCATCGGCCAGCGCGCTCATGGTTTCCGGCGCCATCGCGCCCACCTCGATCTGCATGTCGATCCGGTCCAGCAACGGTCCCGAGATACGGTCCTGGTAGCGCGCCACCGATTCGCTGGTGCAGTGGCACTTTCCCGACACATGGCCGAGCCAGCCGCAGGGGCAAGGATTCATCGCGGCCACCAGCTGGAAGCGGGCAGGGAAGTCGGCCTGGTGCGCGGCGCGCGAGATCGTGATGCGGCCGGACTCGAGCGGCTCGCGCAATACCTCGAGCACGCGGCGGTCGAATTCGGGCAGCTCGTCCAAAAACAAAACACCGCAGTGCGCCAGCGACACCTCGCCCGGCCTCGGCAGGTTGCCGCCGCCAACGAGCGCCACGCCCGACGTGGTGTGATGCGGACTGCGAAACGGCCGCGCCTTCCAGCGCTCGGCCGAAAAGCCGCTCGACAGCGACTGTACCGCCGCCGATTCGAGCGCTTCCTCGTCGTTCATCTCGGGCAACAGGCCGGCAAAGCGCGACGCCAGCATGCTCTTGCCCGCTCCCGGCGGCCCGATCATCAGTACCGAATGCATGCCGGCGGCGGCCACCTCGAGCGCGCGCTTGGCTTGCAGTTGCCCCTTCACGTCCGAAAAATCGGGATACAACGGCGGGACGCGCGTTTCTTTCCCACGATGTCGCGCCAGGCGACCGTTGCCGTCGGTACCGGCAAAATGGGCGCACACCTCGAGCAGGGTCTGCGCCGGATAGATGGCGGCGTCGGAAACCAGCGCCGCCTCGTCGGCGTTCGCGCGCGGCAGGATGAAGGCGCGCGGCGCATCGGCGCAAGAGCGGTGCATGGCGAACGTCATCGCCAGTGCGCCGCGGATTGGCCTCAGTTCGCCCGTCAGCGACAGTTCGCCCGCGAACTCGTAGTTCCCCAGTTCCGATGATGGAATCTGTTTCGATGCCGCGAGAATGCCGAGCGCGATGGCAAGATCGAAGCGGCCCGATTCCTTGGGCAGGTCGGCCGGTGCGAGGTTGACCGTGATGCGCCGGGCGGGGATATCGAAACCCGAATTCTGTAGCGCCGCGCGCACGCGATCCTTCGCTTCGCGCACCTCGGCGTCGGGCAGGCCGACGATGGTCAGGCCCGGCAGGCCGTTGGCAAGGTGCACCTCCACGCTGACGGCTGGCGCTTCCATGCCGGCCAGCGCGCGGCTTTTCAGTACAGCTAAACTCATCGGGTTCCTTCGTTGTCCGAGGTCGCCACATCTTAGAATGGCTGAGTAAGCGGCAGTTGAGCAGGGACAGGCGTGCGCACCAACCTTCGTCATACACGGTATATTTGGTTGTGCTCTACCGTTTGTTCGACCGCTGCCGGAGGATCAAATGAGGAATCTTTCAGTCCAGTCAGTCGTGTTCGCCGTCGCTGTTGCAGGCTGCGCCTCGGCCCCATCGGAGTCAGCGTCAACCCACACGGAAGTCTGCAAGCCGACCAATGAGCAAGAAATCTCAGCACTGTTTGACCGATGGAACGGCTCGCTGCAAACTGGCGACCCTCGTGCAGTTGTCGCGAATTACGCCCCGCGTTCTGTCCTTCTTCCCACTGTCTCGAACAAACCGCGACTAACCGAGGCCGAGAAGGAGGACTACTTCCTACACTTCCTGGAAAACAAGCCCATCGGAAAGATCGACTCAAGAACAATCATTATTAGTTGTAACGCTGCTGTTGACGCTGGACTGTATACATTCACCTTTGGCACGACAGGTGAGCAAGTCAAGGCTCGCTACACATACACCTATATGTGGGACGGAAAGAAGTGGTTGATCACCACTCACCACTCTTCCGCAATGCCAGAGAAGAGCTGAGCGGCCGTGCGCCAGCGGCTGGCCTGGCGCCTGGCGTCATTCATTGCCGCCGTGCGCGGCGATCAGGCTCTCCACTTCGGCGCGCGTGATCCGTCCTTCCTTGACCAGCACCTGCGCCCCCGTGCGGTCGTACAGGATGCTGGTGGGGTAGGCGCGCAGCGAGAACTGCTTCAGCGCCGCCTGGTCGGCGGCGATGATCGGATAAGTCACGTGCAGGCTTTGCGCAAACAGCAGCACGCGACCTGCGTCCTGGCCGTCAACCGAAAGGCCGAGCACCACCAGGTCCTGGCGCGCCTTCGACAGCGCCTGCAGTTCCGGCATCTCGGCGTCAGCACGGTCCATCGCAATCCGGTCAGAGGAAAAACAGCGGGTTCCTGGTGACGGCCACCGCGACGATGTAGCCGAAGGTGGCCAGCGCTCCCACATACGCGGCGGCGCGCACGCGCTTGGTACGGCCATACTTGAGCGCGACCGAACCGAGCAGGATGTAGGCCACCAGCGCCACGATCTTCGCGGTCAGCCACGGCATCTGCCCCGGGTACTGGTGGCTCCAGATGGCCAGGCCGATGGCGCTGGCCAGCAGCAGCGAGTCGACAATGTGCGGGAAGGTCCTGACCCAGCGCCACTGCAGTAGCGGTGAGCCGGCCAGCATCGACTGTCCGCGCACGAGAAAAAAGCCGCCACTGAGGGCGGCGCAGGTCATGTGTAGATGTTTGAGCAGCAGGTAGTCCATAACAGGCGGCCGGGGTTCAGGAAAGAGTGAGGGGCCGCTGCAGGGCTGCCGTCGCCAGCGGCAGGACGCTCGACAGCGGCACACGGTCGAGTTCCTGCAAGTATGCACTGGTTGCGCGCCCGAGCACATGTTTGAGCACGCATACCGGCGCCAGCGCGTAGTCCGTCTAGTCGGTAAGCCTCATGGCGCGCTCCCGGCGGCTGGTAGTGGATCTGGCCTTGGTCGCCGCCGTTGCCGGCACCGTTGCCGGCTCGGTTTATTATGAGACAGGAACCGAAAACATGTAGAATCGATGCCTGTTCTGACTGCAGCACAACCCGCGCCCATCGTTCCCATGAGACTGACTTCGTACACCGACTACGCCTTGCGTACCCTGATGTTCCTGGCGTTGAACCGCGACCGCCTGGTCACCATTGGCGACATCGCGCAAACGCACAACATCGCGAAGAACCACCTGACCAAGGTGGTACACCAGCTCGGCACGCTCGGCTTCATCGAGACCGTGCGCGGGCGCAGCGGCGGCCTGCGCCTGGGGCGCGAGCCGCGCGACATCACCATGGGCGAGGTGGTGCGCCAGACCGAGACCGATTTCCATATGGCCTCGTGCTTCGACCCGAACTCGGCCGGCTGCCTGTATTCGGCCGGATGCGAGCTGAAGGGCACGCTGGCGCGCGCCACCATTGCCTTCCTCGACGTGCTCGACAACGTCACGCTCGAACAGATGGTCGCGCGCGACCCCGGCGCGTCGGTGGTGCCGGGCGAGGGCAAGGCCAAGCCGGTGCAGCTGCACTTCAAGCGCGCGGCGGCCTGAGCCTGCGCAGCAGCGATCGTAAGCGCGCGGCCACCGGCCAGCATATGATGCGGGTCAAATTCTTCAAAGAAGGGCGCGGCGCGCCAAAATAAACCACATTCATGCTCGACGCGGCTTGCTTCCTCGTCACCGGCGCCTTAACATGCATTGAAAATACATGTTAAAGAGGCTTTTGTTATGTCGCTGCTGACCATCGAAGACAACCAGGAACCGCGCGCCGGCCAGCCGGCCTTGCTGGCGCTGGGCTTCCGCCCGTTCTACCTGCTCGCCGCGGCGTTCGCAGCGGTGAGCGTCCCGGCCTGGCTGGCCAGCTACTACGGCCTGCCAGGGCCGTTCCGGCTGGGGCTTGCGTGGCACATCCACGAAATGGTGTTCGGCTTCGTGGTTGCCGTGATCATCGGCTTCCTGTACACGGCGGGGCGCAACTGGACCGGCCTGTGGACGCCGCGCGGCACGCCGCTGGCGGCCATTGCGCTGCTGTGGGTGGCTGGCCGGGTGGCGATGTTCGCGGCGCCGCCGCTGGCCGCCGCCATGGTCGACCTGGCCTTCCTGCCGGTTGCCGCGTGGCCGCTGTACCGCGTGCTCAAACGCTCCGGCAACAAGCGCAACATGGTCCTGGTCGGCCTGCTTGGGCTGCTGGCCGTCGCCAATGCGCTGTTCCATGCGTCGGTGCTCGGCTGGAGCGACATCGCGCCGACCCGCCCGATCCATGCCGCGCTGATGGTGACCGTCGTGATCGGGTCGGTCATTGGTGGGCGCGTGATCCCCGGCTTCACCGGCAACGCGGTCAAAGGCGCCCGGCCCGTGATCGACCCGCGCCTGGACAAGGCCGCGCTGGCGCTGACCGCGCTGGCGGGCGCCGCCTGGGTCTTCGCGCTGCCCGCCGCCCTGGGCGCGCCGCTGGCGCTGGGCGCCGCGCTCGCACAGGCGTGGCGCCTGGCCGGCTGGAAGCCACTGTGCACGCTGCGCAATCCGCTGCTGTGGATCCTGCACCTGTCGTACGCGTGGATCCCGGTCGGCTTCTTGCTGCTGGCGCTGGCGCAGCTCGACCTGGCGCCGGCCAGCGCGGCGGTGCACGTGCTGGGCGTCGGCGCGCTGGCGGGCCTGATCCTCGGCATGATCACGCGCACGGCGCTCGGCCACACCGGCCGCGCGCTGGCCGCCGGGCGCAGTGAAACCGCCATGTACCTGCTGATCCAGGCCGGCGTGCTGGCGCGCCTGCTGGCCGCCTTCGCGCCGGGTGGCGCGCGCGACGCCGCGCTGGTCGCCGCCGCCGTGGCCTGGAGCGCAGCCTTCCTCCTGTACCTGGCCGTCTACGCACCCTATCTGTCGCGGCCGCGTGCCGACGGGCGCGAGGGCTGACAACAACCCCAACAAGGAACGCCATCGTGACCCGCCATCCCCGCACCGCTCGAACTGACCCCCGAACCTGGCGCCGCTGCAATCAATGCCGTATTCGCGGACGATTTGAACGATCCCGGGATGCGAGCAGGGTCCGCGGGTCTCCCGCCCACGCGTCCGACACACATGTCGGCCGAGGCGAACGCCTTCTTTTATCCCGACGTGGTTTGAACGCGTGCGCGGCACAGCCGCCCACCCTACGGTTCATTGCAGTCAGTCCGTAGGGGGGCACCCCGTGCCCACGCGGACGCTTGCGCAGTGCCGGCATTCGCGTGGGCACAGGGTGCCCACCCTACCTGTTAGCCGCATTCGCCGACGTAGTGGCATTCGTCGCAACGGGTGCAGCCGTCGACCTTGCGCAGCGCGCGTGCCCCGCATTCAGGGCATTTGGCGGCCGACTTCGACGGCAGCGCGCCCGACGAGGTGGCCGGCTGCGGTTGCGATTCGGCCTGCCCCGCATCGCCGCGGGCGGCGAGCAGGCGCGCCAGCTGCGGCACCGGCACCTGGTTGCCCCAGGCGTCGAGGAAGCCACGCCGGATCAGCATGCGCTGCAGCATGAAGCCGACCGCCGCCACTTCCGAGTCGTGGTACACCGGCACCTGCGTGCCGTCCTCGCGCGTCAGGAAGCCGCAGCGCACAGGGCCCTTTTCCCACACCACCTCGCGCATGTCGCCCAGCGCCTTGGCGATCGAGCTGCCGGCGCGCGCCGCCATCGACAGCAGGCGCATCGAGGCCGTGATCCATTGCTGCCCGTCGGTGCGCTGGCTGGCCGGCATGAAGAATTCGAACGGGCGCTCGATGGCCACCGGCCGGCCTTCCCACCGGCCCTCGGCGCGGATGAAGCTGACCGTCAGGTACACCGTCTTCATGCCTTCCTGCGTCGAGTACTCGACCTTGGAGGTCACCGATTCGAGTTCGCCCAGCGGCCGCCGTTCGAAGCGCTTGTGCAGCGGATCGTCGTCCGGCGCGGCGCCGCGTTCCGGCTGCGGCACGGCCGACAGCACGCTCCCCAGCACCATGTTCGGCCGGTAGGTCGCCAGTCCCTTGAGCCCGGCGCGCCAGGCCTCGCTGTACAGGTCGCGGAAGTCTTCGAACGGGTAGTCGGCCGGCACGTTGACGGTCTTCGAGATGGCCGTGTCGACGAACGGCTGCACCGCCTCCATCATGCGCAGGTGCTCGCCCGCGCGCATCTGCAGGGCGGTGACGAAGTGCGGCGGCAGGCTCGCCTCGTCGGTCACATCGTGGCCCAGCTGGCGGTACAGGCGCCACGCGTGGTCGAACACGTCGTAGGTGCGGGTCGAGCCGTCCGGCATGCGCTTCTTGCGCTGATAGGTCCAGGAATACGCCGGCTCGATGCCGTTCGAGGCGTTGTCGGCGAACGCGAGCGAGATGGTGCCGGTCGGCGCGATCGACAGCAGGTGCGAGTTGCGGATGCCGTGCACGCGGATCGCCTCGCGCAGTTCATCCGGCAGGCGCCTGGTGAACTGGCCCTGCAGGTATCGGCCGGCGTCGAACAGTGGAAAGGCGCCTTTTTCGCGCGCCAGTGCGGTCGATGCCGCGTAGGCCGCGTCGCGCAGTTCGCGCGCGATGCGGGCAGCGAGTGCGCGCCCGTCGTCGGAGTGGTAGCGCAGGCCGAGCATGACGAGCGCGCTGCCGAGGCCAAGGAAGCCCAGACCGATGCGGCGCTTCGCCTGCGCTTCGGCGGCTTGCTGTGGCAGCGGCCACTCGGTGGCGTCGAGCACCAGGTCGAGCATGCGCACGGCGACGCCGGCCACCTCGCGCATGCGCGCGAAGTCGAAGCCGGCATCAGGCTGGAACGGGCGGTCGACGAAAGCGGTGAGGTTGAGCGAGCCGAGGTCGCAGCAGCCGTACGCCGGCAAGGGTTGCTCGCCGCACGGGTTGGTGGCGCTGAGCTGCTCGGCGTACCACAGGTTGTTCTCCGCGTTCATGCGGTCGATGAACAGCACGCCCGGTTCCGCGTGGTCGTAGGTCGAGGCGATGACCTCGTCCCACAGCGCGCGCGCACGCAGCTCCCGGTAGACCCAGAGGCCGTCGCCACGCTGGCGGGCGCCGGCCGCGGCCGCCTCATCCCCCGGCTCGGCGCGATGCACCAGCTCGAACGCGCTGTCGTCCTCGACAGCCTGCATGAACGCATCGGTCACTCCGACCGACAGGTTGAAGTTGGTGAAGCCGCCAGCGTCCTTGGCGGCGATGAAGGCTTCGATGTCGGGGTGGTCGATGCGCAGCACGCCCATCTGGGCGCCGCGCCGCGCGCCGGCCGACTCGACCGTCTTGCAGGACGCGTCGAACACTTCCATGTACGACACCGGCCCGGATGCGCGCGACTCGGTGCCGCGCACTTTCGCACCGGCAGGGCGGATCGCGGAAAAATCGTAGCCGACGCCGCCGCCCCGGCGCATCGTTTCGGCCGCTTCGGCAAGTGCGGTGTAGATGCCGGGCAGGCCAGCCTCGGTGCCGGTGATGGAGTCGCCGACCGGCTGCACGAAGCAATTGATCAGCGTGGCCTTGAGGCCGAGGCCGGCGGCGGAATTGATGCGTCCGGCGGGGACGAAGCCGTTTTCCTGGGCCCACACGAAGCGCGCCTCCAAGCCGGCGCGCAGCGGCCCCGGTTCGAGCGCGGCCAGCGCCCTGGCGACGCGCCGGCGGACATCGGCGGCGTCCCGTTCGTCTCCCCTGGCGTATTTCTCGCGCAGCACGTCGAGCGACACCTCCTGCGGCGCCATCGACGTACCCAACCGCATGTCGTTTACATTCATGTGCCTGGTCCTGGTTGGCTGGCCTGCTGCCGCGGCGGCAGGCCATCAGACTATCCACGAATGCCGGAAACGCGCCTTAAAACAGCTTAACTGGCTTGCGCAGCCAGCCGCGCTTCCAGCTCGGCCACGCGCAGTTCGAGCGCCTCGAGCTTGGCGCGGGTGTTGGCCAGCACCTGCGCCTGGATATCGAACTCTTCGCGGGTTACCAGGTCGAGCTTCGAAAAGCCCTGGGTCATCATCGCTTTCACATTGCGCTCGATGTCCTTGGCCGGCGAGCTTTCGAAGGCCTGGTTGATCTTGCCCTGCAAGTCGTTGAAAAAGTTGTTCATGTCGATCTGTTCCTTGAGTCCCTGGCCGCCGCACCAGCGCGGTGCGCGGGGGCCTGTATTGGTGCGCGCCGATTGTGCAGCGTCCAGGCGTTTCTTTACTGTCGATACCAGAAGTGGGCATTGGTGCGCAAAAAACAAGCACCCAGCCCCATTTCAGGCGTGGCACGCATCCTGCTAAAGCTACCAGCAAGCGAATACGCGATTACCGGATTGTAAACCGCAACCGCAGCATCCGTTCAAAACAAGGGGAGTGTTTCGATGAACCGCCTGGAAACAAAATGGAATTATGTAGCCGCATTATTCGTGATGGTCCTGGCCGCGCCGCTGGCGCGTGCCGACGACCCCAAGCCCGACAACCAGGTGACCTATAACGCTTCGCTCGTCAGCGATTACCGCTACCGCGGCCTGTCGCAGAGCCGGCTCGACCCGGCGCTGCAGGGCGGCGCCGACTACGTCCACAACCCGACCGGGTTGTACGCCGGCACCTGGCTGTCGACGATCCGCTGGACCAGGGACCTGGGCGGCGACGGCAACGTCGAATGGGACATGTATGGCGGCAAGAAGGGGCAGATCACGTCCGATCTCGGCTATGACGTTGGCGGCCTGTACTACTTTTACCCCAGCAATCACCTGAGCCCGAACGCGAACACCTTCGAACTCTACGGCCAGCTCAGCTACGGACCGGGTTACGTCAAGTATTCGCACTCGACCACGAACCTGTTCGGCACCGCCAACAGCAAGCACAGCGGCTACCTGGACGTCGGCGCCAACTTCGACATCCCGGCCGGCCTGGTGCTGAACCTGCACGCCGGCCGCCAGCAGGTCCGCCACAACGACGCGCTGTCCTATACCGATTACAAGATCGGCGTCACCAGGGACCTTGGCGTGGCGTCGGTCCAGCTCGCATACGTGAAGGCCACCGGCAACGCCTACCTGAGCCCGGCGGGCAAGAACCTTGGCAGGCCTTCGGCCCTGCTATCGATTTCAAAAACGTTCTGAAAAGAGGTAAGAGCATGAAAATGATCACTGCCATCATCAAACCCTTCAAGCTCGATGAGGTGCGCGAAGCGCTGTCCGACATCAATGTACAGGGGATCACGGTGACCGAAGTGAAGGGCTTCGGCCGCCAGAAAGGCCACACCGAGCTGTACCGCGGGGCCGAGTACGTGGTCGACTTCCTGCCCAAGACCAAGATCGAGGCGGCGGTCGACGACGCCATCGTCGACCAGGTGATCGACGCCATCCAGGCTGCGGCCCGCACCGGCAAGATTGGCGACGGCAAGATCTTCGTCACCAGCCTGGAACAAGTTATCCGTATCCGTACCGGCGAGACCGGCAACGACGCACTGTAAGGGGAATTGCATGAACCGAATGATGACCAGGATCCTGGCGGGACTTGCCGTTGTGTTCGCGCTGGGCGCGGGCCTGCCCGCCCACGCGCAGGAGACGGCGCAAGCTGCCGCTGTGGCGCAGGCGCCAGCCGCGACGCCGGCCGCTGCCCCGGCCGCGGCAACCACCGCTGTCCCGGCCGCGCCAACCACCGCTGTCCCGGCGGCGGCAACAACCGCTGTCGCGCCCGCCGCGCCGGCGCCGGCCGGCCCCACCATTAACAAGGGCGACACCGCCTGGATGTTCGTCGCCACGCTGCTGGTGATCATGATGACGATCCCGGGGCTGGCGCTGTTCTACGGCGGCCTGGTGCGCGCCAAGAACATGCTGTCGGTGCTGCTGCAGGTCTTCATGATCTTCGCCACCATCATCGTGCTGTGGTGCCTGTACGGCTACTCGCTCGCGTTCACCCAGGGCAATGCCTTCATCGGTGGCTTCGACCGGGTATTCCTGAACGGCATCTGGGACCCGGCCAAGGCCGCCTTCGGCACCGCCGCCACCTTCAGCAAGGGCGTGGCGATTCCGGAGTTCATCTACGTCGCCTTCCAGGGCACCTTCGCCGCCATCACCTGCGGCCTGATCGTCGGCGCCTTCGCCGAGCGCGTGCGCTTTTCGGCCGTGCTGCTGTTCACCGTGCTGTGGTTCACCTTCGGCTACCTGCCGATCGCGCACATGGTCTGGTTCTGGCCCGGCCCCGACGGCATCAAGGACGCCGCGACGCTGGCCAGCGAATCGGCCAAGGGCGGCTGGCTGTGGCAGAAGGGCGCGCTCGACTTCGCGGGCGGCACCGTGGTCCACATCAACGCCGCCGTGGCCGGCCTGGTCGGCGCGATCCTGGTCGGCAAGCGCGTCGGCTACGGCCGCGAGGCGATGGCCCCGCATTCGTTGGCGATGACGATGATCGGCGCCTCGCTGCTGTGGGTCGGCTGGTTTGGCTTCAACGCCGGCTCCGCGCTGGAAGCCGGTGACGTCGCCGCGCTGGCCTTCGTCAACACGCTGCTCGCCACCGCCGCCGCCACCGTCTCGTGGGTCTTCGGCGAGTGGGCCTTCAAGGGCAAGCCGTCGATGCTGGGCGGGGCGTCGGGCGCGGTGGCCGGCCTGGTCGCGATCACCCCGGCCTGCGGGTTTGTCGGCCCGATGGGCGCCTTGGTCATTGGCTTGCTCGCTGGTATTATTTGCCTTTGGGGCGTGAACGGGCTGAAGCGCATGATCGGCGCCGACGACTCGCTCGATGTGTTCGGCGTGCATGGGGTCGGCGGTATCCTCGGCGCACTGCTGACTGGCGTGTTTGCCGCGCCACAGTTGGGCGGGCAGGGTATTTTCGACTACACCACCAACAAGATGTCGACGGACGTGTACTCGATCGGCGCCCAGGTGTGGGTGCAGGCGCAGGCGGTGCTGACCACCATCGTGTGGTCGGGCGTGGTGTCGCTGATTGCCTACAAGCTGGTCGACCTGCTGCTTGGCCTGCGCGTGCCTGAAGACCAGGAACGCGAAGGGCTTGACATCACCAGCCACGGCGAATCGGCGTACCATTCCTGATATTCGCGTGGCCGGTCGAAAGGCGCCCTGCGGGGCGCTTTTTTTTTGCGCGCCCTTGTTGCAAGCTTTAAAACGGCGGCTTTGCCGCCATGTATTGCTCCCGTAATGTTGCCCAGAAGCCTTAAGGACGTCTCAAACAATGGTTCCGCATCTCGCCACGGCCCTGACCGGCCCCTTGCTCGATCTCGAAAAGAAAATCCTCGAGGCCACCCCGGCCATCGAGCGCTGGTTCCGCCTGGAGTGGCAGGAGCATACGCCGCCGTTCTACTGCTCGGTCGACCTGCGCAACGCCGGCTACAAGCTGGCGCCGGTCGACACCAACCTGTTCCCGGGCGGGTTCAACAACCTGGCCACCGAGATGCTGCCGCTGGCGGTGCAGGCCGCGATGGCCGCGATCGACAAATATTGCCCGGACGCGCGCAACCTGCTGATGATCCCGGAAAGCCACACCCGCAACCCGCACTACCTGCAGAACGTGGCGCGCCTGATGCAGATCTTCCGCCAGACCGGCCTGCACGTGCGGCTCGGTTCGCTGTCGCCGGACGTCACCCAGCCGACGCCGCTGGCGCTGCCTGACGGGAACATGCTGGTGGTCGAGCCGCTGGTGCGGTCGGCCAACGGGCGCCGCGTCGGCCTGGCCGGCTTCGACCCGTGCACCATCCTGCTCAACAACGACCTGTCGGCCGGCATCCCGCCGATCCTGGAAAACGTCCACGAGCAGTCGCTGCTGCCGCCGCTGCACGCAGGCTGGGCGGTGCGGCGCAAGAGCAACCACTTCAAGGCGTTCGACGAGGTCGCCAAGAAATTCGGCAAGCTGATCGACATTGATCCGTGGATGGTCAACCCGCTGCACACCAAGTGCGGCGAGGTCGACTTCCAGCAGGACGTGGGCATGGAATGCCTGGCCGACAACGTCTCGATGCTGCTGTCCAAGATCAAGAAGAAGTACAAGGAATACGGCATGAAGGACCAGAAGCCGTTCGTCATCGTCAAGCCCGACGCCGGCACTTACGGCATGGGCATCATGACGGTCAAGGACGCCAGCGAGGTCAAGGACCTGAACCGCAAGCAGCGCAACAAGATGTCGGTGATCAAGGACGGGGTCGCGGTGACCGACGTGATGATCCAGGAAGGGGTGCCAACCTTCGAGAGCATCAACGATGCGGTGGCCGAGCCGGTGGTGTACATGATCGACCGCTACGTGGTGGGCGGTTTCTACCGGGTGCACGCCGAGCGCGGCATTGACCAGAACCTGAACGCGCCGGGCTCGCAGTTCGTGCCGCTCGCGTTTGCCCAGCAGCACGCGGTGCCCGACCTGAAGGCCAAGCCGGGGACGGCGGCGCCAAACCGGTTCTACGTGTACGGCGTGGTGGCGCGGCTGGCGTTGCTGGCGGCGTCGCTCGAGTTGGAGCGGACCGATCCGAATCCCGAGGTGTACTGAACAGGGCTCGGACCGGTCGGGGCAGGGTGTGCCGGTGGCTGACGCAACCGGCACCGGCCCTGGGGTGCTTAGCCGGCGAAGGCAGGCGCTGCAACGCCCAGCACCGAAGCCGCCATCGCGTTCTCGCCCTCGCTACCGGCCAGCACGTAGCCGCGCTCGATCAGCTTGCGGGTGTAGTACTTGTTGTACATGAAGGCCCAGACCAGGCCGATGAAGAACGCGCCGACACCCCAGGTCACGATGGCGATGATGATCGAGATGACGAAGCCGCCGATGAACGTGATGAAGTCGCCACGGAACAGCGCCGGGAAGAAGCCAAAAAACAAGGTGGTCCAGGAAAAACCGTAATACCCGTCCTTGACGATGCCCGATTCTTTGTGTCGCAATACGATTCTTGTTGCCATTTTTCCCTCTGTGGATAGTTTTTGTTGGAAGGCTTCCGGTGTCCGCTCAAGCGTCGCTGTCGCGTGTAGGAAAACTCCTACTAGCCAGTATGCCTAATTTCCTTACGGAAAATCTCTCCAATATTCACATCGGCAATGGTTGTCGCGTCCGGCATGAGGCAACCCGGGCAGGCTTGCCCGGCGGGGTTCGGCGTTTCCAGCTAAAATCAGGGCGTTAACCTCATTGGAATGCCCATGAAAATCGCTTTCCTCGCCGATCCGCTGTCCGGCTTCAAGACTTACAAGGACTCGACCTTCGCGATGATGCGCGAAGCGGCCCGGCGCGGCCATGCCATTTACGCTTTCGAGCAGCGCGACATGGCGCTCGAGCAGGGCGTGGTCACGGCCGACCTCGCGCAGATCCACCTGACCGGCGACGCCGACGACTGGTACCGCGCCGATCCGGGCCGGTCGCGCCCGCTGTCCGACGTCGACGCCGTAATCCAGCGCAAGGACCCGCCGTTCGACATGGAATACGTGTACGGCACCTACCTGCTGGAGCTGGCCGAGCAGCAGGGCGCGCGCGTGTTCAACAAACCGCGCGCGGTCCGCGACCACAACGAAAAGCTGTCGATTGCCCAGTTCAGCCGGTTCACCTCGCCGACCCTGGTGTCGCAGAGCGCGACCCGCCTGCGCGAATTCCATGCGCACCACCGCGACGTGATCTTCAAGCCGCTCGACGGCATGGGCGGGGCCGGCATCTTCCGCGTCAAGGACGACGGCATGAACCTGGGCTCGGTGATCGAGACGCTGACCGACAACGGCAACCGGACCATCATGGCCCAGAAGTACATTCCCGACATCGTCAAGGGCGACAAGCGCATCCTGGTGATCGGCGGCAAACCCGTGCCGTTCGTGCTGGCGCGCATCCCGCAAGCTGGCGAAGTGCGCGGCAACCTGGCCGCCGGCGGCGTCGGCGTCGCGCAACCGATCTCGGCGCGCGACCGTGAAATTGCCGAGGCGCTCGGGCCGGTTCTGGCCGAGCGCGGGTTGTTGCTGGTAGGATTAGATGTAATTGGCGATTTCCTGACCGAGGTGAATGTCACCAGCCCGACCTGCTTCCAGGAGATTACCGACCAGACAGGTTTCGACGTGGCCGCGATGTTCATCGACGCGGTCGAGCAGCAGGTAACGGGACAATAACCATGGTAGGCATTTTGCTGATGACCCACGCACCGCTGGGCCAGGCGTTCATCGCCGCGGCCTCGCACGTGTTCCGGGGGGCGATCGACCGCGTCGAGGCCATCGACGTGACGGCGGACCAGGACCTGGGCGAAGTCAACGCGCTGGCCAAAAGCGCGATTGCCCGCGTGGACGACGGCGACGGCGTGCTGGTCATCACCGACATCAAGGGAGGCACCCCGTCCAACTGCTGCAACCAGCTGGCCGACGCCGGCCATGTGGAAGTGATCGCCGGCATCAGCCTGCCGATGCTGCTGCGCGCGATCACCTACCGCCGCGATACGCTCGACGTGGTGGTGGAAATGGCGCTGGCGGGCGCCCAGAACGGGGCGGTACGCGTCGACAATAGGATACGTGTGGGTCCGGGCTGAATTCCCGGTAACTGGCAAGACGGGCGCGTGCGCCTGGCGGAGTAGTCCTCGGCGGCCCGCTTCGGCGGCCCCCGGGTTCGGACGATTGAGACGATAACGAGAATATGATCCAACAAGAACTTGAAATAATCAATAAGTTGGGCTTGCATGCCCGCGCCTCCGCCAAATTCACCCAGCTGGCCGCCAGGTACCAGAGCGACGTCTGGCTCACCCGTAACGCACGCCGGATCAACGCCAAGTCGATCATGGGCGTGATGATGCTGGCCGCCGGCAAGGGCGCGAAGGTGACGCTGGAGGCCGAGGGCGCTGACGAAAAGGAAGCAATCGAGGCGCTCACGGCGTTAATTAACGATAAGTTCGGCGAAGGCGAGTAATGCCGCTCGAGTCGGGCTCTGGCCGCTTCCCCACAGGACCTGCGATGGCATCGTTCACGCTCCACGGCATTCCGGTTTCGCGCGGCATTTCGATCGGCCGCGCGCACCTGCTCACGCCGGCCGCGCTCGACGTCAAGCACTACCTGGTGCCCGAAGAGCAGGTCGAGGCGGAGGTCGTGCGGCTGCAGGATGCGATCGCCAAGGTGCACCGCGACCTGCAGGCGCTGTGGACCGAACTGCCGAAGGACGCCCCGACCGAACTGGGCGCGTTCATCGACGTCCACGCGCTGATCCTGTCCGACCCGATGATTTCGGAAGCGCCGCTCGACATCATCCGCAGCCGCCATTACAACGCCGAGTGGGCGCTGGTGACCCAGATCGACGAACTGTCGGCGCAGTTCGACGAGATCGAGGACGAGTACCTGCGCGAGCGCAAGCACGACATCCAGCAAGTGGCCGAGCGCGTGCTGAAGGTCCTGATGGGCACCGCGCTGGCGATCCCGCCGGTGCCCGCGCTCCACGACGGCGACCACTTCCAGCCGCAGATGATCGTGGTCGCGCACGACATCTCGCCGGCCGACATGCTGGCCTTCCGCGACCGCTCGTTCATCGGCTTCGTCACCGACATCGGCGGCCAGAACTCGCACAGCGCGATCGTCGCGCGCAGCCTCGACATCCCGGCCGCCGTCGGCATGTCGCAGGCCTCGCGCCTGATCGAGCAGGACGACTGGGTCATCATCGACGGTGACGCCGGCGTGGTGATCTGCAATCCGAGCCAGCTGGTGCTCGAGCAGTACCGCGCGCGCCAGGCCACCTTGCTGAAAGCCCGCAAGCGCCTGCAGAAGCTGAAAAAGACGCCGGCCGTCACGCGCGACGGCACCGCCATCACGCTGCATGCCAATATCGAACTGCCGGACGACTGCCCGGCGGCGCTCGAGGCGGGCGCCACCGGCGTCGGCCTGTTCCGTTCCGAATTCCTGTTCATGGGTCGCGGCGCGCATGCGCACCGGATCCCGAGCGAGGACGAACAGTTCGAGCAGTACCGCAAGGCGGTGCTGGCGATGAAGGGCCGCCCGGTCACCATCCGCACCCTCGACATCGGCGCCGACAAGCCGCTCGACCCGGGCGAGCACACCGCGCTCAATCCGGCGCTGGGGCTGCGCGCGATCCGCTACTGCCTGGCCGAGCCGCAGCTGTTCCTGACCCAGCTGCGCGCGATCCTGCGCGCCTCGGCCTTCGGCAAGGTCCGGATCCTGATCCCGATGCTGGCCCATGCGTTCGAGATCGACCAGTCGCTGGCCATGATCGAGCAGGCCAAGGCCCAGCTGCGCGACGAGAACTGCAAGTTCGACCCGGCGATCGAGGTCGGCGCCATGATCGAGATCCCGGCCGCCGCGCTGGCGCTGCCGATGTTCATCAAGCGCATGAACTTCCTGTCGATCGGGACCAATGACCTGATCCAGTACACGCTGGCGATCGACCGCGTCGACTACGAGGTAGCGCACCTGTACAATCCGCTGCACCCGGCGGTGCTGCACCTGATCGCGATGACGATCGCGGCCGGTCACAAGGCCGGCAAGGACGTCGCGGTGTGCGGCGAGATGGCGGGCGACGTCAAGCTGACCCGCCTGTTGCTCGGCATGGGACTGCGCGAATTCTCGATGCACCCGGCGCAGCTGCTGGCGGTGAAGCAGGAAATCCTCAACAGCGACCTGAAGATCATCGCTCCGCGCACCCGCAGGATCCTGCGCTCGATGGAGCCGACCGAGATCGTCGAGGCAGTCGAGCAGCTGCAGGCCATGTAACATCAGGGCGCTACCTTCGCGCCTCCTTACAATTAGAACGAAGTCTCATGGGATCCATTGGAATAGTCTCACCGCAGGCGATGCATTTCGTCGAACCGCTGCGCCTCCAGGGGGGCGCGCAGATAGCGGACTACACGCTGATGTATGAAACCTATGGCACGCTCAACGCCGACAAGTCGAACGCGGTGCTGGTCTGCCACGCCCTGAACGCATCGCACCATGTGGCGGGCACCTACGCCAACAACCCGAAAAGCGCGGGCTGGTGGGACAACATGGTCGGTCCGGGCAAGCCGGTCGACACCGACCGCTTCTTCGTGATCGGCGTGAACAACCTCGGCTCGTGCTTCGGCTCGACCGGCCCGATGCACATCAACCCGGCCACCGGCAAGCCGTACGGTGCCACGTTCCCGGTGGTGACGGTGGAAGACTGGGTAGCGGCGCAGGCGCGCCTGGCCGACCAGCTCGGGATCGCGCAGTTCGCGGCGGTGATGGGCGGCTCGCTCGGCGGCATGCAGGCGCTCGCGTGGAGCATCATGTTCCCCGAGCGGCTGCGCCACTGCATCGTGATCGCGTCCACGCCCAAGCTTTCGGCCCAGAACATCGCGTTCAACGACGTCGCGCGGCAGGCGATCCTGACCGATCCCGACTACCGCGGCGGCGACTTCTACGAACACGGCGTGGTGCCGAAGAACGGCCTGAAGGTCGCGCGCATGATCGGCCACATCACCTACCTGTCGAACGACGACATGGCCGAGAAATTCGGACGCAAGCTGCGCAACGCGGCCGAGAACAACGACTACAAGTTCGACTTCGGCATCGACTTCGAGATCGAATCCTACCTGCGCTACCAGGGCGACAAATTCTCGGAGTACTTCGACGCCAACACCTACCTGCTGATCACCAAGGCGCTCGACTATTTCGACCCGGCGCGCGAGTTCGACGGTAACCTGACCAAGGCCCTGGCGGGGACCCAGGCCCAATTCCTGATCGCCTCGTTCAGCACCGACTGGCGCTTTTCGCCCGAGCGCAGCCGTGAGATCGTGCAGGCGCTGATTTCGAACCGGCGCAAGGTGTCGTACGCCGAGATCGACGCGCCGCACGGCCACGACGCCTTCCTGCTCGAAGACCCGCGCTACATGAACGTGGTGCGCGCCTACTACCAGCGGGTGTGGGAAGAAAGCGCGCGCAAGGAGACGGCATGACCATCATCGAAAACGGCAACGGCATCCGCCCCGACCTGGCCTTCATCTCGCACTGGGTGCGCGAAGGCTCGCACGTGCTCGACGTCGGCTGCGGCGACGGCGCCATGCTGCGCTACCTGCAGGGCGACAAGCGCTGCAGCGGCTACGGCATCGAGATCGCCGACGACAAGGTCCTGGAAAGCACGCGGCGCGGCATCAGCGTGGTCCAGCACGACATGGAGAAAGGGCTGGGCCTGTTCGGCGACAATTCCTTCGACACCGTGCTGTGCCTGTCCTCGCTGCAGATGATGCAGCACGTCGAAGCGCTGCTGCGCGATATCGTGCGTGTCGGCCGCGAGGCGATCGTCTCGTTCCCGAACTTTGCGTACTGGCCGCACCGGGTCGCACTGCTCAGGGGCCGCATGCCGGTGTCGCGTTCGCTGCCGTACCAGTGGTACGACACCCCGAACGTGCGCTGCGCAACCATTTACGACTTCGAGGAACTGGCCGTGGAGTGCGGGCTGGAAGTGCTGGAATGCGTGGCGCTGGCGGATGGCAAGCCGGTGCATGTGCTGCCGAATTTGCGCGGCAGCCTGGCGGTGTTCCGGCTGCGCAAGAGGGAAGGCGCGATCGCCGGCTGAGCGGCCGCCCCCCACCCGTCGTCCTCGCGAACGCGGGGACCCATGCTGAGTATCGCGACTTGCGGCGCGCGTCCCGGCCACTCAAGCTCAGCATGGGTTCCCGCCTGCGCGGGAACGACGTGCGAGGGTAGTGACTCCGGTTGCGCGCCCGCCTATCCTGCGCCATCATTGCCTCGGCCTTACCGTGTGCCTCCACCACCAATTTTCTGAGACGATAGCGCTGCCAAGAACAGCCCTGTCAAAGACGAAATGAACAAACTTAAACGACTCGCCGTGCTCGTCGCGCTGTGCGCCGGCGTCGGCACAGCGCCCGCCCAGCCGCAGCAGCAAGCCCAGGTCGTGCAGGACGGGATTGCCGTGCGGCCGCTGTCGAAGTGGCGCTACCTGGCGCCGGAAGAGGCGATCAACGCCGCGGCGGCGCAGCAGTACAGCAGTTTGCTGGCGCAGGCGCAGCAGAAGGGCGCGCTGTTCCCGCCCAACCATCCCGAGGTACAGCGCCTGCGCGCCATCGCCAAACGCATCATCCCGCACACCCCGCGCTGGAATCCGGCCGCCGCCCAATGGAAGTGGGAAGTCAACCTGCTCAACTCGTCGCAGGTCAATGCCTTTTGCTTGCCCGGCGGGCGCATCGCTTTCTTCAACGGCATCCTGACCCAGCTGAAGCTGACCGACGACGAAGTCGCCGCCGTGATGGGCCACGAGATCGCGCACGCGCTGCGCGAGCACGGACGCGAGCGCATGGGCAAGAGCAACGCGACCTCGCTCGCGGCGCGCCTCGGCGGCGCCGCGCTGTCGGCCTGGCTCGGCGTCGACCCGCGCCTGACCGACAGCGCCACCAATGCCGCCGGCCAGATGCTGGTGCTGAAGTTCTCGCGCGACGACGAGCGCGAGGCCGACCTGGTCGGCCTCGACCTGGCGGCGCGCGCCGGCTTCGACCCGCGCGCCGGGGTCGCCCTGTGGCAGAAAATGGCGGCGCTGAACAAGCGCGAGCCGCTCGAGCTGCTGTCGACCCACCCGGGCGGCACCGAACGCATCACGCAAATCGAGAATCACATGAACGTGCTGCTGCCGCTGTACGCGCATACGAAGGGTACGACGCCGGACCGGCTGCCGCCGTACCGCACCAACGTGGCGCTGCGCTGATGGGCCGCCAGGCCGAAGCCAACGCGCACGTTCCGCTGCCGATCCGGAACGGCGTCGCGCCCAGCTACCTGTGGATCACGGAGACGCTCGCGGGCGGCATGCTGCGGTTCCTGGGCCAGCGCTTCCCCGATATCCCCGGCCCTTCCTGGGCCGACCGGCTGGCCCGTGGCGACGTGGTCGACGCCACCGGGGCGCCGCTGGCTGCCGACAGCCATGTGCGGCGCGGCATGCGGATCTGGTACTACCGCGAACTGGAGCAGGAGACCCCGATCCCGTTCAAGGAGCGGATCCTGTTCCAGGACGAGCACCTGCTGGTGGTCGACAAGCCGCACTTCCTGCCGATGATCCCGACCGGGCGCTTCCTGCACGAGACGCTGCTGGTGCGCCTGAAGCACCAGCTCGAGCTGGCGCACCTGACGCCGATCCACCGGCTCGACCGCGAGACGGCGGGCGTGGTGATCTTTTCGCACAACCCGGATACGCGCGGCAGATACCAGTCGATGTTCCAGAAGCGGGTGGTGCGCAAGGTGTACGAGGCGCTGGCCCGGCCGATCGAGGGACGCGCTTTCCCGTTCACCTACCGCAGCCGGATGGTGGACGGCGACAAGTTCTTCGTGATGCGCGAGGAGCCGGGCGAGCCGAATTCGGAAACGCTGGTGGAACTCATCGAGCGGCGCGGCGACGTCGCGCTGTACCGGCTGCATCCGCACACCGGGCGCAAGCACCAGCTGCGGCTGCACATGGCCTCGCTTGGCGCGCCGATCCTGAACGATGCGTTCTATCCGGTCGCGCTGCCGTGCAAGGGCGACGACTTCAGCGCGCCGCTGCAGCTGCTGGCGCGCTCGATCAGTTTTGACGATCCGCTCACCGGTGAAGCGCGCGTGTTCGCCAGCGCGCGCGAACTTCAGAGGGAATAGTCGATGATCAGCGGCGCGTGGTCGGAGAAGCGCTCGTCCTTGTAGATAGCGACCGCTTTCGCCTGCGCCGCGATGCCCGGGGTCGCCACGTGGTAGTCGATGCGCCACCCCACGTTCTTGGCCCAGGCCTGGCCGCGGTTGCTCCACCAGGTGTACTGTTCGGGGCGCTGGTCGATGCCGCGGTGCACGTCCACCAGGCCGAGCTCGTCGAAGATGCGCGTCATCCAGGCGCGTTCCTCTGGAAGAAAGCCCGAATTCTTCTGGTTGCCCTTCCAGTTCTTCAGGTCGATTTCCTTGTGCGCGATGTTCCAGTCGCCGCAGATGACCACTTCGCGGCCCTCGGCCTTGAGCTCCTGCAAATGTGGCAGGAACACTTCCATGAAGCGGAATTTGGCCTCCTGGCGCTCCGGCGACGACGAGCCGGACGGGCAGTAGACCGAGATCACGGTCAGGTTGCCCACGTCGCAGCGGGTGTAGCGGCCTTCGGCGTCGAACTCCTGGCAGCCGAAGCCGATGCGCGTCGCGTCCGGTTTGCTGCGGCTGTAGATGCCGGTGCCGGAGTAGCCTTTCTTTTCGGCGTAATGGAAATGGCCGTGGTAGCCGTGCGGTGCGAGGAATTCCTCGGTCATGTCGGCTTCCTGCGCCTTCAGTTCCTGCACGCAGACGAAGTCGGCCGACTGGGTGGCCATCCAGTTAAAGAAACCCTTCTTGTGGGCGGAGCGGATTCCGTTCAGGTTTGCGGAGATAATTCTTGGCATTGATCGACGAAAAAAAGTGGGCGTGGCCCGTAGCGGCGCAGGGCGGGGCGTGGTGTGCGGCAGCGCTGACGCCGGCACGCGCAACAGTGTAGCGCGTTTCCAGCTCGACCGGAATGCTTCGGCCGGCGCCAGCCTGGGGCGTTCGGCGACGTTTCACACTCCAGATGTCGAAATGATACATTTTGGTAGAATGCGACGGATAAGGGGGCGATCCGCTTCCCCCGCGGCCAAGGAATCGAACGTGCTCAATAGTATTGACAAGGCTCTCCTCAGCCCCCCCGCGAAAAACGCCCATTTCGTCCGCTTTTATCACGATGACGCCGTGCTGCTGGACGAGCTCGTCCAGTTTCTCGACGGCGCCCTGGACGCGCACGGCACGGGAATCGTCATCGCGACGGCCGCGCACCGGGCCGGGCTGGAGCGGCGCTTTGCCGGCCTCGCCAAGGCGGGCGCCGGCTTTCCCGATCGGCTCGTGGTGCTGGACGCCGACGAACTGCTCGCGCACTTCATGGTCGGCGACCGGGTCGACGAGCAGCGCTTCAACGCAACGGTCGGTGAGGTGGTCGCGCAAGCCTGCGCGGACGGCGGCCCGGTGCACGCCTTCGGTGAACTGGTTGCGCTGTTGTGTGCCCAGGGACGCCACGAGGCGGCCGTGCGCGTCGAGCAATTGTGGAACGCGCTGGCGCGGCAGTTGTCGTTCTCGCTGTTTTGCGCGTATCCATGGAAGGTGTTCGCCAACGCCGAACAGGCCGAGGTACTGCATCGCGTGTGCGCCGAGCACGAGCATGCGTGTTCGCACACGCAGGTGGCCGGGGCGCGCGATCCGGCGGGGCTGTCGCTGAAGCTGATTCAACTGGAGCAAAAGGCGCTGGCGCTGGAGGCCGAGGTGGCGCGGCGCCAGGACGCGGAACAAACGCTGCGCCGCCGCGACAAGGAATTTGCCGATTTCGTCGAGAACGCGGCGGAGGGCTTGCACCAGGTGGCAGCGGACGGCACGATCCTGTGGGCCAACCGGGCCGAGCTGCAGATGCTCGGCTATTGCTGGGAAGAGTACGTCGGACGCCACATCGCCGACTTCCACGTCGACCAGCCGGTGATCGAAAGCATCCTCGCCAAGCTGGCGGCGGGCGAGACGCTGTACGACCAGCCGGCCCGGCTGCGCTGCAAGGATGGGTCGGTCAAGCACGCCCTGATCCATTCGAACGGCTGTTTCGAAGACGGGCAGTTGCGCTACACCCGTTGTTTTACCCGCGACGCCACCGAGCGTTACGAACGCGATGAGGCGCTGGCCCAGCGCGACCGGGTGTTGTTGAATGCGCCGGTGGCCGCCGCCTTGCTGATGGGGCCGGAGCTGACGTTCCACCTGGCGAACCGGCGCTACTGCGACCTGGTCGGACGCAGCGCGCTCGAAGGCAGGACCTTTGCCCAGGCCTTCCCGGAACTGCGCGATACCGAAACGATGCATAGGCTGGACCAGGTTTTCCGGACCGCCGAACCGTATTGCGTGGAAGAGCTGCGCGTCGAGCTGGCCCGGGGCGACGGTGGGCTGGAGGAGGTTTTTTTCAAGTTCAGCATGGAACCCTTGACGGTCACGGCCGGGCAGGCACAGGGGGTGATCGTGGTCGCGGTGGATGTCACCGAGCACGTGCGCAACCGCCAGGGAATCGAACGCGCCCACGCCGAGCGCGAGGCCTTGCTGGTCGAACTGACCGCGGCCAGCCGCGCCAAGGACGAGTTCCTCGCCATGCTCGGCCATGAGCTGCGCAATCCCCTGTCGCCGATCGTGACGGCGCTGCAGCTGATGCGGATGCGGGGCGACGCCTCCACCGCGCGCGAGCGTGACATCATCTCGCGCCAGGTTCACCACCTGGTGCGCCTGGTCGACGACCTGCTTGACGTGTCGCGCGTAACGCGCGGGAAGATCGACCTCAAGCTCGAAAGTGTCGAGATTGCCCAACCGCTGTCCAAGGCGGTTGAAATGGCCGGGCTGCTGCTGGAGCAGCGCAGGCATCGGCTCGCGGTCGAGATCGAGCCCGGGCTGTACTGGGAAGGCGATCCGGTGCGCCTGGCGCAGGTCGTCGCCAATTTGCTCACCAACGCGGCGCGCTATACCGATGCCGGCGGCGACATTGTGCTGAGCGCTGCGAACGAGGGCGCGGGATGGCTGCGGATCAGCGTCAAGGACAATGGCGTTGGTTTATCCCAGGAGATGTTGACGCAAGTGTTCGAGCTGTTCTTCCAGGGGAAACGCAGCATGGACCGGGCAGAGGGTGGCCTGGGCGTCGGGCTGGCGCTCGTCAAGACGATCGTCGAGCTGCACGGCGGCACCGTCGAGGCCAGGAGCGAGGGCAAAGGCGCGGGCAGCGAGTTCATCGTGCGCCTGCCCATGCAGACGGTCGGGGCCGCTGCTGCCCACTGCGCGCCGGCGGCCCCGGCCACGAGCGCGATTCCCGCACGGCCGTGCCGCATCATGCTGGTGGACGACAATATCGACGCGGCCGAGATGCTGGCGCGGCTGCTGGAGGCGCATGGACACCGCGTCGACCTGTTCCATGACCCGCTCACGGCGCTCGCTTCGGCGCAGCGCCTGCGGCCCGATATCGCGATCCTCGATATCGGCTTGCCCGTGCTGGACGGCTACCAGCTGGCCGCCCGCCTGCGTGCGCTGCTGGGCGAGCATCCGTGCCGGCTGATTGCGCTGACCGGCTACGGCCAGGATGCGGACAAGGCGCGGAGCGCGGCGGCGGGCTTCGAGCAGCATCTGGTCAAGCCGATCAGCCCTGACCAGGTAGCGCGCCTGGCGACGGCGCCGAGGCAGCCCTGAGTACCCAGCCGCGTCGCGCGCGGATTAAAATAGCTGTTTTCAGATCAGGGGTCATTGCGTGACTAATTTGCGCCAGCAGTTCATTGCGTTTTCGGTGGAGGCCGAGGTATTAAAGTTCGGCCAGTTCACGACCAAGGCAGGGCGCTTGTCGCCGTACTTCTTCAATGCCGGCCTGTTCCATGACGGCGCGACACTGGGCCGCCTGGCGCAGTTTTACGCGCAGACGCTGCTCGACTCGGGCGTCGAATTCGACATGCTGTTCGGGCCTGCCTACAAGGGCATCACGCTCGCTTCCGCCACGGCCGTTGCGCTGGCCGGCAAGGGGCGTGACACCTCGTTCGCGTACAACCGCAAGGAAGCCAAGGACCACGGCGAGGGCGGCACCATCGTCGGCGCCAGGCTGCAGGGCAAGGTCGTGATTATCGACGACGTGATCTCCGCCGGCACCTCGGTGCGCGAGTCGGTCGAGATGATCCGCGCCGGCGGCGCCGAGCCGGCCGCGGTGCTGATCGCGCTCGACCGCATGGAGCGGTCGGGCAAGGACGGCGCGCTGTCGGCCAGTTCGGCAGTGCAGGAGGTGGCGCGCGAGTTCGGGATTCCGGTGATCTCGATCGCCAACCTGGACGACCTGTTCAGCTACCTGTCGGCGCACAGCGGCGATCCGGCGCTGGCGCAGTACACGGATGCGGTGGCGGCGTACCGGGAGCGGTACGGGGTTTAACGCAAGTCCAACCAAGGCTACGCCAGCTGACCACGTGCCGGGTAGCGCGAGTAAAATCGCTTGAACCGGAGGCGCCGATGAACCGCTATATCAACCGCAATCAAGAAATCATGGGGGGAGTACCGTGCTTTGCCGGCACTCGGGTTCCCGTCCAAAACCTGTTTGATTATCTCGAGGAGTCATCGTCGCTCGATGAGTTCCTGCGGGATTTTCCGTCTGTCTCGCGCGGCGTTGCTATTGCAGTTTTGGAAGAAGCAAAGTGCAGTCTGCTAAGCAATGCGACTGCTGCTGGATGAATCTGTTCCTGTTGGCTTGCGGCGCCACTTGCCGGCCCACGTCGTCTCAACCGTGGGGGAAATGGGTTGGGCCGGCACAACAAATGGTGCTTTGCTGGCGCTCGCGGCACACCGTTTCGATGCACTGATTACGGTGGACAAGAATCTGCGACATCAGCAGAATTTGAAGAGTCTCCCATTAGCCGTTGTGGTCCTGTCCGCGAAAGCCAACACATTGCGTGCCCTCGTGCCGCTGACGGCAAAGCTGGAGCGCTCACTTGCTGCCCTGTCCCCGCGTTCACTTCTTGTGATTGAATGAGCGACAGAGCATAAACGGCCCGCGCAGGCGGGAATCCATGCCGAATCTGCGGTGTGGTGCATGGGCCGGGCGCCCAGCGGACTCAGCATGGGTCCGCGCGTGCGCGGGGACGGCGGGCGAAGGCTAGCAAGGGGAAAGCGCGTTCGCGGGAACGACGGGCGAAGGCTAGCAACGGAAAAAAGGGGGAAACATCATTCCCGCGCAGGCGGGAATCCATGCTGAATCCGCGGTGTGGTGCATGGGCCGCGAGCCCATCGGACTCAGCATGGGTTCCCGCGTTCGCGGGAACGACGGCGAAGGGGAAAACGTCATTCCCGCGCAGGCGGGAATCCCAGCTCGCGTGCATGGACGCAAAAAAACCGGGGCATGCCCCGGTTTTTTGTCGAGTACGACCGCTTAACCCGCCAGCTTCTTCTTCAGCAGCTCGGTCACCTGCGCCGGGTTGGCCTTGCCCTTCGACGCCTTCATGGCCTGGCCGATCAGCGCGTTGATCGCCGCTTCCTTGCCGGCGCGGTACTGCTCCACCGATTTCTCGTTGGCCGCCAGGACCTCGTCGACAATCGCTTCCAGCGCACCCGTGTCCGAGATCTGCTTCAGGCCCTTCTGCTCGATCACGATGTCGGCCAGGTTCTCGTCGTTCGACTTCGCTTCCCACATCGCCGCGAACACTTCCTTGGCCGCCTTGTTCGAGATCGTGCCGTCGGCAATCCGCTTGATCAGCAGCGCGAGCTGCGACGCTTCCACCGGCGAGTCGATGATGTCGACGCCTTCGCGGTTCAGGGCCGACGAGACGTCGCCCATCATCCAGTTGGCTGCGGCCTTGGCGTTCTCCTTGCCCGCCTTCGCGACTACGGCTTCGTAGTAGGTCGCCATGCCTTGCGACGCCGTCAGGACCAGGCTGTCGTACTCCGGCAGGCCGTAGTCGCCGGTGAAGCGGGCGCGCATCGCCCCCGGCAGTTCCGGCATGTCGGCCTTGACGCGCTCGATCCAGTCCTGCCCGATCGTCAGCGGCGGCAGGTCCGGGTCCGGGAAGTAGCGGTAGTCCTGCGCGTCTTCCTTGGTGCGCATCGCGCGCGTTTCCTTGCGGTCCGGGTCCCACAGGCGGGTCGCCTGCTGCACCTTGCCGCCGTCTTCGATCAGCTCGATCTGGCGCCGCACTTCGTAGTGGACCGCCTCTTCGATGAAGCGGAACGAGTTGAGGTTCTTGATCTCGCAGCGGGTTCCGAATTCCTGCTGGCCCAGCGGGCGCACCGAGACGTTGACGTCGCAGCGGAACGAGCCTTCCTGCATATTGCCGTCGCAGACGCCCAGCCACATCACCAACCCGTGCAGGGCCTTGGCATAGGCGACCGCCTCGGCCGCGCTGCGGATCTCCGGCTCGGACACGATCTCGAGCAGCGGCGTGCCGGCGCGGTTCAGGTCGATGCCGCTCATGCCGTGGTAATCCTCGTGCAGCGATTTACCCGCGTCTTCTTCCAGGTGCGCGCGCGTGAGGTTGACGGTTTTGGTTTCCAGCTTGCCGTCCTTCTCGAACGCGAAGGTCAGGGTGCCGCCCTGGACCACCGGCTCTTCGAACTGGCTGATCTGGTAGCCCTTCGGCAGGTCAGGATAAAAATAGTTCTTGCGTGCGAACACCGAGTGCGGCGCGATTTTCGCCCCGACCGCCAGGCCGAAGCGGATCGCGCGTTCGACCGCGCCCTTGTTCATCACGGGCAGCACGCCCGGCAGCGCCAGGTCGACCGGGCTGGCCTGGGTGTTCGGTTCGGCGCCGAACCTGATCGAGCTGCCGCTGAAGATTTTCGAATTGGTCGTGAGCTGGACGTGGTTCTCAAGACCGATGACGACTTCCCATTGCATGTTGTTCTCCTTAGACGCCGTCCGGGGTGCGGTTGTGCCAATCCGTCACCTGCTGGTACTGGTGCGCGATGTTCAGCAGCTTGGCTTCGCTGAAGTAGTTGCCGATGATTTGCAGGCCGACCGGACGCTTGCCATTCTTTTCACCCTGGCCGAAACCGACCGGGATCGACATGCCGGGCAGGCCGGCCAGGCTGGTCGACAGCGTGAAGATGTCGGCCAGGTAGTTGGCCACCGGGTCGTTGGCCTTGGAACCGAGGTCCCAGGCGACCGACGGCGCCACCGGGCCCATGATCACGTCGCACTTGTCCTTGAACGCGGCCTGGAAGTCGTCGGCGATCAGGCGGCGGATCTTTTGCGCCTGCACGTAGTAGGCATCGTAGTAGCCGTGGCACAGCACGTAGGTGCCGACCATGATGCGGCGCTGGACTTCCTTGCCGAAGCCCTGCGCGCGGGTTTTCTTGTACATGTCCTGCAGGTCGCCGTACTCGGG
>JBJMVW010000276.1:0-7714 GCA_045810465.1 Massilia sp. | reverse complement strand
GCCGGCGGCGCGCTCGTCGAATTCGCGCTGGGCGATGGCCTTATCGCCCAGCAGCTTCTCGGCGCGCGCCAGTTCCAGCCGCGCCAGGTCGGCCTTGGCACGCGCGGCGTTGGCGGCCGCTTCGGCGCGGTCGGCCTCGGCCTGGAATGGCCGCGGATCGATCTCGAACAGCACGTCGCCCTTTTTCACTTCGGCGCCCGGCTTGAAGTTCACCGCCGTGATGAAACCGCTGACGCGCGGACGGATCTGTACCACGTCGATTGCCTCGAGGCGGCCAGAAAATTCCTGGGTTTCAGCGATCGCCTTCTCGACCACCGTCGCCGCCGAGACCGGCGGTCCTCCCGCAGCGGCCGCCGCCGGCGCGGCCTTGCCGGTGGCGTCGCTGCAACCGGCCAGCGTGGCCGCTGCCAGGCCCGCCGCAGCCAATGCGACGATCAACGGCCGCGCCCCCGTCATCAGGGAATACAAATTTTTCATGCTTATTCCTTTGGTGTTAAAAATAGCGATACAAGGCCGGCACCGCGCTTTTCGGCGAAAAGCGTGGACAAAAAGGTACCCGCCGTGCCGCACGGGCACGTTGTCAGGACGACGGGCAATTGGTTCGAACGGTGCCGGTCAGGCCGGCGGCGCCGGCGGGCCATCCAGGCCCGCGATGAAGCTCGCGATTTCGCCGAGCGCATTGAAGCTCCACTATAGGCCCACCCGCTACCGATTTCGAGGCTACCTTTGCTCAATAAAGTGCCCAAAAAGCTCAAAATAAGGCCGAGGAGGCAGGCGTGCCGGCGGTTTGCCGTGATGACGCGGAGCGTCTTGCCGGCTGCGCCTGAGATGCGAGTCGATTCCTTTCAACCTGTACTAGAATGTCCACGATGACGTGGTGGGCCACGGCGCGTCCTTCGCGATGTGCCAGTCCGCAAGGCCTGCCGACAGGGGATACCATGGAGTACCGCGTTGCAGACGTCGAGGCGGGACTGTACCGGACGGCCTTCGTGCGTGCCACGATGCCGCTGATGGTCTTCGACCTGGACACCGGCTCTTGTGTCGAGGCGAATGGCGCAGCGGAGCAGGCCTACGGTTACCGCGCGAATGAGTGGAACAGCGTGTCGCTGTTCCATATCTACGATGCGCAGTGGCACCCGGCCCTGGAGGTCGGACTGCGTGAGCTCGCCGCAGCGCAGCCGGGGCTGCCTGATATCGCCAGGCACCGGCGGCGCGACGGCAGTGTCTTCTGGGCCGCGGCCTCGCTGACGCCGCTGGGCGAAGGGCAGCGCCGCCAGGTGATGCTGTGTGTGCAGGACGTGACGCCGCAGCAGGAGATGCTGGCCGAGCTGTCCCTCATACGCGACCATTGCACCCTGGCCCAGGAACTGAGCGGAACGGGGCACTGCGTCTTTGAACTGAAGCGGGGGCGGCAGACCTGGTCGCGGCAGCAGTGCCGCAATTTCGGCTTGCAGGCCGGCAGCATACCGGATGATCTGGACGGCGCGATCGACGTATTGATCGGGTGCGTGCATGAGCTCGACCGCGCGCGCGCCGCCGCCGCGGTCCATGCCTGCATCGACGACGGCATGCCCTTCGACACCGAATGGCGGCTGCGCTGGCCGGACGGCAGCGAGCGCGTCGTGCGCGTCGAGGGGAGTCGCAACGACGAGACCGACGACAGTCCCTACGCCTTCGTGTGCGCCAGCTTCGATCTCACCGATAAGCGGCGCACCGAAGAAAACCTGCGCCAGACCCGGGTCGAGCTGTCGCTTGCCCAGCGAATCGCTCGGGTCGGTACTTGGATTGTCGACTTCACCACCGGCACTGCAATCACCACTTCCGAGGAGATGCACAAGGTGTTCGGCTTCAGCGGCTCCGAGGTCCCGCTCGCGTTGCTGAACTCACGCATTCATCCGGACGATCTTCCTGCGGTCGAGACCGCTCGCAGTTATTGCCTCGCGCATCCGGGCACCGGCTATTGCGTGCAATACCGTGTGCTGCCTCGTCCCGGCGAGCTGTACTACGTGGAAAGCCAGGCCGAGGTGCAGACGGATGCATCGGGCAAGGCCGTGCGCATGGTCGGCTACACGCGCGACATCACCGAGGCCAAGTTGGCCGAACAGGAAATCCAGAGGCTGGCCTACCACGACGAGGTGACCGGCCTGCCGAACCGCGTCGCGCTGCGCCGCCATCTGGAGCGTGCGACATTGATGGACGCTCCGGACTTCGCGCCCCTGGCGCTGATGTTGATCGACGTGTCGCGCTTCCAGGACATCGGCCTGACCCTCGGCCACAACGATGCCGACGTTTTGTTGAAGGATTTCGCCGTGCGCATCGCCGGCGCGATCGGGACCAGCGCCTACGTGGCGCGCACCGGCGGTTCCCAGTTCGCGGCAGTCCTGTCCGATGCGCACGCCTACGAATCGACGCCGTGTGCGCGCGCCGTGCTGAGGGCGTTCGAAGAGCCTTTCCAGGTTGCCGGCATCCAGTACGACATCAGCGTGCACATCGGCATCGCCCTATGTCCTGGGCACGCGTCGGATCCGGTCGCCCTGATGCGCAAGGCCAACGTCGCGGTGTTCCGGGCGCGCCAGATCGGCACCGACGTGCTGGTGTACGCCTCCGAGGACGATCCCTATAAGCCGGATCGCCTGGCCCTGCTGGGCGAATTCCGCAAGGCGATCCAGGACGGGCAGATCGAGCTGTATTGCCAGCCGAAGGTCGAGATGCGTACGAACGACGTGATCGGGGTCGAGGCGCTGGTGCGCTGGCGCCACCCGCGCCTGGGCATGATCTCGCCCGCGCTGTTCGTGCCGCTGGTGGAGGACACGGAGCTGATCCACGTGCTGACCCGCCACATGCTGCAGGCCTCGGTACGCCAGTGCTTCAACTGGCAGCGCGAGGGAATGTACGTCCCACTGGCGGTCAACGTTTCGCCGCGCAACCTGCTGTCGCACGACCTCGTGCCGAGCCTGGAAACCCTGCTGCACACCTGGGGTGGCAATCCGGACTGGCTGGGCCTGGAAATCACCGAAAGCAGCCTGATCACGGATCCGGACGCGTCGATCGCGAAATTGGCCACGCTGAGCCGCATGGGCTTTCGCTTGTTCGTTGACGATTTCGGCACCGGCTATTCTTCGCTCGGCTACCTCACCAGGATGCCGGTCGACGTCATCAAGGTCGACCACGGCTTCACCATGCGCATGCTCGAGGACAGGCGCGCGGCGGCGATCGTCAAGTCCACCATCGAGCTGGCCCACAACCTGGGGATGTCGGTGGTGGCTGAGGGCACTTCGTGCAAGGAGATCTGGGATGCGCTGACCGAGTACGGCTGCGACGAAGCCCAGGGCTATTACGTGGCCGAGCCGTTTCCCGCCGTCGAGCTGGGCGCCTGGCTCAAGGCGACCGGGCACCGCGTGCGTGCGCATCCGGCGCGCATACAGGCAGCGCGCTGAAGCGCTGCGCAGGAAGGGCTCAACCATTGGACCGCGAGCGTAATGAATGCCCGGGCCATTTGTTCACCTCATGACTTCCGAGCGTTGGGCCACGAGCCCTGTACAGACGCCAGGAGGAGGGAAAGCGATGCAGCCAGCAGAACAAGATCCTTAAGAAGGAACTGGCCTGGTGCTGCCGAGATCGCCGGAAAACCGCCCGCTGTCGCTTCTGCTACGCCGGGGGTGCTCAAAAAGAAGGTAAGCGTGATCAGATAAGTCGCAACCGACATCGCCGCTCCCAATGCGGAGAAAATGGGCTGGAAGGCCCCGAGAATCAGAGCCGCTGCGGTCGACAGCTCAAGTACACCGATAACGTAACTTGTCCCTTGAACTCCGAATAGGCCGTTCAACCAGCTCATGATGGGGCTGTTGACGATGAACGGAGCGATGCCGTTGGCTTCGTAAGCGGTGAATTTCATTCCACCGAACCAAAGAAAGACGATGACTAGCGCCCATCTGAGCAGGGCCAGGAGAGAGAGCGATCCAACGCTCTTTTCAGCGATTTGTAGACGAAACTGATTTGCGCGAGCGGTCATTTTGGGTTTTCCATTCAAGTTGTTGATCGGGTAGTCAGCAGCCTCTACTTTAGGCCTACCCGATATCGAATTCGAGCCTGTAATTGCTCAATAAAATGTCCAAAAGGATCAAAGCAACGAGGCAATCCATCCCCCAAACCGCGGCACGGCGCAAGTCGCCAGAAAGCGAAGCGCATTACTCGCCCTCGCGCGCCAGGCGGCGCCATTGCCCCGGCGTCATCCCCATCCTGTCGGTGAACACACGCCGGAATGCCGATACCGATTGATATCCGACCGACTCGGCCACGGCCTCGGTGGTCATCGGCTTCTTCAGCTCGTTGGCGGCCAGGCTCATCCGGATATCGGTCAACAGTCCGACGGCTGAGCGCCCCAGCTTGTCCTGAAAGTGCCGCATGAAGGTGTCGCGTGACATGCCGCACAAGTCGGCCAGATCAGACAGGCGCCATGGTCGCGCCGGATCGGCGAACATGGCTGAAATGGCGGGGGCCAGTCGTGGATGGCCGGCAAGCGCCAACAAGCCTGCCGGGGCTTGCTCGGATTCGCTCGCCGCGCGCAGTACCAGTGTGAATAGCGCTGAGCTAAGCGCGTTGAGCATGGCGTATCCGCCCGGTTTGTCGGCGGCGGACTCCGTGCGCATCAGCCCCACGAGACTGGCCAGGCGATTCGACGCGGACAAGATGCCCTCTTCACCACGGCCATCCATGGCCCGTACCACCAGATTCGTCGGTAGAAAATTGCGAATCAGCCGGACATGGGACGGTCCGATGAAAAGCCGCCCGCACAACAGGTCCAGATGTTCGCCCCGGCCATCATTCTCGCTGAGCGTCCATCCTGCAGAACCTTGGCGATTGTAGGTACGACCCGGCGCATGTCCGCTGCCATCGTGCAGCACGTGCGCCGACCCGTGAGGCAACAGCACGATATCTCCGCCCACCAGCTCCCTGGCCGTCCCGGTCTCCGGATCCTCAATAATGGCCCGGCCCTTGAGCACGACGTGGTAGGGAATCTCGTGCGCCGCGGACTGGGCCCAGGCCACGCGCCATGGCGCACCGTAGGCGCACCGGACCTCCAGCTGGCCAGTGATGGTGATCATTTGCAGGAGATGGCTCAGCCAGTCAACTTGGGACATAGGACCTCGGGAACTTGAAACGCTCAAGCGTCTTATTGCGGTTGCAAACCGGTTGTACGAAGCACATGGCCCCAATGCATGAGTTGATCGGGCACTTAGCGCGCAAGGTCGTCCGGGGAAGGGGGTTCTTTGGCGTGTGCGGCGCCGTCAAGGAAGTTGCACCCAGGCTGGGCAGCTCGACGGCAACCATCTATACCTTGCCAGGATCGCGGAAGATAGCGCTGCGCCGAACGAGTCCTGAGGACGCATACGCACCAGCGTGTCAGGCAAATAGTTTTCGGTACTGGATGAAACCCGCGCGATCGGCGAGGCGGTCGTAAAGCTGCCTGGCGTTATGGTTGGATTCGTGTGTCAGCCAGTGCACGCGGGACGCCCCGCGGCGTTTCGCATCCGCATAGACATGCTCGATCAGCGCGCGGCCAATGCCGCTGCCACGCCCATCGGCCGCAACAAACAGGTCCTGAAGATAGCAGTAGTCGTCCGTCGTCCAGGTGGATCGATGGTAGATCGAATGCACCAGCCCCAACGCTTGTTCGCCCACCATGGCGAGCGCTGCATGCATCGGCTCGACGGGGTCCAGGAAGCGTGCCCAGGTCTTGAGCGTCACGGACTCGGGGATATCCATGTCGTAAAATCGCTGATAGCCTTTCCACAGCGGAAGCCAAATATCCAAATCGTTGTTATCAATGGCTTTGATCTTGATGGATTGCATAGAATGCTCCTGAAAAGTTTTTGGCGGACGAAAGCGGTCGAAGCCGACGAGCTTGCACGTCACAGAGCTAACGCGCCGATCCTGACGCCGCACATTCCGGCGATGATCGCGGCCGCGACAATGGCGCTCAACGCGACACCGGCGCCCCAAATACGGTCGGCAGTGCGTTGAGCAACGCCGTGGGCGATCAGCACCACTCGCAGGCCCGACGCGATGTGGCTCAACACGAAGAAGACCCCGAGCGCATAGTGCGGCAGTAGCCGGATGTTCCAGGCGTCATGGATGAGCCCAGTCGGGGCGCCGATCGCGAAATTCCAATCGGTCCGGATGCCGAGAAAGCTCCGGGCATAGATAAAGACCGAGTTCATGTGTCCGAGGATGAACAGCGAGAGATAGGCGCCCGAGGCGACCTGATATGTCCGGTGAAAGCCCTGTGGGGCGGCGCTCCAGCGCCATGCGAGATAGAGGCCGGTTCCGATCTGGAAAAGCATGGCAGCCACCAACAGCGGTTCGCCCAGGCCGGAGCGGTAGACCACGCGCCCAATCTTCATGACGGCCGCATGTGCATCCTGGCCAACAAGCCCGAACAGGTGATTGGTGATATGGAACAACACGTAAAGGCTTAGGATCGCGGCAGTCAGCCCGTGGACGACGCGCCAGCGCTGGACTGCAGGCACAGCTGCAACGACGCGATTCGGGGCGAACTGTGACCAGATGGCGATTGCGAGCCAGATCAGGCACCAGCCGATTTCGTCGGGAATGGGATTGTGAACCAGGGCCAGCACGACACCGAGGAAGACGTAGAGCGTCGGCGCTGCCACACTGGCGTAGGCCAGCCGCCTCGCTCCCGGGCTGGCGGTGGGACGCAAGGCGAATGCGAGCCCGAGAAACGGCACGACGAACGCGACGGCCAGGACGACTACCGCGCCGAGGATCGCAAAGGGTGAAGGCGTTACGGCCGGTGTGCCGACGACGGCATGGAACCCCTTGAGAAGGAAGGGATAACAAAGAGCCGCCGCAGCCGGCGCCAGCGCCCGGTAGTCGAAGCGCTCCTCAAGCAGGGGACTGCTTTTGCCTGTAGGTTGGTCTTCATTCTTCATTGTTTCCTCCGGCCTTGCCGGCCCGCTGATTATCGTTAGTGGAATTGTCGCGAAACACGCTGCAGCGCTTTGGCTGCTCCAAGACCTGTGCGTGTCCGTTCGTTGATTCCGCGGTCGAGCCACATCTGCACATGAAGAACCCGGTCGAAGCCCACAAGCTCGCACGCTTCGTAAAAGCCGACCAGGTTGCGCACCCGGCCGGGAAGCGAAATATCTGCGATGCTGTAATCAGCCCCGATCACCCGGTCGCGGCCCGCGAGCCCTGTCGTCGAGGACACCGCGCAGCCGCGCTGATTCATCGGAGAGGATCGATGCGACCGGATAGCGTTCAGATCGCGCCAGCCGGCGTAACGGCGGGAAAGTCCTTCTCGGGATCGAACACGTTATTGAAAAAGTTCGTCAGGGAGTACATCGCCACCAGCGCGACGATCTCCATGACGTTCGCGTCCGTGTAGCCGGCATCGCGGACGGCGTTCAGATCGGCGTCGCTGACGTTGCCGCGGGCCTCGATGACTTTGCGCGCAAACTGGACGGCGGCGTCACGCTTCGGGTCGCTGGCATGGCCCTTCCGAGCGAGAATGATTTCATCGGCCGGCAGCTTGGCCATATGTTCGGCCGTGAAGCTATGAACCGTCAGGCAGTAGTCGCAGCCATTGACTTCGGAGACTGCGAGGCCGATGCTGTCACGCGTCTTCACGTCGAGCGCCTTGCTCAAGGAGCCGAGCAGGGTGGCCCATGCGTTGAACGCGATCGGGCTCTGC
>JBJMVW010000275.1:0-6861 GCA_045810465.1 Massilia sp. | reverse complement strand
TTGTTGAAACAGATGACTACCTACAAAATGTTGGGGACAGAGTACCGTCGCTTCGCGACTTAACTCTTTCCCGCAATATCAAGAGAAAGCTACTTCTTCCAGATTCAAGGTACTGCTGCCCAACCGGGAGCATCTACCTGTACAAGTTATGCCTGATGACCATAGCAAGTCGGTCCCACCCCTTCCCATCCCGAACAGGACCGTGAAACGACTTTGCGCCGATGATAGTGCTGCAACCAGTGTGAAAGTAGGTTATCGTCAGGCTAGTTATATAGAAAAAAACCCCGGCAGAAATGCTGGGGTTTTTTTTTATCCCACACACAAAGCGATGACTGTTTCTCGCCCCATGGAATACCAGCAATTGCTGGCCTGGCGCCGTTCGCATCCCGCGTGGCGCCTGCTGTTGGCCGACCATGCGCCAATGATTGCCAGCTTCCTTCACCAAAGCTTTGTCGCGGCAAGCGCGCGGGGTGTCTCGCGTGACCAATTAGCCGCGCAACTGGACGATCACCTGTTCAGGCTCCATCACGAGGCCGGCGAAACCCTTTTCCCCAAGGCGGCCAGGGCGTATCTGGACGACTGGGCGTCAGACGCGCGGGGCTGGCTGCGCAAGTACTATCCGGCCGGCGTTGAAGAACCGCACTACGACCTGACGCCAGCCACAACGGTGGCACTTCGATGGATGGGACTGCTCGTGGAAAGCCCGCTAGTCGGCACCGAGGCCCGCCTTGCAACCGTCCGCCATCTGCTCCATGAGATTGCTGATGGGACCGAGTTGAGTCCGCGCGTACGGGTCGCGCAGCTGCGCGAGCGGAAGGCCGACATCGACGCCGAAATCGCGCGGATCGAGGACGGTCATCTCGAATTGCTCGAGCCTGCCCAGATGCGCGAGCGCTTTGCCCTGGCGACCGGCATGGCCGCACAACTGGTGCTGGACCTGCGCACGGTGGAGCACAACTTCCTCAAGACGGCGCGTACTGTCCACGAACGGAGCGCCGCGGATGACGGTTCGGCTGCCGAGCCCGCAAGCATGGCCTCCGACCCGATCCGCGAAACCGACGAGGGCGTCAGTTTTGGTGCATTCCACAAGTTGGTTACCGCCCCGTCACGCCAGGCCGAGCTGGCCCGCTTGTTCGAGAAAGCTGCCGCGCTCGATGCGGTCCGCGAGCTTGCCATCGAGGGCAGGGCGCATCGCCTGCCGCATGACCTGGCCGCCGCGGCAAATGCAACGCAAGAAAGCGCTGCCCGCCTATCTCGACAGCTGCGCCGGCATCTTGATGATCGTAACCGGCTGGAGAGCCGGCGCATCATGCAACTTTTGCGCGGCATAGAACAGAAAGCGTTGGCCCTGAGGGCAAGCCCGCCCGACGGTTCCTTCATGAATATTGACGAGCCGTCGCCAACGCTCGGGCTGCCGATGGATCGGGTGCTGTTTAGTCCTCCTATCAAGCGGCGGCTTCGCCACACACCTGGGCACGAGCTGCAGCAACCCGACATCCCGGCCGAGCCACTGTTTTCCCAGTCGCACGTCGACCAGCTCCGGCTTTCGGCCAATGTGCGCGCGGCGCTGCAAACACGGGCGCAGGTGTCGCTTTCCGAAGTCGTCTCCTTGTTCCCGATCCGGCATGGCTTGGCCGAACTGGCAGCTTATCTCGAGCTCGCCGCGCACGACGTGCACAGCGTGATCGATGAAGCGCAGACTGAAGTCGTGCGCTGGGCGGGCCCTGGCGGCAAAATGCTGCAAGCATCGTTGCCGCTGGTGATTTACACATTTGGAACGCGGTCAAACCCATGAATCACGAACACCTCCTGGGCCAGTTGCTGGTTGCCTTGCTGCAGGGCGTGCTGTATCGCGAGAGCGATGCGGCGTTATGGCACCGGCTCATTGAATTGCAGGGACGCGCGCGCGAGCACTGCGCAGCGATTGGCCTGGAACTTATCCTCGACGAAGGCGAAGGTTACGCCTATCTGCGGCAGCGTCCGGTCCGCGCCGGCGAGGAGACGCTCCCGCGACTTGTACAGCGCCGCGCGCTGAGCTATCCGGTCAGCCTGCTGCTGGTTTTGTTGCGCAAACGGTTGTCCGAGTTTGACGCCGCGGGTGACGGGACGGTACTGGTTGTTCATCGTGACGACATCGTCGAGCGGGTCAGGCTGTTCTTGCCAGATACAGCGAATGAGGCACGCATGCTCGACCGCATCGATACGCATCTGAACAAGGTGGTCGAACTGGGTTTCCTGCGCCCGGTGCGCGGGCAGGACAAGGAATTCGAGGTGCGACGGATCCTGAAAGCCTTCGTCGATGCACAATGGCTCGGCGAATTCGAACAGCGCCTGGCCGAGTACGCCGAGCATGCGGCGCCCGGTAGCGAGGCGGACGCATGAGCGATACGCGCGAAACCGATTTCGCGACGCGGGCCGGCTTCCGGCTGTCGCATTTCGAAGTCTTCAATTGGGGCACATTCGACCAGCGCGTCTGGCGCCTGGCTCCGGCGGGCGAAAACATCCTGCTGACAGGTGACATCGGCTCCGGCAAGTCGACGCTGGTCGATGCCTTGACCACCTTGCTGGTTGCACCTCACAAGCTCGCTTATAACAAGGCCGCCGGCGCGGACGAACGCGAGCGTAGCCTGCGCTCCTATGTGCTGGGGCACTACAAGTCGGAACGCGCCGACACCATCAGCGGGACGCGCGCGGTGGCCTTGCGCGACCACCACGATTACTCGGTGCTGCTCGCGGTGTTCCGCAATGAGGCGCTTGGCGAAAGCGTCACGGTGGCGCAGGTGTTCTGGATTAAGGACCCGCACGGCCAGCCAGAGCGACTCTACGTGGTCGCCGCGAGCTCGCTTTTGATCGGCGAACACTTCACCGGGTTCGGCCCGGACATTGCGCAACTGCGCAAGCGCCTGCGCACCACAGCCGGCGTCACCGTGTACGACACGTTCCTGCCCTACGGTGCGGAGTTCCGCAGGCGCTTCGGCATTCCGGGCGAGCAGGCAATGGACCTGTTGCACCAGACGGTGTCGATGAAGTCAGTCGGCAACTTGTCAGACTTCGTCAGGGAACACATGCTCGAGCCGTTCCCGGTCGAGGCGCGGATTGCCGGACTGGTGGCAGATTTTGATGCGCTGAGCCGCGCGCACGAAGCTGTGCTGAAGGCGCACGCGCAAATCGACCAGTTGACCTCGCTCGTGGCCGGCTACGATCGGTACGCCGAGCAGGCGCGCCAGGCGGAGCTGTGGCGTACGTGCCGCCATGCGCTGCGCCCGTGGTTCGCACAAGTCAAACGTTACGCGCTGGAGCAGCGCACACGCCAGTTGGAAACGGAACTCGAAATCGCAACCGGCAAACTGGCCAGCCTGGCGGAGTTGCGCCGCAGCCAGCGCCTGCGGCGCGACGCGCTGGTCGAGGCGATCGCGACCAACGGTGGCAACCGGATCGGGCAGATTGGCGCGGAAATCGCACGCCTGGAGCGCACGCGGGACGAGCGGGCCGAACGGGCTCAGCAGTACAACCGGATCGCGGACAAGCTTGGCCTGCCGGCCGCGGCGGGCGCCGCAACCTTTGCCGCCAACCGCCGGGCAATCGAGGAGGGCCTGGCGCTGTGCACCGAGCGCCGGGACGAGGCCAGCACCCGGCTGACCGAGGCCGGCGTCACGGTGCGCGAGCTTGGGCGCCAACACAGGGAGCTGACCGCTGAGCTGGAATCGCTGCGCCGGCGCACGTCCAACCTTCCGCGGCGGCTGGTCGAGATGCGCGCTGCGCTGTGCGAGGCGTTGGGCGTCGATGCCAGCGAGCTACCCTTTGTTGGCGAGCTGATCCAGGTGCGCGACGAGGACGTCAAGTGGGAAGGCGCCGCCGAACGACTGCTGCGGGACTTCGCGCAGGCATTGCTGGTGCCCGATATCCATTACCGTGCCGTCGCCGCCTGGGCCAGCCGTCCTCGGCCCGGCTGGACGCTCAGCTATTTCCGCGTACGCAACGCCGCGCTCACAGCGCAGTCCAGTCCGGGCCCGGATTCCTTGCTGCGGCGCCTGGCCGTCAAGCCGGGATCGCCGCACTACGCGTGGCTGCTCGGTGAACTGCAGCAGCAGTTCGATTACGTGTGCTGCGAGGACAACCAGCGGTTCCAGCGCGAGAAGCGCGCCCTCCATCCCGATGGACGCGTCAAGTCGGCGGGCGAGCGGCACGACAGGGATGACCTGCACCCGCTCGACGACCGTGCCCACTACACGTTGGGCTGGACCAACGAGGCGAAGATCGCGGCGCTGGCCAAGCGCGAGCGCGACCTGGCCGCGCGGATCCAGGCGCTCGTGTCGCAGGTTTCGTCATTCAAGCGTGAGGTTGACGAGCACAATGCCTTGCTTGGCGCGTGGCAGCAGCTCGCGCTCTACATCGGCTTCAAGGAGCTCGACTGGAAAGCGCCGGCCACGATGATCGAGCAGCTCGAGCGCGAGCGCCAGGAGTTGTCGACCTCGACCGACACGCTCGGCGAGCTGACCCGGCAGGTCGATGCGCTCGGCGCCGAGCAGGATGCGACCGAGGCCGAGTCGGACGAAACCACTCGCACGCACGCGAGCCTGACCGGGCAGTTGACGCAGTCGACATTGGTACTCGGCAACTCGGTTCCTGCCGAGGGAACGGTGCCTGTATTCGTCGCCGAGGAGCTGGACCGGCTCAGCCGCGACCTGTTCGGCGATCGCGTGCTTGCCTTGGAAACATATGATCGCTTCGAAAGCGACCTGCGCGAACTGCTGCAGGCAAAGGCCGACGATGAAGACCAGCGCAGCCTGCCGCTGCGTGACGCAGTCATTGGTGCGATGCAGGAATACGTCCGTGCATGGCCGGTGGACACGCGCGAGGTCGACGTTTCCATCGGCGCTGGCGAGGAGTTCCGGCAAATGCTGGCCAGCCTGGTTACGCAAGAGGTGCCAACCTTGCTCCTGGGCTTCGAGCAACTGCTGAACGAAGACACCATTCGCGGCATCACAAGCTTCCACTCTCAGCTGCAGCGCGAACAGGCGCTGGTGCGCGAGCGCGTCGCAACAATCAATCGCGCCCTGTACGGGATCGACTATAGCCCCGGCCGCTATGTAAGCCTTGAGATCCAGTCCAGTCCGGACGTGGAACTGCGCGACTTCCAGCACGACCTTCGCTCGTGCATTGACGACGCGCCGGGCGTTGGTGAAACCAGCCTCGAGGCCAGGTTCCTGCAGGTCAAACGGCTGGTCCAGCGGTTCCGCGGACGCGAGGGGAGTGTGGAACCGGACCAGCGCTGGACGCGCAAGGTGACCGACGTGCGCAACTGGTTCATGTTCTCGGCCTCGGAACGCTGGCGCGAGGACGATCGCGAGCATGAGCACTATTCGGATGCCGCCGGCAAATCCGGTGGACAGAAAGAGAAACTGGCGTATACCGTACTTGCGGCCGGGCTGGCCTGTCAGTTCGGCCGCGAGGGCGCGAGCGAACCGGAGCGTTGCTTCCGGTTCGCGATGATCGACGAAGCGTTCGGACGCGGTTCGGATGATTCGGCACGCTACGGACTCGAACTGTTCCGCCGCATGGGGCTTCAGCTCCTGGTTGTCACGCCGCTGCAGAAGGTCCACGTCATCGAGCCCTACGTTGCCGGGCTCGGATTCGTGCACAGTGAAGCGGGGCAGCGTTCAATGTTGCGCTACTTGGGCATCGACGAATACCAGGTGGAACGAAGCGAACACCTGGCCGGCCGCTAGCTGCGAGAACGGCGTGGAGCGCGCGAGCCCCGTTACTTGCGCTGGTAGGTACCGATCAGCTCGCCATGCGCAAGGACGTGGTGTTGCATCGCCGCTTCGAGTTGGCTCTTGCTGGGATGGTTCAGGTCAGGCAACAGGATGTCGAGCGCATACAGCTTGTGGAAATAGCGATGACGCCCGATGGGCGGGCAGGGCCCACCGTAGTTTGGCGCCTTCCAGTCGTTCAGTCCGGTCCGTGCCCCTTCGGGCAGGGCGTCCGGGCGCAAGGCGGCAGGCAGGCCTTTTAGCTTGGCGGGAATATTGTAGAGGAGCCAATGGACCCAGGTTCTCTGCGGTGCGGCCGGATCGGGTGCGTCTGGGTCGTCAACGATCAGCACCAGGCTGCGGGCGCCGTCCGGGATTCCCGTCCAGGTGAGCGCAGGCGAGGTATTGGCTCCATCGCAAGTGTGAACTGCCGGGATGGCGCCACCGTTTTGAAAGTCCGGTGAGGTAATCGATAAGGTCATTGTTGCCCCCTGTGTAGTTGGCGCATCGGGGCGCCGCGTCGGTCCACGCCATGCCCCACGCATTGGACCTGTCCACACGACCCCGGGTTGCGCCGCATGCCAACCGGCCTTCCGTTTACCCCTTGTCAGGCGACGCTGGCTTTGCTATAGTTCGCCTCCGCTTCGGCAATGCCGCGAAAAGCCTAACGAAATCAAGTGGTTAAGCTGACAATGTCACACAGAAAACTGTGTGGAAGCAAAAAAAGAGGTTGACGAGCATCGCGAAACACTGCATAATCTCGCCTCTCTGCTGCTGACGAACAAAACGATTCGCAAGCGCAGCAAGGCAGCACCCAACAAAGTTCTTTAAAAATTAACAGTCGATAAGTGTGGGCGTTTGATGAAGGTGCCAGCTAACTTCGGTTAGCTGATTACTTAAATTATCAAATGTTCACAAAAAATAAACGTAATCTTCGAAAGAGGATTCGTCAGTATTTTGAGTGAGCGACCCGTGAGAAATCACGGTGGCAGCAATGCCAACAAACAGAGATTGAACTGAAGAGTTTGATCCTGGCTCAGATTGAACGCTGGCGGCATGCTTTACACATGCAAGTCGAACGGCAGCGCGGGCTTCGGCCTGGCGGCGA
>JBJMVW010000274.1:0-12491 GCA_045810465.1 Massilia sp. | reverse complement strand
GAGCGCTGCGCCAGCTCGACCTTGAAGGCGTTGTCGCGATACGGCCGCGCCCCGGCCACCGCCGCCGCGCCCGCGCGCGCGAGGCCGGCTTCGTCCAGGGGCCGGCCGCGCAGTTCGTTTTCGGTGTCCTGTGCGCGCCACGGCTTGTGGGCGACACCACCCAGCACCAGCCGCAGGTCGCGCACCAGGCCGTCCTGCAGGTCGAGCGCGACTGCCACGGACACCAGCGCGAACGCATAGCTGGCGCGGTCGCGCACCTTCAGGTAGTGCGAGCGCGCGGCAAAGCCAGACGCGGGCAGGTCGACCGCAACGATCAGCTCACCCGGCTCGATCACGGTGTCGAACTGCGGCGTATCGCCGGGCAGGCGGTGGAACTCGGCCACCGGCACAGCGCGTTCGCCGGCCGGGCCCTTCAGGCGCACCACCGCGTCGAGCGCGTACAGGGCGACCGCCATGTCGGACGGATTGGTGGCGATGCAGTGGTCGCTGGCGCCGAGGATCGCGTGGATGCGGTTGAAACCATCCATCGCGGCGCAGCCGGAGCCGGGCTCGCGCTTGTTGCAGCTGCCGAAGGCCGGGTCGGTAAAATAGTAGCAGCGGGTGCGCTGCAGCAGGTTGCCGCCGACCGTGGCCATGTTGCGCAGCTGGGTGCTGGCGCCGTTCAGCAGCGCCTCGGACAGCACCCGGTAGCGGGCGCGCACCAGCGGATGGTTGGCGGCGGCCGTATTGCTGGCCATGGCGCCGAGGCGCAGGCCGCCATCGGGCAGCTCGTCGATGCCGGCCAGCGCCAGCCGGCTGACGTCGACCAGGCGCAGCGGCCGTTCGATTCCGCTCTTGTAGAGGTCGAGCAGGTTGGTCCCGCCCCCGATGTATTTGGCGCCGGGCTGGCGCGCCAGTGCGATCGCGTGGTCGACGTCGCTGGCCCTGTCGTAGAAAATCGAATGCACTCGTGAACCTCCGTCAGGATCCCGGCGCGGCGGTGCGCTCGACCACGCTGCGGATCGCCGCCACGATGTTGGGATAGGCGCCGCAGCGGCACAGGTTGCCGCTCATGCGCTCGCGGATTTCGTCGTCGGACAGCGCGCCCGCCGCCGGCGCGCCGCCGGCCGCGACCGAGCTGGCGCGGCCCTCGGCCACTTCGCGCAGCAGCGCCACGCTGGAACACACCTGGCCGGGCGTGCAATAGCCGCACTGGAAGGCGTCGTGGTCCATGAACGCCTGCTGCAGCGGGTGCGGCGCGCCGTCTTGCGCCAGGCCCTCGACCGTGGTGATGTCGCGGCCCTCGTGCATGATGGCCAGCGTCAGGCAGGAATTGATGCGCTCGCCGTCGACCAGCACGGTGCAGGCGCCGCACTGGCCGCGGTCGCAGCCTTTCTTGGTGCCGGTCAGGCCGACGACTTCGCGCAGCGCGTCGAGCAGCGTCACGCGCGGCTCGATCATCAGTTCGTGGCTGGCGCCGTTGATGCGCAGCGTGACTTGCTGCGGCGGCGCGAACGGCGTCGCAGCCGCCGGGCGCCGTTCGATCAGGGTTTGCTCGTCTTGTGGCATGGCAGGTTCGTCTGTAAAAAATGGCAGGAACCCGTCTGACCCTGCGGTTGAGGGTGCGGTTCCTGCGGTTGAGTAAATCGTGAGCGAGGCCAGCGCCATCACGTCGATTTACCGCAGGCCCGTTCCTCATGCTTAATCTTGCACAGAATTACAATCAACGGCACACTGTTGCCGAAGGAAACTCGGATCAAGGGAGCAACGTGCGTAATCCACTCATACTGCTCGCGCCAGTGCTGCTGGCCGGCTGCGTCAACGAGTCGGCCAGCTATTACATCGACGGCAACGAGCACACGCTTAACCTGCGTGCCCGGCAGGACCATTTCTGGAGCAAGCAGGTGACGCTTCGGCTGGTCGCCGCGCACCTGCCGGAATGCCAGCGCCAGTTCGTGCTGGGCGAGACGCCGCTCGCCGACCTGGACGTCGAACTGTTTGCCAGCGGGGACCAGGTCTACACGCTGCGCGCCGGCCAGCAGGTGTGGCAGGTGGAAACCCAGGGCTGCACGCAACTGGCGCCGCCGGCACAGTTGACGGGCGAACCGCTGGGCGCGTTCCGCCTTGACGAGTCCGGCAAGAAGCTGGTGTTCGAGAAGGCTGCCGCGACCGCGACAGCCCGGCAGTAAGGCGGCTACGGGCGCAGCCAGCCGCGCGCGATCGGCGCGGCCAGCAGGCGGCGGTACAGCGCTTCCATCAGCGGCAGCGGCGCAGCGCAGGCGGCGCCGCCCACCCGGCTGCAGGACAGCAGCGTGACCACGCCTGACACCACCAGCGCGCCTATCATGTCCATCGGGTAGTGGACGCCCAGGAACACGCGCGCCCAGGCCACCACCAGCGCAATCGGCAGCAGCATGGTGCCGTACTTGCGCACCTGCGGCGCCGCGTTAAACGCCAGCACCAGCGCGACCGTGAACATGATTGTCGCGTGGTCGCTGGGGAAGGAACTGTCGGGGGCGTGGTGCATGAAGCTGTGGCCGACGCCGGCCATGAACGGGCGCGGGTGGAACCACAGGAGTCCGAGCACGCCGTTGATCGCGAGCGCGCCGACCGCGGCGAGCCCGGCACGGACCGCGGCCTGGCGCTGGGTGGCTTCGCCGCTGATCCACAGCAGGACCAGCACCATCGGGACCAGGAAAATCAGCCATTCCGCCGCGAACACGCCGGCCTGGAGGCGCCAGCCGGCGAGGCCAGCTTCGGCGTTGATGGAGGAAAACAGCAGGAGGTTGAGTTGTTCGAGCATGATGGCACCTGGAACCTAGGAATTTTTCCTCAAGCTTATCCCAGGCTGGCTGAGCCGTACCACACGAAATCGCAACAGAACGTAAACCGGCGCGCGGATGCAACATTGCCGGTCGCACCCGACGAATGATGGAGGGTGCGCTCGCGAGCGCACGCTGGGTTGGCGGTCCGCGAAGGCCCAGGCGCGAGACGGCCGGGCCGCTCGCGCCAGGCCGGGTGGGCTGAATGGCCGCCGTTGTTTCCTTTATCGTGGTCCCAGCAATTTGCGCAGCCGCTCGATTTCCTGGGTGCGGCCTACCTTTTGCAGCGCCTGCTCGAGCAGCGTCTGGTCGCCGTCGCGCAGCATGGTCCACTGGGTGAAGTACTCGTGCACTGTACGCCAGGGCGGGAATTCGGGCGGCATGCTGCGCCACGCCGAGCCCGAATGAAGGAAGTACAGCACGGCGCAAAATACATCGTACAGGTCGTGCTTGCGGGGACGTGTCTTGCGGCGCGCCGCTTCCAGCATGTCGCGCACGTTCTCGAACTGCTCGCGAGAGATATCGCTGGGAAATTCTGGCCTGGCCATGTCGCACGCCTCAAAGTAGCTTTGAGGCGTGCGATCCGGAACAGGTTCCCGAACTGGCGGCAATCAGCCGCCGGTCGCGCTACTGGCAGGGAAAGTCCGGCAGGCCCGGCGGGCCGGCGGCGTCGCGCAGGAGCGCCGGCCGCCGGAAAACGGGTCAGTCGCGCGCGAGCGCCAGGAATTCGGTGCGCAGCGCCAGGTTCGGCTGCAGCTCGCCCAGCATCGCCGAGGTGATGGTTTCCTCGCCCGGGGTGCGGATGCCGCGGCTTTCCATGCACATGTGGCGGCACTTGACGACCACGCCCACCGCCTTCGGCTCGAGCACCTCCATCAGCGCGTTGGCGATCTGGATCGTCATCCGTTCCTGCACCTGCAGGCGCTTGGAGAAGATGTCGACCAGGCGGGTCAGCTTCGACAGGCCGACGATCTTCCCGTTCGGCAGGTAGCCGACGGTGGCCTTGCCGAAGAACGGCGCCAGGTGGTGCTCGCAATGGCTGTAGACCGGGATGCCGCGCACCACGATCAGCTCGTTGTATTCTTCGGCGCCGTCTTCGAACGCCTTCAGGATTTCGACCGGATCCTGCTCGTAGCCCGAAGTCCAGTGTTTCCATGCTTTCGCGACGCGCGCCGGCGTTTCGTGCAGGCCCGGACGGTTCGGATCTTCGCCCAGGCTGGCGAGCAGGCGGCGCCAGTCGTGTTCGGTGAAAGCTTCTTTGTCAGCCATGGTGAACCCTAAAAATACGATTGCCGAGAGTATATAGAAAATGCGCGGAAGCGACCGGGGACTGCGGATTATTTGAGCAAACCGGACTCATCCGCTGAGAGGATGCGCTAGCGTAAGCTGGTTATTCACTTGCCTCGGGAGACAGCCATGTTCGGCAGCACTGTCCTGGAAGTTGCGATCGGCTTGACGTTTTGCTACGGCACCGTCGCGCTGATCGTGAGTACGCTGCAGGAGGCGCTGGCGTCGGCATTCCGGCTGCGCGCCAATACCTTGCTGGCCGGGGTCAAGAGCATGCTCAACGACCCCCACTTCAGCGGGCTCGCGCAAGCGGTGTACGCGCACCCGCTGGTCAATCCGCATGTGGATGGCAGCGCGGTCGACCAGCGCGACCTGGCGGCCAAGCCATCGTACATCGAACCGGCCAACTTCGCGATCGCGCTGGTGGACAGCATCCAGAAAGCGCCCGGCGATTTCCGCGCGCTCGGCCCGGCGATCGAGACGATTTCCGATCCGCAGATCCGGCGCGCGATGCAGGGCCTGTATCAGCGCGCGGCCGACCTGCAACAGTTCCAGCATGGACTCGCGCTGTGGTTCGACAATGCGATGGAGCGGGTGTCGGGCGCCTACAAGCGGCGCCAGCTGCTGGCCTCGCTGCTGCTGTCGCTGCTGCTCGCGATCCTGTTCAACATCGACAGCATCCATTTGTTCCAGGCCCTGTGGCAACACCCGCTGCCAAGCCAGATTGCCGGCGCGCCATCCCAGCTCGACCCGGCGGCGCTCAAGGCGCTGTGGGCGCTGCCGATCGGCTGGGCCAGCTTTCCGCCGACGCTCAATGCCGACTTCGCGCTGCAGCTTGCCGGTTGGCTGGTGACGGCCTCGACCACGATGTTCGGCGCGCCGTTCTGGTTCGACCTGTTGCAGCGCGCGGTCCGGCTGCGCGGCACCGGTGGCAAGCCGCAGGAAAAGCCGCGCGAAATCCGCCTCGAAGGCGCACTGGCCACGCGCGCCGAACCGGCCAGGCCGGTCGAGGTGGCGCTGGTTTAACGTTAACGACCGGACGGGCGGTGGGCGTCGACCAGCAGGCTGGAAACGGACACATGCCGCACCCGCTCCGGCCATTCGTCGTCCGGGCCGAACCAGCGCGCCTCGCTGATTTCGTTCTGGTCGATGCGGATCTCGCCGTCCAGGTAATCGGCGATGAACGCGATCATCAGCGAGTGCGGGAACGGCCACGACTGGCTCGAGAAATAGCGCAGGTTGTGCACCCGCAGCCCGACTTCCTCGAACACTTCGCGGTGCACCGCCTCCTCGACAGATTCGCCGGCCTCGAGGAAACCGGCGAGCGGCGTGAAGCGCTTGGAAGGCGAGGCGGCGTGCAGCGCCAGCAGCACCGAATCGCCCCTGCGGATCAGTACCATCATTGCCGGCGAGATGCGCGGATAGGCCATGTGGCCGCAGTTGACGCACTTGAAGCAGCGTTCGCCGGCGGCCAGCACGGTTGAGCTGCCGCAGGCGCCGCAAAACCGATGGGTGCGAGCCCATTCGGCGATCTGGAAAGCGCGGCCCGCCAGCCCCATCAGGTTCTCGTCCAGCTCGCCAAACAGCAGCGAGCGCAAGCCGCGCCAGGCATAGCCTTCCGGCACGCGCTCATCGTCTACCCAGCCGGCCTGGCAATAGCGTTCAGCAAACATGCCGACAGGCTGCAGCTGCTGCGGGTCGAGGTCGAGGCTTGCCATCAGCGCCGCATCGGGCAGCGCCAGGTCGTGCTCGCGTACCAGCAGCCGGCCCTGGTGGAACAGGAAAGTCAGTGGGTCGGGATGCGCTTGCGGCGACATCAGCGGCATGAACGAGGCGGGCGTCTGGAGCATTGGTCGGTATCACGAAGACAAGTTCCCGCGATGATACCTGCTTTCGTGCGAACGCCCAGCCCCCTGCCCCGCTATGCTTTGGCCAGCTTCTTGCCGACCTCGTGCGCCATCTTCAGGTGCTGGCCAAACATTTTTGCGCCGTTCTCGGCCATCTTGCGGATGTCGCCGTCCTCTTCATCACCGGCGTAATGGCTGAACACCTTGATGTCGCGCTCGTGAACGTCGATGTTGTACTGGATCCAGCGCTGTTCGAAGTCGCGCCCGTCCAGGCTGGACAATTCGTCGACGGTCATTTCCTGTTCCGGCCTGATCTCGCGCGGCACGTCCAGTTTTTTCTGGGCCGCCAGCTGCTCCATTTCGCGCCCCATCCGGCCATGTTCGTCGATCATCGACTGTGCGAAGGCCTTCACGTCTTCGTTCGCCGATTTTTCGATCGCGATCTCGCAGATCTGGATTTCGGCCATCGAGTCCTGCATTGCCTGGATCAGGAATTCGTTGCTGCCGGTGTAGCGGCGCTGCGGCTTGGCCTTGGCTTCCGCCTTTTCGTCACGCTTTGCCGCGGCCTTGTCCTCACGCTTTGCTTCGGCCTTGTCGTCGCGCTTTGCTTCTACCTTGTCGTCGCGCTTTGCTTCTACCTTGTCGTCGCGTTTGACATCGGCCTTATGGTCGCGCCGGGCCTCGGCCTTGTGGCCGCCCTTGGCCTCGTGACTGGCCTGCTGGCCTTTGCCGCCGTCGTCGTCCGGCAGCTGTCCGAAGGCCTGGCTGACGTCGGCCGGGGTCTGGAAATCTTCGTCCGGCAACTGTTCAAGCGACGCGCAAACGTTTTCGTCGGCACCCATGCTCCGGGCTTTTTCCAGCAGCGTGGCCTTCGACGCCGGATAGTCGACGCCCTTTAAATACTTCTGGACCTGGATCGGGTTTACGTGGGCCATGATGCCCTCCTTGGCAAATAAGCGTCTGACCTCGTTTTCGCGCGCAGGTTTCGCGCCGCGCGCTCGCGCCCGCCACGAACTAAATCCTGCTCATCATGCTCCAAGCTTGACTGGATCGCTGCATCGCTTTGCAAAACCAAATCAAGGAGAAGACGATGAACGATGCTCCCGTTGTGCTCGGCGTGAACCGAACCCAGGACGCCAGCATCTGCCTGCTGCACGGCTCGCAGCTGGCGTGGGCCATCCAGAAAGAGCGCCTGACGCGCCACAAGCACCACTGGGGCAAGGCCGGCGACTTCCGCGACTGCTACAGCCTGCGCCTGCCCGGGCTCGGGCAGCCGGTCGAGGTGCTGGTCGAGTGCTTCTCGTCCGACGCCGAGGCCAGCAAGCTGCAGCTGTACGAGGCCGAACTGGCCGATACGCTGCACTTCGCGCCCGGCTGCCGGCGCCTGCGCATCTCGCATCACCTGGCGCACGTGTACAGCGTGTTCCATCCGTCCCCGTTCCGCGATGCGGCCGTCATGATCGTCGACGGCCAGGGCAGCCCGGTCGCGGAGCTGACCGAACACTGGAACGGCGCGGCGCAGGTCCCCGGCGACTGGCGCGAAGTGTCGTCGTTCTACCGCGCCGGCCGCGAACGGGTCGAGTGCATCGGCAAGCAGGTCTGGAACCGCGACGAGGCGCAGCTGGTTGGCCTCGGCATGTTCTACTTCCTCCTCACCCAGGCGCTGTTCCCGGGCGAAGGCAACGAGGGCAAGGTGATGGGCCTGGCCCCGCACGGCGACCCGCATGCGCCCGGCCTGCCGCCGCTCGACGTCGACGGCCCGCGCGTCACCATTCCGGCGACCTGGCGCGCGCAGTTGCTCGAACGCGGGCGCTTCCGCTACGGCGCCCAGGGGGTGCGCTTCTCCGACTGCGCCAACCTCGCCGCCGCGGGCCAGCTGGCGTTCGAGGAAGCGCTGCTGCAGCTGGCGCGCTGGCTGCACGCCGAAAGCGGGATGGACAACCTGTGCTTCGCCGGCGGCACCGCCCTCAACTGCTCGGCCAACGAACGGCTGCTGCGCGAAACGCCGTTCAAGCGCGTCTTCATTCCACCGGCGCCGAGCGACGCCGGCACCGCGCTCGGGTGCGCGCTGTACGGCCTGGTCGAACTGGCCGGCGTGCCCTGCGACTGGCGCTGGAGCAGCGACTACCTCGGCCCCGAACCGCGCCTGGCCGACATCGAAGCGGCGCTGCAGGGCGCCAGTGACCTGCTGGTCGACCGCCTGCCCGGGCGCGATGCGCTGTCCGAGCGCATGCTCGACCTTCTCTGCGCGCGCAAGGTGGTCGGGCTGTACCAGGGCCGGAGCGAATTCGGTCCGCGCGCGCTCGGGCACCGCAGCATTATCGGCAATCCGCGCCATTGCCACGTGCGCGACTGGATCAATGCGCGCGTCAAGCAGCGCGAGTGGTTCCGGCCACTGGCGCCGGTGGTGCTCGAAGAACGCGCGGCCGAGTTTTTCGATATCCCGGTGGCGTCGCCGTTCATGCAATTCGCGGCGCCGGTGCGGCCCGAGATGGCGCCGCTGGTGCCGGCCATCACGCACGTCGACGGCAGCGCGCGCCTGCAAACAGTGGGGCCGCACGACGATCCGCTGCTGCGCACGCTGCTGGCCGGCTTCGAATCGCGCACCGGCATCCCGGTGCTGCTCAATACCTCGTTCAACGGCAAGGACGAGCCGATCGTCGAAACCCCGGCCGAGGCGGTCGCAGCGTTCCGGCGCATGCCGCTGCACGCGCTGGCGATGCCGCCCTTCCTGGTCAAAAAGCGGATCGAACCGGAGCTGCCGGAATGATCAGCGGCTATCCGGGCCGTCCCAGCGTGCTGCCCGGCGAACGGCTGGTGCTGCACGTGTCGACCGACAGCGCACGCTTTCGCGTCAGCTTTTACCGCTGGGGCGACGGCCTGGCGCCGGTGCACCGGTCCGGCTGGCTGCCCGGCGAACACGCGCCGCAGCGCGCGGCCGACGAGGACTGGCGCTGGCCGGCGTACGAGTTCCCGATTCCCGCCACGTGGCCGTCGGCGGTCTACGTCGCCCACCTCGAGGAAGCCGGCGGGCCGCCACCAGGCCTGGCGCTGGACTCGGCCGCGGCGCTGTTCGTGGTTCGCGCGCGCGCACCCACCGGGATGCTGTACAAGCTGCCGCTGGCCACCTATCACGCCTACAACAGCAGCGGCGGCGCCTGTTTCTACCTCAACCCGCCACGCTCGCGGCAGCCACCGGGCGCGCGCGTGTCGCTGCAGCGGCCGGGCGGCGGCATCGGCGGCCCGACCTGGGGCGCGCCCGACCACTACGATGCCAGCTCGCCGCGCCAGACCTTCGCCCACTGGGACGCGCGCTTCATCCGCTGGCTGGTGCGCCGCGGCTACACGCCGCAGTTCTGCACCGACCTCGACCTGCACGCCGACCCGGGCCTGCTGCAGCGCTACCGGCTGCTGGTGTCGGTCGGCCACGACGAGTACTGGAGCACCCGCATGCGCGACGCGGTCGAGGACTTCGTCGGGCGCGGCGGCAATGCGGCGTTCTTCGCGGCCAACCTGTGCTGGTGGCGCGTGCACCTGGTCGAGCACGCCACGGCAATGGTGTGCCACCAGGGCGGGCCACAGGGCGCGCTCGACCACTGGTGGCCCGCCAGTGGCGCCGGCCGGCCCGAGGATGCGCTGGGCGGCGTCAGCTACCGCCATGGCGGCGGATGGTGGGACGGCCCGCGCGCGACGGCCGGCTACATCGTCCAGCAACCCGGGCACTGGGTGTTTGCCGGCACCGGCCTCGCGCGCGGCGACACGTTCGGACGGGCCAGCCATCCGCCCCTGGTGGGCTACGAATGCGACGGCGCGCCGCTCGAGGGGTTCGACCGCGCGAGCGGGATCGCGCGCCTGTCCGCGCACGCGCGCGAGTGGGGTACGCCCGATGGATACCAGCTGCTGGCGGCCAGTCCGCTCGACGAACGCTGGCAGGAACGGGCGCCGCGCGAAGCCGATGCCGCCGGCGCGCCCGTACATGCGGCGACGCTCGGCCTGTTCACCCGCCACGGCACCGTGTTCTCGGCCGGCACGACCGACTGGGCGCAAGTACTCGACAGCGGCGCGGAGCCGGCAGTCGAACGCATCACCCGCAATGTGCTCGACCGCCTGTTGCGCGGCTGACGGGACGCGCGATGGACATGCCAGTACCGCTGCCACGCTTCGCGCAGATCGAGCCGGTTGGCCAGTGCAACCTGCGCTGCCGCATGTGCCCGGTCCAGTTCCGGCCGGACGGGCAGCCCGGCCCATCGGCGTTCATGCCCTTCGATACCTTCCGCTCCCTGCTCGACCAGTTCGAAGGCCTGGCCGAACTGCACCTGCAAGGGCTGGGCGAACCGCTGCTGCATCCGCGTTTTTACGACATGGTGCGGCTGGCGGCCGACCGCGGCATCAAGGTATCGACCAACACCAACATGACGGTCATGACCGAGGACCAGGCGCTGCGCTGCGTGCGCAGCGGCCTGTCGGTGATGTGTGTGTCGATCGATGCCGCCAGCGCCGCGGCGTACGAGGCGGTGCGCGTGCGTGCGCGCTTCGACAAGGTGCTGCGCAACCTGCGCCGGCTGGTGGCGGCCAAACAACGGCTTGGCGCGCGGCAGCCAGAAATCGCGCTGGTGGCGGTGCTGATGCGCCACACGCTGGACGATTTGCCCGCGCTGGTGCGGCTGGCGGCGGCCGAGGGGGTGCCCAGCCTTTCCGTGCAGCAGTTGTGCCACGACTTCGGCGAAGCCACGCTGCCGGCCCGCTACCTGCCGATGCGCGAGTTCATCGATGGCGAAATGCTGGCCGACGCCGACCGGCCGCACGCCGAGGCGGTGTTCGCGCAGGCGCGCGCCGAGGCCGGCCGGCTGGGCGTGGCGCTGCACCTGCCGCGCCTGGTTGCGCGCCAGCACCCACCCGACCTGCCCGGCCGCCAGCGCTGCGACTGGCCATGGCGCGGCGCCTACATCAGCTACGACGGCAAGGCGATGCCGTGTTGCATGGTGGCGACGCCCGACCGCATTCATTTCGGCGACATGCGGGCGCAAGGCGTAGAGCGCGTGTGGAACAACCCGGCATACCAGGTGTTCCGGGCCCAGCTGTCTTCGGCGTCGCCACCGGACGTGTGCGCCGGCTGCGCCGTGTATCGGGGAACTTTTTGATGGAGGAAAAAGTGCACCACCGACCGCTTCTGCAACGGCTCGACGTCAAGTCCGTGGCTGTGTTTCGCGCCCTTCACCTGGGCGACATGCTGTGCGCCGTGCCGGCGCTGCGCGCGCTGCGCGCGTCGCTGCCACAAGCGCGCATCACGCTGGTCGGCTTGCCGTGGGCGCAGCAGTTCGCGGCGCGCTTCGCAAGCTACATCGACGATTTCGTCGCGTTCCCGGGCCATCCGCTGCTGCCCGAACAGCCGGTGCGGCAGGACGAACTGGGCGCGTTCTATACCGGCATGTGCCAGCGCCGGTTCACGCTGGCGCTGCAATTGCACGGCAGCGGCGACATCAGTAACGAGATCGTGACCGGCTTCGGCGCGCAGGCGATGGGCGGCTACAGCCGCGGCGACGGCGTGCAGACCGACCAGACCATCCTGCTGCCCTACCCGGACGTCGGGGCCGAGCCGGAACGCCTGCTGCAGCTGGTCGAACGGCTCGGCTTCGCCTCGGCCGGCGAACACCTCGAGTTCCCGCTCGAGCACGACGACGAACACGAACTGCGCCACAGCGGCGTTGCCGCCGGCCTGGCGCCGGGCAGCTACATCTGCATCCATCCGGGCGCGCGCAAGCGCGACAAATGCTGGCCGCCGCAGCGCTTTGCCGAGGTCGGCGACCGCCTCGCCGCCGAGTTCGGCCTCACGGTCGTGCTGACCGGCTCCGGCGACGAAGCCGGCCTGGCGGCCGAGGTTGCGCGCCACATGCAGGCGCCGGCGGTGAACGCGGCGGCGCCGATCTCGATCGGGGCGATGGCAGTGCTGATGAGCCGCGCGCGCTTGCTGGTTTGCAACGATACCGGCGTGTCGCATATCGCCGCCGGGCTCAGGCTCAAGAGCGTGGTGGTGTTCAGCAAGGCCGACATCGCGCGCTGGGCGCCGCTCGACCGCCATAACCATCGCTGCATCTGGGATCCCGACGCCGAGCGCGCGTCGGTGGTGCTGCAGCACGCGCGCGCGCTGCTCGCCGGCACCGAGCCTAGCGGCCAGCGCGCAACAGGGATGTGGCCATACTGGTGACTTCGTCGACTGGCACGTCCGCCACGAAACTGTCGTCGTGCGGACAGCGGGTGCGCAGGTTTTCGGCGCCGCACACCGGGCAGTGGGTACGCACCGACAGCCCCACGCGCAGCTGCCCCTGGCGCAGCGGCATCCCGCCGATCAGGTTGGTGAACCAGAAGATGCCCACGCTCGGCGTGCCGACCGCGAGCGCCAGGTGCAGCGGCCCGGTGTCGTTCGACACCATCACGCTGACGCGCTCGAGCAGGCCGCACAGCCCGCGCACCGCCAACCTGCCCGCGAGGTCGACGGCCGGGCGCCGCATCGCCCCCATCACCGCGCGCACCAGCGGCGCCTCATCGGCGGTGCCAT
>JBJMVW010000273.1:0-2091 GCA_045810465.1 Massilia sp. | reverse complement strand
GATCGAGTAGTTGGTGTCGAGCAGCAACTGGCGCGCGCGCTGCAGCCGCAGTTCGAGGTAGTAGCGCGACGGCAGGCTGCCCAGGTATTGCTTGAACAGCCGCTCGAGCTGGCGCCGCGAGATGCCGGCCAGCTGGGCGATGTCGTCGGTCGAGAGCGGCTCTTCGATGTTCGCTTCCATCAGCGACACCGCTTCGGTCAGCTTCGGCTGCAGTACGCCGAAGCGCGCCTGCAGCGCCACCCGCTGGCGTTCTTCACGCCCGCGCACGCGGTCGACGCACAGGATTTCCTTGACCTGGGCCTGCACGGTCGAGCCCGCTACGAGGTCGATCAGGGTCAGCGCGAAGTCGATGCTGGCGGCGCCGCCGCAGCAGGTCAGGCAGCGGCCGTCGATTTCGTACAGGTTGGGGGTGAACAGGGCCTGGTCGGCCAGGCTGTCGGCTTCCGCGTACAGCGACCATGGCAAGGCGGTGCGCACGCCGTTCAGCGCGCCCGCCTCGGCCAGCCACAGCACGCCGGCGCCGACCCCGCCCCACACCGGCGCGGCGCGGCAGCGCTGGACCAGCGCGCGCATGTTGGCCGGCCGCAGGCTGGCCTGCGCTTCGTCGGCCACCAGCAGCACCAGGTGCCAGTGGCGCTGGCTGTCGCCGGCGAATTTGTCGGGATTGCGCACGTCGACGTGTAGGCGCTCGGGCCCGAGGATCTTGGCGGCCAGCCGCAACGGCTGGTAGAGCCCGGACCAGGTCAGCGCGTCCGGTTCGCCGGCGTTGACCAGCAGGATGCGCAGCGGCGTTTCCTGCGCGAGGCTGGAAAGTTCAGCGTGCTGCATCGAGGCGGTTCGGTGTCATTACTCAGGAGCAAGCGCGGCCGCGGGCCGGCCCTCGGAATTCCATTGGCTGACTATCATACCGGAGATCAACAGCGCCGCGCCGAGCCAGGCGCGCGCGCTCAGCGCCTCGCCCAGCCACAGGAAGGCGAAGAACGCCGCCGCGCCCGGTTCGAACGAGTAGATCACCGCCGCCTCGTTGGCGCTGGTGCGGGCCTGGCCCCAGGTTTGCAGCGAGATGATGGCGGCGGTCGCAATCGCGCCCAGGTAGGCCAGGTTCCACCAGTACAGTTGCAGGCCGTGGCCGATGTAGGTCCAGTAGTCGGCGTAGTCCTGGCCGATGGCGTCGCCGCCGCGCGGGACGTCGCGCGCCAGCAGCCAGATGGCCGCGCACAGCGCCACCGTGGTGATCTGCGATGCGGTCAGCGTCATCAGGCGTTCGGCCTGGCGGGTGCGCACTTCCATGATCTTGACGTAGACGCCAAATGCCAGCGCGCACAGCAGCGCCAGCGAATCGCCGCGGCCCCAGCCGCCGCCATCCCAGCACAAGGCGAGCAGGCCGGCCACCGCCAGCACCAGCGCCAGCACCAGCCGGCGCTCGGGCAGGCGCCCGGCGATCACGCCCAGCAGCGGCACCACCAGCACGTTGAGCCCGCAGATGAAGGCGTTGCGGTTCGAGCTGGTCAGTGCCAGCCCTTCGACCTGGAACATGAAGCAGACGAACAGGATCAGCCCGAGCAGCGCGCCCGAGATCAGGTCGGAACGCCGCGCGCGCCACAGGAACGGCGCCAGCAGCAGCGCCGCCAGCGCAAAGCGCACGAAGATGATCCATACCGGCGAGAAGTAGCCCGTCAATCCTTTCATCGCCGGAAACGTTGTACCCCATACCACGGTGACGACGAGCAGGGCGAGGATTCCGCGGAACTGGTGATTCATGGACGGCTTTCGACTGGGATTCGGTTGCAATCCGGCTATGGTAACCGCCTCTGCCGTAAAACGCGAACCCGCGCCGGCAAAGCGCCGGCGGGCAGCGTCAGGCAATCAGTGGCGATAAGCGCTGCAATCGGAGGCCGCCCTCGTTCCGCAGGCGCGCGGCGAGCCGCGCGAAACCCCTGCTCCACCGGCTATAATCCCTCCATGGGGGAACGATATTTAAGAAGCGTGCGCTTGCTGGCCGAATGCATGCAGGGGTTCGAACGCTTTTCGGGCGAATCGGTGCGCGAGTCCGGCCTTACGCATGCGCAGTTCGACATCGTCGCAACGCTC
>JBJMVW010000272.1:0-72508 GCA_045810465.1 Massilia sp. | reverse complement strand
CGCCAGCCGCGGCGGCGCCGGCCGCAGCTGCGCCGGCCGCCGCTCCGGCCGCGCCGGCACCGGCCATGAATTCGGCGCGCGCCGCCATCAATGCCGCACTGGAAGCTGCGCGCGCGGCGTCGAACCGCGGCCAGGGTGGCGCCAAGCGCCCGGCCGCGCCGCCGCCGGCAGCCGAAACGCCGGCCGCAGCGCCTGCGGCGCCGGCCCCGGTTCCATCCGCACCGCCGGCGCCAGCCGCGCAGTTTGCGCCCTCCGCACCACCCGCGCCGACCCCGGCGCCAACGCCGGTACGCGCCGCGCCGGCCGCCAATCCGCCGTGGGAGCAGGGCCAGCCGAAGGCGGCCGCGCACCCGCAAGCGCAGGCGCTACGCAACGATTATGAACCGCAGGCAGCGTCCGGCGACGAGCCGCCATCGTGGGTCACCGAATTTTCCGACGACACCGCCGTCGCGGTCGAAGCCGCGGCCGCGGTAGTCGCACCGGTGGCCGTGGCGCGCGCGCCAAGTGCGCCGCCGCACCCGTATGTGGTCACGCCGGTGCCGCAGATCGGCTGGGACGGCAACTGGCCGGGCCTGGCCGCGACGCTGCCGCTGCGCGGCGTGGCGCAGCAGCTCGCGCTCCAGACCGAGCTGGTCGAATGCGTGGCCAGCGAGGGCGCCGCCACGTTCCGGCTGCGGGTGCCGGTCGACACGCTGCGCGTTTCGGGCAACAGCGAAAAGCTGACCGCGGCGCTCCAGGAGTGCTTCCCGGCGATCCGCGTCAATGTCGACACCGAGATCGGCCCGGTCTGGTACACGGCCAGCGCGGAAGCCAAGGCGCACCGCGAGGAGCTGCAGCGCCAGGCCGAGGCGACCGTCAACGGCGACCCGTTCGTGCAGGACATGATGCGCGCCTTCGATGCGTTCGTGGTGCCCGGCTCGGTGCGTCCGCCGGCCCCCTGAACTGAATTTATCCCTACAATTTTTGTCTACATCCAGACTTTCGGAGAACACCACCATGATGAAAAACCAGCTCGCAGGCTTGATGAAACAGGCGCAGGCCATGCAGGACAACATGAAGAAGGCGCAGGAGCAGCTGGCTCTCATCGAAGTCGAAGGCCAGTCCGGCGCCGGCCTGGTCAAGGTCGTCATGACCTGCAAGAACGACGTCAAGCGCGTCTCGATCGACCCGTCGCTGCTGGGTGACGACAAGGACATGCTGGAAGACCTGGTCGCGGCCGCGTTCAACGACGCGGTGCGCAAGGCGGAAGCGACCGCCACCGAGAAGATGAGCGGACTGACCGCCGGCATGCCTGGCCTGCCGCCGGGCTTCAAGATGCCATTCTGATGTCCAGGTCGCTCGACTTCCTGACCGAAGCGCTGCGGCGGCTGCCGGGCGTCGGTCCGAAGTCGGCGCAGCGCATGGCGTTCCACCTGCTGCAGCACGACCGCGAAGGCGCGGCGCTGCTGTCGCGCGCGCTGTACCAGGCGGTCGACACGGTCCACCACTGCGCGCTGTGCAATACTTTTTCCGATACCGAAGTGTGCGAGATGTGCGCCGATCCCGAGCGCGACCGCACCCTGCTATGCGTGGTCGAAACGCCGGCCGACCAGATGATGATCGAGCAGACGCTGACCTTCCGCGGCCTGTATTTCGTGCTGATGGGGCGGCTGTCGCCGCTGGATGGCATCGGCCCGCGCGACCTGGCCCTCGACAAGCTGGTGGCGCGCGCGGCCGACGGCGTGGTCGGCGAGGTGGTGCTGGCCACCAATTTCACCAACGAGGGCGAAGCGACCGCCCATTACATCAGCGAGATGCTCAAGGCGCGCGGGCTGAAGGTGACGCGGCTGGCGCGCGGCGTGCCCGTCGGTGGCGAGCTCGAGTACGTGGATGCCGGCACCATAGCGCGCGCCATGCTCGACCGGCGCGGCGCATAATAATCGGAACAGTAATTCCGATAGCGAATGGCAGCCGGTCCCGTTTGAGTGTGCGCAAGTAGTGCCGCCGGACCGCTGCTATCGTGGGCACTCTTCGAGCGGACCCCGAGCATGCACCTTGTCGACATCACCATGTTTTACGCAGCCGAAGGCGGCGGCGTCAGCACCTACCTGAATGCCAAGGCGCGCTGGCTGGCGCGCCGCAGCCGGGTGCGCCACACCATCCTGAGCCCGAACGTGCAAACCGGCGGCCGCGCGCCCGCGCTGGTGCGGGTGCCGGCGCTCAGCCTGCCGGGCTTTCACGGCTTTCGCATGCCGCTGTCGGTGGCCAGGCCGGCGCGCCTGCTGCAGGACGCCGAGCCCGACCTGATCGAGGCCGGCGACGCCGGCCATTGCGCATGGGCCGCGCTGCGCGGCGGCCAGCGGCGCGGCGTGCCGACGGTCGCGTTCTACCATTCCGACCTGCCGCGGCTGGTCGAACCGCGCTTCGGCAGCCTGGCCGAACGCGGCACCCGCCATTACCTGGCCCAGCTGTACCGGCAGTTCGACATGGTGCTCGCGCCGAGCCGGCTGATGGTGCAGCAACTGGGCGACATCGGCGTCGACGCGCTGCACCAGCCGCTCGGCATCGACAGCGGCGTGTTCCGTCCCGAGCGCCGGGTCGACACCTTGCGCGAGCACCTGCGGCTGCCGTCCAACGCGCGGCTGCTGGTCTACGCCGGCCGCTTCACCCCCGAAAAAAAACTGCCGCTGCTGATCGACGCGGTGCGCAAGCTGGGGCGGCCCTACCACCTGGTGCTGGTCGGCGGCGGCCAGGAACTGCCGCGCTATCCGCAGATCACCTACATCCCGTTCAAGCGCGACCAGCGCCAGCTGGCGCGCTTGCTGGCCAGCTGCGACCTGCTGGTGCACCCGGGCGACTGCGAAACCTTCGGCCTGATCGTGCTCGAGGCAATGGCCTGCGGGCTGCCGGTGGTGGCCACGCGCGGCGGCGGGGTGGCCGAACTGGTGGACGACCAGACCGGCCTGCTGGCCGAACCGAACAGCGCCGACAGCCTGGCCGAGGCGATCGACGCGCTCTACCGCTGCGACATGGCGCGGCTCGGCGCCAATGCGCGCCGCAAGACCGTCGAGCACTACGACTGGAACCAGATCCTGCCGCAACTGCTGCAGCGCTACGCTGGCCTGCTGGCGGGCGGCGCCCGCGCGGCACTCGACGTGGAGCGCATCTGTGTCACCGACTAAGCCCTACCTGTGCGTGTCGATCCACGACGTTGCGCCCGCGACCTGGGCCGACTGCCTGCGGCTGCAGGCGGCGCTGCGCGCAGTGGCCGACATTCCGCTGACCTGGCTGGTGGTGCCGCGCTTTCACGGCAGCGCGGCGGAGTCGCCGCAGATGGAAGCGCAGCTCGGGGCGGCGCTGGCGCGCGGCGACGAACTGGCGCTGCACGGCTATACCCATTTCGATACCGAGCCAGCCGCCGGCGGCCTGCGCAGCCGCTACCTGCGCGGGGTCTACACGCAGCGCGAAGGCGAGTTCTCGGCGCTGGCCGAAGCCCAGGCGCGGCATCGCATCGAGCTGGGACTAAACTGGTTCGCGCAGCGCGGCTGGACGCCGTCGGGCTTCGTGGCGCCGGCCTGGCTGCTGGGCGAGGGCGCGTGGCGCGCGCTGGCCGCGTTTCCGTTCGAGTACACCACCACCTTCAGCCGCTTCCACCTGCTGCGCGCCGGCCGGTCGGTGTGGTCGCCGTCACTGGTCTACACTGCGCGCAACCGGGCCGGGCGGCTGTTCTCGCCGCTGGCGACGGAGCTCGGGGCCGCGTTGTTGGCGCGCGCGCCGCTGACCAGGCTCAGCCTGCATCCGCGCGACGCGCACCATCCGGCATTGCTGCGCCACGCGCAGCGGCTGGTCGGGCGCTTGCTGGCCACGCACCAGGCAGTGACCAAGGCCGCGTGCGCGCACGGGCTCACCAGTACGGTCCCCAGAACCCGCCACCATGCCAGCGGCCCGGACCCCAGCCCCCATAATAATATGATGGATAGGCAGTGTAGCGGAGCTCGTCCTTGGTGCTGAGGTTGAGGATGCAGTTGCGCCACGGGTCCGAATTGGCGGGGTAGCCGAGCCGGGCGCAGGCCGGGCCGTAAATCGCGAGCATCTGCTCGATTTCCGCCTGCTTCTGTGCCGCGCGTTCCTGCGGTGTCGAGCAGGCCGCCAGCAGCAGCAGCGCCGCCAGCCACAAGGTCATGCTGCGCATGATGAAAGCTCCAATCAGGTTGCGCCCTTACTAGGTTCCAGAATAGTGAGCGGCGACAGGCCGACTTTTGACATAGCTCAATCCTGCTCCCGGCAACGTGTCCGCCCGCGGGCCCAAAAGTCGCCACCCGCACTGCCATTTTTGTGGTTTTTCTGGCAAGATATCCCGACCTGACATGACGAAAGGAGCGGCATGCGACAGCGTGGATGGAAGGCCTGGGCCGGACGCGCCGCGGCCGGTGCACTGTTGCTGGCGCTGCTCGCGGCGCTGGCTGGCTGGCTGTACCTGCGCGCCAGCCTGGCCCAACTCGACGGCCAGCGCGCCGCGCCAGGGCTGCGCGCGCAGGTGACGGTCGCGCGCGACGCGCACGGGGTGCCCTGGGTCGCTGGCCGTGACCGGCTCGACACCGCCTACGCGATCGGCTTCGTGCATGCCCAGGAGCGCTTCTTCCAGATGGACCTGTTGCGGCGCAGCGCGGCCGGCGAACTGGCCGAACTGTTCGGACCGCGCGCGCTCCCGGCCGACAAGGCGCATCGGCTGCACCGTTTCCGCGCCCGCGCCGAACGCGTGCTGGCGGGCCTGGGCGCGGACGACCGCGCGTTCGTCGAGCGCTACGCCGCCGGCGTCAACGACGGGCTCGAGGCGCTGTCGGCCAGGCCCTTCGAATACCTGTTGACCGGGACCAGCCCGCGCCGCTGGTCGGCCGCCGATTCGCTGCTGGTGGTGTGGGCCATGTTCCTCGACCTGCAGGGCAACCAGGAGCCGCGCGAACTGGCGCGCGGCTGGCTGCGCGAGCATGCCAGCGCAGGCCAGCTGGCGTTCCTGCTGCCGGAGGCGAGCCAATGGGATGCGCCGCTCGACGCGCACCAGGTGGCGGCGCCGGCGCGGCCGATCCCGGACGCCGCGCCTGCATGGTGGGGCACGCCGGGCGGCGCGGTGGGGAAGCTGGCGCTGGCCGACTTTACCGATGCGGTCGGCAGCAACAACTACGCGCTGGCCGGCAGCCGCAGCGACACCGGGGCCGCGATTGTGTCCGACGACATGCACCTCGGCCTGCAGCTGCCGAATATCTGGTACCGGCTGGCGCTGCGCCTGGACGACGGGCAGGGCGGGACGCGCCGGATCGCCGGCGTGACGCTGCCGGGCGCGCCGCCTTTGATCATCGTCGGCAGCAATGGCCACGTTGCGTGGAGCTTCACCAACAGCTACGGCGACTTCGTGGACCTGGTGGCGCTCGGCGCCGACGGCGCGCACCCGGGCCAGCTACGCACGCCGGCCGGATGGGAAAGGCCGGCCAGCCACGCGGAACGGATCCTGGTCAAGGGCGCGCCGGCCGCGACGCTGGTGGTGCGCGAGACCTCGCTCGGGCCGGTGCGCGACGCCGGCGGCAGGCTGTACGCGCTGCACTGGATCGCGCACGATGCCGCCTCGGTCAACCTCAACCACCGCAAGCTGGAAGGCGCTGCCACGGTGGAGGAGGCACTGGCCATCGCCGCGACCGACGGCATCCCGGCGCAGAATTTCGTCGCCGGCGACGCGGCTGGGAATATCGGCTGGACGATTGCCGGCGTGCTGCCGCTGCGGGCGCCGGCGGCGGGCGACGCCAGCTTCCCGCTGGCGGCCGATGGCGGGGTCGCGACCTGGCAGGCCTTGCTGCCGCCGGCCGCGTACCCGCGCGTGATCAATCCGGCGGACGGCCAGCTGTCGACGGCCAACAGTCGCCAGCTGATGGGCGACGGCGCGCGCCGCATCGGCGACGGCGGCTTCGACCTCGGTGCGCGCAACAGCCAGCTGCGCGCGGGGCTGCGTGCGCTGGGCCCGAAGGCGGGCGTGCAGCAGGCATTCCGGGTCGCGCTCGACGACCGCGCGCTGTTCATGGCCAGCTGGCGCGAACGCGCACTGCGTGCGCTCGACGCGGCTGCGCTGGCGGGCCATCCGCAGCGCGCCGAGTTCCGGCGCCTGCTCGAGACCAGTTGGGACGGGCATGCGAGCGTGGGTTCGGTCGGCTACCGGCTCGCGCGCGGCTTCATGTGGTCGCTGCACGAGCTGCTGTTCGGCGGCGCGAACCAGGAGATGGCGGCGCTGGACGCCAAGGCGACCGTGGCGGCGGCCACCTCGCGCTGGCCGGTGGTGGTCGCGCGGCTGGTGGACGAGCAGCCGGCGGCGTGGCTGCCGGCGGGCTACCGCAACTGGCAGGAGCTGCAGCTGGCGGCGGTGGACCAGCTGGTCGCCGAGCTGACCGAAGGCGGCCAGCCGCTGGCGGCCGCCAGCTGGGGCGCACGCAACAAGGCCACTATCGCGCACCCGATCAGTAGCGCCGCGCCGCAGCTGCGCGCGTGGCTGGCGGCGCCGGCGGACCCGCTGCCGGGCGACGCCAACATGCCGCGCGTGGCGGGGCCCAGGTTCGGCCAGTCCGAGCGGATGACGGTATCGCCGGGGCATGAGGAACAGGGCTTGTTCGATATGCCGGGCGGGCAGAGCGGGCATCCGCTGTCGCCGTTTTTCCTCGACGGGCACGAGGACTGGGTGCGCGGCGTGCCGGCGCCGCTCTTGCCGGGGGCGGCGAAGCATACGCTGACGTTTGTGAAGTAGCGCGGACGGCTGGGCGTTCAAGCGCCGATTGTCCAGCGTAGGGTGGGCACCCCGTGCCCTCGCGTTACGGACGTCGGCGTGACCACGGACGGTAGCGCGGATCACACATCCGCGTGGGCACGGGGTGCCTCACCCTACGATTTGCGCCGCAGGCTATTTGGCCGGCAGCATATACGAATAGCTCTGGTCCAGCATCTGGGTGATGGCGTCCGCGGCGACCGGGTGGCCGAGGTAGTAGCCTTGCACCAGGTCGCAGCCGTACTGCTCGAGCAGCAGCAGCTGCTCGTCGGTCTCGACGCCTTCGGCCACCACCACCATCTTCAGCCCGTGCGCCATCGCGATGATCGCGCGCGTGATCGCCGCGTTCTCGGAGTCCTGCGGCAGCCCTGAGATGAAGCTGCGGTCGATTTTGAGGGCGCGCACGTCGAAGCGCTTCAGGTAGTTCATCGACGAGTACCCGGTGCCGAAATCGTCGATCGACAAATACACGCCGATCCCGCGCAGCTGATCGAGCGTCACCATGGTCGCCTTGGCGTCGTCCATCAGCGTGCCTTCGGTCAGTTCCAGTTCCAGCAGCTTGGGGTCGAGCCCCGTGTCGTGCAGCGCCGAGACCACGATCTGCGACAGGTTCTCGTCCTTGAACTGTTTGGCCGACAGGTTGACCGCCATGCGCAGGGCGCGCCGCGTCAGCCGCTGCCACGCCTTGGCCTGGTTGCAGGCGGTGCGCAGCACCCATTCGCCGATCGGGACGATCAGCCCGGTCTCTTCGGCGAGCGGGATGAATTCGGTCGGCGAGATGATGCCGCGCTCCGGATGGCGCCAGCGCACCAGCGCTTCGACGCCGACGATCTCGGACGAGCGCACGTCGATCTGCGGCTGGTACAGCAGGTACAGCTCGTCGTTCCGGAGCGCCTTGCGCAGCCCGACTTCGAGCTTCACATGGCTCATGATCTGCATCGTCAGCGAGGAGCTGTACAGCTTGGCGTTGTTCTTGCCGCAGTTCTTGGCGTGGTACATCGCGGTGTCGGCATATTTGAGCAGCGAGTTGCAGTCGTCGCCGTCTTCCGGGAACAGCGAGATGCCGATGCTGGCGGTGACGAAGATCTCGTTGCCTTCGATGAGGAAGGGCCGGCGCATCGCTTCCTTGACCCGGTGCGCGACGTTGAGCGCATGCTCGACGCGCTCGAGGTCGGGCAGCAGGATGGTGAATTCGTCGCCGCCGAGACGCGCCAGGTTGCTGGCCTGGTCGCCGCGCGAGACCAGGTCGCTCGGGCGGATGGTCTCGCGCAGGCGCTCCGAGACGATCTTGAGCAGGTGGTCGCCGACATTGTGGCCGAGGGTGTCGTTGATGCGCTTGAAGGCGTCGAGGTCCATGAACAGCACCGCGAACTTCTTGTTGCCGACCTTGGAGCGGTGCAGCTCGCGCTCGAGCGTTTCGAGGAAGGCCTGGCGGTTCGGGATGCCGGTCAGGCTGTCGCAATACGCGAGGCGGCGGATCTGTTCCTCGGTGCGTTTGCGCTCGCTGATATCGCGCACCAGGCCGAGCACCTCGGTGGGGCTGGTGGCGACCAGGCGCGCCTCGAAGTGCTGGGGCGCGCCGGCGCGGATCAATTCGTACTCGACCGAGCGGATCTGCTGGGTCGCGAGCACGCCGTCCATCTGCTCGAGCATGCGCTCGGCGATCTCGTGCGGCAGCACCTGGGCGATGTGCTTGCCGATGCAGTCGCCGTCGGGGAAGGCGTGCACGCCATCGTGCGCGTGGCGCTCGTTGCCCGGCTCGTAGTCGAGGTAGTAGCCGTCCTTGTCGAGCCTGAAGAAGGTGTCGGGAATCGCGGCCAGCACCGCGCGGTTGTGGGCGTCGGCGATGCGCAGGCGCGCGATCGCGTCGCTGGCGCGCAGCACGTACAGCACGCGGTGGCCGAGGATCGGCCAGTTGATCGGCTTCGAGACGAAGTCGGTGGCGCCGACTTCGTAGGCCTGGGTGACGGCCTCGATGTCGTCGCCGCCGGTGACCATGATGATCGGGACGGTGGCGCCGCCGGATTCGAGGCGGCGGATCTCGCGGCAGGCCGAGAAGCCGTCCATGTTGGGCATCTCGACGTCCATCAGGATCAGGTCCGGCGACTGGTCGCGCGCGCAGGCGAGCGCCTGGGCGCCGTCCTCCGCTTCGATGGCGTCGAGGCCGACCTGGCCGAGCATCTCGAGCATCAGCAGGCGCATCACCGGGTCATCGTCGGCAACCAGCACGACGCCGCGCTTGGTGGGGTGGGAAGCGGCCATGTCAGATTTCCTTCTCTAGGATGGCACTGAGCGAATGCCGGACTGCCTGGAATTCCTGCTCCATGTCGGTGAGGATGACGGCGGCGCCTTCGGTGGTGTCGGCGCGGCCGAGGTGTTCCATTTCCTTGCACAGCTGGGCGAGCTTCTGGGCGCCGACGTTGGCGCTCGCCGACTTCAGGCTGTGCGCGACCTTGCGCACGCTGCCCGGGTCTTCGCCGGCGATGGCCTGGCGCAGCGTGCGCAGGTGCTGCGGGGTGTCGTCGACATAGGCGGCGATCACCTTCTGCACCAGCGCGTCGCCGCGGTCGTGCGACAGCGCGCGGATGTTGTCGAGGGCGACCTGGTTGATGACGTCGCGCTGGATCACCTCGACCGATTCGGGCGGCAGGCGCGGCGGTTCGTCGTCGTGGTGGCGGCTGGCCGCGAGCGGCAGCGCGACCCAGCGCCCGATCACGGCCGCCAGCTGCTGCTGGGTGAACGGCTTGGACAGGTAATCGTCCATGCCGGCGGCGAGGCAGGCTTCGCGGTCGCCCTGCAGCGCGTTGGCGGTGATCGCGATGATCGGCAGCACGCGCGCGCGCCCGGCCTCCTGTTCCTCGCGCCGGATCGCGGCGGTGGCGGCAAAGCCGTCCATCACCGGCATCTGGCAGTCCATCAGCACGGCGTCGTAATCGCCGTTGCGCACCGCCTGCAGCGCTTCGTCGCCGTTGCGGGCGCAGTTGGCGTCGAGCCCGAGGCTCTCGAGCATCGCCTTGGCCACTTCGACGTTGACCACGTTGTCCTCGGCCAGCAGCACGCGGCGCGGGCGCGCGCGCGACGAGGCGCTCTGCAATGGGGCCGGCGGCACGAACTGCGGGGCCGGCGCGGTAGCGCCGCGCGGTCGGGTGGCCAGGCAGGCGAACAGGTCGGCCGCGCGCGCCGGCTTGATCAGCTGGTAGGCGACGCCGGCCTCGCGCCGCTGCACTGGGTCGGCCGCCAGCCGCTCGGGGCTCAGGACCAGCAGGCGGGTGGCGCGCAGGGCGGGGTCGGCCTTGATGCTGGAGGCCAGCAGCAGGCCGCTGGTGTGGTCGAGCTCCATGTCGAGGATCGCGGCGTCGTACGGGCGCCCGGCGCGCGCGGCCGCGGCCAGCCGCTCGAGCGCCTCGTCGCTGGTGGCGGCGCTGTCGGTGCCGACCTGCCAGGCGGCGAGGTGGCCTTCCAGTCCGACACGGCTGCTGTGCTGTTGGTCGACGATCAAAACCCGCAGTCCTTCAATGGTATGTTGGTGGTCGCCGGGAGCGTCGGGGTCGACGCGGCGTTTGTCAAAACTTACCGTGAACCAGAACAGCGATCCTTGCGTTAAGGCATTGTCCACGCCGATCGAGCCACCCATCAGTTCGACCAGCTGTTTCGAGATTGCCAGGCCAAGCCCGGTGCCGCCGTACTTGCGTGTGGTCGAGTCGTCGGCCTGCGAAAACGCTTCGAAGATGCGGCTGCGCGCATCGCGCGAGATGCCGATGCCGGTGTCGTGCACTTCGAAGCGCAAGGTCACGGCCTGGCTGTCTTCGCCGGCGACCCGGACCCTGGCCACGATGCGGCCCTGGTCAGTGAACTTGATGGCGTTGCCGAGCAGGTTGGCCATGATCTGGCGCAGGCGGTTGGGGTCGCCGCAGATCGCGACCGGGATGTCGTTGGCGATGTCGAAGTGCAGCGCGATGCCCTTGCCGTCGGCCTGCGGCGTGTACACCGTGTGGATGTCGTCGAGCAGGTCCCACAGGTTGAAGTTGATGTACTCGACGGTGAGCTTGCCCGCCTCGATCTTCGAGAAATCGAGGATGTCGTTGATGATCACCAGCAGGTGCTCGCCGGAACGCTTGACCAGCTTGGTGTAGTTGCGCTGGGTCTCGGTAAGGCTGGTCGAGAGCAGCATTTCGGTCATGCCGAGCACGCCATTCATCGGCGTGCGGATCTCGTGGCTCATGGTGGCGAGGAACGCGCTCTTCGCCCGGCTGGCGGCCTCGGCGGCATTCTTGGCGCGTTCAAGCTGCTCGGTGCGCACGCCAACCTGGCGCTCGAGCTCATCGCGGTGATGGGTGAGGGCGGCGCCGCGGCCCTCGATCTGGGCCAGCATGTCGTTGAAGCTGTCGATCAGCGAGCCCAGTTCGTCGGTGCGCTGGTGGGCGACGCGCAGCGTGTAGTTCTGGCTGGCCGACACCTTTTGCGCCGCGACAATCAGTTTGGCCACCGGGTCGGCGATGCTGCGCTTGAAGCGCGCGCCCAGCACCAGCGACACCAGCAGCGAAAAGAACATCGCCACGCCGATCACGCCCAGGCTCTTGAAGATGTCGAGCCACATCGCCATCAGGTCGGCCTCGATCATCACCACCCCGATCTGGACCTGGTTGTTGTTGACCGGCCGGTACAGGCGCATGCGCGGCGGCCAGAACTGGCTGCTCTGGCGGTTGAGCTCGGCCAGTGCGGCATCGTCGAAGCCGGCCAGCGCCAGACTGTCCTCGGCTTCGTCCGGTTCGCCAGGCGCCAGGTAGCGCGCAAACGGCTTGCCCTTGCGGTCGTACAGGATCGCGGTCGAGATTTCTTCCTTGGCCCGCAGCGCGGCGAGGATGTTTTTCGCCAGATTGTGGTCGTTGAACAGCAGGGCGTCGACGCTGTTGGTTCCGACCACGCCGGCGAACGAGGACAGCTGCATCCCCTCGTCCTTGCGGTGGTTCAGGACCGAGGTGACCGCGAAGGCGACGAACACCACGATGAGCGCCATTCCGGTCGACAACAGCGAAATGATCGTCAGTTTGTGGTTGAGGCTGGAACGTTCGAAGTTCAGCATGGCATCGCCAATCCGGCAGGCCGACAGGTTGGGGACCGCAGCTTGCGACGGACGAGGCAAGCCATCCTTGCGTGAATGCAAATTCCCGCAAGAAAAAATATATGATTAACGATTGGGAATGGTTTTGCGAATTCGCAAAGATAGGGACGTAGAGTGCACACTCGTGCGCACGCGTAACGTTTGCGGCCCGTTGGCTGTGACCGCATGCGCACACGCGCACCCGAGGTCGGAAGTAACAAGGGACGCCGCAGCGTCCCTTGTCATCAGCAGCAGCCGCCGCTCTTGCCTGAGCCGTAGCGCGCCTGCTGGCGCTCGCGGAAGAACTCCTCGTAGCTCATCACTGGCTGGCCAGGATGGGTCTGTTCCATGTGCGCCAGGTAGGTGTCGTACTCGGGCAGGCCGACCATCAGGCGCATGCTTTGCCCGAGGTAACGGCCTGCCTGTGCGAGCGTGCTGAACATCACTGCACCTGTGCCACCGGCGCCGGCACGTACGGCGCCTCTTGCGAGCTCGGCTGGCCGCTGGCGCGCGCGCGCAACACGGTCTGCACGCCATACACCAGCACCGCCACGACGACGAATATGAAGAAGCCGGACAGCGTGGCGTCGACGTAGTCGTTGAAGATGATCCGGCTCATCTGGTCGATGGTCTTGGCCGGCGCCAGCACCTGGCCCTGGTCGAGTGCGGCCTGGAACTTCTGGGCGTGGGCGACGAAACCGACCTTGACGTTGCTGTCGAAGATCTTCTGCCAGCCGGCCGTCAGTGTGCAGATCAGCAACCAAATGGTCGGCAGCACCGTGACCCACGCGTACTTGCCGCGCTTCATCTTAAACAGCACGGCGGTGCCCAGCATCAGCGCGATACCGGCGAGCATCTGGTTGGCGATGCCGAACAGCGGCCACAGCGTGTTGATGCCGCCCAGCGGATCGACCACGCCCTGGTACAGGAAGTAGCCCCAGGCCGCAACGCACAGGCCGGTGGCGAGCAGGTTGGCCGGCAGCGATTCGGTGCGCTTGAGCGAGGGTGCGAATGCGCCCAGCAGGTCCTGCAGCATGAAGCGGCCGGCGCGGGTACCGGCATCGACCGCGGTCAGGATGAACAGCGCCTCGAACAGGATCGCGAAGTGGTACCAGAACGCCATCATGGTCTTGCCACCGACCACGTTCGACAGGATGTTGGCCATGCCGACCGCCAGGGTCGGTGCGCCGCCGGCGCGCGAGATGATGCTGTGCTCGCCGACGTCCTTGGCGACCTGGGTCAGCATGTCCGGGGTGATCACGAAGCCCCACTGCGACACCGCGGCGGCCGCCGACTGGGCGGTGGTGCCGATTGCCGCGGCCGGGCTGTTCATCGCGAAATAGATGCCCGGGTCGATCGTCGAGGCGGCCACCAGGGCCATGATCGCGACGAACGATTCCATCAGCATGCCGCCGTAGCCGATGAAGCGCGCATGCTGTTCATTCTCGATCATCTTGGGCGTGGTGCCCGACGCGATCAGTGCGTGGAAGCCCGACACCGCGCCGCAGGCGATGGTGATGAACAGGAACGGGAACAGGTTGCCCGACCAGGCCGGGCCGGTGCCGTCGATGAAGCGGGTCAGCGCCGGCATCTGCAGCTTCGGTGCGACCAGCACGATGCCGATCGCCAGCGCGACGATGGTGCCGATCTTGAGGAAGGTCGACAGGTAGTCGCGCGGCGCCAGCAGCAGCCAGACCGGGATCACCGAAGCGACGAAGCCGTAGCCGATCAGCATCCAGGTCAGCTGGGTGCCGGTGAACGTGAACATCGGGCCCCACACGGCCGAATCGTGCACGTACTGGCCGCCAATGATGGCAAGCATCAGCAGCACGAAGCCGATCAGCGAGATTTCGCCGATGCGGCCGACGCGCACGTAGCGAGAATAGATGCCCATGAACAACGCGATCGGGATGGTGGCCATCACGGTGAACGAGCCCCATGGCGAGCCGGTCAGCGCCTTGACGACGATGAGCGCGAGCACGGCCAGGATGATCACCATGATCATGAAGGTGCCGAGCAGCGCGATCAGGCCCGGGATCTCGCCCATCTCGGACTTGATCAGGTCGCCCAGCGAGCGGCCGTCGCGGCGCATCGACATGAACAGGACAATGAAGTCCTGCACCGCGCCGGCGAACACGACGCCGGCGAGGATCCACAGCATGCCGGGCAGGTAGCCCATCTGGGCGGCGAGCACCGGGCCGACCAGCGGGCCGGCGCCGGCGATCGCGGCGAAATGGTGGCCGAACAGCACGTAGCGGTTGGTCGGAACGTAGTCGAGGCCGTCGTTGAACTTGTAGGCCGGGGTCTGGCGCCGGTGGTCGAGGCCGAACACCTTGTCGGCGATGAACCGGCTGTAGAAGCGGTAGGCGATCAGGTAGACGCACACGGCGGCGACCACGATCCAGACAGCGTTGATGCTCTCGCCGCGCTTGAGTGCAACGTAGGCGAGCGAGACCGCGCCGACGAGCGAAAGCGCAGCCCACCCGAGCTGGCTTGTTAGACGTTTCATTGTGACTCCTCCAAGGGTTTTTTGTAGCCCTGTGCCTTAGACCGGTTCGTGCCGGCTAAATTCATGGCCTTGTGCGCTCAGTATCTTGCACCGATTTTCAAGCAACAAGCGCGTGATTACGTAGGGGCTTACGTAGGATTACGTAGGGCGGCGGACTGGATCGGACGTAAAATTGTGTGTTGCAATTTATTCCGGCGAACAATAGTTTGAAGTTAAGACAAAAAGTCATTGTGCTGGCGATCGCGCCGCTGATCGTGGCCCTGTGCGCGATCGCGCTGTTCGTGCGCCAGCAGGCCGTCACGCTGGCCCAGCAGCAGCGCGCGACGATCCAGCGCGCCTACCTCGCCAGCAAGCACGCAGAGCTGAAACACTACGTCGAGCTGGCGCGCCATTCGATCGCCCACCTGGTCGAGTCCGGCCGCAGCGACCCCGCCACGCTGGCCGAAGCCAAGCGCATCCTGTCGACGCTGAGCTTTGGCGACGACGGCTATTTCTTCGTCTACGACATGCGCGGCAACACGCTGATGCACCCGCGCCAGCCGGAACTGGTCGGCCACAACCTGTGGAACCTGCGCGATGCGGCCGGGGCGCCGACGATCCAGCGCCTGGTCGCGCGCGCGGCGGCCGGCGGCGGGCTGGAGCGCTACAACTGGGTCAAGCCGTCGTCGAGCCGGCAAGCGCCCAAGCTCGGCTATGTGATTCCGATCCCGGGCTGGGGCTGGATGATGGGCACCGGGATCTACCTCGACGACGTCGACGCCGCGCTGGCCCAGGTCGACGTCCAGCAGTCGCGCAACATCGAAGCGACGATGTGGTGGATCGCGGGGCTGGCGATCCTGGCGGCGGTGGTGGTGGCGAGCTCCGGGCTGGCGCTCAACATCAGCGAGTCGCGCGTGGCCGACGCCAAGCTGAAGGCGCTGGCGCAGCGGGTGGTCGAGTCGCAGGAGCAGGAGCGCGCGCGGCTGTCGCGCGACCTGCACGACGGCATCAGCCAGTGGCTGGTCTCGATCAAGCTGCAGATCGAGGCCGGCATCATCCGGCTGGCCGGCAGCGCGGAACAGCAGCAGGCTGCGGGCGCCAGCTTCGAGCGCACCGCGGAACAACTGAACCACGTGCTGGGCGAGGTGCGGCGCATCTCGCACGGCCTGCGCCCGGCGCTGCTCGACGACCTCGGCCTGGCCGCCGCGCTCGAGCACCTGGCCGGCGAATTTGCGCAGCACAGCGGCATGCCCGCCAGGCTCACCGCGCGCGGCGCCACCGACGGCCTGCCGGCGGTGGTCGGCACCGTGCTGTTCCGGATCGCGCAGGAGGCGCTGACGAATATCGAGCGCCACGCCGGCGCGCGCCAGATCGAACTGCTGCTCGAACGCGAGGGGCGCTGGCTCAGCCTGGCGGTGCGCGACGACGGCGCCGGCTTCGACGTCGACGTCGTCGCGGTCCATCCGCAGCGCGGCATCGGCCTGCGCAACATGATGGAGCGGATGGAGGCGATCGGCGGCAAGCTCAACATTTATTCCTCGCCGGCGGGCACCACGGTGCGCGCCAGCGTCGAGATCACGGAGTAGCGAACAATGACGACCGACCTGGTCAGGATCTTGCTGGTCGACGACCACCCGCTGGTGCGCGACGGCTTGCGCGCGCGGCTGGAAGCAGTGCCGCAGTTGCGCGTGGTGGCCGAGGCCGGCACCGGCGCCGAGGCGGTGGAACGGGCCGGCGACGCCGACCTGGTGCTGATGGACATTAACCTGCGCGGCAGCAGCGGCATCGAAGCGGCGGCCCAGCTGACCCGGCGCTATCCCGGCATCGCGGTGCTGATGCTGTCGATGCACGACAAGCTCGAATACGTGACCCAGGCGATGCAGGCCGGCGCGCGCGGCTACGTGCTCAAGGACGCGCCCGGCAAGGACATCGTGCTGGCCATCGAGACCGTGATGGCCGGCGGAATCTATTACAGTGCGGCGCTGGCGCGCCAACTAGCGGGGCCGGCGCAGCAGGACAACCAGCTGACCGCGCGCGAGCAGCAAGTGCTGCAGCACATCGCGGGCGGCCAGTCGAACAAGCAGATCGCGCGCGCGCTCGACCTGTCGGTGCGCACCGTGGAGACGCACCGGCTGAACATCAAACGCAAACTCGGGATCGAGGGCCAGGCCGAGCTGATCCGGTTCGCGGTGCAGCACGCGCAGTTCGACCCGGCGCTCCCGGGCGAGGGCAGGTAGCGCCGGCAGCGTAACCAAGTGTAGCTTTACAGCAACATTCAAGTGTTGCTTTCCGATAATTGCTGAACTAATATTGCCCGACTGCTCACTCCAGATATTCCGATGGCTGCGTTGGCTCCCACCCAGTTTCCGTTGGTAGAAGTGCACTTCGTTGCCAACGCGCAGAACGAGTGGGTGGCATTGAGCGTGCGCGTCGAGCGCGCGGCGAACGAGGCCGACGCGCTGAAGGAAATCTTCGGCAGCCCCGACCTGCTGGCCGCGATCGCGCCGCTCGACTGCGTGCTGCAGCTCGACGGCCTCGCGGTCTTGACACCCCCGATCCTCAAACTGCTGCCGGCCAACCGCGTCGTGCTGGCGGTTGCCGCGTCCGCGCTGGCGCAGGAAGGCGGGGCCGGGCAGCTGGCCGCGCTGCACGAACGCGGCTACCAGGTGCTGCTCGACGGCCCGCTGCCAGCCGGCGTGCAGCGGCCGTTTGCGCTGCGTTCGGTCGCCCTCGATTGTACGGCCGCCGCGCCGGCGCCGGCCACGCTGCCGCCGCTGTTCGGCCCGCACCTCGCGCGCGGCGTCGACAGCTTCGAGCGCTTCGGCGAATGCGAAACCGCCGGCTTCAACTGGTTCAGCGGCGACTACCCGCTGCACCCGGCGCCGGCGCGCGGCCGCGCGCAAGACGCCACCTCGCGCCGCCGCCTGCTATCGCTGCTCGCGCTGCTCGCCCGGGACGCCGATTCGCGCGAACTGGAGGCGCTGCTCAAGCAGGATGCCGCGCTGTCGTTCCACCTTCTCAAGCTGGTCAACTCGGCCGCGTTCGCCGCCAGCACCGAGATCAACAGCTTTGGCCAGGCCATCAACCTGCTCGGGCGGCGCCAGTTGCAGCGCTGGCTGCAGTTGCTGCTGTACGCGCGCCAGCACGACGACGGCCTGCCCAACCTGATGCTGCCGCTGGCGGCGCTGCGCGGCGCACACATGGAGGCGCTGTCCCGGCACGACGGGGACGACCGCGAGGCCCAGGACCTCGCCTTCATGACCGGCGTGTTCTCGCTGCTCGACCGCCTGTTCGCCGCACCGATGGAAGAACTGGTGGGCGACCTCAAGCTGCCGCCGCACGTGTCCGGTGCACTGCTGCGGCGCGAAGGGCCGCTTGGCCGGCGCCTGCGCCTGGTGGAAGCGGCGCCGGCGCGCGCGGCGCTGCGCGAGGCGGGCATCGACAACGCCGCCTGGTGGCGCAGCCAGCTGCATGCCTGGCACTGGGCGATCCAGGTCGGGAGGAACGTCTAGATGCGCGGCGACCCGCCGATGGACTTCGCCAGCTGCAGCGCCGCGGTGTGCGACGCCGTGCTGCGGTTGCGCGGCGAAGCGCTGGCCGATGAACTCGGGCGCGTTGTGCGCGGCCTGCTGGCCAGCCCGCACGGCAGCTATATTGCGGCCGGCGAGCTTGAAGGCACGCATGACGCGGTGCAGCCGTTCGAGGGCGGACCGGAAGCGCTGTGCGAAGACATCCGCGCCGATGGCGGCTTTTATGGCCGCTACGTGGTGTCCGGTCGCGCGGGCTATGCCGACGCCGACCGCCGGCAACTGGCCAGCCTGGCCACGCTGACCGGGGCGCTGCTGCAGGTGCACTCGCTGGCGCAGCGCTCGACCCACGCCTACGTGCAGGTTGAAGCGCAGCTGGCGCACCAGTCGCAGATCCTCGACCAGATCCACGAGTCGGTGCTGACGACCGACCAGATGGGCTACATCACCAGCTGGAACGGCGGCGCCGAGCGCCTGTTCGGCTACACCGCACTCGAAGCGATCGGCCGCAACATCCTGTTCCTGTATGCCGACGCGGAGCCCGGCGCCAACGACGTGTTCGCGGAGCAGGGCGGCCGCATGATGGAAGTGAAGCGCAGGAAGAAGTCGGGCGAAGTGTTCTGGGCCAGCCTGTCGCTGTCGCCGCTGCGCGACCTGGCGGATCGTCCGGTCGGGCTGATCGCCTACCTGACCGACATCACCGAGCGCAAGCTGGCGGAGGAACGCTTGCACCACCTGGCCTATTATGACGAACTGACCGGGCTGCCGAACCGCACGCTGTTCGGACGGCTGGTCGACCAGGCCTTGATGGTCGCGCAGCGCAACGAAGCGACCGGCTGCGTGCTGTTCATCGACCTGAACCGGTTCAAGCTGATCAACGACACGCTGGGCCGGCGCATCGGCGACGAGCTGCTGCGCCAGGTCTCGCAGCGCTTCCGTAACACGCTGCGCGACGAGGACCTGGTGGCCCACTTGTCCGGCGACGAGTTCGCGGTCGGGCTGTTCGACATCCGCCAGCACTTCGAGGCGACCACGGTGGCGCAGAAGCTGCAGGCGTCGCTCGAGCGGCCGTTCCTGATCGAAGGGCACGACCTGCGCGTCGGCGCCAGCGTCGGCATCAGCGTCTATCCGCAGGATGGCCTGGATGCCGAAACGCTGGTGCGCATGGCGGACATCGCGATGGAGCGCGCCAAGCAGGGCCAGGAAAGCCTTGACGACAGCGTCGCGTTCTACAGCCTGGATATGAACGAGGGCATGCAGGAGCGCATGCGCATCGAATCGGGCCTGCGCCACGCGCTCGGGCACGGCGAGCTGACCTTGTACTACCAGCCCAAGTTCGAGATCGCGACCGGCAGCATCATCGGCGCCGAAGCGTTGGTGCGCTGGGTGCATCCGGAGCGCGGACTGGTGCCGCCGGCCGAATTCATCCCGCTGGCCGAAGCGACCGGCCTGATCGTGCAGGTGGGCGAGTGGGTGCTGGAAGAAGCCTGCGCGCAGGCCGCCGTGTGGCAGCGCGCCGGCCTGCCGCCGTTCCGGCTCGCGGTGAACGTGTCGGCACGCGAATTCACGCAGTCGCTGCCGGGGCGGGTGGCCGACACGCTCAAGCGCTACAAGCTCGATCCGTCCTGGCTCGAGCTGGAGATCACCGAGAGCACGCTGATGCACGACATCGAGCGCGTGATCGGCATCATGGACCGCATCAATGCGCTCGGCGTGGCGCTGTCGCTCGACGACTTCGGCACCGGCTATTCGAGCCTGTCGTACCTGAAGCGCTTCCCGATCCAGACGCTGAAGATCGACCGCTCGTTCACCACCGGGCTCCCGAAGGACGCGAACGACTGCGCGATCGCCAGCACCATCATCAGCATCGCGCGCCAGCTGAAGCACCGCGTGATCGCGGAAGGCGTGGAGACGGTCGAGCAGCTCGAGTTCCTGCGCAAGGCCGGCTGCGACGAGGTGCAGGGCTACCTGTACGCGGCGCCGCTGCCGGCCTACGAATTTGAACTGGGGATGCGCGAGAACTGGCTGCTGATCGCGTGAACCCGGCCGTCTGTATGCCAGGCGGACAGTGAGTTATGTATAATGCCGGTTCTCTGGAAGCGTGGCCGAGTGGTTGAAGGCAGCAGTCTTGAAAACTGCCGACGGTGTGAGCCGTTCGTGAGTTCGAATCTCACCGCTTCCGCCATATCCACGTCCAGCATCATCCCCCGATCTCCATCAACACCCGTTTTCCCTATGGGGAGTAGGCTCCCTGTTGTCCAGGCTCGTCCAGCTACGGCTGGCTAAATCCGGACATCAAAGGTGGGTAGGAAGGGGGGTAGGATATGCGCCGGGTTAACAAGCTCTCCGCGCTGGCGGTCGCGCGCACCCAGCAGCCGGGCTATTACGGCGACGGCGACGGCCTGTGGCTCCAGGTGTCGGCCGGCGGCGCCAAAAGCTGGATCTTCCGGTTCGCCCGCAATGGGCGGCGCAAGGAGATGGGCCTCGGGCCGTTGCGCTCAGTCGATCTGGCAGGGGCGCGCGCCAAGGCGCGCGATTGCCGCAGCCTGCTGCTGGAAGGGCGCGATCCGCTGGAGGAGAAAAGGGCGGCAGCGCGCGCGCAACGCGCGGAGGCAGCCAAATTCACGACGTTTGACCAGTGCGCTGCCGCTTACATCGCGACGCACAGCGCGGCTTGGAAGAACCGGAAGCACATCGGGCAATGGCAGGCCACGCTCGCGCAGTACGCGTCCCCGGTGATCGGCGCGCTCCCTGTCGCGGCCATCGATACCGGCCTGGTGGTCAAGGTGCTTGGCCCGATCTGGCGCGAAAAGACCGAAACCGCCAAGCGGCTGCGCGGTCGCCTCGAGGCCATCCTGGACTGGGCTACCGTGAGCCAGCTGCGCGAAGGCGAGAATCCGGCGCGCTGGCGCGGCCACCTGGACCAGCTGCTGCCCAAGCCGACGCGGATCGCGCCGGTGAAGAATTTTGCGGCGCTGGCCTGGAAGGAGGTCCCGGGGTTCATGCGTGCGCTGCGCTCGCGCGAAGGCACGGCGGCGCGCGCGCTGGAATTCGCAATTCTGACCGCTGCGCGCTCCGGGGAGGTGCGTGGCGCGGCATGGAGCGAGATCGACCTGGCCGCGCAGTTGTGGACCGTGCCAGCCGAGCGAATGAAGGCCGGCATCGAGCATCGGGTGCCGCTGTCGCATGCTGCGATTGCGATGCTGACCGCGGCGGGGCGGTGCGGCGACCTGGTGTTCGAAGGGCGCAAGGGCGGCGTGCAACTGTCCGACATGAGCCTGACAGCGGTGCTGCGGCGGATGGGCCGCCCGGATATCACGGTGCATGGATTTAGGTCGGCCTTTCGGGATTGGTGCGCGGAAGCGGCTGGCAACGAGTTCTCGCGCGAGGTCTGCGAGCATGCACTCGCGCACCGGCTCCCCGACAGAGTCGAGGCAGCGTACCGCCGGGGTGACCTGTTGGACAAGCGTATACGCCTGATGCAAGCGTGGGCAGATTACTGCACCGGCGAATCTTGAATAAGGGGTGGCGGTCGGACACAGCTGACCTGGCGTTGAGGGATGCATTGACCAAATCAGGCTCTGATCTCAATTCGAATCCCCAGCTCTCCTTCCTATCCACGTTTCACAATAAACTAGCGAGCGCTACGTTGATTAGCCTCAAGCCTTAGGCAGAGGTGGACTGTAAGATCGCAAAGGTAGGGGGCTAGAACGGGATTACTATCGACAGGGGAAATCCCACCGCCGCCTTCCTATCGTTACCCAGAAAAGAGTTGCTTCTCTTCCGGCTGGACCAGTAGCTCATACACTGGGCTCGCACAGGAGGCCTGTCGACGGGCACGAATTTCGCGAGTGCGCGAAGTTTGCCCATCGAGACTCGCTCGCCTGGCCTAGTCACGCCAATCTTGACGAAGGTCCCTCGCTTGGGTGGTTTCGGTAATGCTGGCCGCCTCAACCGGCCGTTCCGAAGAAATGAATGTCGAGATCAGGTTAAGGCCGATACCCATTGAGATTGCAGGTAGTACAAATTTCCACATCTCGATTCCGTACGTCCAGAAGTGGACGTCCGATTTCGAAAACTTTCGCGCGGCTTGTCCGGCGCGCGCAAACTCGCCAAAGGCGTCTTCAACAATGAAGCAGCCGATCCCAACAATCACCAAGATTATTCCGCAAAAAAAGGTGCCGAATTCCCAAGGTTTGTATGTGGTTGCGGACGCGCAGAAAATAGCCAGCGGGAGACAGCCCATGCCTAATCCAAGTCTGTTAGGCATAGAATCCGTGTAGCCGGGCGAAATTACGATCATGGCCGATAACAAAGCAGCGCCCAGAAGCACGAGGATCGGCTTACGAAATAGTTCGAACAATTTCCCCTCCTAGTTGCCCAGCAGAATACGCTAGCTTCGCCATCACTACAACCAACAGACTGCTCAGCCGGGATCTGGCTGCTGCTATCTGACTAGCACCTTGCCGAGGCTGGACACAAATGGACAACTCTTGTCCTGAAGACTCCCGCTGGAGGCTCTTCACTTTCTGAAACTTTGGGAGGGGGGTATGAAGGTGGGTAAGCTCGATCGGAAGAATCTCTTCTTATTCTTCACTTTGGCGGACACCGCCTCCGCCGGGAAATATTTGTTGAAGAGAATCTTTAACAATCGAGAGACCCGCAAGTACGAAAGTACTGCGGGTCTTTTGTTTTTTGCGCGTCCCAATGTTACGCCAGTTCGAATCCCGCTTCGTCGCCGGCACAGCTACTGTCCAGGCGGTAGCAGAGTAGTTGTCCAGCGACCTTCCGAATTCTGGACATCTCGCACCAGTAGCGGGCCCCACAGGTGGGGCATACAAACATAGGCCAAGGCAAGGCGGACGGGGGAGCTCGTCCTGTACACGCCATGCTGCGAAGTCGTCCACTCGCCGCAGACGAGGCGGCAGGCGCTTTGTGCATCGTCGGTTCCAAGATCGTTGTCGCGGCGTGCGCCCGGCCCGGAGCCGGGCGGCCGCTTCCCGACCTGATTTCGATATCGGGCGAGATTTGACGCATGACCAACTGGAACAGCAGGGGACCACCATTAGCTCGGTCAACTTTGCGGTCGTGCGCGCGCTCAAGTAGGCACGTTCGTCTCTAGCGCCCGACATTATTCGCAAACTCGGCGATGTTCAAATAACTACTAGTAGCACGCAGGCGCGATGTTCTCGACGTTAATCCGATGTGCTTCGCTTTGCGCTCCTACGCTACCCTCAGTCTGAGCAGACATCACGCGTGAATATCAATTTAGCAATAGTGGTTGCAGAATTTGTACACTTTTGTGAAAAATAGTTGCATTCAGTAAGTCAATCGGTCATGCTTTAATGCAACATAACCCGTGACTTGCGGGAATTGAAGCATTGCTAGAGTTCTGAGCGACCTGGTCTCTGAGCTGAAGTGTGCCAATTTCGAAAATGCAAGATTGCAAGAGCAAGAGCAAGAGAAAAGTATGCATTCGGATTTGGCGTTACGCATGATGTCGGACCTGTTCTGGACTGCATTTGAGATTTGTGCACCAGTTCTGGGAGTTACTCTCTTGGTCGGTCTCGCCGTGAGCGTCATCCAAGTGGTCACTCAAATACAAGAGACTTCCCTGACCTTCATCCCGAAACTGGTAGCTGCTGCCTTTTCGCTCATCGTCTTTGGGCCGTGGATGCTGAGAAAGCTCACCCAGTTTTCGGTGCAGCTTTGGTCCTCCATCCCTTCGATGTTCTAACGACGGGATGTCGCCCTTGTTTCAAGAGTGGATATCTCAGCCTGTCGTGCTGGCCGCGTTCTTCATATCGGTGAGGCTAGCCGCGCTCCTGTTGTTGACGCCCGCGCTTTCCCCCTCACAGGTTCCGCCATCTGTTCGCGTACTCCTGGTGCTCGGGCTGTCGGCTAACCTGGCACTCGGTTTTGCCTTCAGCCAAAGCGACATGCCCACAGTAATGCCAACCGATCAGGCTGGCATTGCCATGGCAGTACTTACCGAGGCTGCGCTCGGTGCGGTCATGGCCCTATCGGTGCAGCTCGCCTTTGGCGCGTTCTCCCTTGCGGCGGCTTTGCTGGACCTGCAAATCGGCTTCGGCATGGCGGCGGTGTTCGACCCAGTTACGAGGCGACAACTGCCCATCGTTACGACAGCGATGAACCTCGTCGCGGCCATGGTTTTTTTATTGGTGAACGGGCACCACGCTCTTCTGCGCGGCGTCGCCTTCAGTCTCGAGCATTTCCCCCCCGGCCACCCTTGGGCGGTCGAGCCGGTTTACGGGGTGCTGATGAAGAAAGTTGCTTCCCTGTTCGGCTTGGGTTTTTCGTTGGCCGCGCCGGTTGCCTGTTGCCTACTTTTCGTTGAGTTCACGCTCGGGGTCATCTCCCGCAATCTCCCACAGATGAACATTTTTGTGGTCGGTATCCCCGCGAAGATTGTCGCGGGCATGATCGCGCTGGCTGTCTGGTATGGCGGTGCAGGGGTGTTCATGGCGCGGATATATCAGTCCATCTATTCAGGATGGGATGAGATGTTTGGCGTCGCCAAGCTGCGGAGCAATGATGGCTGGTGAAGACATGGACCGTACGGAGCAGGCGACTCCGTACAAACTGAAGAAGGCTCGCGAAAAAGGCCAGGTAGCAAAGAGTCTCGACTTCGTCTCTGTCGTTGTTTTCCTCACCGCCGTTGTCTTTCTTTACTTGCGAGGGCCACGGGTGCTCGAGCAGCAGTTCCTTTTCGACCGGGCTCTGCTTTCCGAGTCCGGACAAACCCTGATGAGCGAGGCAGCGGTATGGTCGCTGGTGCATGCAATAACATGGCATTTGGCTGCGCTGCTTGGACCGTTCTTTGGCGCCGTCATGCTCTCGGCTGTTGTCGCGAACCTGGTGCAGACTGGCCCGCTGCTTGCATTTGAACAGGTCAAGGCGGACCTGTCGCGGCTGAACCCGATGGAGGGGGCCAAGAAGGTTTTTTCGCTTCGAAAGCTGTTCGACGGCTTTAAGGCGAGCGCCAAGCTTGCCCTGCTGGCGCTGGTGGCATATTTCGCGCTGCGCCTTGTGTTGGCACAGTTCTTCCAGTGGGGGCGCTTTTCGCCGGGGGTACTGATGAAGTCCGTTGTCGCCGAAGTGGCGTCAATCGGGTTCAAGATGGCCCTGGTGTTGGCTGTGATCGCCATGATCGACATGTTTTACACCAAGCGGGAGTATGCGAAAAGAATGCGCATGAGCCGCCGCGAGATCAAAGATGAAATCAAAAATCGCGACGGGGATCCGCGAATCCGGTCCAGGTTGCGCCAGTTGCGCCAGGAAATGCTGAAGCGAAGCGCGTCCACCCGCAACACGGAAAAAGCAGACGTGCTGATCGTCAATCCAGTCCATTTTGCTGTGGCCCTCAAGTACGAGCATGGAAAAATGGAGTCGCCACAATTGCTGGCGAAAGGCAGCGGCGCATTTGCCGTGGCAATGCGCGGCATCGCGGCCAAGCACAGTATCCCGATCGTGCAAAACGTGACGCTGGCGCGAAAGCTATTTCGCGAACTCGAGGTCGATCAGCACGTGCCCCCGAGCATGTACGCGGATGTCGCACGTATCATCGTTTGGGTCTTCGCAATGCGAAAAGCCCGCGACGCGTACAACGGGGCTGGCGCGACCTCCCGGACGGAGTCAGCATGAACGGAGTGAGCCGCGCGTTCGGAAAGCACAGCGATATTGGCCTCGTGATTGTTGTGCTGGGAGTGCTGCTGGTCCTGTTTGCGCCGATCCCCGCCGGCCTGCTCGACTTTTTCATCCTCGGCAATTTCAGCTTCGCTTCGCTGGTCCTGCTGCTGACGTTTTACATGGCCCGGCCTGTCGAATTCTCGACGTTCCCGTCCTTGCTCCTGATCGCCACCCTTTACCGCTTGTCGCTTAACGTGGCCGCAACGCGGCTGATTTTGTCCAGCGGCGACGCCGGCAAGGTGATCGCGGCGATCGGTTCGTATGTGGTCGGGGGCAACTACGTGATTGGCCTGATCGTTTTCCTGATTCTGATCGTCGTCCAGTATGTGGTGGTGACCAGCGGCGCGCAGCGCGTGTCGGAGGTCGCCGCTCGCTTTACCCTCGATAGCATGCCCGGGCAGCAGATGAGCATCGATGCGGACCTGAACATGGGCTTCATCGATCAGGAAGAGGCCCAGCGCCGCCGAAAGAACCTGGAGAAGGAGGCGGCGTTTTATGGGGCGATGGACGGCGCCAGCAAATTCGTGAAGGGCGACGCGATTGCCGGGATCATTATCCTGCTGATCGACATCATCGGCGGCCTCATCATCGGCGTGATGCAGCATGGCATGTCATGGGCCGATGCCCTGCACACCTATACGCTCCTGACCATCGGCGACGGTATCGTCACCCAGGTGCCAGCGCTGGTGATCGCGGTCGGCACCGGCATCATCGTGACCCGCTCAGCCTCGGACGGCAACCTCAGTCAGGAGGTGCTGCGGCAGGTCATCTCGTTCCCCAAGACGCTGCTGATTGTTGCTTGCGCGCTCTTCGGCTTGCTCTTCCTGCCCGGCATGCCGGTGATCCCGACGCTCGTGTTGCTGCTTGGGATTCTGATCGTTGCGTGGTTCGCCTATCGGGGCAACGAGACCGACGAAGAACAGGAAGCAGGTGAAAGCGAACAATCTGACTCGGCGGGTGAGGACGATCCTTATTTCGCACTGACAGTCCATCCGATCGAAGTCGTGGTGAGCAATGGCTGGACTCCGCTGGTGAGCCGTGGCGATAGCCTGTTTTTGGAACGCATCGGGACGATTCGGAAGCACTTCGCGCAGGAATTCGGGTTGGTGTTGCCGAAGGTGCGGTTCAAGGATTCGGCGAAGATGGCGCCCGACCGCTACGAGATCTACATTGACGGCGCCCTGTCCGCTAAAGGCGAAGCGCGGCTCGACTGCACGCTCGCGATTCATCCTAACGGCGATGTCCGGACGATTCCTGGCGAACCGACGCGGGATCCCACGTACGGATTGCCCGCGCTATGGATCAAGGAGCATCAGCGCGAGCAGGCGACGCTGGCCAAATACACACTCGTGGATGCGCAGACAGTGTTCATGACGCATTTGAACGAGGTGTTTAGGCGCGAGTCCCCGCGACTGCTCTCGCGCGCGGAAACCGACAAGATCCTGGCCCGGGTGCGCAAGACCCAGCCTTCGCTTGTGGATGAACTGGTGCCAACTGTGCTGTCGATCAGCGACGTCCAAAGGGTGTTCCAAAACCTGCTGAGGGAAAAGGTATCGATCCGACACGTCGAGGCGATCCTGGAAACCCTGGCCGATGCCGGCCGGAACACGAAGGACGTCGGCCAGTTGACCGAGTTCGTCAGGCAGCGGCTGGGGCAGGCGATCTGCCACGAGCTGCTGGGGAGCGCTGCCTTCCTCCAGGTCATGACTATTGACCCCGCGATCGAGGGCCGTTTTCTTCAAAGCGTGATGGCGATGCAGTCCGAGGCCGCGGCCGCCGCGGGCGCGGTGCTCGATCCCAAGCTGACCGAGCAGTTTGTAGGCAGGCTCGTGCAGCTTGCCGAAAAGATGATGAAGCAGAACCTTCTGCCTGTCCTGTTGTGTGCCCCGGAGTTGCGTCGCCATATGCGTGCGCTTTCGGAGCGCGTGATGCCACATCTGCGGGTGCTTGCCATGACCGAGGTGCCGCAGTCGATAGAGCTGCGGTCTTACGGCGTGGTCACTCTTTCGTGAACTGTCCAGAAAGGAATTGAAATGTCCGAAGTACTCGCGCTTGCTTTGAACAGCCTCCAGGACGACATGAGGCGCGTCGAGCATGTGGCCATGAACCTGGCAAATTCCCTTACGCCCGGCTACAAGCGCCAGGTCGCGGTTTCCCAGCCGTTCGCAGGCCTGGTGGATAGTGCCAGTGCGGCCGCTGCCGCCGCAGGCAAACGGGCAGGGAGCCCGCAGACGTTTGTCGATGTGCACGCGGGCGCCCTCAAAAAGACGGGAGAAAGCCTGGACCTCGCGCTCGGCGGCGACGGCTTTTTCGAAATCCAAACGCCGGAGGGGCCGGCGTACACGCGTCAGGGGAATTTTCGTACTGATGAGCGCGGACGGCTTGTCACTGCACAAGGTCAGCCGGTCATGGGCGCGGGTGGCGAAATCACTCTTTCAAGCGCTACGCCGCGGATTGCGCCCGACGGTACCGTGTACGACACGGCGTCCGGCGCCGGCCAGGCGCAACTCGGGCGAATCCGGGTGGTGCGTTTCGACGATACGAAGGATATGACCAGCCTTGGAAGTGGTCTGCTGACCGCGGGCTCGGGCATGACCGACCCGCAGGCATCGCAGGCGCAGGTCCAGCAAGGCTATCTGGAAAACAGCAATGTCAGCAGCCAGCATGAGATGGTGCAATTGATGCAGGCGACGCGGCATTTCGAATCCGTTGAAAAGGCGATCCAAGGCTACGACGAGCTGATGGATACGGCCATACGCAAGCTCGGCGAAGCCTGAGCCGTCGCGAACAAGGAACCAAAACTATAAAAGAGGAGATGAACTGTGAATGATGCGTTATTTATTGCCGCCACCGGCATGCAGGCCCAGCAGACGAACGTCGATACGATCGCGAACAATATCGTCAACGCGACGACGACGGGGTTCAAGCGTAGCACGGTGAGCTTCACCGACCTGGTCACCAACCAGTCACGGCCGTCCGTGGCGGGCGCGGCGAATGGCTTGCTCGGGGGTGGGGTGAATATCGGCATGGGCGTGGGACTCATGACGGTCGGCCGGCTGTTCGAGGCCGGCGAACTGAAGAAAACGGGGTCGCAATACGACCTTGCGGTTCAAGGCGACGGCTTCATCGAGCTGATGATGCCCGACGGCGCCAAGGCGGTAACTCGGGGCGGCACGCTGAAGATCAACGGCGACGGCCTCCTCGCGACGCAATCCGGGGTCCCGTTAAAGCCTGGCATTTCCATCCCCGATGGTGCGCTGTCGCTGATCATCGCAGCGGACGGGCGCGTGCAGGTCACGCTGCCGGGCCAGACCGGCCCACAGGACGTTGGCCAGCTGGAACTGGTCCGTTTCTCGAACACCGAACAGCTCAGCGCGGTGGGGGATAACGTCTACCGCGTGGCAGACAACGCGGCCGAGCTGCGATCGGGTGACGGGGCCGGTACGTTTGCGCAGGGCGCCCTGGAGAGCTCCAACGTCAAGATGGTGGATGAGATGGTGAATCTCGTGCTGGCGCAGCGTGCTTACGACGCGAGCGTGAAGGTCATCCAGGCATCCGACGAGATGCTCGCTGCCGCAAATAACCTGCGTCGTTGACGAACCCATGGCTTTACTGAGCAATCGCGGCCTCGCCGTCCTGATGCTGCCATTGGCGCTCGCGTGCATAGGCGCCGCGGCCTCCCCTGGGCGGATGGACGCTACTCCGTTGGCGAAGGTCACGTTGCATCCGTACGCCGAAACGGATTCGGAAGAGGTGCGGCTGGGCGACATCGCCGATATCAGCGGCAGCGACTCCGCCATGCTCGAACGCCTGCGCGATCTTCGCCTCGGCAGTCTCTCTCGCGGCAGGGCAGTCCTAAGCAGGGACGCGTTGCGCCGATGGGTGCGCGTAAAGGCCGGTATCGACGGTCGCGAACTGGCCTGGGCCGGCACCACTGAGGTTCAAATGAAACGGCGAGTAAGCCAAGTCGAAAACGGGCCCATCGTGGCCGCTGGCCGGGAACTGTTGGCGAGAACCTTCGCGCCGCTCCGCGGAAGGGTGGTCATCGAACCTGAACCCGGCGAGGCGAAGTTCGAGCTTCCCGTGGGACGCCTCCAGTTCCGCGCGCGCACGTTGCCGCACGGGGTATCGCCGACCACGCACATGCTGGTGTGGGTGGACGTGTCGGCGAACGGGCAATTCGTCCGCGCGGTACCGATGCGTTTTGCGGTCTCGGTGTTTGTGCCGGCATGGACTGTGAAGGCGCCTGCGACGGCCGGGACGCGAATTGCTGACGGCGACGTCGTGGCTTGCGAACTCGATCTCGCGTTGGAACCAGCCCGCGGCAGGGTGCGGCGACAGGAAGACACGTTCATAGAGCCTGGGCAGGCGGTTCTCTTGCGGCAGGACGTCGCTCCCGGCCAGGCCCTCACGTGGAAGAACGCGGTGGAACCGCCCCTGGTGGCGCGTGGCGAAACAGCGAAGCTGCGATTGCATGGTGCGACGCTCGATCTCGAAAGCAGCGTGAAGGTGTTACAGGACGGGTTGCTAGGACAGGCCGTGAAAGTGCGGCCAACCGGAGCGACCGGCCCGATTACTGCGAAGGTCGTTGGACCGGGCATTTTGGAGGCGCAACTATGACTGGCATTAAATGGCCAAAGCTTGCAATGCTCTGCGCAGCACTGCTGGCCCTGACCGGCGCGCAGGCCGACAGCTTGTACAAACCAAAGTCGTTCCAGGCGCTGACCTCGGACAGGAAGGCGGCTGCCGTAGGCGACCTGCTCACGGTCCAGGTATTCGAGAGCGCAACGGCAACCACCAGCGCCGACACCTCGTCCCGCCGCAAGAACAACATCAGCGCATCGCTTGTGCACGGGAAAAATGATATGGCGCGGGCCGCGCTTGCAACAAGTGGCGATTTCGACGGCGGCGGTCGCACTGAACGGACCAATCGCTTTCTCACCACGCTGACTGTCAAGGTGCGCGACGTCTATCCGAATGGCGACCTGCAAGTGGAAGGGGAGGAGGTTCTCAGCGTCGACGATGAGCGGCAGACAATTCATTTGGTAGGCCGGGTCCGCACGGCTGATATCTCGGACACGAACGTCGTCCTGTCGACGCGGCTGGCCGATGCGAATATCACCCTGGTCGGCGATGGCGCGCTGTCGGACCGGCAGCGCCGGGCCTGGTGGAGAAGAGCGATGGACTGGTTGGGCTTGTGATGGGGACCATGATGCGAGGAACGTTGTTCAAGCTGGTGTTGGTGGCGCTGCTGTCCACCGTTGGCCCGGTCAGCAATGCGAATACCGACGTGGCGCGGGTCAAGGATTTGGGCAAGGTGCAGGGATGGCGTGAAAACGCATTGGTCGGATACGGGATCGTGACTGGCCTTGCCGGTACTGGTGATTCCTCGACCAACAAGGTCACGCGCCAGGCACTGGCGAATGTCTATTCCCAGTTCAACCTGACGATTCCCTCGGACCAGGTCCAGAGTCGCAACGCGGCGATCGTCATGGTGTCGGCCAACCTGTCGCCGTTCGCACGAGCGGGCGACACGCTCGACGTCACTGTGACCTCCGCGGGAGACGCCCGAAGCCTGGTCGGTGGCAGCCTGCTCCTCACGCCGTTGAAGGGCGCGGATGGCGAAGTGCATGCGCTGGCGCAGGGGGCACTCACGGTCGGTGGTTACCGCTACGACGCGAACGGCAATATCGTCCAGAAGAACCATCCGACCCTTGGTTCCATTCCCGGCGGGGCGATCGTGGAACTGGGCGTGGAGACGCATGTCCTGCAGCCGGATCGCAACGTGACCTTTGTGCTGTCCGAGCCTGATTACACCACCGCTTCGCGAGTTGCGCATGCAATCAATGCCCACTTCAGGGTGGAACTCGCTCAGCCGCGCGATGCATCGGGAATCGATATCCGGGTGCCTGACGCGACCCGCGGCAAGTTGGTGGACTTCATGGCACAGCTTGAAAACGTCCTGGTCGAGCCCGACCAGCGTGCCAAAGTCGTCATCAACGAGCGTACCGGCACACTGGTTGCCGGCGGCGACGTACGGATTGCGAAGGTCGCGATCTCGCACGGCGATCTCAAAGTGTCCGTCGCGAGCGAAACAACCGCGTCCCAGCCCATGTTGATCGGCAGGGCGGTGGACGGCGTGCAAACGGCGCTTGTAACGAATACCAGGGTGGATGTCGACGAACCGCGCGGTACCGGCTATGTGGCGCCAGCCAATACGGTTGCCGATCTGGTGCAGGCCCTCGCCCGGCTGAAGATCAGTACGCGCGACATGATTTCGATTTTGAGAGCAGTTAAGGCGGCCGGCGCGTTGCACGCCGAGCTGATCGTGCAGTGATTTGTTTTGGAGCGGAGCAGCGTATGACTGAAGGGATGGAAGCGGTAACCAGCGCGGCGCTGGGCCTTGCCCTCGATGCGGCGGTGATGCGGCAGCAGGCGATTGCCAACAATGTCGCGAACGCGAACACGGCGGGCTACGTGCGCCAGACAACCAATTTCGAGCGGGAGCTCGAACACCTGAAATTGACTTTGCATGCCAGCAGTGGCGCGCGGCCGGAGCTGTTCCAGCGCGTGGCCCTGCGTCTCGAGGCGGTGAACCCGGCTGCCGGAGCACCGGCGGGTGTTCAACTGGACAGCGAGATGGTCGACATGGCGCAGAACGCGGTGCAATACCAAACGCTGCTGAAAGGGCTCATGCGGCACTACGCGATCTTGTCGAGCGCGGTTTCCGAAGGCAAGAAATAACACCACTTGAAGGGGCAGAACTAGATGGACTACCAGCAAACATTTGCCATCAGCGCCGCGGGCATGGAACTGGAGCGCAGGCGGGTCGATGTCGCGACGTTGAACCTGGCAAATGCCAACACGGTGCAGGGCCCGGATGGAACAGGTTTCCAGCCAATGCGCGTGGTCGCGCGCAACGCTAGGGGCGCTGCAGGAAGCTTCCAGGCGATGGTGGGCGCACTCGGTCGCAATGACGCCAATGCCGCAGGCGCCGTTGTGACTATCGAACCCCTCGAGGTGGCGCCACGCGAAGCGTATGAACCGGGGCACCCGTATGCGGACGAGCGCGGCTTCGTTCGCTACACAGGAGTCGACACGGCCGGCGAAATGGTCACGATGACGAGCGCGATCCGCTCGTACGAGGCCAATGTCGCGGCGATGAACACGACCCGCCAAATGGCGCTCAAGGCGCTCGAGATCGGAGGCTGAAATGGCGCTTGAACAGATACAGGCGATCGTAGCCGAACCTTCGCTTGAACCCTCCTTGTCCAGGTTGGCGGGCGCGACAGGAAACGCCCCGGCCGGTCAGTTCGGGAACCTCGTCACCGCGGGCATCGAACGGGTCAACGACCAGTTGCTCGGCACCCAAACCGACCTGCAGCGGGTGGCGTTGGGCCAGGGCGGCAGCGTCCACCAGGTAATGATCAGGATGGAAGAAGCGAGGCTTTCTTTCCAACTGCTTATGCAAGTTCGTAATCGCGTCCTCGAGGCATACCAGGACGTCATGCGCATGCAATTGTAAGCGCTCGATGAGGTGGCAATTGTATGAGTGAATTCGTAAGGAGAGCATGTTGTTGAATGGATTTTGGCAGGGCCTCGACCGCAATGGCCGGGTTGGTTTGCTGGTCGGCGCGTCGCTGATCGTTATCGCCACCGCAGTGGGCGGCTACTACGTGATGCGCACAGACTACCAGGTGCTCTTCGCCGATATGTCGATGCAGGACACGGCGGCCATGGTGGCGGAGCTGGACCGGCTCAAGGTGCCCTACAAGCTGGGGGAGGGAGGCAGCAGCATCCTCGTGGACAAGGACCTGGTGCACAAGACCCGCCTGGCGTTGATGGGCAAGGACCTGCCGCTGCACGGCGCTGTCGGGCTGGAGCTTTTCAACACGACCGATTTCGGGATGACCGAGTTCGCCCAGAAGATCAACTACCAGCGTGCCCTCCAGGGCGAGCTGACGCGAACCGTCCTTTCCCTGCCCGAGGTTCAGGATGCTCGAGTACACCTCGCGTTTCCCGAACAGGGCTTGTTCAAGCAGCCGGACGTGCATCCGAAAGCGGCCATTTACCTGACCATCAAACGCAACCAGAACCTGGTCCAGGAGCAGGTCAGCGGCATCCAGCGCCTGGTGGCAGCGGCGGTTCCGGGCATCGCAATGCAGGACGTAACGATCGTGGACCAGCACGGGGTCGCGCTGACCCGTGCCGTCGACGCCGAAGGAACGGACTCTGGCAGCCGGATGGATGTGAAGCGCGAGTTCGAAAAGTACCTGTCGCACAAGGTCGGCGAGGTGCTGGACCGCGCGTTTGGCGCCGGCCAGGCCATTGCAAGTGTCGACGTGAGCCTGAACATGGATCGCGTGCGGCTGACGCAGGAGAGCGTGGTGGGAGCGCCGAATGGCGAGGGACGGGCGGCATCAGGCGTCGTGCTGCGCGAACGCCAGGTGACGCAGGATTCCGCGCAGTCCGATGCGCGCGGAACGGGAAGCACTCCCCGCACTGGCAACACCGAGCGAGAGGTTGAATACCAGGTCGGCCGGCGCGTCGAGCAGATCGTCAGGCAGCCCGGTTCCATCCAGCAGCTGCAGGTGGTCGCGCTTGTACGCAAACAGCTGGATGCCGAGCAGATCGAACGGTTGAAGCGGGTGGTCGGTGCCGCGGCTGGCATCTCGCTTGCGCGCGGCGATACCGTGGAAGTACAGACACTGGAGCCCGACGCGCCGCTCGTTACAGCGCGCCCACTCGGACTTGGGTCGGGAGAACAGGCGGTTAACGTGCCTGCCAGCGTAAGCGTGCCGGAGAAAACGGGCTCCGCCACGTCGAACCAGGTGGTGGTGGCGGTATCCCTGGTACTTGGCGTCGCAGCGCTTGCCGGCATTGGCTACGCGCACCGCTCGCGCCGCCGCATCCGGACACTTACCTCGGAACAGCGGGTAGTCGCGCTCAGGCAGATCGAGCAGTGGCTGCAAGAGGAGCGCTCGGAGGAGGCCGCGTGAACAACGAGCCTGCTAACCCAACTCGTCGCTCGGCCCTTGTGCTGCACGCGCTCTGCCGGAGTGACCGCGAATGGATCCTCCAAAGGCTGCCCGTGCTGAAACAGGAAACGCTGCGCGGACTGCTGCGGGAGCTTGCCGAGCTTGGGATTCCGTCTGATCCAGAGCTCTTGAAGCCGTTTGAGGCAACACCCCGGGCCACAGAACCGGGAGGCACTGCGGTCACCGGGCGTGAGATAGGTCAGGTCCGACCGCTTTGCTCGACGGTGGCGCGGCTCGAGCCGGAACACGTTGCGCTTGTGCTGGGCGACGAGCCGTCGCCGCTGATCGCGGCTTTCGTACAATTGTATGACTGGCCATGGCGCGATGCATTCATCCAGCATCTGGGGCCGTTGCGCCGCAAGCAGGTGTTGGACCTCCTTGCCGCAGACGCCGTCAAGGCCCCGCTGCCCCTGGAGCGCCCGGCGCATGCTCTCCTGCTCAATGCAATCATCGCGCGCGTCGGCGCCTTGCCGTTGCGCGCCACGCCGCACGATTCGCGTCCTCACGCGCGCGGTTGGCTAGGTGCGGCCACGCGATGGCTGCGCAGCAAAGGCCTGTCATGACTGGAAGATCGACGATTGAGTCTGCGGCAGCGCCAGGACAGGTGCTACGCAATGCCGAGGTGGCCGGACAGTCGCAAAGGCTCGGTCGGCCGGGGGCTGCGAACGCCGGTGTGCCCGTGCGGGATCCGGAGGACGCGCTCGCCAAGGCACAAGAGGAACTCGCGGGCGTTGAGGCTCGGCTCGAGGAGGAATTTCGACGGGGGTACGAACAAGGGTTGGACGAGGGCCAGCGCCAGGCATCCGAAAGCATGCTCACTGCGGCTTTGGAAGAGGCGCGCAGCCTTGGCCTAAAACAAGGGACCGAAGCGGGTTTGCGTGCGGCTCAGGAGGCGGCGGCAGTCGCACGCAATGAATCGCTGGCCGCGCTCGAGCGCATGCTTGCAGCCATTCCCGAGCAGCTGCATGCACGCCTCGCGGCGCTCGAGGATGACATGGTCGCGCTGTGTTTTCACGCGGTGACGCGCGTGCTTGGGGAGACCGCCGCAACCAGGGAGGGACTTCGTTCCATGCTCGGTCAGGCGCTGACACAATACGGCGCGCGCGAGCTTGTGGAAGTGCGCCTGCATCCGGACGACCTGCAACTGCTGGCACGCGATGAGGTGATCGGGCCCTGGCTGCGCCAGCGCGAGGGCGGGAGCAGGGTACAGCTGGTGGCCGATGCGGCTATCGCCCTGGGCGGGGTCGTTCTGCGTTCGCCTGCCGGGCGACTCGACGCGCGACTGGAAACGCAGGTGGCCGGCTTGCGCCACGCGCTGTTGTCGGTCCGCGCAGCCCGCGCCAACTCCCAGGCCCGCGCGGCGGCGCGCCCGACCTTGGGGGGAGCGTCGTGACGCTGTTGACGCCCTATCTCGACGCAATCAAGTCGGCAGCACTGATGCGCGAGGTCGGCCATGTCCGGCACGTCACCGGGCTGACTATCGAATCCGACGGTCCAGATGTGGGCATCGGAGCGCTTTGTCGCATCCAACGAAAGGGTGGTGGCAACCAGTCACACGCCGGGCAGGATATCTTGGCCGAGGTGGTGGGCGTTGGCCCGCGCGGAGTGACGCTGATGCCTTACGGGCCATGCGATGGACTGGCTGCTGGCTGCGAGGTGGTGGCTAACGGCGAGTTGTCACGCATCGGTGTTGGCGAACCCCTGTTGGGTCGAATTATCGACGGATTCGGCGTGCCGCTTGATGGCGGCCCGCCTCCGCGCACGACGGCATTCCGGCCGCTGCGGTCAGCACCGGTCAATCCAATGCGGCGTCCGCGCATCAGCGAGGTGATCGAGACAGGGGTACGTTCTATCGATGGCCTGCTCACCCTTGGTGGGGGACAGCGGGTGGGCATATTCGCGGGTAGCGGTGTGGGCAAGAGTACCTTGCTGGGCATGATCGTTCGACATATCCGTGCCGATGTCCGCGTCATCGCGCTGGTGGGCGAGCGAGGCCGCGAGGTGCGCGAGTTCGTCGAAAAACACATCGGTCCGGAGGCGATGCGCAGCACTGTTGTTGTGGCAGCGACATCCGACCAGCCCGCGTTGGCGCGCATCCGGGCGACCTATGCGGCACTTGCGATCGCCGAGCATTTCCGGGACGCGGGCCGTCAGGTGCTGCTGACGATGGATTCGGTAACGCGGTTTGCGATGGCGCGCCGTGAGGTGGGACTGGCGGCAGGCGAGCCGCCAACCGCACGCGGCTATACACCGTCGGTGTTCGCCGAGATTCCGGAATTGTGCGAGCGCTGCGGCATGGCCGAATCGGGCGGTTCGATTACTGCGCTCTTTACGGTCCTCGTGGACGGCGACGACTTGAACGAGCCGATTTCGGACAGCCTGCGCGCAGTGCTGGATGGGCACATTGTCCTGTCGCGCCAAATAGCGCACCGCGGCCAATACCCGGCCATCGATGTACTCAAGAGCGCCAGCCGTATCATGCCGGACCTGGCAAGCGCCGACGAACTGACGCTCGCCCAGGAGGCAATCAAGCAATTGGATATCCTGGAGCGGAACCGGCAGATGGTCGACATGGGCGCTTACGAAAAAGGATCGAGCGAAGTGCTCGACCATGCGCTCGCGCTCGAACCGGGACTGCAGGCCTGGCTGCGCCAGCGCGAGGGCGGGGTGACGCGTGAGGCCAGCTTGCGCGAATTGGCGCAATTGCTTCAAGTGCAGCCGCAGGAGAGGAAATGACGGGCGAAGCAGACGTGCGCGGATTTGCGTATCCCCTTGAACCTTTGCTGAAGGTGCAGGAATGGGGACTGGAGGCACTGCAGCTGAAATTGGGCCGCGTGGAGCGCACGCTCAGAAATGCGTCGGCTGCCTGCATTGGCGCGCAGACCGCTTACCAAGAGCACGCTGCCGAAGTGCGCAAAATCGCGGGGGTGCGGCTGGAACCTGGCGCATACGTGCTCGGGCTGGCGCACCTGGCGTATCTTCGGCGCGAAATAGAAAGCAGGGAACGGACGCTGGAAGAGCTACGGAAGCAAAGGCGTTCACTGCAGGATGAATTCCTTCGGGTGCAGGTAAAGGTGAACCTCACCTCGTCGCACAAGGATGAGTGCTTGAACGAGTATCTGCTCGCACAGCAGAATCGCTTGAATAGCGAGCGTGACCGCGACTGGCTGGCCCGGGCGGCGCACTTCGAAAACCAGGAGGCGGAATGACTGTCATGCGAACTGACGGTGTCGCGTTCCCCACCGCAAAGAAAAGCGCCAGCGGGGCGTCGAGCACCAAAGACGACAGCGAAAAGCGGGTGGCGTGGCTTCGGGAGATGGAAAAGCAGCAGATGGCATCTTGGCTCAACCATCGGCCGCTGCCGGCGTCGGCAAGCGCGGAGCTCGCACCGGCGGCCCAGAGCGGCCAAAGATTACCTGCCGCATGGCAACCGGTGCAAGCGCGGAGCGAAGACGACAATCGTGAACGGACACATGAGAAGACGGGGGAATCTGCCGAATCGACTCGTCCGGGCAGCAGCACCCCGGGCGCGCCCGCGGCGCATCACAACGGGACGGCGGAAGCGGTTGGCCAGCAAGAGGCCGCTGCGCCGTACGGCTGGCTCCCAGCGAATGTTCCCGAAAGCCCAGCGGGAACGGCCGCCGAGCCGGATGCCGCAGTCGATCATTTTGTCGGGCAGGTGATGAGCCAGTTGAAAATCGACCGGGCCGGGGCCGGCTCGGTGACAAGGTCCCCGGACCGGGAAGCATCCATCGTGTTCGGGGAACAGGCCCCGACAGTGAAGAGCGATCCGCCCGCACAGGCGCTCTCCATGCGAGGGGCTTACAACGAGCCGGTGGCGGGCAAGCCAGCATCGGCGGGCGACGCGGACGAAACAGCCGAAACCGGTGAGCAGATCGCGGCCGGGCGCGAACAGGACAAGTTATCGGGCAAGAGTAGCGAGCCCACGCCTCCGGTTCGGATCCACGCGTTCTGGTCCGACAATTCAGTCCGGATATGGATAGGCGCCGATCATTCGGTGGCGATGAATGAACAGCAGCTGGCATTTGCGCTGCAGGATTTGAGAAGGCAGATCAGGCAGCAAGGTGCAACGCTGGCCTCGTTGACGGTGAACGGGGAAACGTTGTTTTCCCAGGACGATGGTGCGGAAGAGGATAACGAATTGCACGGCGCGGTTGGGTCCTGGCCCGCATATCGGCCGGCGCACTATGCCCTTCCAGGAAATGATAAGAGACAGGAGAGAGAATGAGCATCACCTCAGTATCAGGCACTACGGCGGTGGACCCCGCGAGTGGAAATCAGCTGAACCAGCAGGACTTCATCAAAATCCTGATGACGCAGCTGACCTATCAGGATCCACTTAAACCGATGGATAACGAGCAGTTCATGGCACAGATGGCGCAGTTCACTGCACTGCAGCAAACCACCGAGCTCAATACCAATCTTCTGCAGCTGATCCAGAACCAGGCGGCGTTGGCTTCGGTGGGTTTGATCGGCCGCACCGTCGACGTCCAAACCGCCAGCGGAACGCAGACCGGTACAGTCGCGGCCCTTTCATATACAGGGGATCAGCCGGTCATTTCGGTGAAGGTGGGTTCAGGCCAGACTATCGACAACATCAGTCTAAGCCAGCTCGTCAACGTGCGCTAAGGAGAACGTAATGCTGGACACAATCAACATCGGCATCACCGGATTGCAGGGATTCTCGCGTGGCCTGCGCGTTATTGCGAATAACACGACAAACATGAATACTCCGGGCTACAAAAGTGGCAGCTTGCAGTTTTCAACATTGTTCGAAGGCTCGACGCAAAACGGACGTCAGGGCGGTGGCGGCTTGAGCACGGGCTTGACCGCACTTAACTTTTCGCAAGGGGAAATGCGCCAGACCGGCAACGGCCTGGACATGGCTATCGATGGACTCGGCTTGTTCATGCTGAAGGGCGAGGACGGGAACATCATGTACACCCGCGCCGGCCAGTTTGAGTTTAACAGCGATGGCATCCTGGTCAACCGAGCCGATGGTAGTGCGGTGCTTGGGGTTGGAGAGGATGGAATGCTCACCACAATCGGTATCGGTTCGCAGCGCTTTTCGGCAGCCGCGGCGACGACCGAGGTTACGCTCGGCGGCAATCTGTCGAGCTCACAAACATCGCAAACGATCGGCGGTATCAAGGTGATCGATTCGAATGGTGGCGAACATCAGCTGACGGCGACGTTCACAAGTGACGGGGCTGGCAGCTGGAGCGTGGCCTTCAAGGAAGGTGTCACGCAAATCGGAACCGGGAAAATCAAATTCATCAACGGACAGATTGATCCTTCCGCATCCAAAATCACCATCGACTACAGCCCTGCCGGGCTTGGGGCAACACAGCTCACCTTCAACTTCGGGAATAACGTCACGTCGTTCGCGTCCGGCTCTCTTTCGACCCTGGCCATGGATACCCAAAACGGCGTGCGCGGCGGTGAGCTGACCAAGAGCGCGTTCGACAGCTCGGGTGTCCTGGTGATGACCTACTCTAACGGCCAGACCGTGAAAGGGCCAAAGCTTGCGTTGAGCCGCTTCGATAGCACGGACGACGTCGAGTCGGTGGGCGATAACAAGCTTGAGGCCACCAACGCACAAGGCTGGCATGTAGGCGTCGCCGGAAACGCGTCTTTCGGCACGATCAAGGCGGGCTGGATCGAGCTGTCGAATGTTGATCTGTCGCAGGAGTTCAGCAACCTTGTCATCACGCAGCGCGGCTACCAAGCGTCTTCGCAAGTGATCTCCACCGCGAACGACATGCTGCAGGAGCTCTTCTCGATGGTGGGCAAGTGAGCGTCACCGCGATCAGCAATATGGCGAATTCAAGTAGCACCGCGGCTGGGAGTGAATGCCGTTGGACGCCAGTCCGCAGCTGGACTGATGCAGATCTGGACGCAATCGCTGCCCGCTTTGCCGGGCACGCCGAGGCGTGGGCCAGTGAATGGATGATGCGGCCAGCTTGCGTAGGCCTGCCCACTCAGTTGAGTGTTGCCCGGGCTCTTTCCGTTCCCGCGCAAGGATCTGTCCTGGTCTTGCCATTACAGGCCGAAAGCGGGGTAAGCGGCGGCGATGCGCCAAAGGCTTGGCTCTGTTTCGCAACGTCCGACCAGTTCGCACGCCGCGACCCGCTTGTTAATTTCGGGATGAGGCTCGTGCTTGGAACCGCTTGCAGGGCTGAGAAAGGGAGCATCGCGACGGAACTTGGCATCGCAGCGCTCGAAAAACTTGTTGCGGACGTTTGCAATGTCGTCGGCGCTGCACCTCAAGCGGATTTAATCGACGAAAAGCGGTTGTTGGCAGCATTGCCGGGGACCGAATTTCATGCATTGGCTGGCTGCGTCAAGGTAGCGCTGCCCTTAGCGGAAGACATCGCGCTTTTTCTAAACGGCGCAGCTGCGCAAAAGCTTGTTCGCGAAGACGAAGTCGCATCCACCGCGAGGATGACCGGTGGACTCACAAACGTCCGGGAGGCAACGGCTGCGGGGCAGGTTAGACTCGATTTCCAGCTGAACCAGGTGGAGCTGACCTTCGGCCAGCTCAAGTCGTTACAAGTAGGCGATGTGGTGGTCCTGCCGCATTCGATTGAGGCGCCCCTTCGCTTGGTGACGCAATTCGATACTGAAATTGGCAGGGGTTTCCTGGGACGGTTGGACCTTCAGCGCGCAATTCAGGTTGTGCGCCGCGAGTCGAGCGGCGATACCTCGATGGCTTGATGGACCTGCCCATTCTCTCTTTAATTGATTATTGGATTTTTTGTGAACGCACCTTTGAAAACATCAGAGCGGACCGGCCAGGTCCAGGCAATTGAGCTTGACGATATGGCGCATGAGCCTGCGAGCGAGGGCAGCCGCCTGATCGCCGATTTAAACCCACTACATCAGGTGAAGACCTCGCTTCAGGTAAGCGTGGGCAATCTGTCGATGTCCATCGGCGAGCTGATGGCCTTGAAGGAGCAACAGGTCCTTCGGCTCGGCCAGAAAATCGATGACGCAGTTGAGCTGCTTATCGAAGGCAAACCGGTGGCCCGCGGCCAGCTGGTTGCGGTTGATGGGTATTTTGCGGTTCGAATAACGGAGTTGCCAGTTGCGCTGCAAATTTGAGCGTGGCCACGTCGGGAAGTGGGTGCAGCTGGTTTCCCTTGCGTGTTCACGCTGGCTATTCGTCGTATTGGTCGTCGCATCGAACATTCCGCTCGCGCAGGCGGGCCCGGCAGCAACCCCGGAGCCTTCGCGAATGGCGGCATCCGCAAATGGCGGTGCCGGGACCGAGGGCTTGCGATTCAAGCGTGACGATGCGGGCGACATAGGGACGAGCGCTGCTGTGGCTACCGCTGTTTGTTTGCTCTTGCTTGCCGTTTGGGTCGCTGTGCAGGTGAAGGCCAAGCGTGGTCAAGGCGCGAAGTTCAATTTTCCGTTGCGCTTCCTCCGTTTGGCGAGTTCCGTGTCCGGTGAACGTTCGCTGCGCGTGCTCGAAAGTGCTCCCCTGACGGCGCATGTGCGTCTCCACGTCGTGAATTGGCGGGGAAAGGAATTCCTTATTTCAACAGCTGCGGAAACGGTGCGGGTATTGGACAGGGCCGAAAGCGCGAGCGATGCGGACGGCGGCAAAGCCGAGGCGTCTGTGCGTAGCCGGAGGCGTAAATGATCTTTTTGCGCGTTCTGGCGTTCGCATTCTTCCTTTTCGCAGGGATGTCGCCAGCGTCGGCTTCTCCCTGGGATGAACCGCCCACCGTTACGAATCCCGCGAACAAAAGCCTGGACCGGGGGCAGGCGGAGGGCGGCGCGAAGGTGGCGGTTCTTGATACTACGCCGGCAGCCAGCGAAAGGACCATTACGGCATCGCCCCGTAGGGACAAAACCGGCGGCAAAATTGCTCGCGGTGCCGCTAATTCAACAGAGGCCACGTCTCAAGCTGTCCGGATTGTCCTTGGGCTCACGATTCTGGCAGTTCTGCCCGCGCTGCTGGTATGCGTGACATCCTTCTTACGGACGATCATCGTGCTGTCGATGCTGCGGCATGCGATCGGAATGCAGGAAACGCCGCCCAACACCGTATTGATCGGGCTGGCGCTGTTCCTCACGCTTTTTACGATGTCACCGGTTCTGCAAAAGGTGAACGAAAGCGCGCTCCAACCATACCTGTCGGGCAAGCTCGCAACCCAGGTCGCGTTCGAGAACGCGAGCTCGCCTTTACGCGACTTCATGGTTCGCCAAACGCGGGAGGCTGATCTCGGCCTCATGGTCGAGCTGTCCAAAGCGAAACCGCCAAAAACTATGGATGACATCAGCAATGTGCAGCTTGCGCCGGCGTTCATGCTCTCCGAGCTGCGGGCGGCGTTTCAGATCGGTTTTGTGATCTTCCTGCCGTTCCTCTTGATCGACTTGATCGTATCGAGTGTGTTGATGGCACTGGGCATGATGATGATGCCGCCGACCACGATCGCAATGCCTCTCAAGATACTCATGTTCGTGCTCGTCGACGGGTGGAGTCTGGTATTGAAGGCACTGGTCGGTTCCTTCCATTGACGAAAAAGCCGTGGTTATGAACCGCCCATACGGTCTTCCTCAGCCGGAGCCACAGCTCGGCACATCAGCCATGGTGTGCCCAGAGGAGGGGGGGCTGTGGGAGCACTGGCGCATTCACGGCGATATGCAGGCGCGTGAAGCGCTTGCGCGCCTTTACGTGCCTTACGCGCGCGCACTTGCGGCAAAAGCTTATTCGCGCAGGGCCACGGACGAACTCGAGTTCGACGAATACTTGCAGTTTGCCACCGTTGGGATGATGGAATCGCTGGACCGATTCGATCCCGCGCAGGGAGTCTTGTTCAAGACATTTGCGACACGCAGGATCACCGGTGCCATTCTCGACGGCGTGCAAACCCTGAGCGAACGGTATCAACAGCTGGCCTTGTCGCGCCGTATCGCGAAGGAGCGGCTTGAATCACTCGCGGAGGAAACCACCGCTGCCAGCCCGGAAACCATGCTTCGAGAATTGGCCGGCATTGGCATTGGCCTGGCCCTGGGTTTCATCCTGGATGGTACCGGAATGGTGGAGAGCCAGGACGCGGCATCGCCAGATACGACCTATACCAGCCTGGAGCTTCGTCAGTTCCGCCATCATGTCGCCGAGGTCCTGAAGCAGTTGACCGCGCGGGAGCAGGAAGTGATCAAGATGCACTACTTTAATTCAGTGAGCTTTGATGAAATAGCCCGTCACCTCGAACTGACCAAAGGCCGGATCTCCCAATTGCACAAGCGCGCCATTGCCCGCTTGCGCTCCTTGCTGACAAAAGGCGAAGCTTGCGATGTTGAGCTTTGATTTGTGGACCTCGCTTGGCTAGCGATAAATCGTAAAAAAATTTTCGCGGGCCATCACGGATTCGAATTGGCACGGCAAAGATGGCGGCACCATGATCGGTTTTTACAGGGCAAAGCCTAGTCCGGTCTTTTGGCGGGCCGCGTCCAGCAGGAATTCACCGGCCTTGTCCATCGCTGAGGATAAGGCTTCGTTCTTGTCCATGGTTTGATGGACCTTCTCCACCACTTGGTTGTAGGCGGCATCGGTTAGCAGGTCCGGCCCGAGTTCATGGGCCAGGACAGATTCCAGAAATAGCCGAAAGGCTTTGCGGCGACCATCCGGGTCGGCGGGGTCGACCGCGAGTACTCGCTCCAGAATCAGCTGCTCAAGGTTTTGCCGGGACGCTTTGCGTGGCGCGCCCTTGTTTTCATTGCGTGCGGCGATGCCGTCCCGGCGCGCGACTGCCGAGATTTGCTCGCTCATCTGAAGCAGGAAACGGCCAGTGGAATCGATCTGGGTCATGTGGCTTTGCCGCGGAGCGGATCTATGCGAGACGGGTATGACAAGTATAGCCGTCCGGCAATTGGGCGTCGATGGAGGGCTTTTTTTGATTGGGCGACAAAACCAGTAGGGATGTCAACAAAAAAATTTCTCAAAAGTTGCTTCGTGGCTATAAACAATTCCGCTCCCTAAGAGGATAAGTTGAACAAGAGAAAAAGTCTGCCGTATTTGCGGCGATTCCACTGTTCAAGATGAGGGAGCGGGTCAATGGTTGCTATCTTCGGTATCAACGGCGCGAATGCAAAGTCGTCTGGCAAAGCGTTTGCGGTAGGGCATCAAGTCGCTCACGGCAAGAATCGGACGCCTGACCCGAGTGCAAAGTCGCTCATCAATATTGGCACAGGCAGTAATGGCGATGCCATGAGTGTGGATGTGGCGAGCGGCAACCTGATCCTGCAGGATCAGGACGGCCTCGCTGTTTCGCGCGGGCTGGATGTCAACGTCACTCGTACTTACAATAGCCAGGGCGAGTTCACGGACGGAAGCCAGGATACCTGGTGGATGAACGGCTCGCGGAAGATCACCAACCTTACCGGCAAGGAAAATAAGCAAAACAGCACCATCCAGCGCGTCGGGGAAACTGGCGTTGCCACAACCTACACCTACGACTCGTCGAGCGGAAGCTATCGGGCAGCAGCCGGCTCCGGTGACTTTAACACGCTCACCTACGATTCCAATACAAAGCAGTGGACTTGGACCGATGCCGAAACCCAGACCGTCGAGGTCTATGAGGCAAACGGCAACGACTGGCAGCTGGTTTCCTCGACGGATGCGAACGGCAACACCTCGACCTATGCCTATACGGCGAACCTGCTTACCTCGATTACGGATGCCAGCGGCGAGACGGTTGAGTTTTCGTATACCAACAAGCAACTGACGCGGGAAGCGATCCGCGAGGCGGACGGCAGTTACCGTAGCTGCACCGAGTACAGTTACGACGACAAGGGACGCCTGATCCAGACCCGCCTCGACCTGTCACCGGAAGACAACTCGACGGCGGATGGAAACGTCCATGTCACCAGTTACAGCTACTACGACAATACAGGTCTGGTGTCGACCGTGACCCAGGGCGATGGCTCGAAGGTAAGCCTCACCTATGTCACATCGGGTGGCGTCACCCGGGTTGCCAGCGTCACCGACGCGCTGGGACGAGTGACCTCGTTCAGCTACGATACGGCCGCCCACACCACCACGGTGACCGATGCGCTCGGTAATCAGAGCGTTTACACGTACAACGCGAACAACAGCCTCGCCAAGGTGGTCGGCCCTGCGCTGGACGGCGTCTCGGAGCAGATGAGCTACGAGTACGACAACGCGGGAGACGTCATCCGGATGACGAATGGCGCCGGCTATGAGGTTCGGTACACGTACGACGCGAACGGCAACCGCATCACCGAGACCGACAGCCTGGGCAATCGCATCGAAAGGACGTACGACGGCAGCAACCATGTGCTGACCGAGACGGTGTACCGGGTTCCGCAGGCGGGCCAGCAGGCGGCGAGCCAGCCGGAGACCACCCGTTATGTCTACGACGCGAACGGCAACCTGCGATTCCAGATCGACGCCGAGGGCGGGGTGACTGAAAACCGCTACGACAGCTACGGGCAAAAGCTCGCTACGCTGAAGTACCCCCAGGCCGAGTACAACGTCGCGTCCCTCGGCGTCGCCCAGACACCGTCGCTGAACGCGATGGCGCAGTGGGCCGCAGGCGTCAATCCGCAGCAGGCTACCCGCGTCGACTTCACCTACAACAACCGCGGCCAGGTCGTTGCTGTCACCAACTACCAGAGCCTGAACCCGGACGGTACGGGTGTGAGCGATGGTACCGAATCGACGACCAGCTATGTCTACGACGTAGCGGGCAACCTTCTGCTGAAAGTTGATCCGAACAAGCAGCAGACCAGCTATGTCTATGACGGCTTGAATCGCGTGCTGTCGTCGACCGATGCCTTGGGCAATGTCACCACCAACCATTACGACGATATCAACCATGTCGTGACTCACACTCAGGCCAATGGCCGGGTCGATACCGACGTCTACGACGCGGACGGCGAATTGCTTAGTTCCCTCGTGGGCGGCGTGGCGCGCACCGAATACCGTTACGACGCGCTGGGTCGCATGATCGAGAGCATCGACCCGACCGGGGTCAAGGTCCAGTATGTCTACGACGCGGCCGGCCACCTCGCTGCGGAAGTGGATGGCGAAGGCCGGGTGACGCAGTATGCGTATAACGTGGCCGGCGACCGCGTGCAGACGATCCACCGCGCGACCGAGCTGACGCAAGCGCAAATGGATGCGCTGGAAGCATCCCATGCGTCGCTTGCTGGGATGGTCCAAAACAGCGCGACCGACCAGATCAGCTACTCGCTGCTCGATGCGAAAGGCCGCCTGGCCAAGCAGATCGATGCTGCGGGCTACGTGACCGAATACCAGTACGACGGCGCAGGCAACCGGATCGCGACGGTCCAGTATGCGAACGCGGTGGACACGAGCAAATTGAGTGCCGCCTCGGGTCCGGAGGAGGTGCAGGTGGTGCCGAGCGCCCAGGACCGGACCACGCACTACTACTTCGATAACAACAATCGCGTCATTGGGTCGGTCGATGCGGAAGGCTATGTCACCCAGTACCGCTACGATGCGGCCGGCCGCCAGATCGAAGCCGTGCGCTTCGCAACCCGCACCAGTGGCACACCGCAAGCTGATGGCAACTTCGCCGGGCTGATCCCGGCAGCGAGCCCTGCCGACCAGCACAGCTACACTTTGTATGACGGTGAAGACCATGTCACCGGCAAGGTGGACGCCGAGGGCTACCTGACCGAATACGGCTACGATGCCGATGGCCAGCTGGTGCGCACCGTGCGCTATGCGAACCGGGTGACCGGGGCGGTGGCGCCGGGCATGGATGTCGGCGACCTGCGCCCGGCGGCGAGCTCCGGCGACCTGGTCAGCACGCAGACTTATGACGCGATGGGGCGCGTGTCCAGCGCGACCAATGCCGAAGGCACGCGCACCGACTACATGTACGACGTGGGCGGCAATCTCGTCTCGACGGTTGCAGCGGTGGGTACCGGCGAGATGCGCCGCGTGGACCAGCGCTTCAATGCGCTGGGGCGCCTGACCGGTGTCCTGTCGCCGCGCGGCGCTGCGCTGCTGGCCGGCGCCAAGACCCCCGACGAGGTCGATGCGATCTGGGACCAGTACGGGACCACCTACAGCTACGACGCGGCTGGCCGCCGCACCAGCAGTACCGACCCGAACGGCAATCGCACGCTTTATTACTACGACCGCAGCGGCAATCTGACGCACGCGATCAACTCCATTGGCGAGGTGCAGGAGCTGCGCTTCGACGGATTGGGGAACCCGGTGGAGCTGATCCAGTACGGCACTCGGCTGCCCAGCTTCGCTGGCCTCAATGGCGGCCTGGTCGATTCTGCCTTGACCACCGCACTTTCAGGAATTGCCGACCCGGCCAAGGACAGCGTCATGTCGGCCAGCTACGACAAGGATGGCCGGATGGTCACCTTGATCGACGCCCTTGGCGGTACGACGACCTATGCTTATGACGCGTTTGGCGAGCAGGTCTCGAGCACGCAGAGCATCGACGGCACGCGCGTGCTGACGCAGACCGCGCAATACGACAAGCTTGGCGACCAGGTAGGCGCGACGAACGACGGCGTGGCGGCGAGCGCCGAATACGATGCCTTCGGCCGCGTCGTGCGCACAGTGGACGGCAACGGCAACGCGACGGTGCAGACCTACGACCGGCTGGGTCGCGTGATCGCGGTGCAGGACCCGACCAACGCGCTGCGCCAGAGTACCTACGACGCGTTCGGCCGCGTGCTGACCCAGACTGACGCGACCGGCCACGCCACGACCTACGCCTACGACAACGCGAACCGCAGCATGACGGTGACTACTGCCGAGGGCGTGTCGATGTCGGTCGTGCGCAATCGCAGCGGCCAGGTGCAGAGCATCACCGACGGCAACGGCAACGTGACCAGTTACAGCTACGACGCCGACGGCAATCTGGTCGACAGCGGCAACGCGCTCAGCCACACCCATAACGGCTACGACGCGGGCGGGCGCCTTATCGAAACCGTCGACGCCAACGGCAACGTGGTGCACTACACCTACGACGCGGCCAACCGCGTGCTGAGCAAGACGGTGGATCCCGACGGCCTTGCCCTGCCGACCACGTACCAGTACGACGCCAAGGGACAGCAGGTCGCGACGACCGACGCCAACGGCGTGCTGACGACGACCACCTATGACCTAAAAGGGCAGGTGGTGGAGCAGGTGGTCGACCCGGACGGTATGGCGCTGACCACGCGCTACAGCTACGACCAGCGCGGCAAGGTGCTGACCGTGACCAATCCGGGCGGGGTGGTGACGCAGTACGTGTACGACGTGCGCGGGCGCCGCATCGAGGAGCACCTCGACCCGGCCGGCCTGAACGAGACCAAGCGCTACAGCTACGACAACGACGACAACCTGGTCGCCGCGACCGACGCGCTGGGCAACGTGACGCGCTACGCCTACGACGCCGACAACCGCCTGGTGTACACGGTTGACGCGGCAGGCGACGTGCGCAAGAACATATACGACGCGAACGGGCGAGTGACCGCGGCCGTGGCGTACGCGCAACCGATCTCGCTGGATGGCCTGGGCGAGCAGGCGACGGCGGCCGAGATCGACGCGCGGGTGCGGGCAACCCCCGGCCAGGACGCCACCGAGCAGCGCGTGTACGACAAGGACGGCCACGTCCGGTACACGATCGACGGCGCCGGCGGCGTGATCGGGTTCACCTGCGACGGCAACGGCAAAGTGATTGACCGGGTCAGCTACGCGAACCGGATCGACCTGAACGCCTGGGTGCCCGGCACCGCACCGGCCGTGGTAGCCGATCCCGCGCACGATGTGCGCGTGCGCACCGTGTATGACGCGAACAACCGCGCCATCTACCAGATCGATGGCACCGGCGCGGTGACCGAGGCCAGGTACGACGGCAACGGGAACGTGGTGGAGACCGTTTCCTACGCCAACCGGATCGCGCTCGATACGCCAGCGACGGCATCGGCGATCGCGGCCGCGCTGATGGCCGACAATGCGCATGACCACCACGTGCTCCTGCGGTACGACCACGCGGACCGGCTGGTGGAAAGCACCGATGCGACTGGCGTCAACCAGCAGTACGTCTACGACGCAATGGGTCGACTGCTGGCCCAGGTCGACGGCGGCGGCCGGGTCACGCAGTATGTCTACAACGCGGCCGGCGAGCGCGTACAGACGGTGCGCCGCGCCGTGGCGCTGACGGATGCGCAGATGGCCGCGCTCGAGGCCGATCCGGCGTCGCTGGCGGGCATGGTGCAGGACAGCTCAGCCGACCAGGTCAGCTTCACGCTGTACGACGACGCGGGCCGGGTAGCCAAGGTCATCGACCCGAATGGCTTCGTGACCGAACACCGCTACGACGCGGCCGGCAACCTGGTTGCGACGGTCCAGTACTCGCGTGCGGTAGACACCAGCGCGCTGACGGCCAGTTCGCAGCCGCAGGACGTGGCGGTGACCGAGAGCCCGGATGACAGGACGACCTACTACTATTACGACGACAAAAACGAGCGCATCGGCATGGTCGACGCGGAGGGCTACGTCACCGCGTACCACTACGACGCGGCTGGGCGCCTGACCGAAACCGTCGCTCACGCGATCCGTACTGCAGGAGCCGCGCAGCAGGACAGAGATTTCGCTAGCCTGGTGCCGCCCGCATCGGTCGCCGACCAGCATACCTATGCGTTGTACGACGGCGAGGGCAGGGTGACTGGCGTGGTCGACGCCGAAGGCTACCTGACCGAAAACGGCTATGACGCCGACGGCAATCTGGTACGCACGGTGCGCTACGCGAACCGCGTGACGCAAGCGGCAACTGCCGGGGTAACGGTGGACGGCTTGCGCCCCGAGCCGAGCGCGCAGGACCAGGTGAGCACGCAGATCTTCGACGGCGTTGGCCGGAAGCTGAGCGCGACGAATGCCGAGGGCACGCGCACCGAGTACCAGTACGACGCGGACGGCCGCCTGACTGCCGCCGTGGCCGCAGCCGGGGCCAGCGAAGCGCGCACCACCACTCAGCAGTTTGATGCACTGGGACAGGTGACGGCCGTGCAGGGCGAGCGCAACGGCATTAGCTACACGTACGACGCCGCGGGCCGCCGCACCAGCAGCACCGATGCGAACGGCAACCGGACCATCTATTACTACAACCGCAGCGGCCAGCTGACCCACACGATCAACGCGTTGGGCGAAGTCGAGGAGCGCCGCTATGACGCGCTGGGCGAGCAGGTGGCCGTGGTCAGCCACGGTAACCGACTGCCGAGCCTCGATGGCCTGAACGGTGGCTTGGTCGATGCCGCGCTGCTTGCAGCGCTGGCCGGCATTGGCGACGGCGGCAAGGACAGCGTCACCACTGCCAGCTACGACAAGGCAGGGCAGGTGGTCGAGATGACCGATGCGATGGGCGGGACCACTGCATACACCTATGATGGCTTCGGCGACGTGGTGCAGCGTACGACCTCCATTGACGCCACCGACGTTTTGACCGAAACCGCGCAGTACGACAAGCGCGGCGAGCAGGTGGAAGCGACAACGGACGGGGTGGCGACGACCGGCGAGTACGATGCCTTCGGGCGGGTCGTGCGGATGGTGGACGCGAACGGCAACGCGACGGTGCAGGAATACGATCGGCTGGGTCGCTTGGTAACGATCGAGGATCCAACCCATGCGGTTCGCAAGAGCAGCTACGACGCCTTCGCCCGCCAGTTAAGCCAGACCGACGCGACTGGCAACACGACCACCTATACCTACGATGATGCCAGCCGCAGCATGACGGTGCGAACGGCCGAAGGTGTAATGATGTCGGTGGTGCACGACCGTCACGGTGAAACCCAGAGCATCACCGATGGTAACGGCAACGTTACGACGTACAGCTACGACGCGGACGGCAACCTGGTCGACAGCGGCAACGCGCTCGGCCAGACCCACAACAGCTACGACGCGGGCGGGCGCCTGATCGAGAGCGTGGACGCCAACGGCAATGTGGTGCGCTATACCTACGACGCGGCTAACCGCACGCTGAGCCGAACGGTGGACCCGGACGGCCTGGCCCTGACCACGGCATATCAGTACGACGCCAAGGGCCAGCAGGTCTCGGCGACCGACGCCAACGGCGTGGTGACGACCACCGCCTACGACCTGAAGGGCCAGGTGGTGGAGCAGGTGGTGGACCCGGCGGGCCTGGCGCTGACCACCCGCTACAGCTACGACCAGCGTGGCAACGTGCTGACGGTGACAAAGCCGGGCGGACTGGGAACGCAGTATGTGTACGATGCGCAGGGCCGCAGGGTCGAGGAGCACGTCGACCCGAACGGTCTTGATCAGACGACCCGCTACAGCTACGACAACAACGGCAACCTGGTCGCAGCGACCGACCCGTTGGGTAACGTGACGCGTTACGCGTACGATGCGGACAACCGCCTGGTTTATACCGTGGACGCCGCAGGTAACGTCAAGCAGAACAGCTATGACGCAGCTGGGCGGGTCACGGCCAAAGAGACCTACGCGCGACCAATCGCGCTTGAGGGACTCGGGCAGCACGTGGGCGTCGCCGAGATCGCGGCGAGGGTGGCGGCAACGCCCGGCCAGGATGCATCCCCGCGGCTCGTCTACGACAAGGATGGGCACGTGCGGTACACGGTCGACGGCGAAGGCGGTGTGACCGCCTACCGCTACGACAGCAACGGCAACGTGACCGAGCGCATCGGCTACGCGAATCGAATCGACCTCGCATCCTGGGTGCCAGGCACGGATCCTGTCGTGGTGTCCGACCCCGCACATGACCTGCACGTGCGCGTTGTGTACGACGCAAACAACCACGCCATCTACCGGATCGACGGCACCGGCGCGGTAACCGAAACGAAGTACGACGCCAACGGCAACGTTGTTGATTCGATCGCGTACGCCAATCGGATCGCCGTGGCGACGCCTGCTACCCAGGCTGACGTCGCGGCTGCGCTGATACCTGACGGCGAGCATGACCAGCGCAGGCACCAGGTCTTTGACAGCGCGAACCGTCTGACGTGGACTGTCAATGGAACCGGAGCGGTCACGCATCTGGTCTATGACAGCGACGGTAACCTGATCAAGCGCATCAATTACGCGACGTCCATCGACCCGGCGGCTGACCCGCAAACTGTGCCGGCAAGTGCCGCAGACCGTGTTACCGTCGTCGCTTACGATCATGCACAGAGGCCCGTGTACTACGTCGACGCGAACGGCGGTGTGATCGGTCAGGTCTATGACGCTGCGGGCAACGTAACGGCGCGGGTCGCGTATTCGTCGCCAGTCGACGCTCCAACAGCCGACGGCGGCACTCCCAGCGCGAACCAGTTAGCCGCAACCGTGCAGCCGGACGCGCTGAAGGACCGCGTAACGCGCATGACCTACGACGCGGTGGGACGAAACGTGTTCGCCATGGACGCCGAGGGAGATGTCACCGAAAACGTCTACGACGGCGATGGCCGGTTGACGCAAACCATCCAATATGCGGAACCGATTGCGGCTGACAGTCTTTCGCTGAGTCCGACCAATGATGAAGTTCGCGGGCTGTTACAGGAAGATGGCGAGCACGATCGCAAAACGTCGCAGATCTTCGATGCAGCCGGGCGCCTCGTGTATGTCGTGGACGCCGAAGGGTACGTGCGCAAGAACGAGTACGACGGGCAGGGCCGTCTGACCGCTGTGACCCAATATGCTACGAAGATCCCGGCCGGGGCCACTGCAGACCTGTCTTCGGTGGCGGCGGCAATCCGTCCTGACAGCGGCGCCGATCAGGCAACCAGGTATCAGTACGACACCTTAGGCCATGTGATCGGTATGACCGACGCGGCCGGCCATGCGGAGCAGTACACCTACGATGCTATTGGACAGAAGCAGAGCTTCACCGACAAGAACGGGGCAACGTGGAATTACGAGTATGACGCAGCTGGCCGCCTGATCGCGGAGAGCGCGCCAGCGGTTGCTGTGACGGCTGTCACTGCCGGCGCTGACGGTAACCTGGTGGTGGATGAAGCCCATTCCGGCAATATCCGCCTCGAGACCCGGATGACGTACGACGCGTTCGGCCATCTGGCTTCGCGGACCGAAGCTGCCAATACATCCCAGGCACGGAAGGTCAAGTACGAGTACGACGCGCTGGGCCGTCAGACAAAGGTCATCTATCCGCAGGTTTCAGTTTACGACGCATCTGCGGACGACATTGCGAAGAACGGCGCCAACGGGCTGGCGAGCAGGGAGGAGAAGCTCGTCGAGCTGTACGCGGAAACGGCTTACGACACGTTCGGTAACGTCGTCGCCACGCGCGACGTCGGTGGCAACGTCGCCTACAAGGCATATGACAAACTGGGTCTCCTTGCATATGACGTCAACGCCCTGGGTTACGTTACCGGTTACGTGCGCAACACCTTCGGCAATGTGGTCCAAACTGTTAGCTATGCCTCGCCGACCGGTCTCTCGAAGTCTTCGGCGCCACCGTCCGCACAAGACGTCGCGGCCGTACTGCAAGGCGTTCAAGGCTCCGCTGACCGGATCGTGAGGGCAAACTACGACAGGCTGGGACGCGTCGTCCAGGTCACCGAGCCGCAGACCTGGGTCACTACCGCCCACGGTAGCATGTTGGCTTCCAAGGTCACCCGGAACTTCTACAATGCTTTCGGACAGCTGTCCCGGAAGGCCGTATTGGCCGATGCGTCCACGAAGGCGTGGGCGAGCGATAGCTATTATTACGATCGCGACGGCCGCAACACCGCGACGACGGACGCGCTTGGGTATGCCACCGCGCGCGCCTATGACGCGGCGGGTAACGTGGTCCGTATCACCGAATATGCCAACGCATCAACTCCCGGCCAGCAACAGTTAGCCCTGCCGGCCGAGAGTGCGAAGGATCGCACCACGGTGTACGCGTACGACGCCTTGAACCGCCGGGTCAGCGAGACGCGCCTGAATGTGGAGTTCAGCGAGGGATCGGATAACTCGGCAGGCGTGGTTCGCGGGCGCGGTGATGTCACCACGACGTACGCTTACGATTCTCTCGGCAATCTCACCGTGGTCACAGATGCCCTGGGTGGCAGCACTGTCAGGGCATATGACGCGCTGGGACGTCTCACATCAGTCAAATCGCCTTCAGTGGCTGGCCTGAATGGTCCGGTTGAACCGCTGACGGTCTATCGTCGTGACGCGTTCGGGAACGCCGTTGTGACGATCGAATTCGCAAACGGCGCTGCCGGCGGCGCGAGCGTAGACGACCGCATAACGGTCGCGCGTTTCGACAGTGCCGGCCATGCGACGCAAATGACGGATGCCAATGGCGTGAGCCATTTCGCCTCCTACGACGCCGCCGGCCACGTGCGCAAGCAGTGGCAAGCGGTTACCAGTAGCGATGGGGCCGAACACACACTGTTTACCGTCCTGGAATACGACGCGGCCGGCCGAGTGACCGCAATGGTCACGCCGGGTAGCGATGTGATGTACGACCGCAAAGATGGCAAGATCCATGTGGTGGACCAGTCGACGGTTGCGGCTGTGCGTAGAGAGATCGAGTACAACGCGTTCGGCGAAATCATCCGCCAAGCCGATGGGGCCGGCAAGCAGACTTACTACTCCTACGACAACGCCGGGCACCTGTGGCGTACGTCGGCCGGAGCTGGCGACACGCAGGTGATGCTATACGACCTGCAGGGCAATCGCACGGCCGTCCTCGAGAGTGCCGGCATGGCGTCCAGTTCTCTCTATGGAGATGCAGACCCGCTGGTGACGGCGGCCAGCGCACAACAGGCCGACCAGATGCAGGGACTGCGCCGTACCGACTCGGTGCTGGATCTCCTGGGACGTGCGACCGAAATCATTCACCCGGTCCGTAGCGAGGTGCGCCCGGTTGTGCAGCAGACGTTCGACCGCTGGGGGAATGTGCTCAGCCGCAGCACGCTCAATGGTGCCGGCATTGTCAATGTGTACGAGTACGACGCGAACAACAATGTTATCCGCGTCACTGAGCCTGACGGCGAGGGTCTGCAGAGCGCTGGCAGCCCGGTCACCGAGTTCTATTACGATCGGCTGGGCCGGCAGATCGCGACGCGCGACCACAACGGCAACGTCAACATGCAGGGCTTTGACGCTGCGGGCGACCTGGCGCAGGAAGCCCACGCAGATGGCGGCGTAGTCAAGCATTATTTCAACGCATTCGGAGAAGAGGTCGCGCGCCGCGACGCCGAAAACAACCTGGTCACCCTGCAGCGAGATCATCTGGGACGGGTCGTCGAAACGAGCACTGATCCAGTTGGCGCGTACACGGTTGGTGACGACGGTACGCTCCGTGGCGGCATACAGCGCATCGTCAGTTCGACTCAGTATGATGAGGCTGGCCGGGTTGTCGCGCGGATCAACGGAGCCGGGGAAAAGATTAGTTACGACGTCGACCTGCGCGGGAATACGACCGCTGTCCATCAGCCGCTGGGCGAGACCGACAGTTCGGCGTATAACGCGCAAGGAAAACGCGTCGCCCACACGGACGCCAACGGTGCGACCGAAACCTGGGATTTCGACGCCAACGGCCGGTTGCAGAGCCGCACCGATATCGGTGGATCAGATTACGACTATGTGTACGACAGTGCGGGCCAGTTGGTGCAGCAAACGAACAGCCTCGGGCAGTACATCCGGACTACCTATGATGCCGCCGGCCAGGTTACCCAGGTGCGTGACTTCGGCGAAGATAAGACTACGCTGTACTCCTATAACCTCGCAGGCCAGCACACGCGTGAGGTAACCGTACAGCGTGGCTTGCTGTATCAGGATAACGCTATGGGCTATGACACCCACGGTCGTCTGGCCCGGATCGATGCGGTAGCTGACGGTGTGTTCGCCCTGATGGAGTACGACGCTGTTGGCAATTTGCTGCACCAGAAGGAGAGTGCGCAGGCACGCAGTTCGGGGACGTTGCTGGAGCAGCTACCGATCGATGGAAAGACTTTGACAGTGGCACGTGGGATCGCCACCCGAGGGGCGTCTACGCGTGACCAGTGGTATGCGTATGACAGCATGAACCGTCAAGTGATGATCGAAGGTGCTGCAAACCGAGATGCCGCCGATGCAAACAACCTGGCGGAGATGCAGGGGCAGCTGGCGACTTACGACAAGAACGGCAACATTACCAGCACCACGTACCAAGGCAGCCAGCTGGTTGCCCAGATCGGTGCAGATGGCCGGACTCATTACGTGGTCCATCAAGGCCAGGTCAAGATGTACTACCGCTATGATGCGGCGGGCCGCCTTACCGAGACGGCAGTGGGGGCGGTTGACGCGCAAGGCAATGCGCTCAATACCTCCTATGCAACCGTTGTATCGCAAAACTACTACGATGCCGCGGGCCGCCTGGTCCAAAGCGGTGCTGGCAGCAATCTGCCTGCGGAGTATGCCCAGGCAGCGCTAGCCAATCAGGAAAGCGCATACCGCACCGACCTGACTGTTAAACAGTATGACGCGGATGGGCGGCTGCTGCGTGCACGCATTACCCATCTTAACGGGCAGCTCCTGCAGGACACTAACTATGCGGGCGGGTACGACGCAGTCGGGAATGCCTTGTCCTACAAGTTCATCGACGCCAATGGCAGTGTTGGCACGACCAGCGTCTCGCTTGTCAGGCAGGACGGGTACAGGCGAACGGGCACGACGACCACGAAAGTTGCGCCAAACGGGGTCGCTGCGGTGACGCGAGTAGCCTATACCTATGACACCGCCGGTAGCCTTGTTCATATCGATACCGTCTCGGCCAAGGGCGAGGTGGCATCGCGCGATTTGTTTAACGATCTATCAGGACACATTCTGCAGACCAAGGATGGCGACCAGGTAATCAACCGACTGGTGGTAGATGGCCATGTCTACGCAACCTGGGCGGGCCAGGGCGCTACCTCGCAGAACCACACGATGCTTGCCTTAGAGTTTGAGGGTGATGGTGGTGATGGTGGTGGTGGTGGTGGTGGCGACTACGGTGGTGGTGGTGGTGGTGACTACGGTGGTGGTGGTGGCGACTCCGGTGGTGGTGGTGGTGACTCCGGTGGTGGCGACTCCGGTGGTGGTGGTGGCGACTCCGGTGGTGGTGGTGGTGACTCCGGTGGTGGCGACTCCGGTGGTGGTGGTGGTGGTGGTGACTCCGGTAGTGGTGGTGGTGCTGGTGACGACTCTGGTAGTGGTGGCAACTCCGGTGGGACTGCCCCTGACTCGGGCTGGCACGACGGCCAGGGTATCCAGGGCCACCTCGGGCCCAACCCGGGCGGACCCACCATTCCGGCGGATCAACTTCCCGAGGGACACACCTACCACCCCGTTATGGTCTACCCGGCCGACGGCGGTGAGCCCTATTCCGCGACGGCAGACGAAACGAACAAGATCTACACTTATGTTTCGCCGGACGCCAACGCAGGCTCGGATACCACCTCAAATTCTGCTAATACAGACTCCACAGGGGAAAACTCAAGCAGTGGCTCGTCCACGTCGAATGCTGGAACCGACGGCAATCAGACCTACCCGGCGAATGGTGGAACAGGGGGCAATGGTTCGGTAGAGGATGCCGACCCGAATGGAAAAACCGGGGGGGGTACCAATGATGGTGGGCAGGATAATGGTACGGCGGGCAATAATTCCGGCGACGGTCAATCCGACGACCGGTACGATAGTGGCGTGTTCGACCCCGACGGGCTTGCTCTGCAGCCATCTCCAGACATAACGAGAGACGACCTGACGATGCCACGCGTTGTAATTCACGGGCCGGGCAAGCCGGGCAAGCCGGGCACAACGAGCAATCCTGGCGATACTGGCACAACGGGCAAGCCGGCGCTTGGCGGAGTCACAAGTGGACTAATTAATGCGCTCAAAATGTCGCCAGCGCAGGTGTTCGCAGCCCGGAACTCAGGCACGCCGATTCCTGGAAAGAGTTACACAAAAACCGACCATATTGCTGCGGTTGTGGGCTACAATCCTGCGCAGTTGGGAATGGTTACTCCAAGTAACATCGCGAGCAACTTGAACTTGGTGCAAAATTATGTTCAAAATGCAGCCAATGCCCACTCCGTCTCGACTGATCTCATAAATGCGGTCATTACACGAGAATCCAAGGGCTTGCAAAATGCCGTATCAGCAACAGGTGCGCTTGGTATCGCTCAATTGACATATTCAATCTATGGATCCTCAGGTGCAGTAAAAGCATTTGGATCAGCAATCAACCCGTTTAATGCGCAACAGGCGATTGACCGGCAAGCTGCTCTGCTTTCCCAGCTTTCAAAACACTATAACGGAAACGTTAGCTATACGTTGGGTGCATATAACCAGGGTCAGGGGAAGGTGGATGATGCGATTGCCGATTACGGCTCAGATTGGTTGAAACATCTTAACAGTGAGGCCCAAACTTACGTGAAGACTATTTCGGATATCCTTGCTGGAAAGAGTAATATCCCAGGTTATTTCGGGACGCCGAAAGGTAAATAATTTATGAAAAAATCAAAACACGAGATCAAAGCAATTGTCGTTTGCGGAGCATTATTCGCCAGTAGTTTCGCAAATATCAGCTATGCGGCTTCATGCGCGGACGTGTGGCAACTTGTCACACACAGTTTTTCCGATTACAACGGCGTAATTTCGGATGACAGCAAACTGCAGTTGCAACTGCTCGCTGATTGCACAAAGATTGAAAAATTTTGTGTAATTGGTGAAAGGCCAAGTGCCGGCCGATATGAAATTATTTCCGGCGATACGATTGAAGCGTTAGGAAAAAACAAGAAAGGACTTATATCGGTTAGCGGGACAGCCATCGTGCATACCCGAAAGTACGAAAACGTATGCGTGCTGGTTCGATATAGCGGCGGAAGCGCGGCGGCTTGGTTGACAAAAGCTTGGGCTCTCAATGTCGGAAACCCGGCACGCCTGAACACCGACAATGTTGAGATAAATGGTGACACACTTTCGCCAAGCGAACTCATGAACGACGTGATTGCCAAAGTGCCCAAGATAAAATGAATATTTAAGGGCGCGAACATAACCCGACGCTGGCTGCAAGCGCCGGTGCGCGACAAAATGGTGGCGACTATTTTTGACTATTCGACGGTCAACAAATTCTTATCATCCCGTTTTCCTGGGCACGCGATCTCCTTCTTGCATGGCTCGCGCGCGAAGGGAATAGCGCGGCCGGATTCAGACGTCGACCTTATCGTTGTATTCGACAATGATGCGGTATTGCCGAGCCGTGAAATCATATCGAGTCGTTGTCTGCCACCTCGGACGATCGCGGCGGGGCAGCGATTATCGGCTAAGCGGCTTACGTTGTGCTGGCGCAGGCAGGCGACCAGTTCGCGCTGGAGTTCGCGAGGCGGAGCGCGAGTATCAGAACCAGCAGCAGACAGGGCGTTTTACACGAGCTCAAGAGATTTAAGCGAGCTCATGAGGCGTTAACTGAGGTTGTCGCGTAAGCCCATGATTTAGAAGGCATGAAACGGCCTGCAAAGCCGTCTGCCACTGATACAAAACCTCATTCACATAAGCAAGAATGGGACAGTCGCGTGATGCGGCATTACGCAGCCATACCGATGTGAGTGTGGGTGTCGTTGCGTATTGAGTGAGCTCACCGGAGTTGGGCGCCAGGTAAACCCCTAACGTCGTCTGCCGGGTCAAGGCCCTGCTCAAAGCTAGATGCACCTGGCGCTACTGCTGGGAAAGTGTACACTGTGCTCATCTCACAGGAGGAATGATGAGCCGCTACGCAGCCTTTATCGATGAATCGGGCAATCACGATTTGGACACGGACAAGGAGGGCGCCTCGCGCTATTTTCTGGTGCTATCGGTGCTCGTCAACCAGGATGAGGTGACGGAACTCGAGAAGCGCGTCGATACCATCAGAGCGCGCTTTTTCGGTAGTGGCGAGATGAAATCCAGTCGTGTGAAAAACGATCGGCGAATCCAAATCATTGATGCATTGCGCGAATTACCTTTTCGCTTCTATGCGGTAGCGGTGGACAAAACCCGGCTACACAAAGATAGCGGTCTGGCATACAAGACTTCATTCATCAAATTCGTAAACGGGCGCCTTTATAACGCGTTGTTCCATCACCTGCACGAGCTGACGGTATTCGCCGATGGGCATGGCGGCGAGGGCTTCATAGAAAGCTTTCGCAAGTACCTCGTGGAGCATCATGCGCCCGACTTGTTTTCACAGCCACGGGTCGAGATCGTCGACAGTAAAACCCATGCGCTCGTCCAATTGGCGGATTTTCTGGTCGGGACCTCAGCGAAACTCTATGAGGATAAGGCGGACGGCGCATCGCGCCAGGTTTTTCTCGATTTCCTGCATGAGAAACGCATCAGGATCGATGAGTGGCCGCCGCGATTCGAATCGCCACAAGCCGACGTGACTGGACCTCACGAGATGGATGCGCAGGTCGCAGCAACCTCGCTCAGTGCCGCTGCTCGTTTCTTGTCAAGCTACGAAGATAGCGGGGATGTGGAGCTCCAGGCGCAACACGCGTTGCTTAGCTATTTGCTGTTCCGCGCCCGCTTCCCAAGCGGAGAGGAATATGTCTCGACGCAGGAATTGATGGAACATCTGCACACGCAAGGCTTTCGCGAGATCGAAACCCACTATGTCCGGTCCAACCTGGTGTCGCGCCTTCGGGATCGCGAGGTCGTCATTGCGAGTTCTGCGCGAGGCTACAAGATTCCGACCACGTACGCTGACATGGTCCGCTTTGCCGATCTAGTTGATCGCATTGTGTGGCCTTTGCTTCAGCTCCTCAAGCGCGCCAATGACGCCATCGCGCTCGCTAGCGCCGGCAAGGCGGACGTGCTCGTCGAGGAACGGTTCGCGCGGCTGCGCCGGTTGCTGGAGCAGCAGAGCGGAAGGTTGCAAGCGTGAAAGATCTGGGGTGCGAGGCAGCGTGGATGGTGGAATTTGGTTGACTTGGCGAAGCAGCCTCGGCCAGTGGAACACGGGGTGGGTAGAAAGGGGGGTAGGGCATTGGCGGACGGCTTCTTTTATAGAGCACTATGGCGGACACCGCTTCCGCCAAGCATTGATTTCAAGAAGTATCACGATGTACCAAAACCCGCGTGTCTCCTAATGAGAGTGCGGGTTTTTTGTTTCAGGGCGCGTCAAAACGTGCATTGACAGCCCAGCTTTTTAGGGGCATGTTTCGGGGCATAGTTTCTTTGCCCCAAAAGTGATGCCCAGGCGCGTCTTGGAACGCATGCTGCTAGGTGCGGCCAAACCTCGTCCGAAGTACGAACGGTAACTTTAGCCTGTGGGCTCGGGAAATCCTCTTTCACGTTGAGACGATGATCAAGTTCAATACCAGACATATACTGGTCACTTTGCTGTTCTTTTGCGTGGCACAGACCGCTCAAGCAGCGACGAATCCGGCGAAGAAAGAACACGGCAGTCCAGCCGATGGACAGGTTGTGACATCAGGGGAGATTACCGAAAATCAGGTGGCGATCGTCGGCAGCATCAATTACCCGCTGGTCGCCTACATTGCACGGGGAGCTAAAAAATATCCGCATATACAGCGGCTGGTCATTGACTCGGACGGAGGTGTTTCCGAGGCGGCAGTCCAGCTGGCCCAAGTGGTGCGCGAACATGGCTGGGATATCGTAGTAAAGAACAAGTGTTTTTCCGCGTGCGCAAACTTTATCTTCCCTGCTGGGAAACGTAAAACCGTTTTACCAAACTCCTGGGTCGGAATCCACGATACTGGTCGGCTGTTTCGGCGCGCCGATGGTTCGCTGCATTTCATTACTGGGAACGAGATTCCGGGTTTCATGGCTTCTGGGAACGTTACAAGTGAGAGTGCCGACTTGATGCGGAAGAAGGAGTCTGCCGCCAATGCTTTCTACGCCTCACTCGGCCTGTCGGCAGCTCCCCTACAAGACTATGCAAACTATATTTCAGCTCGAAAACACGTCCTCGGCGAAGAAGACGTCGACCACTTCCCCGGTGTTCCTGGTTGTCCGCGCTACATGGCGTGGGCCTTGAACAAGAAACAGTTGGAGGAAATGGGAGTCACCGGAATCGTTGATTTTTGGTTCCCTGCGAATGCGGAAGAGGAGCGCGCGTTTTACAAGGACAAGCTGTTCCCGTCTGGTTCGATTTATATTGGTGACGCCAAAAAATTAAGGACGTTTTGCAAACGTCCGGCGCTGAGCTGGTTCGATCGCATCTGGCTCAAACGCGAGTCATCCCAATAGAGCGAACGCTGTGAAAGGGGCGACAACTAAATTGTGAATTACGGCCATAGACGTTGGAAGGGCAAAGGCACAGCAACCCTTCAAAGGATGGCCCCTACATTGCCTGCTACCCATGACGCATCGTCGCTTGGCATAAACAATTCCGTCGTGGTCCTACAACGGTCGCCTAACCCTGTGGTGGCGGGTTTTTGGTGACGGCTAGCGGGCCTCAGCAAACAGGCGCAGTTAGGTTAAGGAATTTTTTTTGGGGCATGATTTGGGGGCATGATTACCGTTTCGCATGTGTAAAACGTAGCATTCATGCGGCTTTCAAGGCCTTGTTCGACTTCCACCGCTCCGCCATACTTACGAAAGAAGCTCTCGGGTCCGGGAGCTTTTTTTCGCCTCTCAACAGGGAAAATCGAAAAACGACGTTCGCCGACGTCCCATATTGTTCACCAGCATCCGGTAATGAAAGATTGGATATTAGGGCGACGGCGACGACCTGGAGCACGTTGGCACCAGAGTCGTCCACGTTCAGTCGAGAGAGTGGACGAGATCCAGCTAGCAATATAGTGGTATCGTGACTCAGTGCTTCGACTGAGAAATGGAACGTAAAATGAGACAATTCTTCTTTCTCCTCGCATTGCCGATGTATGCGTTTGCCGGTGTTGAGTGCCCGAGAGTGCCGAGCGCAGACATGTCAAAAGAGCAAGCTTCGTTCGTCGAACAGGTTGACTATCAACTGTTGGGTACTGCGGCAGGTAGTGTTGGTATTTTCGGGACATCGTTCTTAAGAATGAGCACGGCCATCAGGAAATCATCGTTACTTCACCTAATGGTGCGTGCAAAGGGTTATATCGCATCTCGGCTGCTGCACAGGGACATTCTCTAAAAGGTAACACGCTTGTGCTGAAAAGCAGTTCAGGAGAACCGTATAGGTTTTATCTTGGGTCCGAGATGCCGCGGTCACTATTCTTTGATTGGGACATCTCGAAGCTTGAGGAGTGCCTGGTTAATGTTGAGTGAAGGGATTACGTCACATCAACTCAACTATGCCGTGTACGCCGAGCAGCAAACATAGCTCAAAAAAACCGTGCCTGAATGTCGAAGTTCGGACGGCTGGTTCGTCGTACCATCAAAGCCCGTCCTCTGCCACTTCCACATAAGGGAATCGATCATGTCCACCAATACAGTTGAATTGCACCGTGTCCTCAAATCCACGCCTGACCGCGTGTTCCGCGCGTTCATTACTCCAGGTGCCTTCGTAAAATGGCTGCCGCCACATGGATTCATTGGCACTGTGCATGAGATGGACACCCGGGTGGGTGGTCGTTACAAGATGTCGTTCACCAATTTCACTACGGGGCACAGCCATTCATTTGGGGGCGAATACCTGGAGTTAGAGCCGGGCAAACGTCTGCGCTACACGGCCGAGTTCGATGATCCCAATTTGCCTGGCAAAATGCAAACCACGGTGACACTGCGCGAGGTGTTCTGCGGTGTTGAGGTGAACATCAAGCAGGAAGGAATTCCTTCCGTCATCCCGACCGAAGCCTGCTATCTCGGCTGGCAGGAGTCGCTCGAGCTGCTCGCGAAACTTGTCGAGGCCGAAATCAAGGACTAGACCGCGCCTTGGAGCAGACGCTATCCCTGGGCTGGCTAACGTTCGGCCCAGCTCCGCACGCTTGTCTTTGAACCAACAGATTGAGGAAATTGAAAGCGCAGATTTCGCTCGTCAGGACGGCCCCGAGCAGGATGCACCGAGCAAACACCCCAATTTCTACGCTCGCCGTTACAAATGGAGATTTTTCCTGTAGGCAATTCAGGCACAATAGCTCGCCGCTTCGGCATTATTATTGGGAGAGACAAGAATGATTAAAAAAATATTGGTCCTGTGCGCCACCGGTCTTCTGTTGACCGCCTGCGAGACCCCGACTACGCAACGGTATGCGATCCTCGCGGATAACAGCATGGCGATCAAATCGCTGAACGCGTCGGGCGTTGGCATCAGTTCGTTCCAGCCGCCGGCAGAATTCAGCGAAACCTGCCGCGCACTCGGCCCGCTCAAGGTCGCCGATAATCTTTCGCATACCCAGTACATCCAGCGCGCGTTTGAAGATGAACTGAAAGTGGCCGGCGCCTTTGCCGCGACGCCACGCGTTTCCCTGAACGGGAAAATCAACAAGCTGGAGTTCTCGTCGTCGAAGGGGCTGACGGGCGGTTTCTGGTCCATCGATATGACCCTGGCGTCCTCGAATGGTAAATCGATGAACGTGAACGAATATTACGAGTTCAACAGCGGATTCAGTGCCCCGGAGGCCTGCCGCCAGACCGCCGAGGCATTCTCGCGCGCGGTACAGAACCTGGTCGGGAAGACCGTTCGCGATCCGCAATTCGTAGCCCTGGTTAAGTAATCGGCTAAAGCAAGAAGCGCCTGATACAAAATGACGGCGAAGTGGCACTGGCCGCTTCGCCGTTATCGTTTTGAATTGGCGGATACTCGTCGCATCACGCAATGTCGCGCCCTGACCGGTTGCGGCGCGCCGCCGGCCCCTGGAAGTGCGCGGCAATCACCGCAAATGCGGCGTCGCTGATTTCTTTCAGTGCCGCCCGTCGCAAAGCGGAGCGTTTGCGGTGTTTGGCGGCCACTTCGCTCAACGGTTTCATTGGCTGCGGCACCGGCAGCCGGTATCCGCGCGGTGCCAGGGCCACTCCGCCAACCGCCTCCCAGAATGCCTCATACGCGTTGTGGAAGTGCTTTACATCGTCCGACGAATAGCACACCTGAAGCTCGCTCGACACCCCGATCACTTCGGTGACGCCGATCGCTTGGGCCAGTCCCTGCATGGCGGCATAACAGAAGAAGTTCGGCGCGCTTAGCGGAAACGTGGCGTTGAATTTGTCGTGCACATGATGGTCCCTGCGCCAACGGCCCTGGTTGGCGCTGACGAACGGCAGCATGGCCGCTTTCGAGCCGGCAAATTTTCCGCACACCCAAGAGAAATCGATGGAGTGCAGGACTTCCCCATTCACCGTGAGCGTAATGCTGAGGTCGCCCTCGGCCGCATAGCGGTCGGCAAGGACCAGGTGGAGCGCGCAGTGGGTTTCGCCAACCAGTTTGCTCCACAACATCAGGCCGCCGCTGCGATACACCTTCAGTTTGTACGTTGGCGAGAACGATGCTTCTTCAAAACGGTAATGCGCGAGGATGCACTCGACACGCTCGCGCAGCGACAGGTTCTTGGCCAGGTAAAACCGCCGGCTGAGATGGTGGAAACGGTCCTCGCCCGCGGCCGGGGCCACATAATCGGCGTAAATTGGCAGCCGCGCCAGCTCGGCATGTTCGCGCAAGAAAAGCAGGACCCGCGCCGAGCGCAGGATCATCGCCAAGCGTACCCGGAGAGGAGGCTCGGGTCGCTTCGCGTAAGAGCAGACGTGAAAAAAATGGGTGAGTACACCGGAAATCGCCTGTCGTGGTCCAAGTTGCGTGGTGGCGGAGCCGGTAGCTCGCCACCCCCTGCGCTGCGCCTTTGCCATCGCACGCTCCCTTGATCGGCCATTTGCACCGGAGCAGCCTCTTCACCTCGCAAGCCAGGGGTGCCTGGGCCGTTCGGCAACCCGCCAGACCGTGAAGGCTTCACGGCCACCGGGTTCAGGAAAAAATATCAAGAAGGTCAAAAGCGTGGGTTGCGGCGGCGCAGAGCCAGCCGCGCCGCGCGGGAGAAGCCGCGTGGGTCTTATGATTGCTGAAGTCCGACCCACGAAAGCGGGGCGAAAAACTGACTGAACATGCTTCTTTCACCGAAGCGCGTGCGGCGCAATCTTACTGCGATGCTCAGTGCGCAGGTTGGCTCGAGCCAATTGTGGCCATTGACAGCGGTCAATATGGCAGCGAAGCTTGAATGGGAGCATACACCTTGGTCCTAAGCAATTACAGCCGGGGTGCAACATGGATGAGCTTCTGCGCTATTTCGAGGAAGAACTGGGCCTGTTCGGCCAGTATGCGCGGGAATTTCGCAACCGTTTCCCGAAGCCGGCGAGCGACCTGCACATGGCGGGCGAAACCTACGAAGACCCGAGCGTCGCGCGCCTGATCCAGTCGGTTGCGCTGATGAGCGCCCGCATCAACAAACGGCTCGACGACGACTATCCAAAGTTCACCGAGTCGATGCTCGAGAGCCTGTATCCCCATTACCTGCGGCCGCTGCCGTCGTACTCGGTGGTCCAGATCGGCAACCGCGGCGCGAATGAGCTGCTCGCCGAAGTCCGCGTGGTTCCGCGCGGGACCTTGTTGCGGACCCCGGCGGTACAGGACGTGATCTGTTTCTTCCGCACGGTGTACGACATCACGCTGGCGCCGATCGTGCTGTCCAGTGCCGGCTTTTCGTCGTTCATCAATGCGCCGCGTTCGGTCCGGCTGCCGCGCGGCGCGTCGTCGGGCATCAGCATCACGATCGAGCGCGGAAGCGACAAGGTCGACCTGGGCGAGCACGGCATGAGCAAGCTGCGTGTGTTCGTCGATGGCGAACCGTCGCTGCGCGCTGCGTTGATCGACGCGCTGTTGATGCGAACCGGCGCGGCCTATCTGCAGCCCGACGGCGAGGGCGCCTGGCTGGCGCTCGAGCAGGTCCCGCTGCGCCTGGCCGGCTTCGGGGACGACGACGCAATGATCCCGTTCCCGTCCCGCTCCCATCCGGCGTTCCGGCTTCTGACCGAGTACTTCACCTATCCCGAGAAGTTCAACTTCATCGACATCGAGTTGGCGGAGGTCGCGCGCCTGCTGCCGCCGCAATGCACCCGCTTCACGCTGCACCTGGCGCTCGCCGGCTTGCAGGGCGACTCGAACGAGGCGAGGCTGTTGTCGTCGCTGTCGGACAAGAACCTGCTGCTCGGCTGCACGCCGGTGGTGAACCTGTTCGAGAAAGCCGGCGAACCATTGCAGCTGACGCACACCAGCGCCGAGTACACGCTGTCCGCCGACTCGGCGCACTCGTCGGCCTATGAAATTCACAGCGTCAGCGACGTGCGCCTGATACATGGCGGACCGGGTGGCAAGGTGACGCACTTCGGGCCGCTGTACGCCGTCAGTCACGAAGACGACGCTTCGAGCGGCCACCGCAATTACTGGATTACGCGGCGCGACGAGACGACCGCCGCCATCAGTCCAGGGCACGAGACGCGCATCGCGCTGATCGATGCGGACTTCAAGCCGAGCAATGCGGGCGGGGCGACCCTGTCGGCCGAACTGACATGCACCAACCGGGACCTGCCCAGCCAACTGCGTTACGGCAATCCCGAGGGCGACATGCATACGGACGGCGTGCCCAGTTCGTCGCCAATCAGGCTGCTACGCAGGCCAACCCCAACTTACCGGTTCGATTCGCGCCACGGTGCGCACTGGCGCCTGATTTCGCACCTGGCGCTCAACTACGCACGGCTGACGACGGCCGGCCTGGCCGATTTCCACAAGATGCTGGCGCTGTACGACCTGCCGCACTCGGCAATCTCGCAGCGCCAGATCAAGGGCATCGTCGGGCTCGAGCACGGCACGGTGCGGGCGTGGATCAAGACGCTGCCGGTGTCGTCGCTGATGCCGGGCATCGGGATACGGATGACAGTCGACGAGCAGGCATTCGTCGGCAGCGGCATTTATGTGTTCGCGCAGGTGATGGACCGTTACTTTGCGATGAACGGGCAGCTCAACTGCTTCACCCAGCTGGAAGTCGTGTCGCAACAGACCGGCCAGGAGATCCTGAAATGCCCGCCACGCAGCGCCGAGCAGACCAGAGCGTAATCCAGCGGCTGCTGGACGAGCCGCAGCGATTCGACTTTTTCCAGGCGGTGCGCTTGGCCGTGGACTGGCTGGGCGAGCAGGGCGTGCCGCGCGAAAAGGCGCTGGCCGGCTATCTGCGCTTCCAGAACAGCTTGTCGCTGGGCTTCCCGGCGAGCCAGATCGAAGCCTTGCAGGCGGTGGCCGATGGGCCGATCAGCGACCAGTTGGCGCTGGGCGAGGCGCTGCGCGGGCAGCACGGGCTGCAGATCCGCATCACGCCATCGTTCATGGGCTTCCTTGGCGCCCACGGCGCGCTGCCGCCACACTACACCGAGCGCATCGGGGCGTGGCAGGCAGCCGAGCACGACGAGTCGCCGCGCGCCTTCCTCGACCTGCTGTCGAACCGGATGCTTGCGCTGTTTTACGAGGCGTGGCGCAAGCACCGGGTCGAACAGCGCATGGACCAGGACGGTTACCTGCCACTGCTGCTGGCGCTGGCCGGCTTCCGGCGCGGGGCCGAGCTGAACAACTCCGACGGCATCTGCGACGAGGCCATTGCGCTGTACGCCGGGCTGCTGCAGCACCGTCCGATCTCGTCGCTCATTCTCGGGCGCATGCTGTCGGGTTACCTGCGCGTGCCGGTCAGGGTGGAAGAGGCGGTCGGGCACTGGAATCCGATGGCGCCGCGTGAGCAGTGTTGCCTGGGGATGGCAAACGCGACGCTCGGCGAGGACACGATGCTCGGGGCAAACAGCTGGCGCCCGGACCTGCGCGCGCGCCTGTCGCTGGGGCCGCTGGACAAGAGCCAGTTCGCGCGCTTCCTGCCGCACGCTGCGGGCGCGGTCGCGTTGGGGAAGATGCTCAGCCTGTTCGGCGAGCAGACGGTCACTTACGAAATCGCGCTGGTCCTGCGCGCACAAGAGGTGCACCCGGTGTGCCTGATGGGAGGCGCGGAGCAGGGCGCCCGGCTGGGGCTCGACAGCTTCATGTTGAGCGGGCCAGTGGATGGGGACCGCACGGATATGCGGTATGACCTGAGGCCGATGGAGCCCTTGCCGCCCGCGCCCAAGGGCGGAGCGGTAGAATTGCGTCCTTAGTACGCTTTTCCAAACTTGAAACTGCCGATCCAGGACCAACATCCGTGATTGACATCTTCTTCACATTTACGGAGTGCGAGCATGAGTCCCCAAGACAGGCAACTTCTTCAGGATTTTTTGAATCAGCTGACCCAGGTCCGCGGCATCGTCAAGGACCCGGAGGCCGATGCGATGATCGCGCGGGCGGTCGCCCAGCAACCGGATGCGGCTTACCTCCTGGTCCAGCGCGCGCTGCTGCTCGACCAGGCGCTCAACAACGCCAAGGCCGAGATCGCCGCATTGCAGAACCAGTTGCGCGGGACGCCCCAAGCAGCGGGCGGTTTCCTCGATCCTAACGCCTGGGGCAACAGCGGCACGGCCAGACCGGCCGCCGCAACCCCGCCTGCGCCCCTTGCGCCGGCGCCGTACCAGATGCCCCCGCAGCCGGCCGCAGCGGCGGCTGGCCCAGGCTTCATGCGTGGCGGCATGGGCGGCATGCTGGGTAACATCGCGGCCACGGCAGCCGGTGTCGCCGGCGGCGCCTTCCTGTTCCAGGGGATCGAGAACCTGATGGGGCACCATTCGGGCAACGGATTGCTGGCGCAGCAGAACGATGCGGCCACGCAACCGAACGCGTTCTCGTCGCTGACCCGGCCAGGGGAGGATACCGCCAGCAACAATTTGTTGGGCGGTAGCTCTCAGGATGGTAGCGACCAGGCCAGCAGCGATACGTCGAGCGAGCTTTCGAGCGATCCGGACAGCGATTTTACCGACGATAGCGGTTCGGACGACGACTTGTTCGCCTGACCCGGCCCGGCGCTACTTGCGCGGCGCGTCGATGCGGTAATCCCACGCGGCCAGCGTCTGCTGGCCCTTACGGCCCGGCAGCGTATAGCCCTGCTTGTCGCCTGACACGTTCACCGTCACCGCGACCACGTTCTTGCCCATCTGGCGCTTGAACGCGAACACTTTGTCGTTGCCCGTGTCGAGTACCTGCACAGCGCCGCCATACTGGCCGTTCCAGAGGGCCGGGTTGTCGTGCTTAAGTTTGAGCAGGCTGGCGTAGAACGGCGCGTATTCGTAGTTCTTCCACTGCACCGGATCCTTCTCGAAAAACTCGATCCGCTTGTCGAGCTTCGATTCCTGGCCGCCGTAGATCAGCGGCATGCCGGGCAGGGTCGCCGCCAGCACCGCCATCGGCTTGAAGGCGGGGCCGTACAGTTCGGTATCGCTGCCTTGCCAGCTGTTCTCGTCATGGTTGCTGGTAAAGCGCATACGGTAGGCGTCGCGCGGGAAGGCCTGCGGGGGCGTGGCGAGGAAAGCCGTGATGGTTTTGGCGTTCGCCTTGCCTTTGGCGAGGTCCTTGAACAGGCCCATGCTGTCCCAGCCGTAGGTCATGTCGAAGGCATGCTGGTGCAGTTCGGGCTTGTCGGCCTCGGCCAGCATGAAGACCGGCTTGATCTTGTCCAGCGCATCGCGCGCCTGGTTCCAGAACGGCGTCGGCACCATCCCCGCGACATCGCAGCGGAAGCCATCGATGTCGGCCTCGCGCACCCAATACGCCATCGCCTCGGTCATGCCTTTCCACAGGCCCGGTTGCTTGTAGTCGAGGCCGGTGACGTCAGTCCAGTATTCCGGCTGTGCGCCTGCATTATAGGTAACCGGGTAGATCTCGCCTTTCTCATTCTTCAGGTACCAGTCGCTGTGCTCGGTGGTCCACCGGTTGTCCCAGGCCGTGTGGTTGGCGACCCAGTCGATGATCACGTGCATGCCCAGGCCATGCGCCTGTTTCACCAGCCGCTTCAAGTCGTCGAGCGTGCCGAATTCCGGGTTGACCGCCGTGTAGTCGCGCACCGCGTAGTAGCTGCCGAGCGTGCCCTTGCGGTTTTTCTGGCCGATCGGCTGGATCGGCATCAGCCACAACACATCCACCCCCATCTTTTTCAGGCGCGGCAGGTGCGCGGCGAAGGCGTTGAAGCTGCCTTCGGGCGTGTACTGGCGGATGTTGACCTCGTAAATGTTGGCGCTGCGCGACCACGCGACGTGCTGCATCTGGCCGGCGGGCGGAGTTTCACTGTGGGCCGACAGCGGTGCGAAGGCCGCGCACAGCGCGAGCGTGACGGAGGTCAGGAATAGCGCAGCTTGTCTCATTGGTTATTTGTCCTGGGTTGTTTTAGGGGACGACTTTTGTCGGCAAATTGTAGCGTAAGGCTGAGTTCGGGCGATTTTTGAACAGCAAGGCCGTTTGTCGGACCAGGCCTACAAAAACTCAAGCCGTTCTGTGGGTGGAAATGTGGGATTTTGGACAGATGAACCCGCTAAGGAAGAGGATAAGGTAGGCGTAGAGAGGACAGGCCATGAAAATGTCGATACTAGCGTTCGCCGTGCTGGGAGGAAGCGCGGCATTCGCCACCGCCCAAAGCACGGTGACGCCAGCTGGCGTGGCCGATACCTCCTTTGCGTCGCCGGAAAACACCACGGCAAACGTGGCGAGCGCGATCGCGTCCGGTTCGCGCCTCGGCGGCAGCGGCAGCGCGGCGGCGCCAGGCGATGCGCCGGCCATTTTCACGGTCGAGCACGGCCACCCCGTGGAGGCTGTCCGTGCGGAACCAGGGCAGGACCAGGCCGGGCACCTGCTGGGGCGCCAGGCCTACCTCGGCCTGGCCGGAGACTTCAGCGCCGTTGCGTTCGACCGGCAGTATGCGCTCGACTACCTGGGGCGGGTCGACATTACCGACGGCGCCACCGGCGGGGCCGGTAACGCGACCGGCCTGGCCGCCAACGGCCTGCGCCGGCTCGACAGCAGCACGCAGTATTACCGG